>NZ_JAIFZO010000001.1:15909-684760 GCF_026341275.1 Streptomyces ortus
GGCTCGATCAGTGCCCACAGTTCATCCGACACGATCCACGGTCGCGACTGACGTTTCCCCACGACCAGACCAACGACAGACCGCACCGATAGTCACATGATCAACGGCTTTTGTTAGAGACAGTTAGGGGCGCGGGGAACTGCGCAACGGGCGGCGCCCGACCGCACGCCGGCCCCCTTCACGCCCCCGCGTGCTCGGCCACGAACCCGTCCGCGTCCCACGTCCCCCCCAGCTCCGGCGCCAACCACCCACCCGCCGCGGCGCGGAAGGCCGCCACCGGAACCCCACCCGCCCCCGCGGGCAACGCGCCGAGCAACCCCGCCCCCGCCACCACCGGAAGATCCACGACGTTGCAGCGCGACGCCAGATCCGGCTCGTCCGGCCAGCTGCCGATCACGACGCCGAGCAGGTCGAGCCCGCGCGACCGCAGCTCCCGCCCCGTCAGCTCCGTCGTGTTCAGCGTCCCCAGCCCGGCCGACGCGACCACCACCACGGGCGCCCCCAACAACCGCGCCGCGTCCGCGAGCGTGCCGCCCTCGTCGTCGAACCGTACGAGCAGCCCGCCCGCGCCCTCCACCAGCACGAGATCGTGCCCGGCGGCCAGCTTCGCCGCGGCCTCCGCCACCCGCTCGGGCCGCACCGGCGCGAGCCCGGCGCGCCGGGCGGCCGTGGCGGGCGCCAACGGCTCGGGATAGCGGGCCAGTTCGACGGCCGTGACCGCCCCCGCGAGCCGCGCCACCTCCTCGGCGTCCCCGGGCTCACCCGGCAGCACCCCCGTCTGCGCGGGCTTGAGCACCGCCACCGACCGCCCGGCCGCGACGGCCGCCGCGGCGACGGCGGCCGTCGTGACGGTCTTCCCGACCTCCGTGCCGGTCCCCGTGATCACCCATACCGTCATCTCAGCCCTCCCGTGCCGCCGCGCACACGGCCGCCGTGATCCGCGCCAGATCGGCGTCACCGGTGACGTACGGCGGCATCGTGTAGACGAGGTCCCGGAACGGGCGCAGCCACACACCCGCGCGCACCGCCGCCCGGGTCGCCGCCGCCATGTCGATCTCGTGGTCCAACTGCACCACCCCGATGGCACCGAGGACGCGTACGTCCCGGACCCCCGGCAGTTCGGCCGCCGGCGCGAGCCCCTCCCGCAGCCCCGACTCGATCCGCTTGACCTCGGTCCGCCAGTCCTGGCCGAGGAGAAGGTCGATCGAGGCACAGGCCACCGCCGCGGCGAGAGGATTGCCCATGAAGGTCGGGCCGTGCGCGAGGACCGGCACCTCGCCCCGGGAGATGCCCTCCGCGACCCGCGAGGTGCACAGCGTCGCCGCCATCGTCAGATACCCGCCGGTCAGCGCCTTGCCGACGCACATCACATCCGGGGTCACGCCCGCGTGCTCCGCCGCGAACAACGCCCCGGTACGCCCGAAACCCGTCGCGATCTCGTCGAACACGAGCAGCACGTCATGCGCGTCGCACGCCTCGCGCAGCACCCGCAGATACGCGGGGGAGTGGAACCGCATCCCGCCCGCGCCCTGCACCACCGGCTCCACGATCACCGCCGCCAGCTCGTCCGCGTGCCGCTCGATCAGCGCGCGTACGTGTTCGGCGTACTCCTCCTCGTACGCGACCGGTGGCGCGTCGGCGAAGACCTGACGGTGGAGCACGCCCTGCCACAGCTCGTGCATCCCGCCCTCGGGATCGCACACCGACATCGGCTGCCAGGTGTCGCCGTGATAGCCGCCCCGCCAGGTCAGCAGCCGCTGCTTGCCCGGACGGCCGAGCGAACGCCAGTGCTGCAGACACATCTTGACGGCGACCTCGACGGACACCGAGCCGGAGTCGGCCAGGAAGACATGCTCAAGCCCTTCGGGCGACATGTCGACAAGGCGCTTCGCCAGTCGTACGGCGGGCTCGTGCGTGAGCCCGCCGAACATCACATGGCTCATCCGGCCGAGCTGGTCGCGCGCCGCCTCGTTGAGGACCGGGTGGTTGTACCCGTGGATCGCGGACCACCAGGACGACATGCCGTCGATCAGCTCGTCGCCTCCGCCGGCCGGCCGCAGCCGCACCCCGCTCGCCGACTCCACGACGATCGGCTCCTGTCGCCCCGGCATCGGCCCGTACGGATGCCACACGTGCCGCCGGTCGAGTTCGAGCAGCTCACGGACCTGATCGGCGGCCCCGGCATCCAGGGCGGAGCCGGGCGGGAGCAGCTCAGGCATTGGGTGCGAGATCCGTTCCGGCGCCCCGACGGCGTACCGCGACCAGGTCCGTGCGCGCCTCGGAGCCCCGCGCGGCCTCCTGGACCAGCTCCTCGGGGGCCGCCTCCCGCACGGTCGAGCCGCAGGGACCGCAACCACCGCCCCCGTGCGAACCGCACCCCGCGCCCGCGTCGGCGCCCGCCTCGGCACTCGCGCCCGTGTGCGAGCCGCATCCGGCGTGCGCGGTGGCCCGGTGCTCCGGGAGCGTCACCTCGCCCGTGCCCTCCACCTCGAAACCGGCGTCCGCGATCATGTCCAGGTCCGCCTTGCCCGCCTGGCCCTCACTGGTGAGGTAGTCGCCGAGGAAGATCGAGTTGGCGAGGTGCAGGGCGAGGGGCTGCATCGTCCGGAGATGGACCTCGCGACCGCCCGCGATCCGCACCTCGACGTCCGGGCAGACGAACCGCACCATCGCGAGGATGCGCAGACACCGCTGCGGGGTGAGGTTCCACTCCTTGGCGAGCGGGGTGCCCTCGAAGGGGATCAGGAAGTTGACCGGGACCGAGTCGGGGTCGAGGGCCCGCAGCGCGTAGACGACGTCGACGAGGTCCTCGTCGCTCTCCCCCATGCCCGCGATCAGACCGGAGCAGGCGGACAGCCCCGCCGCGTGGGCCTTCCGGACCGTGTCCACCCGGTCGGCGTACGTGTGGGTGGTGGTGATGTCCCCGTACGTTCCCTCGGACGTGTTGAGGTTGTGGTTGTAGGCGTCGGCCCCCGCGTCGCGCAGCCGCTCGGCCTGGCCGTCCGAGAGGAGGCCGAGACAGGCGCAGACCTCGACGCCCTCGTTCTGGTCCTTGATGGCCTTGATGGTGTCCGAGACCCGGTCGACGTCACGGTCGGTGGGACCGCGTCCGCTCGCCACCAGACACACCCGCTTGGCGCCGCCCGCGAGGCCCGCAGCCGCCGCCTCGGACGCCTGGTCGGGCTTCAGCCAGGTGTACTTGAGGATCTCGGCCTTCGAACCGAGCCGCTGCGAGCAGTAGGAGCAGTCCTCGGGGCACAGACCCGACTTGAGGTTGACGAGGTAGTTGAGCTTCACCCGTCGGCCGAACCACTGCCGGCGTACCCTGCCGGCCGCGGCCACCACATCGAGGAGTTCGTCGTCGGAGGTGGCCAGCACGGCCAGCGCCTCGTCGCGGGTCGGCAGCTCGCGCCGAAGCCCCTTGTCCAGCAGCGTGTTCAGCAGGTCCATGAGGTCCGATCCTGGCCTATCCGACCGCACCGGGCCAAGGAGGAACCGGACAACAGAGAGCGGCCGACGTGTGGGCATTGCCACATCATGGGTGGCTGGTGGTCCGGCTATGGTCTGTGCGTTGCCTACAAAAGGCGGCTGTGCGTTGTCCGCACAGGGCAGGCGGGACGGCCGGGCTGAACGTCGTGTGTCGGGGCCCCACGGGACACCCGCACCCACACCCCCTCATGGCCGGAGGACACATGCCCCGATCGCCGTTCGAGTGGATCGAGGAGCAGGCACGGGCGCGTGCCCGCGCCGGACTCGTCCGTACCCTGCGCCCGCGCCCCGCGGACTCCGCGCTCCTCGACCTCGCCGGGAACGACTACCTGGGCCTGGCCCGGCACCCCGAGGTCACGGAGGGCGCCGCGCGGGCCGCCAGGACCTGGGGCGCCGGCGCCACCGGCTCCCGGCTCGTCAGCGGTTCCACGGAACTGCACGCCGAACTCGAACTCGAACTGGCCGAGTTCTGCGGCTTCGAGGCAGCCCTCGTCCTCTCCTCCGGCTACGCGGCCAACCTCGCCGCCGTCACCGCGCTCGCGCCGCACGGCTCGCTCATCGTCTCCGACGCGGGCAACCACGCCTCGCTGATCGACGGCTGCCGTCTCGCACGGGGCACCACCCAGGTCGTCGCCCACGCCGACCCGGACGCGGTCCGCAAGGCGCTGGACACGCGCACCGGACCCGCGATCGTCGTCTCCGACACGGTCTTCTCGGTGGACGGCGACGCGGCCCCACTGCGGGCCCTGGCCGCCGCCTGCCGCGAAGCGGGCACGCCCCCCGGAGAGGCCGACGGGACCCGTGAGCCCGGTGCGTCCGGTGCGTCCGGCAGGTCCGGGGCGGGGCTGCTCCTGGACGACGCGCACGGGCTGGGCGTCGTCGGCGAGGGCGGGCGGGGCGCCGCGTGGGCGGCGGGGCTCGCGGGCGCGCCCGACGTCGTCACCACCGTCACCCTGTCCAAGTCGCTCGGCAGCCAGGGCGGTGCCGTCCTCGGACCGGCCCACGTCATCGACCACCTGGTGAACGCGGCCCGCACCTTCATCTTCGACACGGGTCTGGCCCCCGCGGCGGCGGGCGCGGCCCTCGCGGCCCTGCGTCTGCTGCGCGGGGAACCGCAGCGGGCCGCACGCGCGCGTGCGGTGGCCACCGCGCTGTACGAACGCCTGACGGCCGAGGGCCTCGAAGCCGTACGGCCCGACGCCGCGGTCGTCTCCGTACGCGCCCCCTCCCCGGAGCAGGCGCTGCGCTGGGCCGCGCGGTGCCGTGCCGCGGGGCTGGCCGTCGGCTGCTTCCGCCCCCCTTCGGTGCCGGACGGCGTATCCCGGCTGCGGCTGACGGCCCGGGCGGATCTCACCGACGAGCAGCTCGACCGGGCCGTCAACGTACTCACCGAAGCGCGTCGATAAAGCCTTCCCAGGCCGCCGGGGCGAAGACGAGGGCGGGGCCCGACGCGTTCTTGGAGTCGCGCACCGCGAGCAGTCCGGCCCAGGGACCGGAGTCCGGCCGGGCCGTCTCGACGCAGTTGTTCATACCGGTGCTGCGGCTGCTGCGCTGCCATCGCACACCGCGCAGCCGACCGCTGGGACGCGTGCTGGAAGGTACGTACCGACGCGGGGCGGGCATGGTGCCTCCTTATGCGCCGTCAGCCAGACCGGCGATGAAGTCCAATGTGTCCCCGGGCGAAAGGGCCTGGCCTCGGGCCGAGTCGAAGGCCGCCTCGTACAACTGGAGGTCGTCCTTCTGTTCGAGATAAAGGCTACTCGTCAAGTGGTCGAGAACAACCACATCCAGATCAGATCTGTTCGTAAACGAAAAAATAACAAAGGGGCCTGAGACTCCGATGTGCGCCCCAACTCCGAACGGCAGCACCTGAATCCGCACGTGAGGGAGGCGTGCGGCCTCCTGCAGCCAGGCCATCTGCCCTGCCATGACCTCGGGTCCGCCTACGTTCCGCCGTAGCACCGCTTCGTCCAGAACGGCACTCAGCCGGAGCGGTTTGTTCGAACGCAGCACGGCCTGACGTGCGAGGCGCACCTCCACGAGGGTGTCCACCTTGCCACCGTGCGTCCCGCCCACCACCGCACGCGTCACCTCGCGTGCGTACTCCGGTGTCTGCAGCAGGCCCGGCACCACGGAGTTCTCCAGCGTGCGCATCGAGTCCGCCTGCGCCTCCAGACTGATGAAATCGCTGTACGTCGACGGCAGGAGGCCCCGGTAGGCGTGCCACCAGTGGCGCCGGCCGTCGCCGTCCGAGCCCGCCAGCACGACCAGCAACTCGTGCAGTTCCGGGTCCCGGACGTCGTACGCGTCCAAGAGCCGCCGTACGTCAGCGGGCTTGACCCCGCTGCGGCCGGTCTCGATCCGGCTTACCTTCGACTGGTGCCAGCCCACCAGACGCGCCGCCTCACCGCTCGTGAGGCCCGCGTGGGCGCGCAGGGCGCGCAGTTGGGCGCCGAGCTTGCGTCTGCGCACCGCGGGGCCGTACCGCATGGCCGTCTCCTTCCGACCGTCGCGCGGGCGCTGGGGCGCCCGGCGTCACGCCGACGGTAGAGGACAAACCAGTCGCCCGCCCAAATACGGTCGACGGTCGCAGAGTTCACCGCTTCGAGCGACAGATATATGCATATCTTGGTGGATCGGCACCGTGAACGCCGAGGTAGTGGCACTCTGGCGCAAGCACCAGTCCGGGACCGTCCCGAAGTCATCCGCTTCGGTCGGACCCCGGTCCCGTGGGAAAGGGACGACGTCGCATGGCAGATCACCAGGAAGCATCCGTCACGCTGCCGAGCGATCCCGCCTCGGTCTCCGCCGCCCGTACGTATGTCACCGACGTCCTGGCCGAATGGGGACTGCCGTCCGACTCGGAGACCGCTGACACGGTACGGCTCATCGTCTCCGAACTCGCCACGAACGCGGTACAGCACACCTTCGGGCTGTCACCCACCTTCACGGTGGACATCGAGCTCGACCGTGACGAACAACTGCGCATCGGGGTGACCGACAGCCATCCGCGCTTTCCGAAGCGACTGCCGGCCGCCGTCCAGCAGGACAACGGCCGGGGCATGGTGATCATCCGCTGGCTGACCGCGGAATCCGGAGGCAAGCTCACGGTCCGGCCCACCAGGGAGGGCGGAAAGACCGTGTCGATCACGCTGCCCTGGACGGCGCCGGCACAGCCGGTTCCGGCCGCCGACTGACCCACGACCGGGGCCCCGGACTGACGCCCGGTGGAGCGTCAGTCGTCCAGGGTCTTGTTGATGGCCCGCTTCAGCAGGTACGGCAGGACCTCCCACAGACCGACGCAGAGAAGCAGAGTGGTCGCCCCGGCCACGATCCCCTCGGTCCGGTCCACCGCCACGTCCACCACGAGCAGTACGGAACCGGCCAGCGCGAGCGCGAGCACCGCCAGACCGGCCTGCGCGAGGCGGGACGACACATTCACCACCTGCGGCTTGGCGCCCTGCCGGAACAGCCGGCGGTGCAGGGCCGCGGGGGTCACGAAGAGGGCGGCGGCCAGCACCGAGAGCAGCAGAGTCACGACATACGTGGTGCGCTGCACGGCGTCGAGGGACGGGAACCGCGGGGTGAAGGCGAGGGTCAGCAGGAAGGCGAAGAGGATCTGGACGCCCGTCTGGGTGACCCGAAGCTCCTGGAGCAGTTCGAGGAAGTTCCGGTCGGCGCGCTCAAGACGGGTCTCGTTGCGCTCCTCGTGGTGGTGCGGATCGGCCATGAGTGAACGAGTAACCATTCAGCCGCCGAAATCACGCGTCCGGCGGGGCCCCTCATGGGGGGCGGCACGGCCGGGTCCCGCACGGGGTGGCCGCGGCGCTCGCCGCGGCCACCCCGTGCGCGGATCACCTGACCCGGCCGTACCAGACGCTCTTCGTCCAGATCTTCTGGAGCTTCACCACGTCCCCGGTCTTCGGGGAGTGCCAGATGCGTCCCTTACCGGCGTAGATGCCCACGTGGTAGACGTTCCGGCCCGAGTGGAAGAAGACCAGGTCCCCCTGCTTGCGGTTCGAGGAGGAGACGTGGTTCGTCTTGTTGTACTGGGCCGCGGCCGTGCGCGGCAGCTTCTTGCCCGCCTTCTTGAACGAGTACAGCGTGAGGCCGGAGCAGTCGAAGCGCTTGGGCCCCACGGCCCCGTACTTGTACGGGGAGCCCTTCTTGGAGGCCGCCACCTTGAGTGCCTTCGTCGCGGGAGTGGCCGCTTCCGCTTCGGCCGCGAAGCCGGGGGCCACTATGCCGCCGCCGACGGCGGCGATGGTCAGGACCGATGCGGTACCGGCCCTGCTGAACAGCGACGGGACACGATTGAGCGCAGTCATGCGCAACCCTTCGTCAGCCGCCTGTGAAGGATGACCTGTCGGATTCGGGCTGGCGAAGTTGCCCGGCCGCTGCTGCGGCTTCACCCCAAGGGCCACTCGGATCTCTCCGGCGGCCCGTCGTGCCTGGGTCCTCCACTCCTGCCGATGCACTTCTGTCGACCGGTCATCCGGGCAGCGGCAGGACTCGGCGTCCGCCCGGACCGCCCCGCCGCTTGTGGCGGGGGCTTGTCGTCGCAGGGATCTTGACGCACTGATGTCCCAAAAGCCGAGCGGAATCGGCGATTTGTGGTCTTACTCACCACTCACCCGTTCGGGTGGACAGCCCTTTCTACGGGTGGGCGTCGACTACCTCAAGGACCCCCGCACCAGCACCGGAATGGTTGATTCCACCCCGGAGGTACGCGCGTTGCGCAACTCCCGGGGGCCGGTGGGAGCGGGTCCGGCTACGCCAACCGGGGGTACCTCTTCTGGTCCGTTTCAACTCTGGTGCGGACGCCTCGTCAAGTGCCTGCGTGAGGCCGGGGCGGTGGGTGTACGTCAGGTGTCGGAGCCGGGCGGCAGGGCGACCCGGGCCGCCCTGCGCTCACCGTCGAGGACGCGCAGGGCCCGGGTCAGGGTTGCGGCGTGCAGCTCGTGTTCTCCCCGCTGGTGCATCAGCGTCAGGGCGTCGCGCAGCGCGGCGGCCCTGCTCACCAGCGCCTGGGCCGCGCGCAGTCCGCGGTAGGTGTCGCCGGAGTGGGCCGGATTGATCCGGCCGAGCAGGTCGACCACCTCCAGATAGCGGTCGATCAACTCGCCCTCGGCCCGCGTCAGGGCCGGCAGCGGGGGCAGTTCGGGGGGCGGCATCGACGGCTCACCCCGCGCCGGGTGTGTCGGCGGTACGGGACGCGCGGGATGCGCAGAGGGTGGTTCCGCGGCTGGGGGCGATCCGGTCGGTCGGCCGGGCGGCACTCCAGCGCCTGCCGGGTGGACGGTCGTGCGGGCTGTCGGGTCACGGCATACGCCTCCTCCGGAAGAGGTTCTGTAAAAAATGTACAGGACGTACATGACGTTATGATGGGGAGCATGGCCTACGAGATTCCGGTGACGCAAGCCAGGGCTGAGCTCGCCGACCTGATCAACCGCGTGGTGTACGGCGCGGAACGCGTCGTGGTGACGCGTCACGGAAAGCCCCTCGTCGCCCTGGTGTCCGCGGCCGACCTGGAGCGGCTTGAGAAGCTGGACGCGGTGGGGGACGAGCGGGTGGTCAGCTCGGTGTCCGGGGTGGGCGGGCCGGCACCCGGTCCCGCGACCGCCGAACGGCAGAGGTTCGGGATCGCGGCGGAGCGTCGGGGTCGGGGGCGTCGTAGGTCCGAGGTCCGTCGGGGGGCGGTTCCCTACGGCCCTGGGGTGGGTGGGGTCAGTCCGGGGGTGCGGTCCGGTGGGGCTCGGGTGCGCAGTTCCCCGCGCCCCCAGGTGGGACGCCCGACGGCACATATCAAGTTCCCCACCCCCCCAGCCGGAAGCCCGCCTCACCGACCACTCACCCAGGGGCGCGGGGAACCGCGCACCCGAGCCCCGGTCCGGGGTCGGTGGGTGACTCGCCCGGCCGTCGCTCGCCTAGGAACGCGGGGAATCGCGCACGACGTCGACGGTCTCCATCGCGGCGCCGTCCGCCCGCTGCGTCACGGCCTGCTGGAGCGTCTGCGCCACGAGTGGGCTCGCCGCCGAGGCGGTGAGCAGTTTGGGGCCCCGCTCGGTGACGACGACCGCGCCGTATACGGTCCGGTCCTCGATGGCGTCCCGGGCGGCGGCCTCGTCGGCGTAGCGGTGGATCTCGAAGGCGCCCTCGTGGGTCTCCAGTCGCTTCTGCACCTGGGCGGTCGCGGTCCCCGGGCCCGCCACGCCGAGCGGCAGGTCACGGGGAGCGGTACGGGCCGCGGGCCAGGCGAAGGCCCACAGGGCGAGGGCCGCCAGGGCCGGGACCAGCAGGACGACGGCTGCGATGTCGCGGCGGTGCGACGGCTGCGGCGAAGTGTGCTGTGCCGACGCGGCCGCCGCCGCCGATGGCGTGGACCCGGAAGTTGGCGTGCGCGGCGTGGCGGACGTGTCGGCGGACATGCTTTTTCCTCGATTCGCGATTCGGAGGGGGCGCGTTAAGAAGAAGGATCGTTCGTTTTAGCGACTGGGCCCCATGCGGGGCGCCTGCGGCCGACCGCGCCGTCCTCCGGGGCGGTTAACGTGTCTGAAACTCTGCGCAACTAGCCTGCACCACCACGTCACCAGGGGTTTTCGGGGCGGAAGGCGCGTCGAGGCGTGCGTTCCGGCCGCGGGCCGCAGTCACGGCAGATACGTACTGCGGTCGGATCCGGCATGGTGGCTGCGGCAGCCGGACCCCGCACGGTCCGGAGCGAGGACTGTGAGGTGGAGAGCCGTGCAACTGACGCCGCACGAGCAGGAGAGGCTGCTCATCCATGTGGCCGCCGACGTGGCCGAGAAGCGCCGGGCCCGGGGGCTGCGGCTGAACCACCCCGAGGCCGTCGCCCTGATCACCTCGCACATCCTCGAAGGAGCCAGGGACGGCCGCACGGTGGCCGAACTCATGGCCTCCGGCCGCCAGATCCTCACCCGCGAGGACGTCATGGAGGGCATCCCCGAGATGATCCACGACGTACAGGTCGAGGCGACCTTCCCCGACGGCACCAAGCTCGTCACCGTCCACGACCCGATCGTCTGACGGGGGAGCGGCAGCCATGATTCCCGGAGAGATCCTGTTCGCCGACGGGCCGGTCGCCTTCAACGAAGGCCTCCCCGTCACCCGGCTCACCGTCCTGAACGCCGCCGACCGGCCCGTCCAGGTCGGCTCCCACTACCACTTCGCCGAGGCGAACCCCGGCCTCGACTTCGACCGCGCCGCCGCACGCGGCCTCCGGCTCAACGTCGCCGCCGGCACCGCCGTGCGCTTCGAGCCCGGCATCCCCGTGGAAGTCGAACTTGTTCCGATCGCCGGCGCCCGCGTCGTGCCGGGGCTGCGCGGCGAGACCGGAGGACCCCTCGATGCCTGAGATCTCTCGTGCCGCCTACTCCGACCTGTTCGGCCCCACCACCGGCGACCGGATCCGGCTCGCCGACACCGACCTCCTGATCGAGATCGAGGAGGACCGCTCCGGCGGGCCCGGACGCGCGGGCGACGAGGCCGTGTTCGGCGGCGGCAAGGTCATTCGGGAGTCCATGGGGCAGGCCCGGGCTACGCGCGCCGACGGCACCCCGGACACCGTCGTCACGGGTGCGGTGATCGTCGACCACTGGGGGATCATCAAGGCCGACGTGGGCATCCGCGACGGCCGGATCACCGGCATCGGCAAGGCCGGGAACCCCGACACCATGGACGGCGTCCACCCGGACCTGGTCATCGGCCCGGAGACCGAGATCATCGCGGGCAACGGCCGCATCCTGACGGCCGGCGCCATCGACGCCCATGTGCATCTGATCTGCCCGCAGATCGCGGACGAGGCGCTGGCCTCCGGGATCACCACCCTCGTGGGCGGCGGAACCGGACCGGCCGAGGGGTCCAAGGCGACGACCGTCACGCCCGGCCCCTGGCACCTCGCCCGGATGCTGGAGGCGATGGAGCAGTACCCCCTCAACTTCGGGCTGCTCGGCAAGGGCAACACCGTCTCCGAGGAGGCGATGCTGTCGCAGCTGCGCGGGGGCGCGCTCGGCCTCAAGCTCCACGAGGACTGGGGCTCCACGCCCGCCGTCATCGACGCCGCGCTCACCGTCGCGGACCGCACCGGCGCGCAGATCGCCATCCACACGGACACCCTCAACGAGGCCGGGTTCGTCGCCGACACGCTCGCCGCCATCGCGGGGCGCACGATCCACGCGTACCACACGGAGGGTGCGGGGGGCGGGCACGCGCCGGACATCATGACCGTGGTCTCCGAGGCGCATGTGCTGCCCAGTTCGACCAACCCGACCCGGCCCTACACCGTCAACACCGCCGAGGAACACCTCGACATGCTTATGGTCTGCCACCACCTGAACGCCGCCGTGCCGGAGGACCTGGCCTTCGCGGAGTCCCGGATCCGGCCCACCACGATCGGCGCCGAGGACATCCTGCACGACCTCGGCGCGATCTCGATCATCTCCTCCGACGCCCAGGCGATGGGACGCGTCGGCGAGGTCATCATGCGGACCTGGCAGACCGCGCACGTCATGAAGCGGCGCCGGGGGGCGCTGCCGGGGGACGGGCGCGCGGACAACCACCGCGTACGTCGCTATGTCGCCAAGTACACGATCAACCCGGCCGTCGCCCAGGGTCTCGCCCGTGAGATCGGGTCGGTGGAGACCGGCAAGCTCGCCGACCTCGTGCTGTGGGAACCCGCGTTCTTCGGGGTCAAGCCGCATCTCGTGGTCAAGGGCGGGCAGATCGCGTACGCGCAGATGGGCGACGCCAACGCGTCCATCCCCACGCCTCAGCCGATCCTGCCGCGGCCCATGTTCGGGGCGATCGGCCGGGCCCCCGCCTCGAACTCGTTCAACTTCGTGGCGCCCATCGCGATCGAGGACGGGCTGCCGGAGCGGCTCGGTCTCGGGAAGCGGTTCGTGCCGATCGAGTCGACACGCGGGGTGACCAAGGCGGACATGCGCGAGAACGACGCCCGGCCGCAGGTACGGGTCGATCCCGACAGCTTCGCCGTCACCATCGACGGGGAGCTGGTGGAGGCGACGCCTGCGGCCGAACTGCCCATGGCGCAGAGGTATTTCCTGTTCTGAGGGCGGATGCCGGGGCCTGTATCGGCCCCGGCGTCCGGCCTCGGCATCCGGTCCCGGTCCGATCCTGGCTCAGCGTTCTGAGGTTCGTCATGTCGCGTGCTGCTCTGCTCGTACTGGCCGACGGCCGGTTTCCCGCCGGCGGGCACGCCCACTCCGGCGGGGCCGAGGCGGCGGTCAAGGCCGGCCGGATCACCGGGGCGGCGGACCTGGAGGAGTTCTGCCGGGGGCGGTTGCACACGGCCGGGCTGGTGGCCGCCTCCCTCGCCGCGGCTGCCGCGCTCGGGATCGATCCGGTGGAGCTGGACGGGGCCGCGGACGCCCGTACGCCCTCGGCCGCTCTCCGGGTCGCCGCGCGCAAGCTCGGGCGGCAGCTGATGCGGGCCGGGCGGGCGACCTGGCCGTCCGCCGAGCTCGACGCGCTGGCGGGGCGGTTTCCCAAGGGGGCGCATCAGCCGGTGGTGCTCGGGGTGGTCGCGCGGGCCGCCGGGCTCGGGGCGGAGGATGCGGCGTACTGCTCCTTGTACGAGTGTGTCAGTGGGCCGGCGAGTGCGGTGGTGCGGTTGCTGAGCCTTGATCCGTTCGAGGCGACGGGGGTGTTGGCGGGGTTGGCTCCTGAGGTCGATGTCGTCGTGGGGCGGGCTGTCGAGGGGCGCGGGAGGCGGTGGGGGGTGGGGTGGGGGTGTTGCCGGCGGGGGGCGCTCCGCTGTTGGAGGTCGGGGGAGGTGCATGCTGCTTGGGCCGTGCGGTTGTTTGCGTCGTAAGGGGTTTTCCTCGCCCCCGCCGCCCCTGCCCTTCCCGTCACTGCATGGGGGCTGCGCCCCCTCGCCCCCCGTATCGCGCTGCGCGCTCGTCCTCAAACGCCGGACAGGCTGAGGTGTTCGCGGACGGGCTGAGAGGGGCGCGAGTCGGCTGAAAGGGTCGTGAGTCGGCTGGAGGGTCGCGAGTCGGTTGTGGGACAAGACTTGGAGTTGTAGTCATGCATCTTGATCAGGATCACATTCATGGTGGGGGCTCTGCGCTGAGTGCCGATGCTCATCGGGCCGATGGGCGGCGGCGGGCTCTGCGGATCGGGCTCGGGGGGCCCGTGGGGTCCGGGAAGACCGCTACCGTGGCCGCGCTGTGCCGGGCCCTGCGCGACGAGTGGTCGTTGGCCGTGGTCACCAACGACATCTATACGCGGGAGGACGCCGAGTTCCTGTTGCGGGAAGCCGTGCTGCCGCCCGAGCGGATCACCGCCGTCGAGACCGGGGCCTGCCCGCACACGGCGATCCGGGACGACATCTCCGCGAACCTCGAAGCGGTCGAGGATCTGGAGGACGAGGTCGGGCCGCTGGAGCTGATCCTCGTCGAGTCGGGGGGCGACAACCTGACGGCGACCTTCTCCAAGGGGCTCGTCGACGCGCAGATCTTCGTGATCGACGTCGCGGGCGGGGACGACATCCCGCGCAAGGGCGGGCCCGGGGTCACCACCGCCGACCTGCTCGTGGTGAACAAGACCGACCTCGCGCCCTACGTCGGGTCGGATCTCGGGCGGATGGCCGCCGACGCGAAGGCGCAGCGGGCCGAACTGCCGGTCGTCTTCCAGTCGCTGCGCGCCGAGGACGGGGTCAAGGACGTCGCCGCGTGGGTGCGGGCGCGGCTTGCCGCGTGGGCGGCGTGACGTCCGGGGTCCGGGCCGCCGCGCGGATCCGGGCCCGGCCGGACGGGCGCGGCGGCACCGCGCTCCCCACCCTGGAGAGCGGGGGGCCGCTCGCCCTGCGGCGGACGCGGGCGAGCGGTTCCGAGGCCCGCGTCATGCTGGTCGGTGCGATGAGCGGGCCGCTGGGCGGTGATCACTTCACCGTGACGGCCGAGGTGGCCGCAGGGGCGCGCCTGCACGTCGGTTCGGCCGCCGCCACCCTCGCACTGCCGGGACAGGCCAAGGGCGAAGCACGTTACGACGTGTGTCTCACAGTCGATGACGGGGGTGAACTGTGCTGGCTCCCGGAGCAGTTGATCTCCGCCGAGGGGAGCGATCTGCGCCTCGCCACTCGGGTCGAGCTCGCGGCCGGGGCGCGGCTCACCCTGCGGGAGGAGCAGGTGCTCGGGCGTGCCGGTGAGGAGCCCGGGCGGCTCAGCAGCCGGCTCACCGTCCTGCTCGGCGGACGGCCGCTGTTCGACCAGGAGCTCTCCTGCGGGCCCGGGGCGCCCGGTGGGTGGGACGGGCCCGCCGTGCTCGGCGGGCATCGCGCGCTCGGCCAGCTCCTCGTCGTACGGCCCGAGTACGCGACGCGGCCGGTCGAGCCGCGGCTGCTGGGGGAGTACGCCGCGCTCACCCCGCTCGCCGGGCCGGGCGCCCTGGTGACCGCCGTCGCCGCCGACGCGCTCCAGCTGCGCCGCACCCTCGACGAAGCCCTGCGCCTACTGGGCTGAAGCGCCCACGAAGTGACCTCACCGCTCAACGGACAGAGATGTTCCGGTTATCGGATTGGCAAAAAAGACACATCGCCCCTGTCCTCAGGTACCTCACAGCCGAAAGGATCCCCCGTACTGACCACGACGACAGTAGGGGGAGAACTCTCTTGAGAGGTATGAGAAAGGTGACGGCGTTCGGCTCGGCCGGAGCGCTCGTCACCGCGACACTCATAGCCGGTGCCGTCGCGGCCCCGACGGCCAACGCGGAATCCCGCCACGGTCAGAACAGTCACGTCAGCCAGACACGCGGCGCCGAGATCGCCGCCGCCCGCGCGGCCAAGGCCGGCATCGACTGGCAGGACTGTCCGGCGGACTGGGGGATCGCGAAGCCCATCCAGTGCGGCTGGGTCACCGTGCCGCTCGACTACGCGAAGCCCAACGGCAAGAAGATCAAGCTGGCCGTCGACCGCATCGGCAACACGGGCACCAAGGCGGAGCGCCAGGGCGCCCTCGTCTACAACCCGGGCGGCCCCGGCGGCTCCGGACTGCGCTTCCCGACCCGGGTCACCAACAAGAACCCGCTGTGGGTGAACACCTCGAAGGCGTACGACTTCGTGGGCTTCGACCCGCGCGGTGTCGGCCACTCGGCACCCATCTCCTGCATCGACCCGCAGGAGTTCGTGAAGGCGCCCAAGATGGACCCGGTGCCGGACTCCGAGGCCGACAAGCGCGCCCAGCGCAAGCTCGCCGCCGAGTACGCGGACGGCTGCGCCGAGCGCAGCGGCGAGATGCTGCCGCAGATGACGACTCCCAACACCGTCCGTGACCTGGACGTCATCCGGGCCGCGCTCGGCGAGAAGAAGCTCAACTTCCTCGGTGTCTCGTACGGCACGTACATCGCCGCCGTCTACGGCACGCTCTACCCGAACCACGTACGCCGCATGATCGCGGACAGCGTCGTCAACCCGTCGCGCGAGAAGATCTGGTACGAGGCCAACCTCGACCAGGACGTCGCCTTCGAGATGCGCTGGAAGGACTGGCAGGACTGGGTCGCCAAGAACGACGCGGCCTTCCACCTCGGTGACACCCGGGCCAAGGTCCAGGACCAGTGGCTGAAGCTGCGCGCCACCGCCAAGAAGAACCCCATCGGCGGTGTCGTCGGCCCCGCCGAGCTCATCGGCTTCTTCCAGAGCGCGCCCTACTACGACTCGTCGTGGGTGCCGGTCGCCACCGTCTTCAGCAAGTACGTCGCCGGGGACACCCAGGCGCTCGTCGACGCCGCCGCGCCCGACCTGACCGACACCGCGGGCAACATCGCCTCGGAGAACGGTAACGCCGTCTACACGGCCGTCGAGTGCACCGACGCCAAGTGGCCCACCAGCTGGAAGAAGTGGGACCGCGACAACAGCGAGCTGCACAAGAACTACCCGTTCATGACGTGGGCCAACGCCTGGCTGAACCTGCCGTGCGCGACCTGGCCCGCCAAGCAGCAGACCCCGGTGCACGTGAAGACCGGCAAGGGCCTGCCGCCCGTCCTGATCGTGCAGTCCACCCGTGACGCCGCCACCCCGTACGACGGCGCCGTCGAACTGCACAAGCGGTTCAAGGGCTCCCGTCTGATCACCGAGAAGGACGCGGGCTCGCACGGCGTGACGGGGCTGACCAACCCGTGCATCAACGAGAAGGTGGACACCTACCTGCTCACCGGCAAGGTCGACGCGGCCGACGTGACGTGCGCGCCGCACGCCACGCCCAAGCCGTAGCAACCGGCCACGGCGAAAAAAAGGGGGGGCGGCCGTCCGACGGCCGCCCCCCCTTCAATGTCCCGGTGCCCCGGGCACGGGGGGACGCGACGGCGCGAGGGTCAACGCTGGGGCAGGCGGGGGAACTTGCGGTTCTTCGCCAGCGCGGCCTTCTCGGCGGCTTCCTCCGCCTTCGCATCGGCCGCGTACCGGTCCACGTACTCCTGCTCGGAGAGGGTGAGGATCGCGTACATGATCTCGTCGGTGATGGCGCGCAGGATCGCCTTCTCGTTCTCCATGCCCGCGTAGCGGGAGAAGTCGAGGGGTTCACCGAAGCGGATCGCCACCGGGTGGATCTTGGGGATCTTCCGGCCGGGGGGCTGGGCCTCGAAGGTGCCGATCATCGCGCACGGGATGACGGGCGCCTCGGCCCTGAGCGCCATCACCGCGACGCCGACCTTGCCCTTGTAGAGACGGCCGTCGTGCGAGCGGGTCCCCTCCGGGTAGATGCCGAGCAGTTCCTCCTTGCTCAGGACGCCGAGTCCTTCACGGATCGCCGCCTTGCCCGCCTCCTTGCCGGAGCGGTCCACCGGGATCTGTCCGGCGCTGCGGAAGAAGAACGCCGTCAGCCGGCCCTTGATGCCGGGGCCCGTGAAGTACTCGGCCTTGGCGAGGAACGTGATGCGCCGCTTGAGGATCGCGGGCATCAGGAAGTGGTCCGAGAACGACAGGTGATTGCCCGCGACGATGGCCGCCCCCCTCGCCGGTACGTGTTCCAGACCCTCGATCCGGGGCCGGAAGACCAGCCGCAACAGCGGTCCCAGGATCACGTACTTGAGAACGTAGTAGAACAACGGGTCGCTCCTCGCTTCGCCGGATCGACCGGACAGGTCCTGGCTGGTCAAACACGTGTGCTGCGGGACGTCAGTGTAAGTGCAGGTCTCGTCCCCTGTAACCGTCCCTGATCGGACTCATGCTGGACCGGTTCGGCCTTTGCGCACCAGCCGCCGGGGCGCCGGGTGGCTCGTTCCCGACGGCCCCTCGCGCTCACCGGCGGTTCGCCCGCCGGTCGGACGGTCAAGTGCCGGACGGTGAAGTGCCGGCCTGTGAGGCGCCCGTCCGCGAGGCGTCGGCCGGTGAGGTCTCGTCGTCCCATGAGTCGACCACCGTGCTCAGGTCGTCCAGCAGCCGCTCGGTGTCCGCGGTCAGACCACCGAGTGCGGGCGCCACCGCCCGTCGGTCGTCCGCGAGCACGGAGGCCAGCCGGCCGTGCGCCGCGAGGGCCGTCCTGAGCGCCTCGCGGGCCCGGTGGCGCTCGTCGGCCGTGCCGTTGCGGCAGTCGAGGACGTCACCGGCCGCCCGCAGGAGCGGCGACAGGATGCTCTGCACGCCGAGTGCGGACTCCGGGTACGAGACCGCCTCGGACAGCGAACGCGTGATCGCCCTGATGTGCTCCGTGATCCGGTCCCAGGTGAAGTCCCATTCGGCGGCCGGCGGCGGCACGGCCGAACGGCGCAGTCTGCGCCCCGGGTTGAAGCGGCGGCTCTCGTCCGACCACCGGCGCGCGGTCCGCAGCTCCGTCACCACGTCGGCCAGCCGCACCGCGCTGTCGTACCAGCCGCGGGCCCGCTTCTCGTCGTACGGCGTCTCGATGCCGTCGGCGACCTCGTACAGCAAGGAGGCGCTGTCCTGCGGCAGTCGGGCGCGCAGCCGACGGACGTGGCCGGCGTGGTCCGGCGGCAGGACAGTCGCGTTCACGGCGATTCCGATGGCCGCTCCGAGCAAGGTCTCCAGCAGCCGGTGCAGGATGTCGAAGCCGCTGTAGGAGCCGTAGGCGAGGACGAACAGCGCGGCCGTCGGCGCGTAGAGGCCCTGCGTGCCGAGCCGCGTGTAGTTGCCGAGCAGCACGGTCAGCGGCAGGGCCAGCGCCATCGCGGCCATCGTGTCGCCGGTCAGCGCGAGGGCGGCAGTGGCGAGCAGGGTGCCGGTGACGACCACCACGACCTGCTGCAAGGCGGTCAGCAGCGAGCGGTAGACCGTGCTCTGCACCAGGAACAGCGCGGTCCACGGGGCCAGCAGCGCCATCGGCGCGTTCCACCACCAGCCGGCGAGCGCCCAGGCCAGCAGGGCGGCGCCCGCCGCCTTGAGGGACTGGATCGCCGTGTCGCGCTCGGGTCCGGACTCGGTGAAGCAGCTGCGCACCGAACGCCCGACGGCGGCGGCCTCCCTGACGAGGGCGTTCCACACGTGACGGTCCCTTTCTCTACGCCGTTCAGCCCGACCCAGGTACCCGGGCACGGAAACAGTCACTCCTCCGCGAACGGCGTGCGGGGCGGCCTACCGGAGGGTGGGGCTGAGGTGTGTCGGAATGCGAGGAAAGGGGACTCGGGCGGTGGCAGTGGATCACACTCACGATCGCTGGAGGAGTCATACCATGCGCGCACTGACCTGGCAGGGAAAGCGGGACGTCCGGGTGGAGACGGTGCCGGATCCGCGCATCGAGAAGCCCGACGACATCATCGTCAGGATCACTTCCACCGGCCTCTGCGGTTCCGACCTCCACCTCTACGAACTCTTCGGACCCTTCATCGACCCCGGCGACATCCTCGGCCACGAGCCGATGGGCATCGTGGAGGAGGTGGGGCCGGACGTGACCGCGCTGGCCCCCGGCGACCGGGTGGTCATCCCCTTCAACGTCTCGTGCCGCGACTGCTACATGTGCGACCAGGGGCTCCACTCGCAGTGCGAGACGACCCAGGTGCGCGAGCGCGGCTGCGGCGCCTCCCTGTTCGGCTACACCAAGCTGTACGGGCAGGTGCCGGGCGGGCAGGCGGAGTTCCTGCGGGTGCCGTTCGGCAACAAACTGCCCATCAAGGTGCCGGAGGGCCCGCCCGACGACCGCTTCGTCTACCTGTCGGACGTCCTGCCCACGGCCTGGCAGGCGGTCGAGTACGCGGCGATCCCGCCGGGCGGCAGCGTCACCGTGCTGGGCCTCGGACCCATCGGTGACATGGCCACCCGGATCGCGAAGCAGCGCGGCGCCGGCCTGGTCATCGGCGTGGACCTGGTCAAGGAGCGCCTGACCCGTGCCAGTGCCCACGGGGTGACCTGCTTCGACGCCCGGATGAACGGCAAGGACCTCGTGGCCGCCGTCCGGGACCTCACCGACGGGCGCGGGACCGACGCGGTCATCGACGCGGTCGGCATGGAGGCGCACGGCACCCCGTTCGCCAAGGCGGCCCAGTGGGTCACCGGGCTGCTGCCCGACGCGGTGGCGCAGCCGATGATGGAGAAGGCGGGGATCGACCGGCTGGGCGCGTTGTACGCCGGGATCGAGCTGGTGCGCCGTGGCGGGACGCTGTCCATCTCCGGGGTCTACGGCGGCGCCGTCAGCCCGATGCCGCTGCTGACGATGTTCGACAAGCAGATCCAGGTACGGATGGGGCAGGCGAACGTGTGGCGGTGGGTGGACGACATCCTGCCGCTGCTGACGGACGAGGATCCGCTGGGTGTGGACACGTTCAAGACGCACTCCATGCCGTTGGAGGATGCGCCGAAGGCGTATGCGATGTTCCAGGCGAAGGAGGATGGGATGGTCAAGACCCTTTTGAAGCCGTAACCATCCCCTTCCGGGGCGCGGGGAACTGTGCGAATGGCTCCCCGCGGCCCTGTACGGCCAGAGACTGCGCCGTTCCCCGCGCCCCTCAAAGGCCAAAAGCGCAAAGACTGCGCCGTTCCCCGCGCCCCTAGGGGGGCTGCGGTTCAGGCGCCTTTTCGGAGGACGCTCTCCAGGGTGCCGAGCGCCATCTGCAGGTCCTCGTTCGTGATGGTCAGGGGTGGGGCCAGGCGGATCGTGGAGCCGTGGGTGTCCTTCACCAGGATGCCCTCGCGCATGAGGGACTCGCTGATCTCGCGGCCCGTGCCGAGGGCGGGATCGATGTCCACGCCCGCCCACAGCCCGCGTGCCCGGAAGCCGCGCACGCCCTTGCCCACGAGGGCCGACAGGCCGTCCCGCAGCAGCACGCCCGCCTCCTGCGCCCGGCGCTGGAACTCGCCCGTCTCCAGCAGCTCCACCACGGCGGAGCCGACCGCCGCGGCCAGCGGATTGCCGCCGAACGTCGAGCCGTGCTCGCCGGGACGCAGCACCTGCAGCACCTCGCGCCGCGCGACCACCGCGGAGACCGGCACGATGCCGCCGCCGAGCGCCTTGCCGAGCAGCACCACGTCCGGGACGACGTCCTCGTGCTCGACGGCCAGCGTGCGCCCTGTGCGGCCGAGCCCCGACTGGATCTCGTCGGCGATGAACAGGCACCCGGCTCGCCGGGTCACCTCGCGCAGGCCCCGCAGATAGCCGTCGTCCGGGATGACGACTCCCGCCTCGCCCTGGATCGGCTCGATCAGCACGGCCGCGGTCGTTTCGTCGACCGCCGCTTCGAGCGCGGCGAGGTCGTTGTACGGGACCACCCGGAAGCCGGGTGTGAAGGGGCCGAACCCCGCGCGGGCCGTCTCGTCGGTGGAGAAGCTGACGATGGTCGTCGTACGGCCGTGGAAGTTGTCGGCGGCCACGACGATCGTCGCCCGGCCGTCGGGGACGCCCTTCACCTCGTAGGCCCATTTACGGGCCACCTTGACGGCGCTCTCCACGGCCTCGGCGCCGGTGTTCATCGGCAGCACCATGTCCAGGCCGGTCAGCGCGGCCACCGACTCGGCGAACGCGGCCAGCCGGTCGTTGTGGAAGGCGCGCGAGGTCAGCGTCAGCTGGTCGAGCTGCCGGTGCGCGGCCTCGACCAGGGCCGGGTGGCGGTGCCCGAAGTTGAGCGCCGAGTAACCGGCCAGCATGTCGAGATAGCGGCGGCCCTCGACATCCTCCACCCAGGCGCCCTCGGCGCGGGCCACGACCACGGGCAGCGGATGGTAGTTGTGCGCGAGGACGGGCTCCTCGGCGCGGATCAGCTCGGCGGACGAGCGCAGGGAACGGCCGGTCGCGACAGTCATGAGCGGATCTCCTGTGTGCAGCACTTGATGCCGCCGCCGGCCTTCTGGAACTCCGACAGGTCGACGGGGACGGGAACATAGCCGTGGCGGTCGAGCTCGCCCGCGAGGGCCTCGGCGCGCGGCGCGATGAAGACGTGGCGGCCGTCCGAGACGGAGTTCAGGCCGAACACCATCGCGTCCTCGTGGGTGGCGACCACCGCGTCCGGGAAGAGCAGGCGCAGCACCTCGCGGCTGCCCGCGGAGAACGCCTCCGGGTAGTACGCGATGTTCGCCTCGGGGCCGTCGTCGAGCACGAACAGCGCGGTGTCGAGGTGGTAGAAGCGGGGGTCCACCAGCGTGAGGCTGACCGTGGGCACACCGAAGTACTCCTGCACCTCGTGGTGGGCGGACCGGGCCGTACGGAACCCGGTGCCGGCCAGCAGATGGCGGCCGGCGAACACCAGGTCGCCCTCGCCCTCGCACACCGACTCGGGCCGGCGGACGTCGAAACCTGCGCTCTTGAACCACGTCTCGTACGCGGTCGACTCCGGGCGGCGCTGCGGCGCGTGGAAGAGCGAGCCGAAGACCCGGCCGGCCACGACCAGCGCCGAGTTCGCGGCGAAGACCATGTCCGGCAGACCGGCGACCGGCTCCACGCTGTCGACGGTGTGACCGTGGGCGCGGTACGCGGAGACCAGCTCCGCCCACTGGCCCCGGGCCAGATCGACGTCGACCCGCGTGTCCGCACGCATCCAGGGATTGATGGCGTACCGCACGGCGAAGTGTCTGGGTTCGCAGACCAGGAACCGCCTGGGACGGGGCACACGACTCATGGGCACAGAGGGGTTCCTCCGCTTTCCTGAGGTGTCGGGTGGGATGCCTCAACGGTAGAAAACGGGGAAGAGCCGCCACAAGAATCAGGAATTGCGCGCTGCCGAAGAAATGCTGCGTCTAGGGGCCCTTCGGCGCACGATCAGTGCGTGATTGGCCCGAACGGGTGAAGGAACGCCGGGTTCAGGCTTCCGGAGCGGGCTGGTTCGCCCCCGCCTCGGGGCTCTCCGGCAGCAGATGCGACAGCACCATGAAACTGACCGTCTTGCGGATGAAGGGCTCCACCCGGATCCGCTCCAGCACCTCCTCGAAGTGCTCCACGTCCCGGGCCCGTACATGCAGCAGCGCGTCCGCCCCGCCGGTCACCGTCATCGCCGCCGTGATCTCCGGATGGTTGCGCACCACCTCCGCGAGCCGTCGCGGCGGCGCCGCGCCCTCGCAGTACACCTCCACGTACGCCTCCGTACGCCACCCCAGGGCCGCCGGTTTCACCGTCGCCGTGAAGCCCGTGATCACCCCCGTTTCGCGCAACCGGTCGGCCCGGCGCTTGACGGCGGTGGCGGACAGCCCGATCGTCGCGCCGATCTCGGCGAAACTCGTGCGGGCGTTCGCCATCAGAGCCGTGACGATCTTCCGGTCGAGATCGTCGAAGGGCGCGGACACGGGTCTCATGCGGGCACTGTATCCAGCGTGGGCCGGGCACTGCGGCCTGCGCCGGCCGGGCGCTGTGGCCGGCGACGATCCGACGAGGTGCCGGCGCCGACGACCTTGCCCGCCGCATGTGCAGGGGCGTGGATTGCTCCTACACTCCGGGTTCATGCTGCGCGCCCTCGCCGTCGACGACGAACCGCCCTCCCTCGAAGAGCTGCTCTATCTGCTGGACGCCGATCCACGGGTGAGCAGCGTCGAGGGCGCGAGCGACGCCACGGCGGCGCTGCGGCGGATCAACCGGGCCCTGGACAGCGGCCCCGACGGAGACGAGGGCATCGACGTCGTCTTCCTCGACATCCATATGCCGGGGCTCGACGGACTCGACATGGCACGGCTGCTCGCCGGGTTCGCCAAGCCGCCGCTCGTCGTCTTCGTCACCGCCCACGAGGGATTCGCCGTACAGGCCTTCGACCTCAAGGCCGTCGACTACGTCCTCAAGCCGGTCCGCAGGGAACGCCTCGCCGAGGCCGTGCGCCGGGCCGTCGAGCAGATGGACGCGGCCCCGCTGATCCCCGTCCACGAACCCGACCCGGACCACATCTCGGTCGAACTCGGCGGAGTCACCCGCTTCGTCGCCGTCGAGGACATCACCCACGTCGAGGCCCACGGCGACTACGCCCGGCTGCACACCGACCAGGGCAGCCACCTCGTCCGCATCCCCCTGTCCACCCTTGAGGAGCGCTGGCGCTCCCGCGGTTTCGTCCGTATCCACCGCCGCCATCTCGTCGCTCTCGGCCACATCAGCGAACTCCGCCTGGACGCGGGTACGGTGAGCGTCCTGGTCGATTCGGTCGAACTCCAGGTCAGCCGCCGCCACGCACGGGAGCTGCGGGACCTGCTGATGCGCCGGACCGCGAGCTGAGGAGGCGGAGTTGCCCCACGACCCCACCGAGCGGCGTGTCCCCACCGACCGCCGGGTCGTCGTCACCGGCCCGCCGCGCCGTACGCGCCCGCTGAGCCGCTCCCGGCCGCGGACCGAGATCGACGAGCAGACCACGCTCGGCCACACCTACGTCCGCTCCCTGATGCGCAGCCAACTGCGGGCCGCGCTCACCGTCTTCGCCGTACTCATCCTCCTGGTGGGCCCGCTGCCGCTGGTGTTCACCGTGCTGGGAGACAGCTCCAGCCTCGAATGGACCGTGCTCGGCTTCTGCGTCTATCCGCCGCTGGTGCTGCTCGCCGCCTGGTACGTGCGCCGTGCCGACCGCAACGAGAAGGACTTCGTCCGCCTCGTCGAGGACCGCTGAGCCCGTGGGCCGGGAAAGCGTGAGCGAGAACAGCCCGTGAACGAGAGCAGCCCGTGAACGAGAACTACGCCGTCCCCGCGGTCGCCCTCGTGGTCGTCGCGACGGTCTTCGTCGGCGCCTTCGGCCTGCGCATCTCCCGCACCACCTCCGACTTCTACGTGGCCTCGCGCACGGTCGGCCCCGGGCTGAACGCCGCCGCCATCAGCGGCGAGTACCTCTCCGCCGCCTCCTTCCTCGGCATCGCGGGCCTCGTCCTCGTCCAGGGCCCGGACATGCTCTGGTACCCGGTCGGCTACACCGCCGGCTACCTCGTCCTGCTGCTCTTCGTCGCGGCCCCGCTGCGCCGCTCCGGCGCGTACACCCTGCCCGACTTCGCCGAGGCGCGGCTCGCCTCGCAGGGCGTGCGGCGGCTGGCCGGAGCGTTCGTCGTGGGGGTCGGCTGGCTGTACCTCCTGCCCCAGCTCCAGGGCGCGGGACTGACACTGAACGTGCTCACCGGGGCGTCCAAGTCCCTCGGCGGAGTCATCGTCGCGGTCGTCGTGGTGGCGACCGTCGCCGCGGGCGGCATGCGCAGCATCACCTTCGTCCAGGCCTTCCAGTACTGGCTCAAGCTCACCGCCCTGCTCGTCCCCGTGCTCTTCCTCGCCCTCGCCTGGCGGGACGACGGCGCGCCGCGCCCCGCCTTCGACGAACCGGCCACGTTCCGCGAACACCGGGTCGTACGCGTCGACGCCGGACTCGATCTGAAGCTCGAAGCACCGCTGACCGTCACCGCGGACGGCACCGTCGACGGCGTCCGGTACGAGGACCGGCGGCTCAGGCTGCCCACGGGCGTCCACCGCATCGAGCGGGGCACCCGGCTGACCTTCGCCGAGGGCGACCCCGTGCCCGTCGCCGACCGTGTCAGCAACGGCGGCATGTCCACCTCGCTCGCCGCGGGCCGCGAGGAACGGCCGCTGTACGCCACGTACGGGCTGATCCTCGCCACCTTCCTCGGCACCATGGGGCTGCCGCACGTCGTCGTGCGCTTCTACACCAGTCCGCACGGCGTGGCCGCCCGCCGCACCACCGTCGTCGTGCTCACCATGATCGGCTTCTTTTACCTCCTCCCACCGCTCTACGGCGCGCTGGGCCGCCTGTACGCCCCCGAGCTGACCCTGACCGGGGACGCCGACGCGGCCGTGCTCCTGCTGCCCGACCGGGTCGTCGGCGGGCTCGGCGGGGATCTGCTCGGCGCGCTGGTGGCCGGCGGGGCCTTCGCCGCGTTCCTGTCCACGGCCTCGGGCCTCACCATGGCCGTGGCGGGCGTGCTCACCCAGGACGTGCTGCCCTCCCGGGGCGTACGGCACTTCCGGCTCGGCACGGTCCTGTCGATGATCGTGCCGCTCGCGGCGAGCATGCTCGTGGGCGGACTGCCGGTCGCCGACGCCGTGGGGCTCGCCTTCGCGGTCTCCGCCTCGTCGTTCTGCCCGCTGCTCGTCCTCGGTATCTGGTGGCACCGGCTCACCCCGCCCGGCGCGGCGGCCGGGATGCTCGTCGGCGGCGGCTCGGCGCTCCTCGCGGTCGCGGCCACCATGGCCGGCTTCCCCGGCACGGGCTCCCTGCACGCGCTGCTCGCCTGGCCCGCGCTGTGGTCGGTGCCGCTCGGCTTCCTCACCATGGTGCTGGTGTCCCTGGCGACCCCCCGGCGCGTACCGGCCGGGACGGCGGCGATCCTCGCCCGCTTCCATCTGCCGGAGGAACTCGCCGGGGGACAGGTACGCGCGGAGGCCAAGGAGATCACGGCGAGCAAGGAGATCAAGGCGTGAGCGGATTCCTGGCGGGACTCTGCGTGGCCGTGCTGCCCCTGCTGGCGGCCGGCTTCTGGTTCGGCCGGCGCACCGCGCACTCCCCGAGCCCCGGCGGCCTCGGCACCCCCGTCGAGCACGCCACCTTCGAGACCCTGCACACCGCGTCGCTCGCCGCGCCCCCGCTGCGCGCGGGCCTGACCGGGGAGACGGCCCGCAAGTCCGCGCGGCGGCTGCGCACCCTGCTCGGCACCGACGCGCTCTGCCTCACCGACCAGGAGACCGTGCTGGCCTGGGAGGGCGCGGGCGAGCACCACCGGGAGCAGATCATGGAGCGGATCGGCGGCCCCCTGGAGACCGGCCGCGGGGAGGCCTTCCGGCTCGTCTGCGACGAGCCCTACTGCCCGCTGCGCTGGGCCGTCGTCGCCCCGCTCACCGTCGACGACCGGGTGTACGGGGCACTCGTCGCCTGCGCGCCCCGGGAGTCCGCCGTCCTAGTGCGGGCCACCGGGGAGGTCGCCCGCTGGGTGTCGGTCCAGCTGGAACTCGCCGACCTCGACCAGTCCCGCACCCGGCTGATCGAGGCCGAGATCAAGGCGCTGCGGGCCCAGATCTCCCCGCACTTCATCTTCAACTCCCTCGCGGTGATCGCCTCGTTCGTGCGCACCGACCCCGAACGGGCCCGCGAACTGCTTCTCGAATTCGCCGACTTCACCCGCTACTCGTTCCGCCGGCACGGCGACTTCACCACCCTCGCCGACGAACTGCACGCCATCGACCACTACTTGGCCCTGGTCCGGGCCCGCTTCGGCGACCGGCTCTCGGTCACCCTGCAGATCGCGCCCGAGGTGCTGCCGGTGACCCTGCCCTTCCTCTGTCTGCAGCCGCTCGTCGAGAACGCCGTGAAGCACGGTCTGGAAGGCGGCACGGTCAAGGTCGACAAGAGCCGTATCAGCATCACCGCGCAGGACGCCGGCGCCGAGGCGCTCGTCGTCATCGAGGACGACGGCCCCGGCATGGACCCCGGCCGGCTGCGCCGCATCCTGGCGGGGGAGACCGACCCCTCGGACGGCATCGGTCTGTCGAACGTCGACGACCGGCTGCGGCAGGTCTACGGGGACGACTACGGCCTCGTCATCGAGACCGCTCCGGGCGCGGGCATGAAGATCACCGCGCGGTTGCCGAAGTACCAGCCGGGCGTGCACTCCGCGGGGCGCCTGAACCGCGAATGAGCCGTCCCCGACCGGATGCCGCACGCACGAATCCCCCGGGGAGGGGCCGCGGCGCCTCCCCGGGGGACCGGTCGCGCGGTGCCTCAGGTGGGCCGGGAAGCCACCATCGCCAGCGTGATCAGACCGAGCACCACCCAGCCGAACCACAGCCAGCCGTTGCTGCCGAGCGCCACCGTGTAGGCCGTGACCATCACCAGGCCGCCGACGGTGAGCACTCCCATGGTCTTCGTGGAACCGGGCATCGCAACACCCTCCTCATGGTTCGTCCCTCTCCATGGTGCCCCCGTCCCTGCGAATTGCAGTACAGACCACGAAATGAGTGCCGGAGGCCCAGGCGCTGTCGCCCACCCAGGACGAGCCCGTATAGATGTTCGGGTCGTAGCCGTAGTCGTCGGGCGGCACCTCCTGACGGCAGACCGTGGTGGCCTGTCGCCTGGCCCGGGCGAGGGTCGTGTCCGGGCTCATCCGGTGGAAATCGAGCACCTGCTCCTGGTGCGGGCCCCGGCACGAGACGAGTTCGGCGATGTTGTCGTTGACACGGTCCAGGCAGTCCCCCTTCTGCATGGTGGCCGTGTCGCTGAACCGCATCCCGACGGGACGACGGTTTCCGATCGGCCCGAACAGCGGCTTGCCGCGCGCGTCGAGCAGCAGACAGGCGACACGGTGCCCGGCCCTCTCGAAGCCGTCGGCGGTAGGCACGGCGGCGTACGAGCGGACGTCCGCGAGCTTCTTCCGGGTCTCCTCGGTGCGCCGCTCGCACCGGGTGGCGCCGGCCGAGCGGGCGTCCTGGGCGGACGCCGTCCCGAACACGGCCATCACCTGCCCGTACGGCTCCTCGCTGAGGCACTTCACGACCCGGAGCTCCGGATCCCCGACGAAGGGGGCGCCGGTCCACCGGGTCGCGACGCAGTCCCCGTCGGCGAGCGGCCGGGACAGCCCGACGGCGTCCCCGTACGGTTTGGCGTCACCGTCCCCCGGCAGGTTAGCCATGGCGAACCAGGCTCCGCCGACCGCGAGGGCCAGCCCCAGCGCGGTCGCCAGTACGGCCGTCCGGGCACGGTTGCGTGGCCGGCGGCGCCGCCCGGGGGCCGCCGGGGGAGGGCCGAAGCCCCGCACACCGGACCACGGGCCAGGAGCCTGCCCCGAAGGCGGTCCGGACGGCGCGTACCACTGCGGGGCGCCTCCGTGGCTTTGCGGGGGCACGGCCGCGGGCGGAGTGCGGGGCGCGGCCGTACGGGTGATCCCGCCCGCCCACGGAGGCTCCGAGGCCGGGTCGAGCCGGGTCCGGGGATGCGGTTGGGGCGTCAGGATCAGGGACAGCGCGGCCTCGGTCCCCTCGGCGGTGATCCGGCGGACCGGGTCCTTGGTGAGCAGCGCGGACAGCAGCGGTTCCAGGGCGCCCGCGTGCAGCACGGGCCGCGGCTCCTCCATGACGGCGGCGGTCAGCGCCGCGAGGCCCGACTCACGGTCGAAGGGCCCGTACCCCTCGACCGCGTAGTAGAGCGTGCAGCCCAGCGAGAACAGGTCCGCGGCGGCGGTGGGCGGCCCGCCCTGGGCCCGCTCCGGCGCCAGATAACCGGCGGTGCCCACCAGGGCGGAGGTCAGCGTGTACCGGGTCTCGTCGCCGTCGGGCCGCACGGAGATGCCGTAGTCGGTGAGCAGGACGCGGGCGTACGGCGATCCCGTGCGGTCCGGGGCCAGCAGGATGTTGGCCGGCTTCACGTCCCGGTGCATGACCCCGCGCTCGTGCCCGGCGGTCAGCGCGTCCAGCACCGCGAGCCCGATGCGGGCGCACTCGGCGGGGGCCACGGCCCCGCGCTGCGCGACCAGGGCGCTCAGGTCCAGCGCCCCGGCCACGTACTCCATCACGATCCAGGGCAGGCCCTCGTGCTCCAGGACGTCGTGCACGGTCACCACGTGCGGGTGGCCGCGCAGCCCCGCCGCGTGCCGGGCCTCGGCGCGGGCCCGGGCCACCCGGGCCGAGCGGTCGTGGTCCGCCTCGCCCGGGTCGCGGAACACGATCTCCTTGAGCGCGACCTCACAGGCCAGCCGCTGGTCGTACGCGAGCCAGACGTGGCCCATGCCGCCACTGCCGAGCCGGTTCAGCAGGAGGTAGCGGTCGGCGATGACCCGGCCGACTCCCGACTGCGGTGTTCCTGATGCCATCCGGTCACTCCCGGGGTTCCGCTCCTGGTGGGCCTACGCCGGGCTCTCGGCCGCGGTCGACGAGGCCGGTGGCCCGGCCGACGCGGACTCGGCCAGGGTGGGCGTGGTGGCGGTGGTCGAGGAGGCGGTCCCGCCACCGGACGCCGTCGACCCCGTGCCCGACGAGGTCCCGCCGCCGGGCGTGGACGACGTCCTGTCCGACGGGGTCCCCTTGCCCGGAGCCGACCCGGTCGCCCTGCCGGACGCCTTCCCGGACGGCGATGCCGACGGTCCCGACGTCGTGCCGGAACCCGACCCGGAATCCGTCGCCGACCCGGAATCCGTGGGTGACCCGGAATCGGTGGCCGACCCGGAGTCCGTGGGCGAACCCGAGTCCGTGGGCGCGCCGGAGTCGGCGTCCACGTTCAGCGTCACGGCCTCGCCGAACGCCAGCGGCGTCCCGGGCCCGGGCGTGGAGCCGGTCACCGTCGCGTCACCCGGTGGCGGACCGTCCTCGGCGTACGCCACGGCCAGGCCCAGCCGGGCCAGCGCCCGATCGGCCCGGTCGAAGGTCATCCCCGCCAGAGTCGGCACCGCGTGCTGCTTCGTCGCGTCGAACGTGCTGTCCTCTTCCCCCGTGGTGCCGACGGGCCGGTCGATGGCCGTGTCGGGATCGTCCACGTCGAGGAGCGCGATCCGCCGCAGAGGCCGCGACGCGGGCCCGACCGTGATCACGTCGGACTTCTCGTAGCCCGCCCATTTCCTGTTGCCGTCCTCGAACGTGACCGAGATCTTCTCGGGATCCTTGTCGAAGGACTTCAGCGGATTTCCGCAGGAGCACTTCACGGCGGGAAGTCCCCGCTCGTTCACGAGAACCGCGACCCCTGCCGCGAGCAACGAGTCGTAGGGGACCGCTTTTCCCTTCTTGTAGTCGTGGTTCCTCACAAGAGTGTCGTGACGCAGCAGTACGGGTGTGAGGCCGTCGAGGTAACCCCCGATCCGCGCGGGCGGAATGCCCACGATCCGCGCCCATTCCCGGGCTTTCTGCCTGTTCTCGGGATCGGTGAGGAAATCCTTGAGCCGTTCGATGTCACAGACCCGCTGATTGCGCGTACCCCCGTACAGGCCAGGGGTGTTGCCCTGCTGCAGTCCGCTGTGCGCCTCCTCGGGAGCGAGTCCTCTGCGGTCCTTGCCCAGCGACCCGTCCTCTTCGAAGAAAGGTGCGAGTGACGGTATTCCGGCTGCGACCGCGCGCACCGCGAACAGACGTTGTTCGGTGCATCCGCCGAGGATCAGCACGGCGGCCAGTAGTACGGCGAGCCTGCGGACCACTGTTTTCATGGTCCTTTGCACACATGCGTGAATTGTCATGACCGCTCCCCCCGGTGGCGGTTCCCCCGAACCCCGCAGAACGGAAGCAGGGCCTCACACGCCATGCTACTGAAGAGCAAAGCCTTTCAGTCAAGGGGAATTGGCACAGTGCGCGAAGTGGCCGAAAGGGATTCAGTTACCGCGTGCGTTCAATGAGGCGAGATAGGCGTTGTACGCCTCAAGCTCCTTGTCGCCGTCACGGTCCGCGGCCCGGTCCGAACGCCGCGCCTGCCGCTGCTCGGAGCGGTACCACTGGAAGAGCAGAGCCAGCAGGACGAGCACGGACGGGATCTCGCTGAACGCCCAGGCGATGCCGCCCGCCGCGTTCTGGTCGGAGAGCGCGTCGATGCCCAGCGACGCCGCCGGATTCTTGTACGTCTCGACCATCGGCTCCGACGCCATCATCAACGCGATCCCGAAGAACGCGTGGAACGGCATACCGGCGAACAGCTCCAGCATCCGCATCAGATACCCGGGCCGGTGCGGACCGGGGTCGACGCCCATGATCGGCCAGAAGAACACCAGGCCGACGGCGAGGAAGTGGCACATCATCGCCACGTGCCCGGTCCTCGACTCCATCAGGAAGTCGAAGATCGGCGAGAAGTAGAGCGCGTACAGGCTGGCGATGAAGAGCGGGATCGTGAAGGCCGGATGCGTCACCACCCGCATGAACCTGCTGTGCAGCAGCATCAGCAACAGCTCGCGCGGCCCCTTGCGGCCACGGCCCGCGGTCGGCAGCGCGCGCAGGGCGAGCGTGATCGGCGCACCGAGCAGGATCAGGATCGGCGACAGCATGCTGATCACCATGTGCTGCACCATGTGCACGCTGAACATGACCATGCCGTAGTCGTTCAGCCCGGTGCACAGCACGAGCATGACGCTCAGGACACCGACGACGAACGCCACGGTCCGCCCGACCGGCCACGCGTCACCGCGCCGCACCAGCCGCGCCACGCCCCACCCGTACAGCGCGAGCCCCACGAGGCAGGCGACGAGGAAGAACGGGTCCGGGGACCATTCGAGCCCCCGCCCCAGCGTGAACGGCGGCAGATCCATGGACGTGCCGTGCCCGCTGTGATCCATCCGCCGGCTCCTGTTTCGTACGGGTTGCGCGCTGTCTGTCCCCCACAGACTAGAACCGCCCCCGGTCGTGCCTACGACCGGGGGCTGTCCCTACAGCACACACTCCGCTTCCGCGTACCGCTCGTCCGGCACGGTCTTCAGCGTCTCGACCGCCTCAGCGAGCGACACCATCACGATGTCCGTCCCCCGCAGAGCGGTCATCGTGCCGAACTCACCCCGGTGCACGGCCTCCACCGCGTGCCACCCGAACCGCGTGGCGAGCACCCGGTCGTACGCGGTCGGCGTCCCCCCGCGCTGCACATGTCCGAGGATCACGGGGCGGGCCTCCTTGCCGAGGCGCTCCTCCAGCTCGATGGAGAGCTGCCGGGCGATGCCCGCGAACCGCTCGTGGCCGTACATGTCCTTGCGGCCCTCGTCGTAACTCATCGTGCCCTCGCGGGGCTTCGCACCCTCCGCGGCGACGACGATGGCGAACTTCTTGCCCGCGGAGAAGCGTTCCCCGACCTTGGCGGCCAGCTCCGCGATGTCGAAGGGCCGCTCCGGCACGACGATCGCGTGGGCGCCCGCGGCCATGCCGGAGTGCAGCGCGATCCAGCCGGTGTTGCGGCCCATGACCTCGACGATCAGGACGCGCTGATGGGACTCGGCGGTGGTCTTCAGCCGGTCGAGGGCCTCGGTCGCGACCCCCACGGCCGTGTCGAAGCCGAAGGTGACGTCCGTGACGGCGATGTCGTTGTCGATGGTCTTCGGCACGCCCACGATCGGCAGACCGCTGTCCGACAGCAGGCGGGCGGCCTTGAGCGTGCCCTCGCCGCCGATCGGGATGATCGCGTCGAGCCCCAGCTCCTCGACATGGCCCCTGGCCCGCTCCACACCGTCGCGCAGATGCGCGGGCTGGACCCGGGAGGAGCCGAGGATCGTGCCGCCGCGAGCCAGGATGCCGCTCACCGCGTCGAGGTCGAGCTTGAGGTAGTCGCCTTCCAACAGGCCCTTCCAGCCGTCCCGGAAGCCGATGACCTCGTCGCCGTGGTCGACGACGGCGCGGTGTACGACGGACCGGATGACGGCGTTCAGACCGGGGCAGTCGCCCCCGGACGTGAGGACACCAATGCGCATAGTCCGGAATACCTTCTCAACGTGGGCCGTGAACCGGACCACGCTGTCCGGCAGGACGCCGCCACCCTACCGGCGGCAGGGGGCGGCTCCGCACTCTGCGTCCGCCTGCTGGACGTGCCCGCACAGGTGAGCGGGCACGTCGCCGGATGGGCTGTGCCTGCCTGCTCAGGCAGGCTGCTGAGCAGCCGCGATGCGCTCGGAGCGGAGCGCCTCGTACCACCGGTCGTCGATCGGCGGCAGCGCGTTCACATCGAGGGCCAGCTTGAGCAGCAGATCCGCGATCAGCGGGTTCCGGGCGAGCACGGGCCCGTGCATGTACGTCCCGAAGACCGTGTCGTTGTACGCGCCCTCCGTGCCGTCGCCCGTGCCGTTGCCCTTGCCGAGGCGCACGTTGGCGAAGGGGCGGGCGGTGGGGCCCAGGTGCGTGATGCCCTGGTGGTTCTCGAAGCCGGTCAGCGGCGGCAGCCCCAGCCGCGCGTCGATGTCGCCCAGCACGTCGCCGACGCACCGCTCGCCCTCGCCGCGGGTGGAGTGCACGTCGAGCAGACCGAGGCCCGGCTCGCGCTGTCCCAGGTCGTTGATGAACTCGTGGCCGAGGATCTGGTAGCCGGCGCACACCGAGAACACGATCGCGCCGTTGCCGACCGCGCGGTGCAGACCGCCGTCGCGGCGCAGCCGCTCGGCCGCGAGCCGCTGCGGCCGGTCCTCGCCGCCACCGATGAGGTAGATGTCGCCGGAGGTGGGGATCGGCTGGTCGCTGCGTACGTCGAGACGGGCCACGTCCAGACCGCGCTGGCGGGCCCGGCGCTCGACCACGAGCGCGTTGCCCTGGTCGCCGTACGTGCTCAGCAGGTCCGGGTAGATCCACACCAGCCGAAGGCTGTTGTCACTCATTCTCTTCGTCCTTCGGGGTTCAGTTGCCGACACGACGCCGCAGATCCTGGAAAGCGGTGTAGTTCGCGATGACCTCGATGCGGCCGGGCGGTGCCTGCTGCACGGCCTGGTCGAGGTTCTCGCAGACCTGGAACTGCTGGTTCGCGACCTCCAGACGAACGGCGAGGTCCAGCTTGCGGTCGCCGAGCACGAAGATCGGGTGGCCGGTGAGCCGGGTGTAGTCGACGTCCCACAGCCAGGAGGTGTCGGTGCCGTCGGCGCCGCGCGCGTTCACCGACAGGATCACCGGGGTCGGCGGCGGGTCGATCAGGGAAAACGTTTCGAGCCAGCCCGCCGGGTTCTTGGCGAGCAGCAGGCGCAGGTCGCGCTGCATGAACTGCACGACGTCGTAGCGTCCGGCCACGGCCTGCACCTGGTACATGCGCTCCAGGGCGACCTGCGGCGGTACGCCGAACACGGCGGCGACGGCGGCCGACGAGGCGGCGTTCGCCTTGTTGGCGCGGCCCGGCAGCTGGAGGTGGATCGGCCAGGCCGAGCCGTGCGGGTCGAGGACGTGGTCCCCGGACAGCGCCCAGCTGGGCGTCGGGCGGCGGAAACCGCAGTCGCCGCAGAACCAGTCGTCGCCGGGGCGCTGCATCACGCCGCCGCACGACGGGCAGGACCAGGCGTCGTCCTTCCACATCTGACCGGCGGCCACCCACACCACGTTCGGTGAGGAGGAGGCGGCCCAGACGACCAGCGGGTCGTCGGCGTTGGCGACCACGACGGCCTTGGAACCGGCCAGGCCCTCGCGCCAGTGCTCGGCCATCATGCGGGTCTCGGCCGCGCGGTCGAGCTGGTCGCGCGAGAGGTTGAGCAGGGCGATGCACTTGGGAGCCGTGTCCCGCGCCACCCCGGACAAGTACTTCTCGTCGACCTCGATGACCGCGAACCGCGAGTCGGAGCCGCCGGCCAGCGCCGAGGTGATACCCGCGGGCATGTTCGCGCCCAGCGCGTTCGAGACGACGGGCCCGGCGGCCCGCAGTGCCTCGGCGATCAGCCGCGTCGTGGTGGTCTTGCCGTTCGTGGCCGACACCAGGATGACGTCCAGGTGCTGGGCGAGCCGGGCCAGCAGGTCGGGGTCGAGTTTGAGTGCCACCCGGCCGCCGATCACCGATCCGCTGCCACGGCCGGCGGCACGTGATGCCGCCGCGACCGCTTTGCCCGCTGTCACGGCGAGCTTGGCCCGCGGTGACAGCGGGTCCGAGTTGCCTGCCATCAGTTCTCGATCCTCCTAGCGTACGGCGCCGCGCACTGCCCCCGGCAACGTCTGGCCCTCAGCCTATCGAGATCCACTCGCAGGCCCGAACCGCGGCACCACTCCGGCGGGGACGCGGCCTTGAGGACCGTACCCTTGCCGCCATGCGACACGGTTCGATCCCCGGCGCCCGAGGGCGCGTCCTACCTCTGTCTTTGCTCGGCGACCCCGTGTTGCGCACACGGTGTGAAGAAGTGACGGAGTTCGGTCCCCAACTCGCCCGGCTGGTCGAGAACATGTTCGCGACGATGTACGCGGCGCAGGGGGTCGGGCTGGCCGCCAACCAGGTCGGTGAGTCGTCGCGGGTCTTCGTATACGACTGTCCCGACGACGACGAGGTGCGGCATGTGGGGCATGTGGTGAACCCGCGGCTGGTCGAGGCGGACGGGGTCGTGCTGCGGGGACCCGAGGGGTGCCTTTCGCTGCCGGGGCTTGAGGCGGGCACGGAGCGGTATGACCACGCGGTGGTGGAGGGGGTGTCCCTCGACGGGGCGCCGGTGCGGGTGCATGGGAGCGGGTGGTTCGCGCGGTGCCTTCAGCACGAGTGCGATCACCTTGACGGTGGGTTGTACGTGGACCGGGTCGCGGGGTGGCGTCGGCGGAAGGTGCTTTGGCAGGCGAAGCGTTCCGCGTGGGGTGGTTGAGGTGGTCAGCCCGCTGTGTGGCGGTGGGGGCCGGTTGCGCCGTTCCCCGGGCCCCTGACGGCGAAAAGCATCAAAGATTGCGCCGTTCCCCGCGCCCCTAAAGGCGAAAAGCATCAAAGATTGCGCCGTTCCCCGCGCCCCTAAAGGCGCAAAGACTGCGCCGTTCCCCGCGCCCCCAGGGGGGGGCTGACCCCGGCCCGGATATGAGTGCTGGTCAGAAGCCTGGGCCGCCTGCTTTGTCGCCTGCTGCTGCCAGGCGGCCCCAGAGGAGGTCGGCCAGGGCCTGGACCAAATCGGCGCGGGCGCAGGGGCGTTCGCCGAGCCACCAGTCACCGGCGGCGTGCATCATGCCGACGATGCCGTGACCCCAGACGCGCGCCAACTGCTGGCTGTTCGGGCCGAGATCGACGCGCTCCTCGATGACGTCGGCCAACTCCTCGCCCATGCGGCGCAGGAGGGGGAACGAGTACGCCCCCATGTCGAACCCCTGGTCGTTCTGCGGGCCGCCTTCCGACGGGTGCATCAGGAAGCGGTACACCTGCGGGCGGGCCTCGATCGCCGCGAGGTAGGTGTCGAGCGTGGCCTCCACCCGTTCCCGGCGCTCGGCGGGCGCGTCGAGCGCGGCGCGCAGCGCTCCGAGGAGGGCGTCGGTGTGACGCTTGGCCAGAGCGGCGTAGAGTCCGCCCTTGTCGCCGAAGTGGCGGTACAGGATCGGCTTGGTGATACCGGCCTCCGCCGCGATGGCGTTCATCGAGGCGCCCGGGCCGTCGCGGAGCACCACCCGGTCGGCGGCCTCCAGCAGCTCGCGCCGTCGGCGGTCGGCGGACCTCTGCTGATCGGTCCGCTGCGTGGTGTCCATGATCTCTCCCCACCCGTGCTGATTCGGTGACGCCTGCGCAACGTAACACCATGCGTCGGCCCCGCCTCGAACGGGCTGCCGACCCGGAACGGGGAGTTGACTTTTACTACCGACCGGTAACAGGCTACCGTTACCGCAAGTAACACGTGAGTGCAGCGCTGGAGGGGACATGGCCGAGTTCACCATGGAGCTCAACGACGAACAGAAGGAGGTGCGGGACTGGATCCACGGCTTCGCCGCCGACGTGATCCGCCCCGCCGCCGCCGAATGGGACGAGCGGGAAGAGACTCCCTGGCCGGTCATCCAGGAGGCCGCGAAGGTCGGCATCTACTCCCTGGACTTCTACGCCCAGCAGTACTTCGACCCCACCGGCCTCGGCATTCCCATGGCCATGGAGGAGCTGTTCTGGGGCGACGCGGGCATCGCCCTGTCGATCGTCGGCACCGGCCTCGCCGCCGTGGGCGTCCTCGCCAACGGCACCGAGGAGCAGATCGGCACCTGGATCCCCCAGATGTACGGCGACGCCAACGACGTCAAGGTCGCCGCCTTCTGCTCCTCCGAGCCCGACGCCGGCTCCGACGTCGCCTCGATGCGTACCCGGGCCGTGTACGACGAGGCCAAGGACGAGTGGGTCATCAACGGTACGAAGACCTGGGCGACCAACGGCGGCATCGCCAACGTGCACGTCGTGGTCGCCGTCGTGGACTCGGAGCTGGGCTCCAAGGGCCATGCGTCCTTCATCGTCCCGCTGGGCACGCCCGGTCTGTCGCAGGGGCAGAAGTTCAAGAAGCACGGCATCCGCGCCTCGCACACGGCCGAGGTCGTCCTGGAGAACGTCCGCGTGCCCGGCTCCTGCCTGCTCGGCGGCAAGGAGAAGCTCGACGAGCGTCTCGCCCGGGCCCGTGAGCGGGCCAAGGCGGGCAACGGCGAGCGTCTGAAGAACGCGGCGATGGCCACGTTCGAGGCGTCCCGCCCGGCTGTCGGCGCCATGGCGGTCGGCACGGCACGGGCCGCGTACGAGGTGGCCCTCGACTACGCGAAGACGCGCGAGCAGTTCGGGCGCCCGATCATCGACAACCAGGGCGTGGCCTTCCAGCTCGCCGACATGCGCACGTCGATCGACGCGGCGCGGCTGCTGGTGTGGCGGGCGTCCTGGATGGCGGTGAGCGGCAAGCAGTTCACCTCCGCGGAGGGCTCGATGTCGAAGCTGTTCGCCAGCGAGACGGCGAAGAAGGTGACGGGTCAGGCGATCCAGATCCTCGGCGGCAACGGCTACACGCGCGAGTATCCGGTCGAGCGGATGCACCGGGATGCGGCGATCTACACGATCTTCGAAGGCACGAGCGAGATCCAGCGCCTGGTGATCGCCCGCACACTGTCCGGGATGCCGATCAGGTAGGGGGCAGGTGCGGGTCCGCCGTGGCTGGCCACGCAGTCTTTTGGCTTTTAGGGGCGCGGGGAACTGCGCGGCCGGCTACAGCGGGCCCGCACTGTGTCGGTGAGCGAGCGGACGCTCACCCGTGGCGCAGCGGTGTCAGTTGCTCGATGTCGTAGCGCGACCGCAGCTCCGCGATCGCCGCCACGTCCGGGGGACCCCCCGCGTCGAGGATCCGCAGAAGCTCGTCGAAGTACCGTTCGTGGTCCGGCGGCGGCGACGCCTGGAAGAACATCTTCGCCGGCGCGCCCGTCGGGTTCGCGAACGCGTGCGGACACCCCGGCGGCACGACGATCACCGTCCCCGGCGTCGCCCGCACCACCCTGCTGCCCGAACCCGACTGCCACCGCTGCCAGTTGTCGGGCGTCCTGACCAGCGGCTCGAAGGCGAGCACGTCCAGCTCCCCTTCGAGGACGTAGAACAGCTCCTCGCTGCGCGCGTGGACGTGCGCGCCGACGTCGAAGCCGGGCGGCACCACCACCTCGAAGCTGGACGCCGCCCGGGAGTGCGTACCGGTCACCTTGAAGGTCACGTGCTGGGACGGCGTGCGTACCGTACGGCCGTGACCCGGTGGCACCAGCAGACCCTCGGGCGGCGTGAGCGCGGTCACCAGGTGACGGGCAGGGCCTCGGGCCCGCGGATCAGGGCGCCGCGCCGCCACGGCACCTCGTCCGCCGAGACGGACAGCCGCAGCGTCGGAATCCGGTCGAGGAGCGTGTTCACCATCAGCTCCGACTCCAGCCGGGCGAGCATGCCGCCCACGCAGTAGTGCGGACCGTGCCCGAACGCCACATGCGGGTTGGCGGCGCGGTCGAAGTCGATCCGGTCGGGGTCGGGGAAGACGTCCGGGTCCCGGTTGGCGGCCAGGTAGGACACGTAGATCGGGTCGTCCTTCCTGATCCGTACGCCGTGCAGGATCACGTCCTCCGTGGCGATCCGGGACAGCCCGACGGCGTTGCGGTGCGGGATGTAGCGCAGCAGCTCGTCCAGGGCCTGCGGGCGCAGCGACGGCTCGTCGCGCAGCCGGTCGAACAGCGCCGGCCTGGTCATGAGGATGTAGAGCATCTGTCCGGTGTTGTTGGTGACGGCCTCGCCGCCGATCTGGATCGGACCCGCGAGCGCCACCGCCTCCTCCTCGCTGATGTCGCCCCGGCCGACCGCCGCGCCGAGCAGCGAGGTGACGTCCTCGCCGGTCGCGCCGCGGCGCTCGGCGATCAGCTTCGCGAAGTACACCTCCATGTCCCGTTTGGCCCGCTCGCTGGCCTCGGCACCCCGGCTGGAGGAGAGGATCGACTGCGTCCAGGTGTGCAGGGTCTGCCGGTCGCCGGCCGGGACCCCCATCAGCTCGCAGATGACGGTCATCGGGAAGGGGGCCAGGACCCGGTCGATCAGATCGGCCGGGGGACCGTCCCGGAGCATGTCGTCGACCATGGTGTCCAACGTCTGCTGGGCGTTCGCCCGCAGGCGTTCGACCCCGCGCGAGGTGAACGCCGCGTTCACCGCCCTGCGCAGCCGGGCGTGGTCGGGCTTGTCGACGAAGCTCATCGCGCCCGGGGCGGGGATGAAGTGCGGCGCCAGCCGGGTGACCTGCCGGCCGAGCACCTTCGCCCGGCTGAACCGGGGGTCGTTGGTCACCAGCCGTACGTCGTCGTAGCGCGTGACCAGCCAGGCCCAGCCCTCGCCGTTGGGCAGCTGGATGCGGTTGATGGGGCCCTCGCGCATCAGCTCGGACAGGACGGGGTCGAAGTCGACCCCGGTGAGATCCAGGGCGGGCCAGTGCCGCACCGGGGGCGCCGCGGCCGTCTCCTGGTTCAGGGCCGGGTCGGCGGGCAGGCGGGAGGGCAGGTCGGAGGTCAGGTCAGAAGTCATGTCACGCCGTCATTTCGCTCGTGCGGTGCCAGCGGCCCAGCGCCATCTCGGCCGTGATCCCCGGCCCGAAGCCGGCGAGCAGTCCGCGCGCCCGGTGAGTGGAGCCCCCCTCGTCGAACAGCCTGCGCAGTGCGTCCAGGACGACGGCGCTGGCGATGTTCCCGTACTCGGTGAGCGTCGCCCGGCTGAACCGGAAGGCCTCCGGTGCCACTTGGAGGAACTTGCTGAGGTCGTCGAGGATCCGCGGACCCCCGGCGTGGATGATGTAGAAGTCCAGGTCGGAGGCGTCCCAGCCGTGCAGTCCCGCCAGGTTGTGCAGGGCGGGGGCGAGCGGTTCCATGGTGGCCGGCACCCGCTTGTCCAGCAGGAAGTGGAAGCCGGTGGCCCGCACGTCGTACATGATCCAGTCCTCGGTCTTGGGGATCAGGTACGAGCCGTTGCGCTCCAGCAGGATGCCCTCGCCGCCCTGTCCGCGGACCACCGCGGCGGCGATGCCGTCGCCGAACAGGCCGTTGCACAGCAGTGAGCCGACCCCGAGGTCGGTCGGCTGGTAGCACAGCGAGCAGAACTCGCAGGCCACGATGAGCGCGTTGGCCTCGGGGTAGGCCGTGCAGAAGTCGTGCGCCCGGTTGATCGCGGCGCCCCCGGCGGCGCAGCCGAGCTGCGCTATGGGTATCTGGCGGGTGTCGCTGCTGAACCCCATGGCGTTGATCAGCCAGGCCGTCATCGAGGGCATCATGAAGCCCGTGCACGAGACGTAGATGATTACGTCGATGTCGGTGGGCAGGACCTCCGCGTCGTCGAGGGCGCGCTGGACGACGGCCGGCACCCGGGCCTTGGCCTCGGCCGTGTACACCTTGTTGCGTTCCTCGAAGCCGGGGTGCTTCAGGGTCTCCTCGATGGGCTGCACGATGTGTCGGGTGCGTACCCCGGTGTTCTCGATCAGCCGCAGCGCGAGCGGCAGTTGGGGGTGATCGGGGTGGCGGGAGCGCGCCAGCTCAAGCGTCTCCTCCATCGTGATCACGTATTCCGGAACGGAGACCGCGGGTCTGCACAAAGTCGCCATGTGCCTGCGCCTTCTCTCGCCCGCCGGGAACTGCCTCTCCCGGACGGAAGGGTGGTCCCACCACGATCACCCGAGAAGTCCCGTTTATCGCGCCGGACTACTCCAGACCGGGGACCCGGGCCATAGGGCCCAACCCTCTGGGGGCGCGGGGAACGGCGCAGTCTTTTGTCTTTGAGGGGCGCGGGGAACGGCGCAATCTTTTGTCTTTCGGGGGCGCGAGGAACGGCGCAATCTTTTCGCTTGTAGGGGCGCGAGGAACGGCGCAGTCTTTTCAAACACGCCCCCTCAGCCGGAGGCGCCCCCGCTGCTGTGCGCGATGCACGCCACATCGATCCGGTCGGCCAGCTTCGCCAGCTCGATCGTGAGCGCGGCCACCGTGTCCTCGTCGAGCCCGTCCTCCCCGGCCTCGACGAGATGCAGCCACCGTCCCCCCATCGTGCGCAGCAGCTTGCTCACATCGGCGGCAGCCACCTGCAGGGTCCCGCGGTCGTCGACGATCAGGGGCAGGGTCACTTCGCGGTTCACAGGGGGGATCGTAGCCGCGGAAGGCTCACGCTCCGTGCCATACGGTGGTGATGTTGCAGAACTCTCGGATTCCGTGGCCGGACAGCTCACGCCCGTAGCCGGACCGCTTGACCCCGCCGAACGGGAACGCCGGGTGGGACGCGGTCATCCCGTTGAAGAAGACCCCGCCGGCCTCCAGATCCCGTACGAAACGGTCGGTCTCGGCCTCGTCGCGGGTCCAGACGTTGGAACTCAGCCCGAACGGCGTGTCGTTGGCGATGGCCACCGCCTCGTCGAGGTCGGCGGCGCGGTAGAGCGTGGCGACCGGGCCGAACGCTTCCTCGTGGTGGATACGCATCTCGGGCGTGATGTCGGCGAGGACGGTCGGCGGGTAGTACCAGCCGTCCCCGTCGGGCCGCTCACCGCCGCACAGCACGGTGGCGCCGCCCTCGACGGCGTCGTCGACGAGTTCCACGAGGTCGTCACGGCCCTGCTCGGTGGCGACCGGGCCGACGTCCGAGCCCTCGTCCAGCGGGTCGCCCACGGTGAGGGCCTTCATGGCCTCGGTGAAGCGTTCTGCGAAGGCGTCGAAGACATCGGTGTGGACGATGAACCGCTTGGCGGCGATGCAGGACTGGCCGTTGTTCTGCACCCGGGCGGTCACCGCCGTCTTCGCCGCCTTGTCGATGTCCGCCGACGGCATCACCACGTAGGGGTCGCTGCCGCCCAGCTCCAGGACGGTCTTCTTGACCTCGTCCCCGGCGACCGAGGCGACCGCACGGCCCGCCGGTTCGCTGCCGGTCAGGGTGGCCGCCTTGATCCGCGGGTCGCGCAGGATGTCCTCGATGGCGCCCGAACCGACGAGCAGCGTCTGGAAACAGCCCTCCGCGAAGCCCGCCCGGCGGAACAGGTCCTCCAGGTAGAGGGCGGTCTGCGGGACGTTCGAGGCGTGCTTGAGCAGACCGACGTTGCCCGCCATCAGCGCGGGCGCGGCGAAGCGGATCACCTGCCAGAGCGGGAAGTTCCAGGGCATGACGGCGAGGACGGGGCCCAGCGGGCGGTAGCGCACGAGGACGCGGGAGGCGCCGGAGTCCTCCGCGTCGTTCTTCGCGCCCTCCTCGTCGGCGAGGAGTTCCTCGGCGTGGTCGGCGTACCAGCGCATCGCCTTGGCACACTTCGCCGCCTCGGCGCGGGCCTGCTTGACGGGCTTGCCCATCTCGACGGTCATCGTCCGGCCGATCTCCGGAGCGTCGCTCTCCAGCAGGTCGGCCGCCCGGTGCATCAGCCGGGCACGCTCCTCGAACGAGGTGGTGCGGTGCGTCCGGAACGCCGCCTCCGCGGTCGCGAGGCGGTGTTCGATCTCCGCGTCACCGAGCGCGTCGTAGGTCTTCAGGGTCTCGCCCGTTGCCGGGTTCACGGTTGCGATGGGCATTGCTCTGTCCTCCTGGTGCGGTGTGTGTCGGGTACGGGCTCGTCGTGGCTGGTCGCGCGCCACGGCGGAGCCGTATGTCGCGGTGGTTCCGCGTCTCCAGGGCGCGTGCCCCTCTCGTCAGCGCATATGTGCGTCCAGGCGGTCCAGGAACTCGGCCTGGCCCTTGATCAGCAGCGCTCTGGCGCGGTCCGTGTCCAGCCACTCCACCCGGTCCAGCTCCGGGAACTCCCGGACCTGGCCCGAGCCGCGCGGCCACTCCATCGTGAAGGTGCCGGGGACCATGGCCGCCGGGTCGAGGTCCGCCTCGACGGCCCAGACCGTGACGATCTTGCCGTTCGTCTGGGTGACCTCGCCCAGCAGGACGGGCACGCCGTCGGGCGGTGGCAGGCCCAGTTCCTCCTGGAACTCGCGGCGCGCGGCGTCCCAGGCCGGCTCGTCGGGCTCGTACTCGCCCTTCGGCACGGTCCACGCCCCGGCGTCGCGCCGCGCGAAGAACGGGCCGCCCATGTGACCCAGCAGCACCTCGATGCCGGGATCGGTACCGCCGCCGCGGCCGGTGCGGCGGAACAGCAGGAGGCCCGCGCTGCGTTTCGCGGCGGCGGCCGGAGTCACGAGGCGACCCCCGGGTGCGCCGCGAGCACCGTTTCGACGGTGTCCGCCTCCGCCGGTGTCTTGTCCTCGCGGTAGCGCACGACCCGGGCGAAGCGCAGGGCTACGCCCGCCGGATAGCGGGTGGAGCGCTGCAGCCCGTCGTACGCGATCTCCACGACCAGTTCCGGGCGGACGGTCACCACGTAGCCGCTCTCCTCGACGGGGCCGACGGCGAGTTCCCGCAGCCGCTCGGTCTGCCAGGCCAGCATCACGTCGGTGAGCCCCTTGAACGTCTTGCCCAGCATGGCGAACGAGCCGTCCGGTCTGCGGGCGCCCAGATGCAGGTTGGAGAGCTTGCCGGTGCGCCGCCCGCTGCCCCATTCGGCGGCCAGCACCACCAGGTCGAGCGTGTGGACGGGCTTCACCTTCAACCAGGAGGCCCCCCGCCGGCCCGCGCTGTAGGGGGCGTCCAGGGACTTGAGGACGACGCCCTCGTGGCCGCGCGCGAGCGTGTCGGCGGCGAACTCCTCGGCGGCGGCCCGCGTCGGCTCGTCCGTGGGATCCGGCACGAGGAGACGCCGTACCCGCATCGGCTCGGGGACCAGCCGGGCCAGCTCCGCGTGGCGGTCGGCGAACGGCAGGTCCAGCAGATCCCGGCCGTCCACGGACAGGGCGTCGAAGAAGACGGGGGAGACCGGCACGGCCTCGGCGGCGCTCGCCACGTCCACCCGGGAGCCCACGCGGCCCGCCGTCTCCTGGAAGGGCCGGGGCCGCCCGTTCGCGTCCAGCGCGATGACCTCGCCGTCCAGGATGCAGCGCTCGGCCTTCAGCTCCCTGGCGGCGCGCGTGATCTCGGGCAACCGGTCGGTGATGTCGTCGAGGGTGCGCGTGTAGACGCGTACCTCGTCGCCGTCGCGGTGCACCTGGACGCGGATGCCGTCGAGCTTCTCCTCGACCACGCAGGCGCCGAGCTTGTCGAGCGCCTCGGTGACGGAGGGGGCGCTGTGGGCCAGCATCGGCAGCACGGGCCGCCCGACGGTGAGCCGGAACGCCTCCAGCGCCGGCGGACCGTCGGCCAGCAGCCGCTCGGCCACGGTCTGCAGCGAACCCGCCAGCATCACGGCCCTGCGCACATCGGCGGAGGGCGCCTCCGTCGCCAGGGCCAGGCCCTCGATCGCGACGGCGTCGAGCGCGCCCTGCCGTACCTCACCGCCGATCAGCGCCCGCAGGAAACTCTGCTCGGGCTCGGTGGCCGCGCCCATCAACTCCCCGACCAGCCGCGCCCGTTCCGCCTGCGAGCCCGCGCCGGAGACGGCACCGAGAGCGGTCAGCCGGCCGTCCACCTCCCGCACGGTCAGGCTCGGCTCTGCGGCCGGCGGGACGGCCGCGCCGAGGATCTTCCAGCCGACCCCGAGCCGCCCCTGGGGCAGCCGGCCCGCCAGATACGGGATGACGATCGGTACGTCGTCCGCCTCCGCGTCCCGGAACAGCTCCGCGAGCAGAGCGACCTTCCGGGACCGCGCCGAGGTGGCGGCGACCTCTTGGGACACGTTGGCGAGCCGGGACAGCAGCATGAAGTCATGGTGCTACGGAGAAGCCCCCTCTACACCTGGGCGGGCGGACCCACGGGCCCGGACGGGGTCGTACCGCCCGGCCAGGACGGGTGCCTCAGCGCACCGCCACCGCCGCGTCCAGGTCCGCGAACAGCAGGTCGCCGTTGATCGTGGCGCCTGCCCGGTAGCCGCCGCTCGCCGCGTTCACGACCTGCTCGCCGAAGCCGATCGCGTTGCCCGCGGCCCAGACGCCGGGCACGCTGGTCAGGCCCGTGGGGTCGACCACGGCGTACGAGCCGAACGGGGTCTCCTGGAGTGCGGCGCCCAGCTGTTCCAGCAGGCCGGTGCGGGGGACCGCCCGGGGCGCGACGAACAGCACCGAGCGCTCGTGGGCCGTGCCGTCCGCCAGCCGGACCGCGGTGAGCCGGTCGTCGACGACGTCGAGCCCCGCGACCTCACCGGGCACCACGGCGACCCCGGCCGCCGCGAGCCTGCGCAGATCCTCGTCCGACAGCTCCGCCTCCGCGACCGTGTGCAGGAACAGGGTCACGTCCTTGGACCACTGGGAGACCATCAGTGCCTGGTGTACGGCCATCGGGGTCGTGGCCAGCACGCCGAAGGCCTGGTCACGCACCTCCCAGCCGTGGCAGTACGGACAGTGCAGGACGTCCCGGCCGAAGCGTTCGGCGACCCCCGGCACGGACGGCAGCTCGTCCGCGAGGCCGGTGGCGACGACCAGCCGGCGCCCGTGCACCCGGCGCCCGCCGCCGAGCGTCACGTCGAACTCGCCGTCCGCGTCCCGCGCCACGTCCACCGCGAGGTCCCGGACGAGCTCGACGCCGTACCGCGCGATCTCCTCGCGTCCCACGGCCAGGAACTCGGCCGGTGACATGCCGTCCCGGGACAGATAGCCCTGCATGTGGGCGGCCGGCGCGTTGCGCGGATCGCCCCCGTCGATCACGAGCACACTCCGGCGTGCGCGCCCCAGGACGAGCGCCGCGGACAGCCCGGCCGCGCCCCCGCCGACGACGATCACTTCGTACGTATCGGTCATGGTGACCACCTCCACCGACAAGGTCGCCCCACGGTGGCCGTATTGACAAATGGCTTTGCCGAAACTGCAATAAGGGCATGAACGAGCACAGGGGCAGTGATGCGTGAGCACAGGGGCCATGAGGACCACGACGAGCCCGGGGAGTCGGGGGAGTCGGGTGAGCCGGGCGACCGTGACACCGAGGGCGTCCTCGCGGAGGTCGGGCCCCGGCTGCGCCGCGTCCGCAAGGAGCGCGGTGCCACCCTCGCGGGTCTGTCCACCGCCACCGGTATCTCCGTGAGCACCCTCTCCCGCCTGGAGTCCGGCCTGCGCAAGCCCAGCCTGGAACTGCTGCTGCCCATCGCGCGGGCCCACCAGGTGCCGCTCGACGAACTGGTCGGGGCGCCGCAGGTCGGCGACCCGCGCGTCCGGGCGGCGAAGCCGATCGTCATGCACGGTCGTACGCACTGGCCGCTGACTCGGCAGCCCGGCGGCCTGCAGGCCTACAAGGTGCTGGAGCCGAAGCGCAAGGACGAGCCGGAGCCGCGTACGCACGAGGGCTACGAATGGCTCTATGTGCTCTCCGGGCGGCTGCGGCTCGTGCTCGGGGAGCACGACGTCGTGCTGGGGGCGGGGGAGGCCGCCGAGTTCGACACGCGTGTGCCGCACTGGTTCGGCTCGACGGGGGAGGGGCCGGTCGAGTTCCTCAGCCTCTTCGGGCGGCAGGGGGAGCGGATGCATGTGCGGGCGCGGCCGAAGCGGGGTGGGGGGCAGGAGGGGTGACCCGCTTACGTCGGTTGCGCAGTTCCTCGCGCCCCTTGGGGGTGTGTGGGTGCTGTGGGCCTGGAGGTGTGGGGCCCAGTTGGTGTCAGCGTGCGCGGTTCCTCGCGCCCCTGGGACTGCCGGGGCGCTCCCGGGATGAGGGAGCCCCAGCTGTTCCCTGGAGGGCAAGCGACCGCTTAGTATGCGGTTGACCCCGAGGTGCGAACAGAACAGACACAGTCCCGTGGAGGGCCCGCATGCAGGCATGGCAAGTGCACGAGAACGGTGAGCCCGGCGAGGTGATGCGGCTCGCGGAGGTGGAGCGGCCCGTCCCCGGTGACGGCCAGGTCCTGCTCAAGGTGCGCGCGGCGAACATCAACTTCCCGGACGCCCTGATGTGCCGCGGGCAGTACCAGGTCAGGCCGCCCATGCCGTTCACGCCCGGGGTGGAGATCTGCGGCGAGACCGAGGACGGCCGGCGGGTCATGGCCAACCCGGCGTTGCCGTACGGCGGCTTCGCCGAGTACGCCGTCGCGGACGCCGCCGCCCTGCTGCCCGCGCCCGAGGCGCTGGACGACGCCGAGGCCGCCGCGCTGCACATCGGCTACCAGACGGGCTGGTTCGGCCTGCACCGGCGGGCCCGGCTCGAAGCCGGCGAGACGCTGCTCGTGCACGCTGCCGCAGGAGGGGTCGGCAGCGCGGCGGTGCAGCTCGGGAAGGCGGCGGGGGCGACCGTCATCGGCGTCGTGGGCGGCGCGGACAAGGCCGCCGTCGCCCGCGAGCTGGGCTGCGATCTCGTCGTGGACCGGCGCGCCGAGGACGTCGTCGCCACCGTCAAGGCAGCCACCGGCGGCCGGGGCGCCGACGTGATCTACGACCCCGTCGGCGGGGACGCCTACACGCAGTCCGCCAAGCTGGTCGCCTTCGAGGGCCGCATCGTGGTCGTCGGCTTCGCGAGCGGCACGATCCCCAGCCCGGCGCTCAACCACGCCCTGGTGAAGAACTACTCGATCCTCGGCCTGCACTGGGGCCTCTACAACACCAAGGACCCGAAGCTGGTGCTGCGCTGCCACGAGCAGCTCACCGAACTGGCCGCCCGCGGGGCGATCCGGCCGCTGGTCAGCGAGCGCGTCTCCCTGGCCGGTGCCGCCGACGCCGTCCAGCGGGTCGCCGACGGCGTCACCACGGGCCGCGTCGCCGTGCTGCCCGCCCTCGGGACCACCCCCGAGGGCACGAGTGAGAACGGAGCCGTGGCATGACGGACACCACGAACGGGGGCGGAGTGGTCGACGCGTCCGAACTGCGCCTCCGCACCGAGGAGTTGCTGGCCGCGTACCCGGTCGCCACGACGGACCGGGTGGACTTCCTCAAGGCCCGCTTCGACGCCGGGCTCGCCTGGGTGCACTATCCGGAAGGTCTCGGCGGCCTCGGCGCGCCGCGCTCCCTCCAGGCCGTCGTCGACACCGAACTGGAGGCCGCGGGCGCTCCCGACAACGACCCGCGGCGCATCGGCATCGGCCTCGGCATGGCCGCGCCGACGGTCCTCGGCTTCGGCACCGAGGAGCAGAAGAACCGCTTCCTGCGGCCCCTGTGGGTCGGCGAGGAGGTCTGGTGCCAGCTGTTCAGCGAGCCCGGCGCGGGCTCCGACCTGGCGGCCCTCGGCACGCGCGCGGTCCGGGACGGCGACAGCTGGGTGGTCAACGGGCAGAAGGTGTGGACGTCCAGCGCCCACCTCGCGCGCTGGGCCATCCTCATCGCCCGCACCGACCCGGACGTCCCCAAGCACCGCGGCATCACCTACTTCGTCTGTGACATGACCGACCCCGGTGTCGAGGTGCGGCCACTGCGCCAGATCACCGGCGAGGCCGAGTTCAACGAGGTCTTCCTCACCGACGTCCGTATCCCCGACGCACACCGTCTCGGCGAGGTCGGCGACGGCTGGCGGGTCGCGCAGACCACCCTCATGAACGAGCGGGTCTCCATCGGCGGCATGCGCATCCCGCGTGAGGGCGGGATGATCGGTCCGGTCTCCAGGACCTGGCGCGAACGCCCCGACCTGCGCACCCACGACCTCCACCAGCGCCTGCTGAAGCTGTGGGTCGAGGCCGAGGTGGCCCGGCTCACCGGCGAACGCCTGCGCCAGCAGATGGTCGCGGGACAGCCGGGCCCCGAGGGCTCCGGCATGAAACTCGCGTTCGCCCGCCTCAACCAGGAGATCAGCGGCCTGGAGGTCGAACTCCTCGGCGAGGAGGGCCTGCTGTACGAGGACTGGACGATGCGCAGGCCCGACAAGGTCGACTTCACCGGCCGTGACGCCGGCTACCGCTATCTGCGCTCCAAGGGCAACAGCATCGAGGGCGGGACCAGCGAGGTCCTGCTGAACATCGTCGCCGAACGTGTGCTGGGGCTGCCCTCCGAGCCGCGCACCGACAAGGACGTCGCCTGGAAGGACTTGGCCCGATGAAGGCGCAGACCACGCAGCGCGCGGAACCCGACCTGTTGTACTCGGAGGAGGAAGAGGCGCTGCGCGCCGCCGTCCGCGACCTGCTCGCCGACCACTGCGATCCGGCGGCCGTGATCGCCCGTACGGAGTCCGGCGCGCCGCACGACCGCGAGACGTGGAAGGCCCTCGCCGAGGGCATGGGCCTCGTGGGTCTGCTGGTGCCCGAGGCGCTGGGCGGCCAGGGCGCCACGCACCGCGAAGCCGCAGTCGTCCTGGAGGAGCTGGGCCGCGCGGTCGCTCCCGTGCCGTACCTGACCAGCGCGGTCGTCGCCACCGAGGCGCTGCTGGCCTGCGACGCCGGCGATCTCCTGGCCGAGCTGGCGTCCGGCCGCCGTATCGGCGCCCTGGCCGTCGCCCTGAACACCGCGCCCGGCGGCGCCCACCGGAGCGTACGGATCGAGAACGGGCTGCTGCGCGGAGAGTTGACCGGCATCGCGGACGCCGTCGCCGCCGATGTGCTGCTCGTTCCCGCCGAGGACGGCGGCCTGTACGCGGTCGACGCGGACGCCGTGAGCGTCACCGCGCAGGTGTCCCTCGACCTGACCCGGCCGGTCGCGAAGGTCGTCCTGGACGGAGTGGCCGCCCGCCGGATCGGCGAGGCCGCCCCCGCCGTACGGCGTGCCCTGCGGGCCGGTGCCGGACTGCTCGCCTCCGAGCAACTCGGCCTCGCCGACTGGTCGTTGACGGAGACGGTCCGCTATCTGAAGGAGCGCAAGCAGTTCAACCGCCCGGTCGGCGGCTTCCAGGCGCTCAAGCACCGGCTCGCCCAGCTCTGGCTGGAGACCGTCCACACCCGCGCCGCGGCACGCAACGCGGCCGACGCGCTGGCCGGTGCGAGCGCGGACGCGGACGTGGACGTGGCGGTGGCCCTCGCCCAGGCGTACGCGGCGCCGGTCGCCGTGCATGCCGCCGAGGAGGCGCTCCAGTTGCACGCCGGAATCGGTATGACCTGGGAGCACCCGGTGCACCTCTACCTGAAGAGGGCCAAGGCCGACTCGATCGCGTACGGCACGGCGGGCAGCCACCGCCAGGCACTGGCCGAACTGGTGGACCTCCAGGCTCCCTGACCGGCTCACCGACCCACCGTTCCACCGACCGGCTCACCGACCGACCGGCTCACCGGCTCACCGACCCACGGGTGGGCCGGTGAAGTGAACGCGCCACGTCAGTCCGGCCAACTCCCCGCACGACCCTGCTCCTTGGGCATGTCCACGCCGCATACTCTCCCCAGTCCCGGCTTCCCGGCCGGGGCGGACCACGGCTTCGTACGGCATGCCCAGGGAGGCAGACATGGCCCTCACCACCCGTCGCAGAGCCCTCACCACCCTCGCCGCCGGACTCGCGGGCGGGATCGCCCTGCCCGCCTACGCGCAGGCGAGTGAGGACCGGCACCGTCCGCGCCCGCTGTGGCGGGCCCACGCCCACAACGACTACCTCCACCCCCGGCCCCTCTTCGACGCGCTCGACCACCGCTTCGGCAGCGTCGAGGCCGACATCTACCTCGTCGACGGCCAACTCCTCGTCGCCCACGACCCGGTGGAGCTGGACCCGGCCCGCACCCTCGAATCCCTCTACCTCAGGCCCCTCGCCGCCCGGGTGAAGGCCAACGGCGGCTCGGTGTACCGGGGCTACCGCAAGCCGCTCCAGCTGCTGATCGACATCAAGACCGAGGGCTCGGCCACGTACCTCGAACTGGACCGCCGACTGCGGCGTTACCGGCACCTGTTCACGACGTACGCCCAAGGCCGCGTCCACCCCGGCGCGGTGACCGCCGTGATCTCCGGCGACCGGGCCGCCCGGGTGCCCATGGAGGCCCAGACCGTACGGCACGCCTTCTACGACGGCCGCCTCCTCGACCTGCTGGCCCCCACCCCGGCCCCGGCCTCCTTCATCCCGCTGATCAGCGACAACTGGACGCTCAACTTCACCTGGCAGGGCGTCGGCACGTTCCCCGAGGCCGAGCGGCAGAAGCTGCGCGGAATCATCCTGGCCGCACACTCCCGGGGGCAGAAGATCCGCTTCTGGGCCACCCCGGACCTGCCGGGCCCCGCCCGGGACGCGGTCTGGAGCGAACTCCTCGCCGCGGACGTCGATCACCTCAACACCGACGACCTCGCGGGCCTGGAAGCCTTCCTGGACGCCCACCGGCGGGGATGACGGGGGCGGGGGTCCGGCCCGGCCCCGTCACGCGCAGTCAACACACGTTCGGCGGACACGTCAGCCGCACGGACGAACCCCCCGCTACGCCACACTTGCGGCCGAAAGCCGCGGTGTCGCGTGGCGTGGCGGAGGAGGTTGACGGTGGCTATTTCCATCTCTGTGGTGCTGCTGCTGGTGATTCTGACGGTGGTCTTCCTGCGCAACGGCGCGCTGAAGCTCTCGCACGCCGTGGTCTGCGTCCTGCTCGGCTTCTATCTGGCGAGCACCAGCATGGCGCCGACCATCCACGACGGGGTCACGGCGACGGCCGACATCGTCAGCAGCCTCAGGCCGTAGCGGACCTGAGGCTCCGGCGGTCGTGAGGTTCTGGCGGATCTCAGGTCTTGGAGAACACGCCGATCCCGTTGGGCACCGGGCGTTCGGCCCCGCCGCTGGGGTGGTTGCGTACGGTCGCGGTGGCCGACCCCAGCTCCCGGGCGGCCAGCGTGGTGGAGCCGCCGCCGTCCAGACTGAACGCGTCCACCGACCCCAGCTTCCTCATCTCGCCGGCCACCTCCGCGATGGTGAGGCCGGTGCGGAACTCCGCCGCCCCGTCGAGCGCCAGCAGCAACAGCCGCTTCCCGCCGTCGGCGATGCCCGCCGCGGTCCGTACCGCCGACGTCACGTCGTCGAGCCCCGCGAGCGGCTGCCCGCCCCGCAGGACCGGATACCCGCCGATCGCGAAGCGGTACGGGGTCTTCGACGCGCCCGCCACCAGCCGGTGCCGCACGACGACCCGCTCGCCCACGGACAGCTTGCGCAGCTGCTGGGCGCCCGCCTCCCGGCCGACCAGGACCGTGGTGTCCGAGGCGATGGTTCCGCTGCCGGGGGTGTCGGCCGACGACACGACGCGGCCGTCCCGGACGGTCACCTCGTAGGTGTCCGTGCTGCAGGGCGCGGCCCGGTCGGTGTCCGTCCCGCAGATGGCCCGCACCCGCGAGACCTGACCCCAGTCCGAGGTGAACGCTCCGACGGAGCCGACGGGCAGCGCGTACTGGTTGAGACCGCCGAGCGGCAGGGTGGCCCCCGTGGTCCCGACCGTACCCTCCAGAGCGAGGCTGTCGAGGCGGGCCCGGTGGTCCGTGCCGACTCCGAGTACGTCCTCGGTGCTCGTGCCCGGCGGCAGAGCGGGACCGAAGCGCTGGCCGTCCGGTACCGCCGCCTTGAGGGTGTGCCCCTTCGCGACGGCCGGGCCGACGGACGCGCCGGTCGCCTCCACCCCCGGATGCTGGGTCTCGGAGATGTTGAAGAAGTCGCCGTTGACGCCCGCGACGGCACCCTGGTCGTCGGCCAGCCGGGAGACCGTCGCGCGGGCCGCGACCACCCCCGGCGTGAGCAGGTCGACGCTCACCGCGGGGTTGGCGAGATCGACGCTGAGCACATGGGCGTGGGTCACACCCTTCGCGGCCGTGATGTCGAACTCCGTATAGCGCACACCCGGCGCGATCCGGCTGAAGACGGGTGCGCCGCCGCTCGGCGCGCCACTGGCCGGTGCCGCCCCGGTGAGGGCGGCACCGGCCAGCGCGCTCCATGCGGCGAAGACCGTCAGTGCGGTTCTGAGTCGTCCGGTGCGTAGTGTCACGGTGGCCCCTGCTCTCTCCGCTGTCTCCTCAAATGGCCGAGGACACAGGGGAGTTCACCACAGAGCGGGTGCCTTGACGATGACTACGTGCCGACGAGGCGCGAACGCGTCAGGAAACGTACCCCTTCGGGTGCCTCCAGCGAGAAGCCGCTGCCCCGCCCCGCCACCACGTCGATGATCAGCCTGGTGTGGCTCCACACCTCGTGCTGACTGCGTGACATCCAGAACGTGACCGGTTCCTCGACGCCCTCCACCGCCAGCGAGGCGAGCAGTACGTCGGAGTCGCCGGTCCTGAACTCACCCGCCGGGTAGCACATGGGCGCGCTGCCGTCGCAGCAGCCGCCGGACTGATGGAACATCAGCGGCCCGTGCGCGTCCCGCAGTTTGCGCAGCAGCTCGGCCGCGGCGGGGGTGAGTTCCACGTGTGGGGCGGAGTCGGGGTCGGTCGTCGAGGACACCGGGCATCACTCCTCATCGCTTCGAGGACACTGCCGCGGACCCTACCGCCGGCCGCGGGCGGGTGCCCCCCACCGGCCCGCAGCCGATGCGCCGCCCGCTCATGTCCGCGCGGCGCCCTCCTCCAGGGGAAAGTGGCACAGCGCGGTGTGGGAGCCCCGCTCGACCACCGGCGGCGCCTGCACCGCGCACAGCTCCTCGGCCCGCGGGCACCGCGTGCGGAACCGGCACCCCGACGGGATGTCGAAGGGCGAGGGGATCTCCCCCTTGAGCTGGATCTCCCGGTCACCGGAGGCCCGGGACGCGTCCAGGACCGGCGCCGCCGACATCAGGGCGGCGGTGTACGGGTGCTGCGGACGCTCGAAGACATCGTCGGTGGCTCCGTGTTCGATGACCTTGCCCAGGTACATCACGGTCACCCGGTCGGAGATGTACCGCACCACGGACAGGTCGTGGGAGATGAACACATAGGCCACGCCGAGGCGTTCCCGGAGTTCCGACAGCACGTTCAGGACCTGGGCCTGCACCGACAGGTCCAGCGCGGAGACCGGCTCGTCGCAGACGATGAGGTCCGGGTCCAGCGCCAGTGCGCGGGCGATGCCGATGCGCTGGCGCTGTCCGCCGGAGAACTCGTTGGGGTAGCGGTGGGCGTCGCCGGCGCGCAGCCCGACCAGGGCGAGGAGCTCGCGGACGCGCTTCTCCCTGGCCTTCGCGTCCGGTACGACGTCCCGGTGGGTGCGCCAGGGCTCCCCGATCAGGTCGGCGGCCGACATCCGTGCGTTGAGCGAGGCGAAGGGATCCTGGAAGACCATCTGCACGCGGCGGCGCCAGGCCAGCAGGTCCTTGCCGCGCAGGGCGAACGGGTCGGTGCCGTCGAACCGTACGGTGCCCGCGTCGGGCCGTTCCAGGCCGAGCAGCACCCGGGCGAGTGTGGACTTCCCGCAGCCCGACTCGCCCACGAGCCCGAGGGTCTCGCCCCGGCCGAGCCGGAGGTCCACCCCGTCCAGCGCGGTCAGCCGGCGGCGGCCGTGACCGAAGGTCTTCGTGACCCCAGTGACCTCCAGCAGGGGCGCGGACTCCTCCGGTGGGCCGGCGGGGTGGCCCTCGACGAGAGTGGTGGCGCGGGTTTCGGACGTGCGGCTCTCAGGCATGGGACGTTCAGGCACGGTCGAGCTCCTCGGAGAAATGGCAGGCGGCCGAGCGTCCGTCGCCCGACGCGCGCAGGGACGGCCGTTCCCGGACGCAGCGCTCGCGCACCAGCGGACAGCGGTCCTGGAAGACGCAGCCGGCCGGCACCGCGCTCAGTTCGGGCGGGCTGCCGGGCACGGCGGGCAGCGGACGCCCGCGCACGGCGTGTTCCGGCACCGAGTCGAGCAGCCCTCGGGTGTAGGGGTGGCGGGGAGCGGCGAAGACCTCGCGCACCGGGCCGTTCTCGACGACCGTGCCCGCGTACATGACGACCACGTCGTCCGCGCGCTGCGCCACCACGGCCAGGTCGTGGGTGATCAGGACGAGTGCCATCTCCCGCTCGTCCTGGAGGTCCCGCAGCAGCCGCATGATCTGCGCCTGCACGGTCACGTCGAGCGCGGTGGTGGGTTCGTCGGCGATGAGGACGTCGGGATCGAGGGCGACGGCCATCGCGATCAGCAGCCGCTGCCGCATACCGCCGGAGAACTGGTGCGGGTAGGAACGGGCCCGCTGCCGCGGCTCCGGGATGCCCACCCGGGTCATCAGCTCGATCGCCTTCTCGTGTGCCTCGCGCCGGGAGAGCCCGCGGTGGATGCGGAACGGCTCACCGATCTGCCGGCCGACCGGCTGCACCGGATTGAGGGCGGTCAGGGCGTCCTGGAACACGATCGACAGCACGGGACCGGCGAGTTTCCTGCGCTCCGCCGGGCTCATCCGCAAGGTGTCGTTGCCCCTGACCCGGACGGCACCTCCGGTCACCTCGGCCGCGGGGTCCAGCAGCCCCACGACCGACAGCGCGGTCATCGACTTGCCGCAGCCCGACTCGCCGAGGAGGGCGAGGGTACGGCCACGGCGGACGCTGAAGCTGACGCCGTCGACGGCGCGTACCCGCCCGGCGGGTGTGCTCAGGTCGACGCGGAGCCCCTCGACGTCGAGGGCGGGGGAGTCGTCGGGGGTGTCGGCGGCGGACGGCGAGGGCGCGGCGGTGGTCGTCACGGGATCAGCTCCGGGGGTACGGCGGCGGAGGCACCGCGGCGCTTCGTGGGCAGCGTCAGTCGCCAGCGCTGCGCGGGGTCGGTGGCCATGCGGACCCAGGCCGCGAGCACCGTGGCGGACACGGTCGTGAACACGATGGCGAGCCCCGGAAGCACGGTGATCCACCAGGCGGTCTGGAGGTACTGCCGGCCCTGGGCGACCATCAGGCCCCAGCTGACGTCCGGCGGCTGGATGCCGATGCCCAGGAAGCTGAGCGAGGACTCGGTGAGCATGACGAAGCAGAAGTCGAGCGTGGCGACCGTCAGCAGGGTCGGCAGGGCGATCGGCAGGATGTGCCGGTGGATGATGTGCCGGCTGGGGGTGCCGAAGGTGCGGGCCGCGTCCACGAACAGCCGGCTGCGCAGTTCTGCGGCCTCCGCCCGCGCGGTGCGCAGATACACCGGTATCCGGGCCACCGCGAGGATCAGTACGAGGTTCAGCGCGCTCGGCGAGAAGACGTACAGCACGACCACGGCGATCAGCAGGGACGGGAAGCTGAGGATCACGTCGGCGACCCGCAGGGCGAGGCTCTCGCGGCGGCCTCCGTGGTAACCGGCCCACAGGCCGAGTGCCGAGCCGATCAGCAGGGAGCAGAGTACGGCGGGGACGGCCACGGACAGGGTCGTCGCGGCGGCGTCGACCAGCCGGGCCAGCACGCTGCGCCCGAGGACGTCGGTGCCGAACAGTCCGTACACCCCGTCGCCCAGGGACGGGGGCCGCAGGGAGGCGTCCAGGTCCTGGCGCTGCGCGCGGTCGCCGATGACGAGCCGCCCGAAGAGCGCCACGAGGACGACGAGGGACAGGACGACGGCGGCGACGGCCGCCGCGCGGTCGCGGCCCAGCATGCGCCACCAGTTCGCCCGGTGGGGCGCGGATCTCCCGTCGGCGGCGGTATCGGCAGCGGTGGTGTTCGCAGTCTCGGCGGCGGTCTCCGCCGTGGTGTCGGCCGCGGCGGTGCCCGCGGCGGGGTCCGCGGCGGGGTGCGCGGCCGTGGGTTCTTCTCGGGGCATGGTGCTTCCTTCGCTCACGCCGGCACCGCCAGTCGCACTCGGGGGTCGGTCAGCGCGTGACAGACGTCGACCAGGATGTTGAGCGCGAAGATCGTCACCGCGGTGAGGAGCACGGCCGCCTGGAGGACCGCGAAGTCGCGCTGGAGGATGGAGTCGATCATGAGTTTGCCGATGCCCGGCCAACCGAAGATCGTCTCGACGATCACCGCGCCGTTGACCAGGCCCACCGCCAGGTCGCCCGCCACGGTCAGCACCGGCGTCACCGCGTTGCGCAGGGCGTGCCCGAAGATCACCCGCCGGGGAGTGGCGCCCTTGCTGCGGGCGATCTTGACGTAGGGGGCGGAGAGCGCGCCGACCATGCTGCCGCGCACCACCTGCACCAGCACGCCGAAGGGGCGGATCAGGAGGGTGGCGACGGGCAGGACCCAGATCTCGGGTCCGCCGAGGGTGCCGGAGGTCGGCAGCCAGCCGAGGCTCACCCCGAAGACGAGCACACCCATGATGGCGAACCAGAAGTCGGGGATGCTGGCGGCCGTCATGGACAGCAGGCTGGCGATCCGGTCGACCAGGGAGTTGGGGCGGTAGGCGGCGATGCTGCCGACCAGCAGCGCTCCGGTGATCGCGAGCAGCATGGTCACCCCGGCGAGCTGCAGGGTCACCGGGAAGGCGTCCAGCACCATTTCGGTCGCCGGCTGCCCGGTCCGCAGCGAGGTGCCGAAGTCCAGGTGCGCCGCGTCGACGAGGTAGTTCCACAGCTGCGCGGGGATCGACAGGTCGAAGCCCTGGGCGGCGGAGAACTCGGCCCGCTGCTCCGCGGTGGCGCTCAGGGGGAGATAGAGGTCGACCGGGTTGCCGGTCATCCGGGCCAGGAAGAAGACGCCCAGCACCACACAGAACAGCGGGATGGCGCTGGAGATCATGCGTTTGCGCAGGAAGGGGATCATGTCAGTCCTTCGCCCCCTCGGCGGGAGCGACCTCGGCCAGCCGCATCTCGTCGCCGGTGGCGGAGTTCGGTTCGTACCGGATCGACGGTGACAGCCCGAGCAGTCCGGTCATATGGGCGATGTGGGTGTACTGGACGACGGAGTCGTTCTGGTCGGCGAGCAGGTCGGCGAAGGCCCGCTGGCGCTTCTCGCCGGACAGCAGCCCCGCGTCGGCGATCCGCCGGTCGAGGTCCTTGGTGCCGAAGGTGGACTGCGGTCCGTCGCTGAGCAGGTACTGACTGGCGGTGAAGGCCGCGTCACCCGCCTGGTTGCCGTGCATGATCAGCAGGGCGATGGGTCCGACGTTCTTCGGCAGCGGCCTCAGCTGGTATTGGAGCTGGGTGGCCGTGTCGGCCATGCGCACCTTCACGTTCAGCCCGATCTCCTCCATCTGGTACTGCAGCGCCTCCGCCGTCTCCGACACTCCGGAGAACATGCCGTTGCGGGCGACCAGGGTGATCGTGCGGCCGGTGGGTACGCCGTCGGCCTTCGCCTCCTTCACCAGGGCGCGGGCCTCGTCCACGTTCTGGCGGGTCGGCTCGATCGCGTCGCTGTGTCCGACCACTCCGGGCGGTACGAGCTGGCCCGCGGGTTCGGCCAGTCCGCCGAGCAGGGCGTCGATGATGCCCTGGCGGTCGACGGCCAGGTCGATGGCCCGGCGCACCCGCAGGTCGTCGAGCGGCGCCTCGCGGCCGTCGAGGCGCAGCGCGGTCGTCTCGTTGTTGGGGTAGGAGACGGTCGTGTCCTTCTCCGCCTCCATCGAGTCGAGCGCGACGGCGATCTCCGCCTCGTCCTTGTCGATCATGGCGGCCCGGACACTGGCGTCGCTGCGCCAGACGTAACGGGCCCGGGGAAAGGCCGGAGCCCTGCCCCAGTAGTCCTCGTTGCGGCTGAGGGAGATCGCGGTGCCGGCCTGCCACGAGCGGACGGCGTACGGGCCGGTCCCGATCGGGACGCGCACCTTGGCCTCGGTGCCGGTGGAGCGCGGCACGATCTCCACGAAGCTCAGACGCAGCGGGAGGATCGGGTCGGGCTCGGGTGTGGTGACGGTCAGCCGGTTGTCGTCGACCGCCTTCACCTTCAGGTCGTCGTCGCCGAAGACATAGCCCTCGACATTGCAGGCGAGGCCGGAGTTGACCGCCCGGTCGATGGAGAAGGCGGCGTCCTTCGCGGTGAACGGTTCACCGTTCTGGAACGTCACCCCGCCGCGGGTGTCGAAGCTCCAGGTGCGCGGCCCGGTCTGCTTCCAGCCGGTCGCGAGCAGCGGACGCAGTTCGCCCGAGTCGGGATCGCGTTCGACGAGCGGCTCGGTGATGTTGGACCGGACGACGACGCCGGTGCTCGTCAGGGAGGCCTCGCAGGGCTCCAGCGTCGGTGGTTCCTGGGTGAGCACCACGCGCAGGGTGCGGCCGTCGGCCTGGCCGGCGTCACCGCCGGCGCTGTTGGCCACGGCGCAGCCACTGGACACCAGCACCGTGCCCGCCAACAGCAGGGCGGTCGTCGTGCGGGGCCGCCGTCGGCCGGGCGGAAGGGAGGAAACGGGGGACTTCATCGTCGGCGTATCTCCGGGGGAGTGCTGATGTGTCGCGTTCCGAGTTCGGGCCGACCTCCTGAGCTGTTTACACTGACGTACTCGGTCCGCATCTGTGAACGCCGAAGCTAAACCGGCACCGTGGCAGCGTCAAGGGATGCGCGGTCACGGATCTTCTCGGAGTCGTTGCCGGTGAGGCGCCCGGGTCTTCCCTGCCGGGCGCCGCGGCGCCCGCGCCGTCACCGCCCGTCGCCGGACGACCACCGTCCGGCCCCGGCCCTCACGGGTGCCCGCCGAGGACCGCACGTCCATGAAACCCCAGCCCTGACGGGAGTACCACCATGTCCCACTCCACCACCCCCGATGACCCGGCCGTCGCCCCGGGGACCCTTCTCCAGGTGTCCCCGCTGCTCCCCGCCCTGGAGAGGGCGCTGGCCGAGCGCCACCGCACCGTGCGGCTGCACGAACTGCCCGACCCCGCCGCCTACCTGCGCGAGGAGGCCGGTGACGTGGTGGCCGCGGTGACCAGCGCGCGGTTCGGTGTCGCCAACTCCCTGATGGACGCGCTGCCGCGACTGGGCGCGATCGTCCACTTCGGCGTCGGCTACGAGACCACGGACGTGGCCCACGCCCGGGCGCGCGGCATCGTCGTCAGCAACACCCCCGACGTGCTCAACGACTGCGTGGCCGACCTCGCCGTCGGCGGTCTGATCGACGTCATGCGCGAACTGTCGGCGGCCGACCGGTACGTACGGGCAGGTCGGTGGGGTGCGGCGTCCTACCCGCTGACCTCCCGGGTGAGCGGCAAGCGCGTGGGCATCCTCGGGCTCGGCCGGATCGGCCGGGCCGTCGCGCGCCGCCTCGAAGGCTTCGACATGGACATCGCGTACTGCTCGCGAGTGCCGGTGGCCGACGTTCCCTACCGCCACGTTCCGACCGCGCCGGAGCTGGCCGCCGAGTGCGACGCGGTCGTCGTCACGGTGGCGGGCGGGGCGGGCACCCGGGGGCTGGTCTCGGCGGAGGTGCTCGACGCGCTCGGCCCCCGGGGCTTCCTGGTCAACGTCGCGCGCGGCAGCGTGGTCGACGAACCGGCCCTGGTCGCGGCGGTGCGGGAGGGGCGGATCGCCGGCGCCGCGCTCGACGTCTTCGCCGACGAGCCGAACGTGCCGCCGGAGCTGCTGGAGTCGGACCGGGTGCTCCTGCTGCCGCACGTCGCCAGCGGCACGCACGAGACGCGGCAGGCCATGGCCGACCTGGTCCTGGGCAACGTCCGGCGGTTCATGGCGGAGGGGGTCCTGCTCACCCCGGTTCCGTGATCGGCCATTGACAGCCACATGGATGCTGTCTACAAATGAGAACGCGGACTACATATGAGGACGGCATTCATGGCAGGGAACGCAGCACGCATCGCCGACGTCACCGTGACCCCCGTGGCCTTCAAGGACTACCCACTGCTCAACACGGTCGGGGTGCACGAGCCCTACGCGCTGCGCACGATCGTCGAGCTGACCACCGAGTCCGGCGTCACCGGCATCGGCGAGACCTACGGCGGCACGGTCCACCTCGAACGGCTGCGCCGCGCCGCCGGGGAACTGACCGGCCTCGACGTCTGTAACCTCAACGACCTGATCGCCCGCACCACCCGCGCACTGGGCGAGGACACCTCCGGCGGCGACGGCATGTCCGGGATGGTCACCGGCAGCAGCGCGGTCGACCGGGTCATGTCACCCTTCGACGTCGCCTGCCTGGACATCCAGGGCAAGCTGCTCGGCCGGCCGGTCAGCGACCTGCTGGGCGGCGCCGTCCGCCCCTCCGTCCCCTACAGCGCCTACCTCTTCTACAAGTGGGCCGCACACCCCGGGCAGCCGGACGACGACTGGGGTGCCGCCCTCGACCCGGCGGGCCTCGTCGACCAGGCCCGCCGCATGATCGACACGTACGGCTTCTCCTCCATCAAGCTCAAGGGCGGTGTCTTCCCGCCGGACGAGGAGATCGCGGCGGTCAAGGCCCTGCGCCGGGCCTTCCCCGACCTGCCCCTGCGCCTCGACCCCAACGCCGCCTGGAGTACGGAGACATCGCTGCGCGTCGCCCGCGAGCTGGACGGTGACCTGCAGTACCTGGAGGACCCGACCGAGGGCCTCGACGGCATGGCGGCCGTGGCCGCGGGGACGCCGACACCCCTGGCGACCAACATGTGTGTCGTCTCCTTCGACGACCTCGCGCCGGCCGTGGCCCGCGGCTCCGTCGGCATCGTCCTGTCCGACCACCACTTCTGGGGCGGACTCCGGCGCGGCCTGCAACTGTCCGCGATCTGCGACACCTTCGGCCTCGGCCTGTCGATGCACTCCAACTCGCACCTCGGCATCAGCCTCGCGGCCATGACCCACCTCGCGGCGGCCACCCCACGCCTCACCTACGCCTGTGACACGCACACACCCTGGAAGCAGCCGGACGAGGACGTCGTCGACACCGGGGTCCTGAAGTTCACCGACGGCCGCGTCACCGTCCCGACGGCACCCGGCCTGGGCGTGGAACTGGACCGGGACGCGCTCGCCCGACTCCACCGGCAGTACCTCGACTGCGGACTGCGCGACCGCGACGACACCGGCTACATGCGCACCGTGGACCCGTCCTTCTCGACCAAGACCCCCCGGTGGTGACCCGACCGTGCACATCATGCTCAACCACCGCATCCTGAGCCGCTTCCACGAACCGCTCCAGGCCCGTGCGCAGGGCCCGCACACCTGGCTCGAAGTCTTCGACTGGGCCCCGGAACGGATCTCCGAGGCCATCCCCGGCGCCGAGGTGTTCGTCGGTTCGCGGCTGTCCGCCGAGGACGCCCGGCGCGCCGAACGGCTCCGCCTCGTCCATGTCGTCGGCGCCGGGTACGACGGCATCCCACTGGACGCGCTCGGCCCGCAGGTGTCGGTCACCACCACGCACCACCACGGCCGCTCCATCGCCGAGCACGTGCTCATGTCCGTCATGATGCTGTCCCGCGACGTCCTGGGCGCCGACCGCGCACTGCGGGCGGGACAATGGCGCAACGTGGCCGTCGACCCCCGACTCCCGTTCGGGACGACGCTGGAGGGACGCCGGATCGGCATCATCGGCTTCGGCGAGACCGGCACCGAGGTCGCCCGCCTCTTCCAGGCGGTCGGCATGCGGGTGCGGGCCGTGCGGCGCGACCCCTCCGCACCGGTCCCCGCCGATCTGCGAACCGACTGGATCGGCGGCGACGAGCGGCTGCCCGACCTGCTGGCCGACTCCGACGTCGTCGTGGTCACCGTTCCCCTCGGCCCCGCCACCCGCGGCCTGATCGGCCCCGCCGAACTGGCGGCCATGGGACCCGGCACCCTGCTGGTCAACGTGGCCCGCGGTCCGGTCGTCCAGGAGGACGCGCTCTACGAGGCCCTCGACACCGGCGTCATCGCCGGGGCCGCGCTGGACGTGTGGTGGTCGGGTCCGCCGCAGGCGCCGAGCCGGCTGCCGTTCCACGACCTGCCCAACGTGCTCATGACCCCGCACCACTCGGGCCACACCACCGACACCTTCGCCGCCCGCGCGGTGGAGATCGCCGACAACATCAACCGCCTGCAGCAGGGCCGCCCGCTCATCAACGTGGTGCGCGCGGGCGCCGCCACGGCCGGCTGACCCGGCGCCCGCGCCCCCTCACCCCACCTTCTCGCCCCACTGCCCCAGGAGTTGAAGACCCCCATGCTCGAAGGCGTCCTCTTTTTCCCCGTCACCCCCTTCACCGATGCCGGCGAGGTCGACCTGGCCGCCCTGCACCAGCACGTGGCGGCGGGCGCCGACGCCGGCCCCGGCGGCGTGTTCGTCGCCTGTGGCACCGGCGAGTTCCACGCCCTGGACGTCGAGGAGTTCACCGCGGTCGTCCGGACCGCCGTCGACGCCGTGGCCGGACGGGTCCCGGTGTACGCCGGGGCGGGAGGCGCGCTCGGGCTGGCCCGCCGCTTCGCCCGCGCCGCCGTCGAGGCCGGTGCGGACGGCCTGCTGCTGATGCCCCCCTACCTGGTGGACTCGCCCGCCGCGGGCCTGGTCGCGTACGTCCGCGCGGTCGCCGAGGAGACCTCCCTGCCGGTGATCGTCTACAACCGGGGCAACGCGCGCTTCGACGAGCACACGGCGTCGGCAGTGGCCCAACTGCCCACGGTCACGGGCTTCAAGGACGGCACCGGCGACCTCGACCTCGTCGCCCGGATCATTCCGGCCGTACGTGAGTCGCTCAGCGCGTCCGGCAAGGAGTTCCAGTTCTTCAACGGGATGCCCACCGCCGAGGCGAGCCAGCCGGCCTACCGCGCCCTGGGCGTGAAGCTGTACTCCTCGGCCGCGTTCGCCTTCGCCCCCGACATCTCCCTCGCCTTCCACCGCGCGGTGGAGGAGGACGACACCCAGCGGGTCGACGCGCTGCAGCGGGCCTTCTTCCACCCCCTCGTCAGGCTCCGTCAGCGGGTCCCCGGCTACGCGGTGGCCCTGGTGAAGGCGGGGGTGACTCTGGAGGGCAGCAAGGCGGGGCCGGTCCGCCCGCCCCTGACCTCCCTCGGCGCGGCGGAGATCGAGGAGTTGGCGGCCATCATCGCCGAGGGACGCGCCGTGCTCGCCTCCTGAGCACGAGACGTCCGTACGGGAAGTCCATGCGGTACGCCGCTGCCTCTGGCGTCTCTCAAGTAAGGCATGCCTAACAACGTCGGATAATGTTCTGCGTGCAACTACTTGTACCCGCCGGACGCACGTATGTTTGGAGTCGGCCTTGCCGTACACGATCGACACCGCTGGACAGGGCCCGGACGCCGTCACCGGGAACGACGAGGAAGGCTGGGTCGAACTGGGGTCGAGCGCCGAGCTGCGCGAGCTGCTCGGCGAACCCTGGCCCATCGTGATCGAGAAGGTCCACGACCGGCTCGCCGACCAGGACCGGGACATCATCGCCCGCTCGCCGTTCTGTCTGCTGGCCACCTCCGACTCGCACGGCAACTGCGACGTCTCCCCGCGCGGCGACACCGCGGGCTTCACGCATGTCATCGACTCCGGCACGCTCGCCCTGCCCGACCGGCCGGGGAACCGGCGGGGCGACAGCTTCCACAACATCCTCGACAACCCGCACGCCGGTCTGCTCTACCTGATACCCGGCAGCAAAGAGGTGCTGCGGGTCAACGGCCGCGCCCGCATCCTCACCGACGCCCCGTTCTTCGACGCCATGACCGTGAAGGGTCAGCGCCCCGCGTTGGCCCTGGTCCTGGACATCGAGGAGATCTACCTGCACTGCCCGGCGTCGCTGCGGCGCTCGGGAGTGTGGAACCCGGAGTCGTGGCCCACCCACTGACCGGCTGACCGGCCGACTGACCGGCCGACTGGCGGTCCGGCCGGTCGGCCGCGCACCGCTCGAACCCCCGTGCGGACACCCCCCGCCCAGCAAAAATAAGGGTAGGCTAACCTTCGTCAGGTGAGATCTGGTGAAGAAACAGCCGACACCCCGCGTCTTCGCGGTCACCAACTGTCGGCCACGAGCGTGACCGTCGCGTACGACGGCGTCGCCGTCGTGCACGACGCGGCGGTCGCCCTGCGGCCCGGCGAGGTGACCGTCCTGGTCGGCCCCAACGGCAGCGGCAAGTCGACGCTCCTGCGGACGATCGCCCGTCTCCAGCGGGCCCGCCACGCCACGCTCAGGATCGACACCGAGACCGACGGCCTCGCCCTGAGCGCCCGTGAGTTCTCACGGCACGTCGCCCTGCTGACCCAGGGCCGCCCCACCCCCAGCGGACTGACCGTGCGGGACGTCGTCGAGTTCGGCCGCTACCCCTACCGGGGCCGCTTCGGCCGCCCCGACCCGGACGCCTCCGCCGCGATCGACCGCGCGCTCGCTCTGACCGGCGTCACGGACCTCGCCGAACGCGGCGCCGACCACCTCTCCGGCGGCCAGCTGCAGCGGGTGTGGCTCGCCAGTTGCCTCGCCCAGGAGACCGGCGTGCTGCTGCTCGACGAGCCGACGACCTACCTCGACCTGCGCTACCAGATCGAACTCCTCGACCTCATCCGCGACCTGGCGGACGACCACGGCATCGCCGTCGGAGTCGTCCTGCACGACCTCGACCAGGCGGCGGCCATCGCCGACCGGATCACCCTGCTCGAAGCGGGCCGCATCGTCGCCGACGGCCCGCCCGAGGACGTCCTCACCCCGGAACGCCTCACCGACGTCTACGGCATCCGCATCGACGTCGACCACGACCCCCTCACCGGCCGGTTGCGCACCCGCCCGATCGGCCGTCACCACACCCGGCACACCCGCAGCACTCGAACCGAAAGGCTCGGCACCACCTCATGAGACGCCTCCTCCTCACCGCGGCCGCCACCACCGCCGCGGCGCTCACCCTCGCCGCCTGCGGCAGCACCGAGCCCGCCGCCGACAAGACCGAGAAGACGTCCGAGGCCATCACCCTCACCGACGGCGGCGGCAAGAAGCTCAAGCTCGACGGCCCGGCCACCAAGGTCGTCGCCACCGAGTGGAACGAGGTCGAGAACCTCATCACGCTCGGCGTCGACCCCGTCGGCGTCTCCGACGTCAAGGGCTACAACACCTGGGACTCCGCCGTCCCGCTGAAGAACGACCCGAAGGACATCGGCACGCGCGGCGAGCCCAGCATGGACACCGTCGCCGCCCTCGCGCCCGACCTCATCCTGGCCTCCTCGGACCTGGCGCCCGCGGCCGTGAAGCAACTGCGCAAGGTCGCCCCGGTGCTGGAGATCAAGTCGGCCGACGGCTCCGACCAGATCGGGCAGATGCTGGAGAACCTCGACCTGATCGCCAAGGCCACCGGCACCACCGACAAGGCCGAGACGGCGCGCAAGGACTTCGAAGCCAAGATCACCGAGGGGAAGAAGGCCCTCGCCGACGCCGACCTCACGGGCACGGACATCGCCTTCGCCGACGGCTACGTCACCTCCAACCAGGTCACCCTGCGCCCGTACACGGACGGTTCCCTCATCGGATCCGTCAACAAGCGCCTGGGCCTGAAGAACGCGTGGAAGGTCAAGGGCGACGCGGCCTACGGTCTCGGGTCCACGGACGTCGAAGGACTCACCGAACTGCCGAAGGGCACGCAGTTCGCCTACATCGGCAACGACGGCGACAAGAGCGCCACCCCGTTCACCGGCGTGCTCGCGAAGAACGCCGTGTGGAAGTCCCTGCCGTTCGTGAAGGCCGGTGACGTGCACCGCCTGGACGACGGCATCTGGATGTTCGGCGGCCCCGGGTCGATGTCGGCGTACATCGACGCCCTCGTCGCCGCGCTGACGAAGTAGCGCCAGAAGACGAAGCAGCGCCAGAAGACGGAACAGCGCCGGACACAGAAGTCGGCGAAACAGAAGCAACGGAGCCATGGCCGTCAACGCAACCTCCCCCGTCACCCGCCCGTCGACGGCCGCGTCCCGGGCGGGCGCGACCGCGGTGACGGCCGCGCTCGTCCTCCTGGTCGTGGCCCTCGGGGTCGTCGACATCACCCAGGGCACCGCCGACGTCGGACCGGCCGAGGTGTTCAGGGCCCTGACCGGGCAGGGCGAGGGGGCCGACACGTCCGTCGTGATCGCCTCCCGGCTGCCGCGGATGGCCGCCGGCATCCTGGTCGGCGTCGTCCTCGGCGTGGCGGGCGCCGTACTGCAGGCCGTCAGCCGCAACGTCCTCGCCTCACCCGACACCCTCGCGGTGAACGCCGGTTCGTATCTGGCGCTCGGCCTGGTCGGCGCCACCGGCGTCTCGCTGCCGCTGCTCGCCTCGTCCTCGGTCGCCTTCGTCGGCGGACTCCTCGCCGCGGCCGTCGTCCTCGCCCTGTCCGGCCTCGGCACCGGCACCGTACGGCTGGTCCTCGCGGGCACCGCGCTGGCCCTGGGCCTCAACTCCGTGACGCAGGGCCTGCTCCTGCTGTTCCCGGAGCAGACCGAGGGCCTCTACCAGTGGAACCAGGGCAGCATCAGCCAGAACGGCTTCGACGGCGTCCTGCAGATGCTGCCCGTCGTCCTGGCCGGGATCGTCGGGCTGCTGCTGGTCGCACGCCGCGTGGACGCCCTCGCCCTCGGCGACGACGCCGCACGCGGCCTCGGCGTCCCGGTCCGCGCCACCCGCGTCACCGTGGTCGTCCTCGCGTCGCTGCTGTCCGCGGCGGCCGTCACCCTCGCCGGTCCCATCGGCTTCGTCGGCCTGTGCGCGCCGGCCCTGGTGCGTCCGCTCGCCCGCAGACTCAAGGGCTTCGCCCGCGCCCGTACGACCCTGCCCGTGGCGGGACTCGTGGGCGCGGCGCTGGTCCTCGGGTCGGACGTGCTGCTGCGGGCCCTCGTCCCCTCGGACCGGGCGGTCGCCGTGCCCACCGGCGTCGTCACCAGTCTGGTCGGAGCCGTCTTCCTGGTGGCGATGGCCCTGCGACTGCGGGACACCTCCTCGGCCGAGGCCCCGGACCGGATACGTATCCCCAGCCGGACCGCGTTCCTGGTGACACTGGCCGGGCTCGTCGCCGTCGTCGTCGGTGTCGCGATCGCCGGCGCCCTGCTCGGCGACAGCAAACTCCTGCTCGGCGACCTCACGAACTGGGCGCAGGGCCGGGCCGGCCGAGCCGTGTCCTTCGTCCTCGAAACCCGCGTCCCCCGCGTGCTCGCGGCCCTGTGCGCGGGTGCGGCGCTCGCCCTGGCCGGCACGCTCGTCCAGGCCGTCACCCGCAACCCGCTCGCGGAGCCGGGCGTCCTGGGCGTCTCCGGCGGCGCCGCGCTGGGCGCCGTACTCCTCGTCACCACCGCGCCCGTCGCCGGTACGTGGGCGGTGGCCGGTGCCGCGTTCGCGGGCGCCGCGCTGACCTCCGTCCTCGTCTTCGGACTCGCCGCCAAGGGCGGCTACCAGCAGAACAGACTGGTCCTCGTCGGCATCGGCGTCGCCGCCGGTACCGCGGCGCTGATCAGTCTGCTGATCGTGCTCACGGATCCGTTCAACGCCACGAAGGCGCTGACCTGGCTGTCCGGTTCGACGTACGGCCGGACCATGCCGGACGTGCTGCCCGTCGCCCTCGTGCTGGTCCTCGGCCTGGTCGTCGCCTTCGCCCGGCGCACCGAACTGGACCTCGTCTCCCTCGACGAGGACACCCCGCGCCTCCTGGGGCTGCCGCTGTCCCGGGCCAGGCTCGGCTTCCTGGTGGTGAGCGTCCTGCTCAGCGCGACCGCCGTCGCCTCGGCCGGCACCATCGGTTTCGTGGGCCTGGTGGCACCGCACGCGGCCCGCGCCCTGGTCGGCCGACGGCATGTGCGGGTGGTGCCGGTGGCCGTCCTGCTGGGCGCCGCACTCGTCTGCACGGCCGACCTCCTCGGCCGCACGGTCATCGCCCCCGCCCAACTGGGCGCGGGCCTGATGACGGCCGTGATCGGCACGCCGTACTTCCTGTACCTGCTGGTACGCAGCCGCCGGTGAGCCCGGTGAGCCCGGTGAGCCCGGTGAGCCCGGTGAGCCCGGGAGTCCGGTGAGCCCGATGAGCCCGATGAGCCCGGGAGTCTGGTGGCCCCGTGAGTGCGCGGCTCAGCGGGCCCGCCACCGCGGTTCGCGCTTCTCGGCGAAGGCGCGAGGGCCTTCGACCGCGTCACTGCTGTGCATCCGCCGCTCCTCCCACGGGTACCGGGCGGTGAACGCGGCCTCCAGAGGCAGGGCGGCCGACTTGGTCGCGGCCTCCTTGACGGCGCGGACCGCCAGGGGCGCGCAGCGCACGATGTCCGCCACCCACGCCTCGGTGGAGTCGTCGAGGTCACCGGACGCCACGACCTCGTTGACGAGACCGAGTTCGTAGGCGCGCTGTGCGGTCATCGGCCGCCCGGTCAGCAGATGCCCCATCGCCGTCTTCCACGGCAGCTGACGGCTCAGCCGGAACACTCCGCCGGCCCCCGCGACCAGCCCGAGCCTGGCCTCCGGCAGGGCGAAGGTCGCGTCGTGCGAGGCGACGACGACATCACAGGCCAGGGCGAGCTCGAACCCGCCGCCCAAGGCGTAGCCGCGTACCTTGGCGACGACCGGTTTGGCCAGATCGAACCGTTCGGTCAGCCGCGGCCAGCCGGGCTTCCCCCGGCTGCCGAACGTGGAGGGAGCGGCCTGTCCCTCCCGCTCCCGGCGCGCCAGTTCCTTCAGGTCCTGTCCGACGGAGAACGCGCGGGTCCCGGCGCCGGAGAGCACGGCGACCCACAGGTCGTCGTCGCCCTCGAAGTCGTCCCAGATCTCCGCCAGTTCCTCGTGCATACGGAGGTCCATCGCGTTGAGGACCTCGGGCCTGTCGAGCGTGATCCGGGCGACGTGGGCGCTCTTGTCGTAGCGCACTCTTGAACGCTCAGCCATGCGGGGGACCTTGACCTGCCTCTACGACGGAGTCGGGCTGCCTTCGGGCGGAGTCGGGCTGGTCGGGGGACTGGGGCTGCTCGGCGACGAGGTCGGGCTGCCTGAAGGACTGCCTGAGGGACTGTCCGAGGGGCTGTCCCGCGGAGGGGCCTGTTCCTTGTCGTTGTGGCCACAGGCGGCCAGCGCGCCCGCCAGGCTCGCGGTCCCCAGCCCTGCCACGAAGGTACGGCGGGACATCGCTCCCGCCGTACCGGACGTCCTGGCCATGCGTCACTTCCTGTCGCCTCGTCCCGTACCGGCCGACGGGGCACCGCCGACCGGAGCGTGAGAACACGCTTTCGCCCACCGTGTGACAGCCGCGGGAGGTGACACCCGAGTCCTACGGCACTCCACGGCCCGCGTCATCGTCACGACGCCGACGACGGCGTGTCAAGCGCCCCGCGATCCACCCGGCCGGACGCGGCGGCGAGCAGCGACTGTTCAACCCGCGCGAGGCCGCAGTTGAACGACCGGCCGGGTGGACACACCATTGATCGCCCGTGTGACGTCGGGTCATAGTGCTGCGGCAAGGACCCCTTTCCCGTGCCCGTGCCGGAGGTACTCCCGTGGCAGTGCGAGACATCGCGTACACCGAGCGGCACTTCCATGCTTGAGCTGACCGACGCGGACGTGACCGGGCTGCTCGGCAAGGTCGATCTCGTCGACGTCGTGCGCGAGGTGTTCCAGGCCCACGCGGACGACCGGACCGTACTGCCCGAGGAGAGCTGTCTGCGGTGGACCAACGACCAGGGTGAGTCGTGCCGCAGTCTCAACATGCCCGGCCTCGTCGAGATCGACGGCAGGCGCATCGCCGGGACGAAGATCATCAACGCGAGTCTGGGCAACCCCGACCGCGGTCTGCCCCGCGCCGGCGGCATCGTCCTGCTCTTCGACATCACCACCGCCCGGCCGGTGTGCTCGATGGACGCGGCCCGCATCTCCGCCGGGCGCACGGCCGCGGTGAGCGTCCTCGCCGCGGAACTGCTGTGGGCCCGGCCCGCCCGCTCCATCGGGCTGATCGGCGCCGGAGCCCTGGCCGAGGCGCATCTCGACCTGGCCCTGCGCAGATGGCCCTCGGTACGCGAGGTCCACCTGTACGACCAGGTGCCCGACCGTGCCCTACGCCTCGCCGAGCGCCTGGGGGACACGTACCGTACGGTCGCCCTCGACGTCGTCGCGTCCGCCGAGCGGGCGGTGCGCGACGCGGAACTGGTCATCCCGGTGACCACCACGACGACCGGGTACGTCCGGGCCGACTGGATCGCCCCCGGTACCGTCACGGTCAACGTGTCGTTGGACGACCTGCTCCCCGAGGCGTTCACGGCCGCCGACCAGGTGATCGTGGACGACTGGAGCCTGGTCGCCGCCGACACCACGCGGCTGCTCGGCAGGATGCACCGCTCGGGCGACGTACTGCCGCCACCGCGCCACCGGACACCCACCGGCGCCGGGCGCCCGGCGCCCGCCGTCGAGGTCGCCGCCGAGCTGTGCGACCTCATCAGCGGCGCCGCGACGGGCCGCAGGTCCGCCGAGGACCGCATCGTGGTGAACCCGTTCGGCATGTCACTGCACGACGTGGCCGTGGCCGGAAGGCTCTTCCACGACCACTACGCCCACCGAGCCACCTCGACCACCTCGACCAGCACGACGAGCACGACGAGCACGACCAGCTGAGATAACCAGCTCCTGCTTTGACCGGCGATCGTTTCCAGAAAACGTGCCATCGCCCGGTGAGGAGTGCGAATCAGCGTTCGCTGCGGCAGCGCAGAGCACACAGCAATCAGTTCCATTGTGCGGATGTCGATGTCGAAGGATCGCGACCGGCCGGTGCCCCCTGACGGACACCGTATCGGCCAGCACCTTCTCAACGGGCCGAAGAGATTCTCTCGACGGCGTATCCGGAAACCAATTCGTCGTACGCAAGGTACGGAGAGGAAAATCAGCATGGACAGGCTGGAACTCGACGAGACCGAAATCGGCGCGATGACAGAGCTCGTCGACGAGTTCGAGGAAGAATTCGCCACCCTCGACTCGGAGGAGGCGCTGCACCGCGCCACCGTGCTCGCCCACCAACTCCCCAACAGGGTCCGACTCCACCTGAACGCCTTCCGGCTGGAACAGCTTTCAGGCGTGCTGTGCATATCCGGCTACCAGGTCGACCAGGACCGGCTCGGCCCCACGCCTGCGCACTGGCGGGGCCAGACCGGGCCTTCGCCCGCCCACCGCGAGGAACTGCTCCTCATGCTCTGCAGCTCGCTCCTGGGCGACCCGTTCTGCTGGGCGACCCAGCAGGACGGCAGGATGATCCACGACATCATCCCCATCCAGGGCCACGAGCACGAGCAACTGGGCTCCAGCAGCGAGGCGTTGCTGACCTGGCACACCGAGGACGCCTTCCACCCGCTCAGGGGTGACTTCCTGTCGTTCGCCTGCCTGCGCAACCCCTACGGTGCCGCGACGACGGTCGGTTACGCCGACGACCTCAAACTGCCGCAGGACGTACGGGAGACCCTGTTCGAGGAGCGGTTCATCATCCGCCCCGACGAGTCGCACCTCGGCAAGAACAACACCGTGCCGGACGGGGAGCGTCTCGAATCCTTCGAGGACATCGAGGAGATGCAGCGCAACCCCGACCTGGTGGCCGTCCTCTTCGGCAACCCGGAGCAGCCCTACCTCCGGGCCGACCCGTACTTCATGAGCGTCGAGGACGGGGACGACGAGGCGCGCTTCGCACTCGACACCCTGGTCAAGGCGATGGACGAGGCGATCTTCGATCTCACGCTCGCCAGCGGTGACTTCTGCTTCCTGGACAACTTCCGGGTCGTCCACGGCCGCAAGCCCTTCAGGGCCCGTCACGACGGGACGGACCGCTGGCTCAAGCGGGTCAACGTCACCGGCGACCTGCGCAAGTCCCGCGCCGCACGGGACGCCAGGGCGGTCCGCGCCAGCCGCTGAGCCCGAAACCCAAGGCCCGACGGGTGACCGCCCGGAGGCCCGGCTCCGCCAGGACCGGGCGGTCACCCGTCGCATCCGCATCCGCGCATCCGCATCCGCCACTCCGACACGGAGAACGAGGGCACACATGAGACTCCGGTCCGCACCGCTCGAAGACTGGCTGCGCGATTACTACTTCACCGCCGAGATCGACATCAGCTCCAGCGGTTTCCACTCGTACTCCATGGCGGAACTGCGCGCGAAGACCGGCCTGCGCCACGCGGAGATCGACCGGCTGGTGTTCGACGACGGCTACTCCCTCGGCGCACCCGAGGTACGCGCCGCCGTCGCCCGCCACTGCGGGGGCGTCGACCCCGACAAGGTGATGACGACGAGCGGCTCCGGCGAGGCCGTGTCGCTCGTCCTCAGCGCGCTGCTGCGCCCCGGCGACGAGGTCGTGGTCGTCCAGCCCGGCTACCACCTGCTCGTCGAGTACGCCGTCGCGCTCGGCTGCACCGTCAAGACCTGGCGGCTCGACCCGGACCGGGACTGGCAGCCCTCGCTGGACGAACTCGCCGGGCTGATGAGCGAGCGCACCCGGGCCGTCATCGTCAACTTCCCGCAGAACCCGACGGGCGCCACCCTCACCGAAGCCCAGCAGGAGCGTCTCGTCCGTCTCGCGGAGGGCGTCGGCGCGTACGTCCTGTGGGACGGCGCGTTCACCGACCTCACCTACGACGCCCCGCCGCTGCCGGAGATCACCGCCCGGTACGGGCGTGCCGTCAGCTTCGGCACCTTCTCCAAGGCGTTCGGGCTGCCCGGCCTGCGGTTCGGCTGGTGCGTGGCGCCCCCCGAGCTCCTCGCCGACTGCGTACGCATCCGCGACTACACCACACTGCACGTGTCACCCCTCGTCGAACTCCTCGCGCTGGGCGTCCTGGAGAACGCCGACGCGTTCATCCGGCCGCGCCTCGACCAGGCCAGGATCAACCGGACCACCCTGACGGACTGGGCGACGGCCCACCCCGGACTCGTATCGCTGGTACCACCGGCCGGCGGCGTCACGGCCTTCCCCCGCCTGACGGGAATCGCCGACGCGGACGCGTTCTGCGACGAGCTCTTCCAGAAGCGGGGCGTCCTGGTCATTCCCGGATCCTGTTTCGGCCGTCCGCAGCACATCCGGGTCGGCTTCGGCGGCAGACCCGACCTGCTCCGAGAAGGACTGGACCGCCTGACGCTCGCACTGACCGAAGCCCGCGGCTGACCCCGCCCGCACCCTGCCGGCCCCACCGGGTCCCCCCGACCGGGGACGGCGCCGTCCCCCGCACGAGGGACGGCGCCATCGCCTTGTGGAGGGACGATCCCGAACAGCGCCGACTGCCATAATGACCGACGTGCACCGTGCGAAGGCTTGGCGTGACACCTGGATCGCGACGCGACGGCGAGTGTCCGAACTACCGCACGCGGGTGCGCTGTCCGGGGCCGTCCTCGGGCTCCTCGCGGTCCTGGAATCGCTCGCCGAGTTCGTCGGCGCCCACGGTTCGATTCCCCGGCTGTTCGCCGACGCCACCGCGCAGGCCGGCCCGCACGGCAGCGCGGCGGGCGTGCAATTCGCCATGGTGGTCGGGCTGTTGTGCCTGTCCACGGCCCTGCCCCTGGTTTTCCTGCGCCCTCTGGCCGCCGGGCTCACCGTCACCGCGGCGAGCATCGGCTCGCTCCTGATCTTCGAGACACTGACCCTCGCCGGGCTCGCCGCCCAGCTCGTCGCCCAGTACCGGCTCGGCCGCGGCGGCTCCCTCCTGCCCGCCGCGCTGCTCGGCACACCCTTCCTCGTGCTGGCCCTGACCGGACCCGACGACACCGACTACCGCGTACGGGCCGTGCTCGTCGCGGCGCTGGCCCCGCTGGCCGCCTTCACCGGACTCGTCGCCCGCTCCCACGAGCAGAACCGGCAGCACAGCGCCATCCGCGCGGTCATGGACGGCACCCAGTGGGAGAACGCGGCCCGCGGCGAACGCGTCCGCATCGTCCGTGAACTGCACGACGTCGTCGGCCACCACATCTCCATGATCGCCGTACAGGCCGAGACCGCCCGGATGGCCACCGCCGGTATGCCCGCCGAGGGCGCCGAACGCCTGCTCGGCATCGGGGACACCGCCCGCGCGGCCCTGAACGAGATGCGCCGGCTGCTCGGCGTGCTCCGCGAGGACACCGAGTCGGTCACCGGCGGCGACCGGCGACCCCAGCCCGACCTGGGACAGCTCCACGAACTGCTCGAAGAGGCACGCAAGGCGTCCGCCACGTCCATCCGCCTCATCCTGAGCGGATCGCCGCGGACGCTGGACCCGGGCATCGAACTCGCCGCCTACCGCATCGTCCAGGAATCCCTCACCAACGCCCGCAAACACGCCACCGGCGCCGCCGTCGACGTGGAGCTCACCTACGCCGACGAAACCCTGCGCGTGCGCGTCCGCGACAACGGCCCGGGACCGCCGCCCGACCTGACCACCGGCGGATACGGCCTCCTCGGCATGCGGGAACGCGCGTCGGCGGTCGGCGGCGACGTACAGACCGGTTCGGCGTTCGGCGGCGGCGGGTTCGTCGTCGAGGCGCGATTCCCCGCCAAGACGGAAGAGACCCCATGAACACCCCGACCTCGCTGATCCGGGTCGTCGTCGCCGACGACCACGTCGTGGTCCGCACCGGCTTCGCCGCGCTGCTCGACAGCCAGCCCGACTTCACCGTCGTACAGACCGCGTCGTCCGGAGCGGAAGCGGTACGGGTCTGCCGCGAGGTCTCGCCGGACGTCGTCCTCATGGACATCCGCATGCCCGAGATGGACGGCATCGAGGCCACCAGGCAGCTCGTCGGCTCCTCGCCCGACGGCGCCGGCGTACCGCGCGTCCTCATCCTGACGACGTTCGACCTCGACGAGTACGTGTACGACGCACTGCGCGCCGGAGCCAGCGGCTTCCTCCTCAAGGAGGTCACCGCGGAACGCCTTTTCGACGCCGTACGCGTGGTCGCCGCCGGGGACGCCCTGCTCGCCCCCGGCATCACCCGCCGGCTCATCAGCGAGTTCGCCCTGATGCCCGCACGGCCCGACGCCACGCCGCCACCCGGAATGAAGGCGCTCACCGCACGCGAGCGAGAGGTCCTGCTGCTCGTCGCCGAGGGCCTCTCCAACCCGGAGATCGGCGCCCGGCTCGTCGTCAGCGAGGAGACGGTGAAGACACACGTCAGCCGCATCCTCGGGAAGCTCGCGCTGCGCGACCGCACGCAGGCCGTGATCGCCGCATACGAAACGGGACTCGTCGTACCCGGCACCCGCAAGCCGGAATAGCCCGCACCGGAAACCGCTCCTCGGCGGTGCGTCCGAGTGTTCAACTGCGGCACGGCGTCAGTTGAATACGCTCACCGGCACCTGAACCTATTGCCACTTCTGAGCGCACTCGGGGATGCTTGCAGCCGAGCGAAGCTGTGCCGGAACAATGCGAGAGAATTCCGTGAGGAGATACCCGCTGTGAAAGTGACGGTACAGGCTCCGGCCGACGAGCCGCCGCCCGAGGGAAATCCTCAGGGCCCGGAAGGCCATCAGAGAATTCGCCCCGGAATAGTCCGGAGGATTGTTCCCTATGCGAAACCGTACCGATTTCGACTGCTGTTCCTGATAGCCGCGTCCGCGCTGGGCGCGGTCGTCACCGCGGCCAGCCCCCTGTTGTTCGGCGTCATCATCGACAAGGGCATCACCCCGCGGAAGACGGACGTCGTGATCGCGGTGGCCGGAGCACTGCTCGCCCTGGCTCTGCTCGAAGCCCTCACGACGTACTGGCAGGCGAAACTCTCCGCGCAGATCGGCGAGGGCCTCATCTACGACCTCCGTACAGCCGTGTTCGGACACGTCCAGGCACAGCCCCTCGCGTTCTTCACCCGGTCCCAGACCGGATCGCTCGTCAGCAGGCTCAACACGGACGTCATCGGGGCACAGCAGGCGATCACCGTCCTGATGGCCGAGACCGTCAACACCATGCTGACGCTCGTCCTCGTCCTCGCCGCGATGTTCTACCTCTCCTGGCAGCTCAGTCTCATCGCACTGGTGATGATCCCCTTCTTCCTCTTCCCCGGAAAGATCATCGGACGCCGGATGCAGCGCCTCGCCCGGGGCACCATGCAGCTCAACGCGGAGATGGGCTCCCTGATGAGCGAGCGCTTCAACGTCGCCGGAGCGATGCTCAACAAGCTGTACGGGCGCCCCGCCCACGAGTCCGCCGTGTTCGCGGGCCGGGCCGCCGACGTCCGCGACATCGGTGTGAAGACCAACGTGACGGCACAACTCCTCGGCATCGTCATGGGCCTCACCGCCTCGGTGACCCTCGCGCTGCTCTTCGGGATCGGCGGACTCCTCGTCGTCGACGACGCCTTCGCCCTCGGCACCCTCGTCTCCCTGGTCACGCTCGTCGGCCGCCTCTACACACCCATCCAGCAACTGTCCAGCGTGCAGGCCAACGCGATGACCGCGCTGGTCAGCTTCGACCGCGTCTTCGAGATCCTCGACCTCGAACCCCTGGTCAAGGAACGCCCGGGAGCCACCGCGCTGCCGGGCGCCGGCGCCACCACCGGCCGGCCCGCCCGCGGCGGCGCCCCGGGCACCGCCGCCCCGGAGATCGAGTTCGACAAGGTCTCCTTCCGCTACCCCGCGGCCGGCGAAGTCTCCCTCGCCTCGCTGGAGTCGATCACCCTGCCCACCTCGGAACGCGGCGACGACGCCCTGATCCTCGACGAGATCAGCTTCCGGGCGCCCGCCGGGAAACTCACGGCACTCGTCGGCCGGTCCGGCGCGGGCAAGACCACCATCACCAACCTGATGCCGCGCTTCTACGACCCTGTCTCCGGCTCCGTACGCATCGCGGGCCACGACCTCCGCGATGTCACCCTGGCCTCCCTCCAGGACACGGTCGGCGTGGTCACCCAGGACGCCCACCTGTTCCACGAGACCATCCGGGCCAACCTCATGTACGCCCGCCCCGACGCCACCGAACGCGACCTGGTCGAAGCCTGCGGGGCGGCCCGGATCTGGGACACCGTCGCCACCCTGCCCAACGGCCTCGACACCGTCGTCGGCGACCGAGGATTCAGGCTCTCGGGCGGCGAGAAGCAGCGCATCGCCCTGGCCCGGCTGCTCCTCAAGGCCCCGCCCGTCGTCGTACTCGACGAGGCCACCGCCCACCTGGACTCGGAATCCGAGGCCGCCATCCAGCGGGCCCTCAGAACAGCGCTGGCCGGCCGCACCTCCGTGGTCATCGCCCACCGGCTCTCCACCATCCGCGAGGCGGATCAGATCCTCGTCATCGACGGGGGCCGGATACGCGAACGCGGCACCCACGACTCACTGCTGTCCGACGGCGGCCTCTACGCCGATCTCTACGACACACAGTTCGCCCGGCAGAAGACGGCCGCCGACGACACCGTGCTCGACATCGCGGGCCCGGGACGCTGACAACCCGCGCCGACCCGCTCACCTCAGTACTTCCACTCCAGTACTTCCACTCCAGTACTTCGACTCCAGTACTTCCACTCCCGCGCCTGCATTTGCGCGCTTCCATCCCCGCGCTTCCATTCCCGCGCTTCCATTCCCGCAGTTCACTTTCTCGGTCAACGTCCCGAAGAGGAGATCGCCTTGCGCACCGTGAGCTTTGACTTCGAAACCCCCGAGGCACGATTCAAGGTCCTGATCAACCACGAGGAGCAGTACTCCCTGTGGCCCGCCGACCTCGATACCCCCGGCGGCTGGGACGAGACAGGCGTGACCGCTTCCAAGGAGGAATGCGACAAGTACATCGAGGAGAACTGGACCGACATGCGGCCCAAGAGCCTGCGTATCGCACTCGACGGAAAATAACGGGTCAGGGAAAAATGCCGCACGTATTCACCAACGGCATCCGGCTCTCCTACGAACGGTCGGGCCGGGGCGAACGAGTCCTCATGATCATGGGCTCCTCGGCCGCCGGCCGGGTCTGGACCCTGCACCAGACCCCCGCACTGAACGAGGCCGGCTACCAGGCCATCACGTTCGACAACCGCGGCATCGCCCCCTCGGACATCCCCCCGGGGAAATACACCATCGCCGACATGGTCGCCGACACCAAGGGCCTCATCGAGGCCCTCGACGCCGCGCCCTGCCGGATCGTCGGGGTCTCCCTGGGGGCGATGATCGCGCAGGAACTGGCCATCAGCCATCCGGAACTGGTCCGGTGCGCCGTCCTGATCGCCACCAAATCGCGCTCGGACGCACTCCGGGCCGCTCTCGGGACGGCGGACCGAGCACTCATGCAGAGCGGAGTGAAACTGCCGCCCGACTACGAGGCGGCCATGTCGGTGCTGCAGATGCTCTCGCCCGCCACGCTGAGGGACGACAGTGCCGTCTCCCTGTGGCTGGAGACGTTCCGGCTGGCCGGTGCCGAGAACTCCATCGGCCAGACCTGGATCAACACGGACGAGGACCGGCGCAAGAAGTGTCCGCGCCGTGCCGCGTCATCGGGTTCAGCGACGATTTCGTCACGCCGCCCCACCTGGCGGCCGAAGTCGCCGAGGCGATCCCCGAATGCGATTACGTGGAAATACCTGACTGCGGACACTTCGGCTATCTCGAACGACCCGGCGAGGTGAACGCGGCCATCATCGATTTCCTGGACCAGCACTGAAAACCGAATCCCGGTAACCGTGGTGCGGCAGCTCGAAGGGCTTAGTGGGGGCGTCATGAACAGCGAACTGAATTTCTGGCGCAGCCGACTGGCCGATCAGCCGGTGGGGGACCTGCCCACGGACCGTCCGCGCACATCGGCGCGGTCCGCCGATTCCGCGGTGATCGAGTTCCAGGTGCCGGCCGACACGACGGAGCGATTGCGGGTCGTGTCCGGCGACCTGGGCGCGACTCTGTGCACGGCGCTGAGCACCCTGCTCGGCCGGTACGCCGCCACGGACGACGTCTCGCTGGTGGCGGGCACGACGGTGACGCGCACGGACCTGTCGGGTGACCCCACGTTCCGTGAGGTGCTGGGTCGGGTGCGGCAGACCGCAACCGACCAGCCGGACACCACGCTTTTCCCCGTCTGCTTCGGCTACTCCGGTGCCCAGCTCTCGCCCGCGTCCCAGGCAGAGTTCGACCTGGTGGTGCGCTTCACCGACACCGACACCGCGGGTCCGTACGGGGGACTGGGCGGCCAGATCCAGTACAGCACCGCGCTGTTCGACGAGGTGACGGTGCGGCGGCTGGCGGCACACCTGGTCACCCTCCTGACCTCCGCCGCCATGGACGCCGACCAGCGGATCGGCGACCTCGCCATCCTCGACTCCGCTGAGCGGGGTCGGTTGGTGGGTGGGTGGCAGGGTGAGGTGGTGTCTTTGCCTGGGGTGGGTGGGGTGCATGAGCTGATCGTGGCGCGGGCGTTGTCGATGCCGGATGCGGTGGCGGTGGTGTCGGGCGGGGTGTCGTTGACGTATGGCGGGTTGTTGGCGCGGGCGAGTCGGTTGGCGCATCTCCTTCGGGGTCGGGGTGTGGGTGCGGAGTCGGTGGTGGGGCTGTGTCTGCCGCGTGGGGTGGACATGTTTGTGGCTGTGCTGGGTGTGTGGCAGGCGGGCGGTGCGTATCTGCCGTTGGATCCCGAGTATCCGTCTGAGCGGCTGGAGTTCATGCTCGCCGACAGCGGGGCGAGTGTGCTGATCGGGCACCGGTCGGTGACCGGGCTGGCCGAGATGGTCCGGGGATGGCCGACGACGACGGTGGTGTGGCTGGACGATCCCGCTGTCACCGAGGGCCTGCCGTCCACCGCGCCCGAAGCCTTCGTGCACGGCTCCCAGTTGGCGTATGTGATTTATACGTCGGGTTCGACGGGGCGGCCGAAGGGTGTGCAGGTTGCTCATGGTGGTGTGGTGAATCTGGCGTTGGCGTTGGGGTCGGTGTGGGGTGTGGGTCCTGGTGTGCGGGTGTTGCAGTTTGCGTCGTTGAGTTTTGATGCGGCGGTGATGGATGTGGTGGTGACGTTGGTTGCGGGTGGGGTGTTGGTGGTGGCTGCCACTGAGGTGGAACGGGTGGTGCCGGGTTTGTTGGGGTTTTGGTGGAGTTGCGCAGGGGGTGGGGTGGCGAGTGTGTCGCCGTCGTTGTTGGGGGTGTTGGAGCCGGGTGGGTGGTTGGGGGTGGGGTGTTTGTTTGTGGGTTCCGGGCGGGTGGGTGGGGAGGTGGTGGGGCGTTGGGGTCAGGGCGTCGGTTGGTGGTGGGGTATGGGCCGACGGAGTCGGCGGTGCGTGTGCGGGGTTGGTGGATGGGGTTGGGGTGTTGATTGTGCCGTCGATCGGTGGGCCGTTGGTGAATACGCAGGTGTATGTGCTGGATGAGGTCTTCGGCCGGTGCCGGTGGGTGTGGTGGGTGAGTTGTTTATTGCTGGGTGTGGGGTGGCGCGGGGTTATGGGGGTCGGGGTGCGTTGACGGCGGAGCGGTTTGTGGGGGATCCGTTTGTGGGGGACGGTTCGCGGATGTATCGGTCGGGGGACCGGGTGCGGTGGTTGGCGGATGGGCGGTTGGATTTCGTGGGGCGGGTGGATGGTCAGGTCAAGGTGCGGGGGTTCCGTATCGAGCCGGGTGAGGTGGAGGCGGTGCTTGCCGGTCATCCGCTGGTCCGTACGGCTGCGGTGACGGCGTATGGCGAGGGTGAGGGCCGGCGTCTGGCTGCCTATCTCGTGCCGGCTGATCAGGGTGTGGGTGTGCCGCCGGTGAGTGAGTTGCGGGAGTTTGCTGGTGTGCGGCTGCCGGCTTTCATGGTGCCGTCGGTGTTCGTCGAGCTGGCGGCGTTGCCGTTGACGGTGAACGGGAAGCTGGACCGGGTCGCACTGCCGGATCCGGAGGGTGCGCGGGCGGCGCTGGGCGTCTTTGTGGCACCCTCAGGCACGACCGAGGAACTGCTGGCCGGACTCTGGGCGCAGTTGCTGGGCGTGGACCGGGTGGGCGCCACCGACAACTTCTTCGAGCTGGGCGGCCACTCCCTGCTCGCCACGCAGGTGATCTCCCGTATCCGGGACGTGTTCGGGGCCGACGTACCCGTGGCCACGATGTTCGACCGTCCGACCGTGCGGGACCTGGCCGACGCGGTGGAGGGTGCCGCGCGAGGCCTGGCGGTACCGCCGGTGCGGGCTGTCGGCCGCGACCAGGTGCTGCCGTTGTCGTTCGCCCAGCAGCGGCTCTGGTTCCTGGACCACCTGGAGCCGGGCTCGACCGAGTACAACCTGCCCCTGCCCATCCGGCTCGACGGTGACCTGGACGTCGCCGCGCTGGGAGCGGCCTTGGACGCTGTGGTGGCACGGCACGAGGTGTTGCGGACCCGGCTCTCCGACGGCATCGACGGTGTGGCGTACCAGGTCATCGAGCCGCCGTCGGGGATCCCGATGCCGGTGGTCGATGTGTCCGGTGACGCCGATCCGCTCAGGGCTGCCGAACAGCTGATCGCGCGGGACATGGAAGCACCCTTCGATCTGGCGACGGGGCCGCTGATCCGGGCCGCGCTCGTCCGACTGGCCGCCGGTGAGCACATCCTGGCGCTGGCGATGCATCACGTCGTCTTCGACGAGTGGTCGGGCAGGATCCTGCGACGCGAACTGACGTCCCTGTACGAGGCGTTCAGTGCCGGGCAGCCCGACCCGCTGTTCCCGCTGCCCGCGCAGTACGCGGACTTCGCGGTCTGGCAGCGCGAGTGGCTGTCCGGAGAGGTGCTGGACGGCCAACTCGACTACTGGCGCGGCAAGCTGGACGCGCTTCCGGTACTGGAGCTGCCGACCGACCGTCCCCGGCCGCAGACGCGCTCCTCCGAGGGAGGGGCCACCCGGTTCACCGTCCCGGCGGAGACCGCGGATGCGCTGCGGGCGCTGTCGCGTGCGAGCGGCGCCACGATGTTCATGACGCTGCTGGCCGCCTTCGGCGTGGTGCTCGGCCGCTACTGCGGAGCGGACGACGTGGTGGTGGGCACACCGGTCGCCAACCGGAACCGCGCCGAGACCGAGGACCTGATCGGCTTCTTCGTCAACACCCTGGTGCTGCGCACCGATCTGTCCGGGGACCCGACCTTCGGCGAACTCCTCGACCGCGTACGGAAAACCGCCCTCGACGCGTACGCCCACCAGGACGTGCCCTTCGAGCAGCTGGTGGACGCGCTGGTGGCCGAGCGGGACCGCTCCCGCACACCGCTCTTCCAGGTCTTCTTCAACTACGCCCTTGAGGACGCACAGGACGGCGCGGGACTGCTGGGACAGGGGGACGGCCACCCGAGGGACGAGGTGCGGGTCAAGGACGGGGACACGGCACCGCGGAACACTCTGTTCGACCTGACGCTGAGGTTCGGCGACGCCGGCGAAGGCGCGCTCTCGGGCGAGATCGAGTACAGCACCGCGCTCTTCGACCCCGCGACGGCGGAACGGCTGGCCCGGAGCCTGTCCACCGTCCTCGACGCCGTCGCCGAGGACGCCGGACAGCGCGTGGCCGATGTGTCGTTGGTGTCGGGGGGTGAGTTGGAGGCGTTGGTGCGGGGGTGGAGTGGTCCGGAGGTGGTGTTGCCGGGTGTGGGTGGGGTGCATGAGTTGATTGCTGGTCGGGCTGAGGTGTCGCCTGATGCGGTGGCGGTGGTTGCTGATGGTGTGGTGTTGACGTATGGCGGGTTGATGGCGTGCGCGTCGTTTGGGTCGTCATTTGCGGAGTTTGGGGGTGGGGGCTGAGTCGGTGGTGGGGTTGTGTCTTGGGCGTGGTGTGGATCTGGTGGTTGCGGTGGTGGGGGTGTGGGTTGCGGGGGCGGCGTATGTGTCGCTGGATCCGGAGTATCCGGTGGAGCGGCTTGAGTTCATGCTCGCCGACAGTGGCGCGGAGGTGTTGGTGGGTCATCGGAGTGTGGCGGGGGGTCTTGGGCTTGAGGGTGCTGTAGGGGCTGTGGTGTGCTGGATGATCCGGTGGTGCGGGGGGTGTTGGCGGGGTTGTCGGGTGGGGTGCTTGGTGTGTCGGTGGTGTCGGGTGGGTTGGCTTCGGTGATTTATACGTCGGGTTCGACAGGGTGTGAGGTGTGTGGGTGTCGCATGGGGCGTTGGTGGGGGTGTTTGTGGGGTGGGAGGTTGCTCATTTTGGTGTGGGGGTGGGGTTGCGTTGGTTGACGGTGGCGAGTGCGAGTTTTGATGTGTTTTCGGGTGATGTGGTGCGGGCGTTGTGTTCGGGTGGGGTGTTGGTGGTGGGGGCGGGTTGGTTTGCAGGTGGATGTGGGTGAGTGGGTGGGGGTGTTGCGGGGTGTGGGTGTGGAGGCGTTGGAGTGTGCCGGTATGTGGATGAGTTGGTTTCTTATGTGGAGCAGGGAGCAGGAGCAGGAGCAGGAGGGTTGGGGGCCGGGGCCGGGGTTGGGGGGTGGGGGTGTGGGTGGTGTGCGGTTGGTGGTAGTGACGACGGATGTGTGGCGTTGGGGTGGGGTGGTGCGGGCGCGTTCGGTGTTGGGTGCGGGGGTGCGGTTGTTGACGGGTTATGGGGTGACGGAGGCGGCGGTCGATTCGACGTTTTGTGAGTTGGGCCGGGTGGGTGTGGTGGATGGTCCGGTGCCGATTGGTGGGCCGTTGGCGAATACGCGGGTGTATGTGCTGGATGGGGGTCTTCGGCCGGTGCCGGTGGGTGTGGTGGGTGAGTTGTTTGTTGCGGGTGGGCAGTTGGCGCGGGGTTATGGGGGTCGGGGTGCGTTGACGGCGGAGCGGTTTGTGGGGGATCCGTTTGCGGGGGATGGGTCGCGGATGTATCGGTCGGGGGATCGGGTGCGGTGGTTGGTGGAGGGGGAGCTGGAGTTCCTGGGCCGGGCGGACGAGCAGGTGAAGGTCCGCGGGTATCGCATCGAACCCGGCGAGATCGAAGTGGTTCTCACCGGCCACGAAAACATCCGGACCGCGGTCGTGACGGCAAACGGCGACGACGAGGACCGCCGACTGGTCGCCTACTTGGTGCCGGCGTCCCCGGGCGAGAGCCTTCCCTCGGTGGGTGACCTGCGGGCGTATGTCGGTGACCGACTGCCCGACTTCATGATCCCGTCGGTCTTCGTCGAGTTGGACGAACTCCCCCTCACCCCGAACGGGAAGGTCGACCGGGCCGCGCTGCCCGAGCCCGACGGCCGGCGTCCGGAGCTCGACGGTTACCTCGCGCCCGCCACCGCGACCGAGGAACTGCTCGCCGGCATCTGGGCACAGGTCCTCGGCGTCGACCGCATCGGCATACACGACAACTTCTTCGAACTCGGCGGGCACTCGCTGCTGGCCACCCAGGTCGTCTCCCGCATCCGCACGGTGTTCAGGGTCGAGACACCTCTCTCCGCATTGTTCGACCGGCCCACGGTCCATGAGCTGGCCACGGCGGTGGAGAACTCGGTCAAGGGGATCGCGGCACCGCCCGTGACCCGGATCAGCCGTGACGAGCCCCTGCCGCTGTCCTTCGCCCAGCAGCGACTGTGGTTCCTGAACCAACTGGATCCCGGCTCACCGGAATACAACGTGCCGCTCCTGGTGCGATGGTCCGGGGACCTCGATGTGGAGGCCCTGATCGCAGCCCTGAGCGGAGTGCTCGCGCGGCACGAAGTCCTGCGGACGAGGCTGGTGCCCGACGTCGACGGGGTCGTCCAGCAGGTCATCGACCCACCTGCGCCGATGCCGCTCTCCGCGACCGACGTGTCCTGGCACGCCGATCCGGCGACGGCCGCGCGGGAACTGGTGGAGGCGGAGGTGATGACACCCTTCGATCTGGCCGCCGGGCCCCTCGTCCGCGCCACACTCATCCGGGTCGCCTCCGACGAGCACGTGCTGGCGCTCGCCATCCACCACGTGGCCTTCGACGAATGGTCGGTGCGGATCCTTCGTCGTGAACTCACCACCCTGTACGAGGCGTTTCGAGCGGGTGAGCCGGATCCGTTGCCGCCGCTGCCGGTGCAGTACGCGGACTTCGCGGTATGGCAACGGGACTGGCTCACCGGGCCCGTACTGGAGGAGCATCTCGCTTACTGGCGACGGCAGTTGACCGGCCTGGCCGCTCTCGAACTCCCCACGGACCGGCCGCGTCCGGCCGTCCGGTCCACCGAGGGAGCGGTCACCGAGTTCGCTGTCTCCGCGCACACGGCGGATGCCTTACGGAGGTTGTCGCGCAAGAACGGTACGACGATGTCCATGACGCTCCTGGCCGCCTTCGACGTCCTCCTGGGCTGGTACGCCGACACGGACGACGTGGTGGTGGGCACGCCGGTCGCCAACCGGAACCGCGCCGAGACGGAGGACCTGATCGGGTTCTTCGTCAATACGCTGGTGATACGGGCGGACCTGTCAGGTGACCCCTCCTTCAAGGAGTTGCTCGGCCGGGTGAGAAGCGTTGCCCTGGCCGCCTACGCCCATCAGGACCTGCCCTTCGAACATCTCGTGGACGACCTGGGCGTGGAACGGGACCGGTCCCGTACGGCACTCTTCCAGGTCTTCTTCAACTACACCCCCGACGACGCAGGTAACGGCATCGGCACTGGCACCAGCACTGGCACCGGTGCTCGTACTGGTACCGACGGATCCGGGCCGGCCACGCCGCCCACGACCCCGGTGAACTTCGACCTGTCGCTGATGCTGGGAGACCGCGACGGCGGGCTCGCAGGTGCGATCGAGTACAGCACCGCACTGTTCGACGCGGCGACCATGGAACGGCTGGCCGGGCATCTGGTGTCAGTGCTGGAGGCCGTGGCGACGGACGCCGGTCGACGCGTCAGCGAGGTGGCGGTGCTGCCTGACGTCGAGCGACGGCGGGTGGTCGAGGAGTGGAACGCCGATGCCGTACCGCTGCCGGGTGTGGGTGGAGCGCATGAGCTGATCGCTGCGCGGGCGCTGGCGGGTCCGGACGCGGTGGCGGTGGTGTCGGACGGTGAGGTGCTGACGTACGGCGGCTTGATGGCGCGTGCCGGCCGGTTGGCGCATCGTCTGCGGGGCCTCGGGGTGGGCACCGAGTCGGTGGTGGGGCTGTGCCTGCCCCGCGGGGTCGACATGGTCGTGGCGATGCTGGCCGTGTGGCAGGCGGGGGCGGCGTATCTGCCGCTGGACCCTGATTACCCGTCGGAGCGCCTGGAGTTCATGCTCGCCGACAGCGGTGTGAAGGTGCTGGTCGGACATCAAGGATTGACCGGTGGCCTGTCGGTGGAGTCGGTGGTCTGGCTGGATGAGCCGACCGCCACCGAGGACCTGCCGGTCACCACACCCGAGGTTCCTGTGCGACCGGATCAGTTGGCGTATGTGATCTACACGTCTGGTTCGACGGGTCGGCCGAAGGGTGTGCAGGTCGCGCACCGCAGTGTGGTGGGCATGGTGACCGCCCTGAGCCCGGTGCTGGGAGCGGAGCCAGGTGTACGCGTGCTGCAGTTCGCCTCGTTCAGCTTCGACGCGGCTGTGCTGGATGTGGCGGTGACGCTCGCCTCGGGTGGCACGCTGGTGGTGGCCACCAGTGCCGAGCGCACGGCCCCTGAAGTTCTCACGGGGATGATCGGCGCGCAGGGAGTCGGGGCAGCGAGCGTGGTGCCCTCCCTGCTCGGTGTCCTGGACCCGGGCGAGGTGTCCGGTATCCAGACATTGCTGCTGGGTGCGGAACGCCTGACTCACCCTGTGGCGCAGGCCTGGGCACAGGACCGTACGCTGGTGAATACCTACGGGCCCACCGAGGCGACCGTGATGGTCACCACGGGCGAGGTGTCCCCGGACGTGCGCGAAGCCCCGCCCATCGGCCGCCCGGTTCCCAACGCTCGCCTCCACGTCCTGGACGCGCGGCTGAATCCCGTGCCGGTCGGCGTGGCCGGTGAGCTGTACATCGCGGGCCCGCAGGTCGCCCGCGGCTACCGTGCCCAGCCCACCTTGACCGCCGAACGCTTCCTTCCCGACCCGTTCACCGCCGACGGCACGCGTATGTACCGGTCGGGTGACCGGGCCCGCTGGCTGGCCGACGGCACCCTCGACTTCATCGGGCGCGCCGACGACCAGGTCAAGGTGCGTGGGTTCCGTATCGAACCCGGCGAGATCGAAGCCGTACTCACCGCGCATCCGCAGATCCGCACCGCCGTCGTGACGGCCTTCGGGGACACCGAGGAGCGACGCCTGGCCGCCTACCTGGTTCCCACCGGCCAGGCCGACGGCATTCCTTCCATCGCTGTGTTGCGGGAGTTCGCCGGTGAGCGGCTGCCGGCCTTCATGGTCCCGGCGACCTTCATCGAACTCGCCACCCTCCCCCTCACCCCCAACGGCAAACTCGACCGCTCCGCTCTCCCCGCCCCCGACCCCTCCGCACCGCCGGAACTGGACGGCTTCGTGGCCCCGGCCGGCGAGACCGAGGAGTTGCTCGCAGGGATCTGGGCGCAGGTTCTCGGTGTGGAGCGGGTCGGGGTCGAGGACGGCTTCTTCGATCTCGGTGGTCACTCGTTGCTGGCCACGCAGGTGATGTCGCGTATCAGGGAAGTGTTCGGCGTCGAGTTGCCGCTCGCCGTCCTCTTCGAGCGGAGGACCGTACGGGCGCTGGCCGCAGCCGTCGAGGGTGCCGCGCAGGGAGGCGTCCCGCCGATGACGGCGACGGACCGGAGCCGGCCGCTGCCTCTGTCGTTCGCCCAGCAGCGGTTGTGGTTCCTGCATCAGCTGGACCCCGGTTCGACGGAGTACAACGTCGCGCTGCCCGTCCGGCTGGACGGTGTGCTGGACGTCGCCGCACTCGGCGCCGCGCTAGACGCCGTGGTGGCACGGCACGAGGTGTTGCGGACCCGGCTGGTGGCCGGGGCCGACGGAGTGGCGCACCAGGTGATCGACGTGCCGGCGCCCCACCCCTTGCCGGTGATCGACGTGTCAGGCAGCGACGATCCGCTGGGTGAGGCCGAGCGGCTGGTCACCAGGGACATGGCCGAGTCGTTCGACCTTGAGGCCGGGCCGCTGTTGCGCGCCGCACTGCTCCGGCTGGGTCTCGGCGAGCACGTACTGGCGCTGGCCATGCACCACGTCGTCTCCGACGAGTGGTCGGCCCGGATTCTCAGCCAGGAGGTGGCGGCGCTCTACGATGCGTTCCGCGCGGGTGAGCCGGATCCGTTGCCGCCGCTGCCGGTGCAGTACGCGGACTTCGCGGTCTGGCAGCGTGAGTGGTTGACCGGGGAAGTGCTGGAACGGCAACTGGACTATTGGCGAACCCAGTTGGCGGGCTCGACAGAGCTGGAACTGCCGCTCGACCGGCCCAGGCCGCCGATCCGTTCTTCGGTCGGGGCGACGACACAGTTCACGGTTCCTGCGGAGACCGCTCAGGAGCTGCGGGCGCTGTCGCGTGCGCACGGCTCCACGATGTTCATGACGCTACTGACCGCCCTCGACATCCTGCTGGGCCACTACTGCGACACCGAGGACGTCGCGGTCGGCACGGCGGTCGCGAACCGGAACCGGGCCGAGACCGAGGCCCTGATCGGCTTCTTCGTCAACACGCTCGTACTGCGCAGCGACCTGTCCGGCGACCCCACGTTCACCGAACTGCTCGGACGCGTACGGGACATGGCGCTCGACGCGTACGCGCACCAGGACCTGCCCTTCGAGCAGCTCGTCGACGACCTGGTCACCGACCGCGACCGCTCCCGCACGGCCCTGTTCCAGGTGTACTTCAACTACGTGCGGGACGGTGAGGCGGCGGGAGGCACGGCGCCCGACGCGAAAGACGGCGACGCCGGCCCGCACGCCGGCCCGCACGGCAACCCGAACCGCAACGCGCACGGCAGCCCGGACGACGTTCAGGACGGTCACCACAGTGAAGTGACGATGTCACGGGACCTCGCCCTCTCCGACCTGGCGCTGACCTTCAGGGATACCGGTGACGGAGCGCTGACCGGAGAGTTCGAGTACAGCACGGCGCTGTTCGACGCGACCACGGTGCGGCGAATGGCCGATCACCTCGTTGTCGTTTTGCGGTCCGTGCTGGACCCCGCGCGTCGGATCGGCACGCTCGATCTGCTCTCCGCGACGGAGCACGAGAATCTGCGCGCCCTCGGCACGGGAGCGGAGACCCACACCGAAGAGCGCCCCGTGCCCACACTCTTCGAGGAGCAGGCGCACCGCACCCCCGACGCCGTCGCTGTTCTGCAGAGCGGCCACCACCTCACATACGGCCGACTGAACGCGAAGGCCAATCAACTCGCGCACCGGATAAAGGCATTGGGTATCCGACGGGAGGACGTGGTGGGTGTATGCCTGGCGCGCGGCCCCGAGGCCCTTGTCGCGCTGCTCGGCATCATGAAGGCCGGCGCGGCCTACCTGCCCCTCGACGCCGGCCAGCCCCTCCAGCGGCTCGCCCACATGGTCGAGTCGTCCGGTGCCTCGCTGCTGATCACCCGGGCCACGTCCGCGGAGCGGTTGGAATCCGTACCCGCCCCGCAACTGCTCATCGACGCCGACTGGCCGACGATCGACACGTATGGCGTCGAGAACCCGCGGACGGGAGTCACACCGCAGAACCTGGCGTACGTCATCTTCACCTCCGGCTCGACCGGTAGGCCCAAGGGTGTGCTGGTGCAGCACAGTTCATGGAGCCGGGAACTCCAGGAGATGGGCCGCCGCTACGAACTGACACCGGCGGACGTCACCCTTCAGCTGGCGTCCCTCACCTTCGACGCGGCCCAGGAACAGCTCTTCGCCACGCTGGTGCACGGCGGACGCCTGCTGCTGGGCGGGGCGGAGCAGTGGACACCGGAACGCGTGCTGCGGGAGATCCGCGCACAGGCTGTGACCTCGGTCGACATCACCCCCGCGCTGTGGGAGATGCTCATCCCCGGCCTCGCTGAGGGAACCCTCGGACCGGACTTCCGCCTGCTCATCATGGGCGGCGAGGCGATGCCCGCACGGACGCTCGCCGCATGGTTCGCACACACCTCGGTGCCCGTCTACAACGTGTACGGACCGACGGAGGCGACCATCACCAGCGTCGCCGCCCTGTTGAGGGAGCCGGTGACATCGTCCGTACCGCCGATCGGCCTGCCGATCGCGGGCACGAGGGTCTACGTGCTCGACGACCGGTTCAAGCCGGTGCCGGTCGGTGTCCCGGGCGAGCTGTTCATCGGCGGCGCGGGTATCGCGCGCGGCTACGGACGCCGTCCCGCGCTCACAGCCGACCGATTCGTCGCCGACCCGTTCGCGGGCGACGGCTCGCGGATGTACCGCTCCGGCGACCGGGTGCGCTGGTCGGCAGCCGGCCAGCTGGAGTTCCTGGGCCGCGCGGACCAGCAGGTCAAGGTACGTGGTGTGCGCATCGAGCCCGGCGAGATCGAGGCCGTTCTGGCTGCCCACGCGGAGGTACGGTCGGCCGTCGTGACGGCGTTCGGGGACGGTACGGACCGTCGCCTGGTGGCGCACCTGGTCCCCGCCGACCCGGCCGAAGGTATGCCGGAGGTGGCCGAGCTGCGTGACCTTCTGCGGCAGAGCCTGCCTGACTTCATGGTCCCGGCGGCGTTCGTCGAGCTGACCGAGCTGCCCCTCACCCGCAACGGCAAGCTCGACCGCGCCGCACTGCCGCAGCCCGGTCCCGTCGCCACGCGCTCCGAGACGCACGCATACGTGGCTCCCTCGGGTGCGACGGAAGAACTGCTCACGGAGATCTGGGCACATGTCCTCGGGGCGGACGCGATCGGAGTTGCCGACGACTTCTTCGGGATCGGCGGCCACTCGTTGCTCGCCACCCAGGTGGTCTCCCGCATCCGAGAGGTGTTCGGGCTGGAGGTGCCGCTGTCGGCGCTGTTCGACCACCCCACGGTACGGGGCCTGGCCACGGCGATGGACGCCTCGGGGAGGGGCACTGACGGTTTCGGCACGGGAGTCACGCCACCGCCGATCACCCCCGTCGACCGGACCCGGCACGAAGAACTGTCCCTGCCGTCACCGTTGTCGTTCGCGCAGCAACGGCTCTGGTTCCTCGACCAGTTGGACCCGGGATCCACGGGCTATGTCCTGCCGTCCCCCCTGCCCTGGCCCGGAGACCTGGACGTGGCGATCCTCGGCGCGGGACTGAGCGCGGTGGTGGCCCGCCACGAAGTCCTGCGGACCCGGCTGGTGGCGGACACCGACGGCGTACCGCATCAGATCATCGACCCGCCCGCCCCCTTCCCGCTGCCCGTCGTCGACGTGTCCGGCGCCGTCGACCCGGTCGCGACCGCGCAAGCCCTGATGACGTCGGACGCCGCCACACCCTTCGACCTCACCCATGGGCCCCTCGTCCGTGCCACCCTGATCCGGCTCGCGTCCGACGAACATGTGCTGGCACTCGCGATGCACCACATCGTCACCGATGAATGGTCGGAGCGTCTCTTCCGGCGTGAGCTGTCCGCCCTGTACGAGGCGTTCCGCGCCGGCGAGCCGAACCCGCTGGCGCCGCTGCCGGTGCAGTACGCGGACTTCGCGGTCTGGCAGCGGGAGTGGCTGACCGGAGACGTACTGGAGGGCCAACTCTCCTACTGGCGCGACACTTTGGCCGACCTGCCGCTACTGGAGTTGCCCACGGACCGGCCCCACCCGCCGACCCGAACGTCAGCGGGAGCCATGGCCGCGTTCACCGTCCCGGAGGAGACGGCCGAGGCGCTGCGGGTGCTCTCGCGCGCACATGGCTCCACGATGTTCATGACGTTGCTGGCGGCCTTCGACGTGCTGTTGAGCCGGTATGCGGGGTCGGAGGATGTGGTGGTGGGCACGCCGGTGGCGAACCGGAACCGTGCCGAGACGGAGGAGCTGATCGGTTTCTTCGTCAACACGCTGGTGCTGCGGACTGATCTGTCCGGTGATCCGTCGTTCACGGAGTTGCTGGGCCGGGTGCGGGAGTCGGCGCTGGGTGCGTACGCGCACCAGGACGTGCCCTTCGAGCAACTGGTGGACGGCCTGGTCACGGAACGGGACCGGTCCCGTACACCGCTGTTCCAGACGTTCTTCAGCTATGACACAGGGGGAGCTCCGGAGTCGAACGGCCCCTCCACGAGCCCTCTCGCGCATGTCTCACGCACGGTCCAGTTCGACCTGACGCTGCGACTCGGCGACAGGGAGGGCGGGGGACTCGCGGGGCAGATCGAGTACAGCACCGCGCTGTTCGACGCGGTGACGGTGGAACGCATGGTGGGGCATGTCCTCAACCTGCTGAAGAGCATCGCGGAGGACGCGGGTCGGCGTGTCGGTGAGCTGCCGGTGCTGGGCGGGGATGAGCGGCTGCGGGTGGTCGAGGAGTGGAATGCTGGCGGTGTGCCGCTGCCGGGTGTGGGTGGGGTGCATGAGCTGATCGCTTCGCGGGCGCTGGCCGGTCCGGACGCGGTGGCTGTGGTCGCTGATGGGGCCGTGCTGACGTATGACGGCTTGATGGCGCGCGCCGGGCGGTTGGCGCGTCGTCTGCGAGGGCTGGGAGTCGGGGCCGAGTCGGTGGTGGGGCTGTGTCTGCCGCGTGGGGTCGACATGGTCGTGGCGATGGTGGGGGTGTGGCAGGCGGGGGCCGCGTATCTGCCACTGGACCCCGATTACCCGGCTGAGCGGCTGGAGTTCATGCTTGCCGACAGCGGTGTGACGGTGCTGGTCGGACGTCGCGGGGCGGCCGGTGGTCTGTCGGTGGAGTCGGTGGTCTGGCTGGATGAGCCGACCACCACCGAGGACCTGCCGGTCACCGTGCCCGAGGTTCCTGTGCGGCCGGATCAGTTGGCGTATGTGATTTATACGTCTGGTTCGACGGGTCGGCCGAAGGGTGTGCAGGTCGCGCATCGCAGTGTGGTGGGCATGGTGATTGCCCTGGCTCCGGTGCTGTGCGCGGAGCCGGGTGTACGGGTGTTGCAGTTCGCGTCGTTCAGCTTCGACGCGGCGGTGTTGGACGTGGCCGTCACCCTCGCCTCGGGTGGCACGCTGGTGGTGGCCGGCAGTGCCGAGCGCACGGCTCCTGAAGTTCTGACAGGGATGATCGGCGCGCAGGGGGTCAGCGCGGCGAGCGTGGTGCCCTCGCTGCTCGCGGTCCTGGACCCGGATGAGGTGTCTGGCATCCGGACGCTGTTGCTGGGTGCGGAGCGGCTGACTCAGCCGGTGGCGCAGGCGTGGGCTTCGGGGCGCACGTTGGTGAACACGTACGGTCCCACCGAGGCGACCGTGATGGTCACCACCGGCGCAGTCACCCCGGATCTTCTGACAGCCCCGCCCATTGGTGCCCCCGTCGCCAATGCTCGCCTCTACGTCCTGGACGCGCGGCTGAATCCCGTGCCGGTCGGCGTGGCCGGTGAGGTGTTCATCGCGGGCCCGCAGGTCGCCCGCGGCTACCGCGCCCAGCCCACCTTGACCGCCGAACGTTTCCTTCCCGACCCGTTCGCTGCCGACGGCACGCGTATGTACCGCTCGGATGACCGGGCCCGCTGGCTGGCCGACGGCACCCTCGACTTCATCGGACGCGCCGACGACCAGGTCAAGGTGCGTGGGTTCCGTATCGAACCCGGTGAGATCGAAGCCGTACTCACCGCGCATCCCCAGGTCCGCACAGCCGTCGTGACGGCCTTCGGTGACACCGAGGATCGACGCCTGGCCGCCTACCTGGTTCCGGAGGACGCCGCGCAGGGCATTCCGGCGGTCAATGAGCTGCGGGAGCATGTCCAGCGGAGGCTGCCGGCCCTCCCTCTCACCCCCAACGGCAAGCTGGATCGATCCGCGTTGCCGGCGCCGGACGGTGTGCGGCCGGAGCTGGACGGTTTCGTACCCCCTGCCACGGCTTCCGAAGAGCTACTGGCGGGCATCTGGCAGCACCTTCTCGGTGTGGACCGGGTCGGGGCCACGGACAACTTCTTCGAGCTGGGTGGGCATTCGCTGCTCGCCACCCAGGTGGTCTCCCGGATCAGGGAGGTGTTCGGCGTCGAGCTGGCCCTGGCCACCCTCTTCGATCGTCCGACGATCGCGGGGCTGGGGGCCGCGCTCGACTCCGTGGCACCGAGCGGGGCGGAGCCGCAGTGGACGGTCGTCAGCAGGGACGAGCCGTTGCCGCTGTCGTTCGCCCAGCAGCGTCTGTGGTTCCTGGACCAGCTCGAACCCGGCTCGGTCGAATACAACCTGCCGTTGTACATGCCGTGGGACGGGGACGGGGACGGGGACCTGGACGTGGTCGCCCTGGGAGCGGCCCTGGACGCGGTGGTGGCTCGGCACGAGGTGCTGCGGACCCGGCTCGTGGCTGGTACCGACGGAACGCCGTACCAGGTGATCGACCCGGCGAATACGTTCCCGTTGCCGGTGGTCGACGTCTCCGATTCCTTCGATCCCGTGCGAGAGGCCGAGCGGCTGGCGCTGGCCGATGCGGCGGCACCGTTCGATCTGGCGGCAGGACCCCTGATCCGGGGCGCGCTGATTCGCCTCGACGAGGATCAGCACCTGCTCGTACTGCTGACACACCACGTGGTGTCCGACGAATGGTCGGCGCGCATCCTGCGACGTGAGGTGTCCGCGTTGTACGAGGCGTTCCGTGCGGGTGAGCCGGATCCGTTGCCGCCGCTGCCGGTGCAGTACGCGGACTTCGCGGCATGGCAGCGGCGGTGGTTGGACGGAGAGGTGCTGGAGGCTCAACGGGCCTACTGGAAAGCGACGTTGGCCGACGCGCCCGTACTGGAACTGCCCACCGACCGGCCGCGTCCGCCGGTACGGTCCGCCGAAGGAGCGATGGCTCCGTTCGTCGTCCCGGCGGAGACGGCCGACGCGCTGCGGGCGCTGTCCCGGGAGCGCGGCACGACGATGTTCATGACGCTGCTTGCCGCGCTCGATGTCCTGCTGGGGCGGTACGCGGGGTCGGAGGATGTGGTGGTGGGCACGCCGGTGGCGAACCGGAACCGTGCCGAGACGGAGGACCTGATCGGGTTCTTCGTCAACACGCTGGTGATGCGGGCGGACCTGTCCGGTGATCCGTCGTTCCGTGAGTTGCTGGGGCGGGTCCGGGAGACGGCGTTGGGCGCGTATGCGCATCAGGATCTGCCGTTCGAGCAACTCGTCGACGAACTGGTCACCGAGCGGGACCGGTCCCGAACGCCGCTGTTCCAGGTCTTCTTCAGCTACGGCGCCGGAGAGGGTGAGGCCGTTCGAGGCGCCGCCGAGGTCGATCAGGAACCTGGCACACAGGCGGGTGAGGTTGCCGTGCCGTTCGACCTGTGAGTGATGGTCGAGGAGGCCGGCGACGGCACGCTCAAGGCAGGGATCCAGTTCAGTACGGCGTTGTTCGATGCGGTGACGGTGGAGCGGATGGCGGCGCATCTGGTGACGCTGTTGGGGGCTGTGGCTGGTGACGCGGATCGGCGGGTGGGTGAGCTGCCGTTGTTGGAGGAGTCGGAGTGGGTTGAGCTGACGGGTGGGTGGAACGACTCGGCGGCGGCTTTGCCGGTGCCGGTGTCGGTGGCGGGGGTGCATGAGTGGATTGCGGGGCGGGCGGTGGTGTCGCCGGATGTGGTGGCGGTGGTGTCGGGTGGTGTGTCGGTGACGTATGGCGGGTTGCTGGCGCGGGCGAGCCGGCTGGCGCATCATCTCCGCCAGATGGGTGTGGGTGCCGAGTCGGTGGTGGCGCTGTGCCTGCCTCGCGGGGTGGACATGGTGGTCGCCGCGCTGGGGGTGTGGCAGGCGGGGGCCGCGTATCTGCCGTTGGATCCTGATTTTCCGGTGGAGCGGTTGGAGTTCATGCTGGCGGACAGTGGTGCGTCGGTGCTGGTGGGTCATCGGGCGGTGGCGGGGCATCTGCCGGTGAGTGGGCGGGTCGGGTCGGCAGTGTGGCTGGACGATCCGCAGACGGTGGAGACGCTGGCCGCCTGTAGCTCATCAGCTCCTGAAGTCGCCGTTTCTGGTGACCAGTTGGCGTATGTGTTGTATACGTCGGGGTCGACGGGTCGGCCGAAGGGTGTGCAGGTCACGCACGGCAACCTGGCGAGTTTCCTGTCGGCGATGGCTGAGCGTCCGGGGCTGGGCGCCGGGGATGTGCTGCTGGCGGTGACGACGCCGGGCTTCGACATCGCGGGGCTTGAGTTGTGGTTGCCGCTGGTGTCGGGCGCCCGGGTGGTGGTCGCCGATGGGCAGATGGCAGGTATGCCGGGCGCGTTGGCGGGGGAGTTGGTGCGGGCCGGGGTGACGGTGATGCAGGCGACGCCGGCGACGTGGCAGATGCTGGTGTCGGACGGCTGGGAGGGTGTGCCGGGTCTGCGGGCGTTGTGTGGTGGTGAGGCGCTGCCACTCTCCTTGGCGGGGGCGTTGGTGGAGCGGACGGCCGGGGTGTGGAACATGTACGGGCCGACCGAGACCACGATCTGGTCGGTGTGTGATCCCGTCGGGGGCGGTGTTCCGGCGATCGGGTCGCCGATCGCTGGCACGCAGGTGTATGTGCTGGATCAGCGACTCGCCCCGGTCCCGATCGGGGTGGCGGGCGAGCTGTTCATCGGTGGTGGCGGGGTGACCCGCGGTTATCTGGGGCGCCCGGCGTTGACGGCCGAGCGGTTCGTGTCCGACCCGTTCACCGCTGGCGGGGGCCGGTTGTATCGGACGGGTGACCGGGTGCGGTGGCTGGCGGATGGTCGTCTGGAGTTCCTGGGCCGGGCAGATGACCAGTTGAAGGTGCGGGGTTTCCGGATCGAGCCGGGTGAGATCGAGACCGTGCTGACCGGCCTGGCACAGGTGAGCGCGGCCGTGGTCACCGGGCATGGTGAGGGAGCCGAACGCCGGCTGGTCGCCTACCTGGTCCCTGCCGACCCCGGTCAGGGCATTCCTGCCCCGGACGTGCTGCGTGAGCACGTTCGCCGGGTTCTGCCGGATTACATGGACCCGTCCTTGTTCGTCGAGCTGGCCGCGCTGCCCCTGACCCCGAACGGAAAGATCGACCGGGCGGCTCTCCCGGCACCGGACGCCTCCCGCGCGGGCCTCGATGGGTTCTCGGAGCCGTCCGGGGCGACCGAGGAACTGCTCGCCGGAATCTGGGCGCAGGTTCTGGGCGTGGAGCGGGTCGGTGCCACGGACGGCTTCTTCGACCTCGGCGGGCACTCCCTCCTTGCCACCCTGGCCGTCTCCCGCATCAGGGAGGCCTTCGGTGTCGAGGTGTCCCTCGCCGCGTTGTTCGACGCCCCCACCGTCCGCGGCCTCGCTTCGGTCCTCGACCGTTCAGCCCGGGACGCGGCGCCCCCGATGACGGCCGTCGCCCGCGACAGCGCGCTCCCGCTGCCGCTGTCGTTCGCGCAGCAGCGGCTGTGGTTCCTCGACCAGCTGGAGCCGGGATCGCCCGAGTACAACATGTCGACCCGGCTGCGCCTGACCGGGGACGTCGATGTCACGGCCCTGCGGGCGGCGCTGGACGCGGTGGTCGTCCGGCACGAGGTCCTGCGTACCCGGCTGGTGGCCGACGCCGAGGGCGTACCGCACCAGCTCGTAGACCCGCCGGCCCCGCTCCCTCTCCGGCGGCTGGACGTGTCGGACGGCGACGATCCCCGGGGTGACGCGGAGGCCCTGATCATCGAGGAGGCCCTGACGCCCTTCGACCTCGCCCAGGGGCCCCTCGTCCGAGCCACCCTCGTCCGGCTGGCCCCGGACGAGCACGTACTGGCCCTTTCGATGCATCACGTCGCTTTCGACGAGTGGTCGGACCGTGTCCTGCAGCGCGAGCTGCTGGCGCTGTACGAGGCGTTCAGGGCCGGGGAGCCTGACCCGTTGCCGCCTCTCGCCCTTCAGTACGCGGACTTCGCCGCCTGGCAGCGGAACTGGCTCACCGGGGAGGTCCTCGACAGTCAAGTCGACTACTGGCGGGCGAATTTGGCGGGCGTGCCGGTTCTGGACCTGCCTACGGACCGGCCCCGCCGGCCCGTGCGCTCCACCGACGGATCGGTGGCGAGGTTCAGCGTCCCGGCGGAGACCGCGGACGCCCTGCGCAGGCTGTCCCGTGAGCACGGTACGACGATGTTCATGACGCTCCTCGCCGCCTTCGACGTCCTCCTGGCCCGCTATGCCGACACGGAGGACGTCGCGGTCGGCACCCCGGTGGCGAACAGGAACCGGGCCGAGACCGAGGACCTGATCGGGTTCTTCGTCAACACCCTGGTCATGCGCACGGACCTGTCGGGCGACCCGTCCTTCACGGAGGTGCTGCGCCGGGTGCGCGAGACCGCGCTGGGGGCCTACGCCCATCAGGACCTGCCGTTCGAGCAACTGGTGGACGATCTGGTCGTGGAGCGCGACCGGTCCCGTACACCGCTCTTCCAGGCGCTCTTCGGCTACACCACCGAAGGCAGAGGCGGTCCGTCCGTTCCCGGGTCCCGGCCGGTGAAGTTCGACCTGATGGTGAACCTCGGTGAGGACGAGGGCGCGCTGGCCGGTGAGATCCAGTACAGCACCGCCCTGTTCGACGCCGGCACGATCGAGCGGATGGCGGGGCACCTGGTCACGCTGCTCCAGGCCGTCACCGTCGACGCGGACCGCAGAGTGGGCGAGCTGCCGCTGCTGACGGCCGCCGAGCGGGACCTGTTGCTGCACGAGTGGACCGACACCGTCGCGGAACTGCCCGCGGTGGCCGGTATGCACGAGCTGATCGCGGGACGGGCAGCCGCCACCCCGGACGCGGTGGCCGTCGTGTCCGGCGAACTCACGCTCACCTACAGCCAGTTGATGGCGCGGGCGAATCGGCTCTCGCACCACCTGCGTGGCGTGGGTGTGGGTGCCGAGTCGGTGGTGGCGCTGTGCCTGGAGCGCGGCCCGGACATGGTCGCGGCGGTGCTGGCCGTGTGGCAGGCGGGCGGCGCCTACCTCCCGCTGGACCCGGACTACCCGCGGGAGCGCCTGGAGTTCATGCTCGCCGACAGCGGCGCGTCGACCCTGGTCGGACACCGGGCGGTGGCCGCCGGCCTGGCCGCGGGCGGCGCAATGGACGCGGTCGTGTGGCTGGACGACCCGGACACGCGCGCGGAACTCGCGCTGCTGCCGGCCACGTCACCGGGTGTGGAGGCGCACCCGCAGCAACTCGCGTACGTCATCTACACCTCGGGCTCCACCGGACGTCCGAAGGGCGTTCAGATCACCCACCGGGGTGTCCTCAACCGTGTCTCGTGGATGCAGGACCGCCATGAGCTGGGCGCGTCGGAGCGGGTGCTGCACAAGACGCCGCTGACGTTCGACGCATCGGTGTGGGAGCTGTTCTGGCCCCTGTCGAACGGCGCCGAGCTGGTGATCGCCGAGCCGGGGCGGCACGGAGACCTGGACTATTTGGTGGGGCTGCTGGAGTCCCGGCAGATCGCGGTGGTCCAGTTCGTGCCCTCGCTGTTCAAACTGTTCGTGTCGCACACCTGGCCCTCGTCGCTGCCGTCGCTGCGTGCCGTGTTCTGCGGCGGCGAGGCGCTGTCCGCGTCCGATGTGGCCCACTTCCACACGAGGAACGCCACGGCCGTCGTGGCGAACCTGTACGGCCCGACGGAGAACACCATCGACGCGGCCAGCACGGTGTGCCGGCGGCCGGACGACGGCCCGGGGGGTACGGCGGACTGGTCGCCGGGCGGTCTGGTCCCCATCGGCGAGCCCCTCACCAACGTGTGGCTGCTGGTGCTGGACGACCGGCTGAACCCGGTGCCGGTCGGCGTCGCGGGTGAGCTGTTCATCGCCGGGGCGAGCCTGGCCCGCGCCTACGGGGGCCGACCCGCGCTGACGGCGGAGCGGTTCGTGGCGGATCGGTACGCCGGTGACGGGTCCCGGGCGTACCGGTCCGGCGACCAGGTGCGCTGGCGGGCCGACGGACGTCTGGAGTTCCTGAGCCGCGTCGACCACCAGGTGAAGGTACGCGGATTCCGCATCGAGCCCGGTGAGGTCGAGGCGGTCCTCGCCGGACACCCGGCCGTGCGGTCGGCGGTCGTGACGACATGGGGCGAGGCGGCGGACCGGGCGCTGGTCGCCCACCTGGTCCCCGACAACCCGGCGGAGGGCATCCCGGCGACCGCCGAACTGCGCGAGCATGTCCGGCGCAGCGTCCCCGAGTTCATGGTGCCGTCGGTCTTCGTCGAGGTGGCGGCACTGCCGCTGACACCCAACGGGAAGCTGGACCGGGCCGCCCTGCCGGCACCGGAGACCGGCCGCACCGACGTGGACGGGTTCGTCGCTCCCTCGGGCGCGGTGGAGGAGCTGCTCGCGGGGATCTGGCACGGTCTGCTGCCCGTGGACCGCGTCGGCGCCGAGGACAACTTCTTCGAGCTGGGCGGGCACTCGCTGCTGGCCACCCAGATCGTCTCCCGCGTCCGGGACGTCATCGGAGCGGAGATCCCGCTCGCCACGCTGTTCGACCACCCGACGGTACGCGGACTGGCGACGGCGATCGCCGAATCGGCCGGGCAGGTGGAGGTGCGGCCGGTGACGCCGGTCGGCCGGGACCGCGAACTGCCGCTGTCGTTCGCCCAGCAGCGGCTGTGGTTCCTGGACCAACTGGAGCCCGGGTCGCTGGAGTACAGCCTCCCGATGCGGGTGCGGATGGGCCCTGACCTCGACGTCCCCGCCCTGCAGGCCACCCTGGGCGCGGTCGTCGCCCGGCACGAGGTGCTGCGGACCCGGCTGGTGGCCGGCCCGGACGGCGTACCCCACCAGCTGATCGACCCGCCGTCGGCCTTCCCGCTTCCGCTGATCGACGTCTCGACCGAGGGCGACCCGCTGCACGCGGCCGGGAAACTGGTCGCGGCCGACGAGGCGACGCCGTTCGACCTGGCGGACGGCCCGCTGATCCGCGCCATGCTCATCCGGGTGGCGCCCGACGAGCACGTCCTGGCGCTGTCGATGCACCATGTCGTGTCCGACGAATGGTCCACGCGGATCTTCCAGCGCGAACTGGCTTATCTGTACGACGAGTTGCGTGCGGGGCGTACGCCGTCGCTGCCCGCGCCCGCCGTGCAGTACGCGGACTTCGCGGTTTGGCAGCGGCAGTGGCTGACCGGCGAGGTGCTGGACGGGCAACTGGCGTATTGGCGCGGTCAATTGGGCGGCGCGCCGGTGCTGGAACTGCCCACGGACCGTCCGCGCCCGGCGGTGTGGTCACCGGCCGGCGCGTCCACCCGGTTCACCGTCGGCGCGGAGACGATGGAGTCACTGCGGGCGCTGGCCCGGCGCAGCGGCACGACGATGTTCATGACGCTGCTGGCCGCCTTCGACGTCCTGCTGAGCCGCCAGGCCGGCACGGACGACGTGGTCGTGGGTACTCCGGTGGCCAACCGGAACCGGGCCGAGACCGAGGAACTGATCGGGTTCTTCGTCAACACCCTCGTCATGCGGGCCGACCTGTCCGGCGATCCGACATTCACGGAACTGCTCGGGCGGGTCCGCTCCATGGCGCTCGACGCGTACGCGCACCAGGACCTTCCGTTCGAGCAGCTGGTCGACGACCTGGTCGTCGAGCGGGACCGGTCCAGAAGCCCGCTGTTCCAGGTGTTGTTCAACTACTTCACCGAGGATGGAAGGGCCGGCGGGGGAGGTCGGGCCGCAGAGGGCGGACCGGTCGAGGACGGACGGGCGTCTCTCGACCCGGGTCCGGACGACAGTCCTGGCGCCGACTCCTTCCTCGGCGACACCGGCAGTGGTATGACCACCCGCTTCGACCTGCGGCTGGTGCTGACGGACGCGGGCGGTGCGCTGAACGGGCAGATCGAGTACAGCACCGCGCTGTTCGACCCCGGCACGGTCGGGCGGACGGCCGCACAGTTCGGCACGCTGCTGGACGCGGTGGCCCAGGACGCCGAGCGGCGTCTCGGCGAGCTGCCGTTGCTGGACGAGGACACGCACGACGTACTGGTCCACGGCTGGAACGACACCGCTCGGGCGCTGCCCGCGGTGGGCGGCGTGCACGAACTGATCGTGGCCGCCGCGGCGCGGGAGCCCGGTGCGACCGCCGTGAGGTGCGGGGAGACGTCGGTCGGATACGGCGAGCTGCTGGACAGGTCGGGGCGGCTGGCGCATGTTCTGCGCGGCGCGGGCGTCGGCGACGAGACCGTGGTGGCGGTGTGCCTGCCGCGCGGGGTCGACATGATCGTGGCCGTCCTCGCGGTCTGGCTGGCCGGTGGCGCCTATCTGCCGCTCGACCCCGAATACCCGGTGGACCGACTGGAGTTCATGCTCGCCGACAGCGGCGCGGGTGTGCTGCTCGGCACCGACGAGGTGATCGAGGAGCTGCCCGTCGGCAGGACGCGGACGATCGTCATGGACGATCCCGCGGTGCGGAGTTCTCTGCTCGCCATGCCTTCGGCCCCGCCCGAAGTACCCGTGCACCCGCACCAGTCGGCGTACGTGATCTACACGTCCGGATCCACAGGACGGCCCAAGGGCGTGCAGGTCACCCATGGGGGAGCGGTCAGTCTGGTCACCGCCCAGCGCGAGGCACTCGGGACGGGCCCGGGCGATGTGGTCCTGCAGTTCGCGCCGTTCGGGTTCGACGCCTCGGTGTGGGAGCTGCTGATGGCCCTGGCGTCCGGGGGCACCCTGGTCGTCGCCGAGGCGGCGGACCGCGCCGAACCCGGCCGCCTGGCAGCGCTCGCCGCCCGTACCGGAGTGAGTGTGGCCACCGTGCCGCCGTCCCTGCTGGACGCCCTGGGCCCGGACGGGTTCAGCGGGGTGTCCACCCTGATCACGGCGGGTGAACGGCTCGACGGACGGCTTGCCGCCCAGTGGTCCGTCGGGCGACGCCTGTTCAACGCGTACGGTCCGACCGAGACGACGGTCTGCGCCACGGTCGCCGGCTGTGCGCCGGACCGCGGGCAGGCACCGCCGATCGGCGGCCCGGTCGCCAACACCCGGGTGTACGTGCTGGATCAGCGGCTGCGGCCGGTGCCGGTCGGTGTCGCGGGAGAGCTGTTCATCGCGGGTGCGCAACTGGCGCGCGGCTATCTCGGCCGGGCCGCGCTCACCGCCGAACGCTTCCTGCCCGACCCCTTCACAGGCGACGGAACACGGATGTACCGCTCGGGCGACCGGGTGCGGTGGCTGCCGGACGGACAGCTCGAGTTCCTCGGCCGCACCGACGACCAGGTCAAGGTGCGCGGCTTCCGGATCGAGCCCGGGGAGGTCGAGGCGCTGCTCACCACCCACCCGATGGTGCGGACGGCCGTGGTCACCGCGAGCGGTCGCGACACCGACCGGCGGCTGCTCGCCTACCTGGTGCCGGCCGACCAGGCCGACGGGATTCCCTCCGTCGAGGAACTGAGGGCCTACGCGGGCGACCGGCTGCCGACGTACATGGTCCCGTCGGTCTTCGTCGAACTGGCCGAGCTGCCCCTCACCACGAACGGCAAGGTGGACCGGGCGGCGCTCCCGGAGCCCGCCGACGGGGCCCGGGCGGCGACGGCGCGGGCGTACGTCGCACCACGCACCGGGACCGAGCGGATCCTCGCCGAGACATGGACCGAACTCCTGGGCGTGGCACGCGTCGGTGTCGAGGACAGCTTCTTCGACCTCGGCGGGCATTCCCTGCTGGCCACCCAGCTGGTCTCCCGCATCCGTGACGTCTTCGGCGTGGACCTGACGCTCGCCACGGTCTTCGAGGAGCCCACCATCGCTGCGATCGCGGCGGCCGTCGGAGCCGACGACGGCGGAGAGTACGAGGCGTTCGAACTGTAGGCGTCCTCCTGAGGTATGACTCCGCCCGTCCCTCCTGTGGGGGACGGGCGGTCCTCGTACTGGCTCCTGTGAGTGGCACCGAACATGGCTCCCGGCCGTGACGACCTGACCACCTCCCGCTCCCTAGTCTGCGGGTATGGAGAAAACGATCGATGGGTCGGACGCGACGATCGAAGTCACGGACGTGCGCAAGCGCTTCGGGAGCACCCAGGCGCTGGACGGAATGACGTTCGCCGTCAGGCCGGGGCAGGTCACCGGCTTCGTCGGTCCGAACGGCGCCGGCAAGTCCACGACCATGCGCGTCATCCTCGGCCTGGACAAACCCGACAGAGGAACCGCACTGGTCGGCGGGCGCCGCTACCAGGACCTGCGCACCCCGCTCACCCACATCGGGGCGCTGCTGGACGCGGCGGCCGTGCAGCCGAGCCGGACCGCCCGCCACCACCTGCTGTGGCTGGCCCACTCCCAGGGGCTGGGCGCCGAGCGGGTCGACGAGGTGATCCGGCAGGTCGGCCTCCAGGACGTGGCCCAGCGCAAGGCGGGCGGCTTCTCCCTGGGCATGCGGCAGCGCCTCGGCATCGCGGCGGCCCTCCTCGGCAACCCCCCGGTGATCATGCTGGACGAGCCCTTCAACGGCCTGGACCCCGAGGGGTTCATGTGGATGCGCGGCTTCCTCGCCTCACTGGCCGAACAGGGGCGGGCCGTGCTGGTCTCCAGCCACCTGATGAGCGAACTGCAGGACAGCGCGGACCACGTGGTGGTCGTCGGACGCGGCAAGGTCGTCGCCGACATGAGCGTGCGCGAGCTGCTGGCGTCGATGTCCCAGGGGAGGGTCACCCTGCGGACGTCCGCGCTCAACCAGGCCATGACGGTCCTGGCCCGCTCGGGTGCCACCGTCAGCTCCACCGGGGCCGACACGGTCAGCGTGACCGGCCTGCCCGCGGAGAACGTGGTGTCGCTGCTCAGCCAGAACGCGGTGCCGTTCTCGGAGATCTCCGAGAACCGCGCCTCGCTGGAAGAGGCCTACATGGAGCTCACCCGGGACGCCGTGCAGTACCGCGGGGTCGTGCCCGAGGAGGCCGGCCGATGACCTCCACGCTGACACCGCCGCGCACGGCCACCCGGCCGGGCCGGGGCGGCTTCGCGCAGCTCCTCCACTCGGAATGGACCAAGTTCCGCACGGTGCGGGGCTGGGTGCGGAGCACTGTCGGGGCGGTGCTGATCATCTGCCTGGTGGGCCTGCTCGCCACGGCGGCGGGCAACAAGTCCGACCCCGACGGCAGCTCCGCGCTCCCCGTCGGCCCCGGCGGCGAGGCCGTCAACGACAGCTTCTACTTCGTCCACCAGAAGCTCCAGGGCGACGGCAGCATCACGGTCGCGGTCTCCTCACTGGCCGGTGTCGTCTCGACGAACCCGAACGACAGCAGGAGCGGCCTCGCCCCCTGGGCCAAGGCCGGCATCATCGTGAAGGACGGCCTGGACCAGGGATCGTCGTACGCGGCGATGATGGTCACCGGCAGCCACGGCGTGCGGATGCAGTACGACTACACGCACGACACCGCCGGGGCGGCCGGCGCGGCCTCCCAGGAGGCACCGCGCTGGCTGCGCCTCCAGCGCACCGGCGACACCCTCACCGGCTACGAGTCGGCCGACGGGTCCAAGTGGACCGAGGTGGGCCACGCGGATCTGACCGGGCTGTCGCGGACACCGGAGGTCGGACTGTTCGTGACCTCCCCGTCCATCAAGGACGAGACCGGAACCGGCACGGGATTCGCCCCGGCCGTCGCCACCGGCACCTTCGACCGGATCGCCCTCGGCGGCCAGTGGACCGGCGGCTCCTGGGCGAGCGACCAGGTCGGCAAGGACGCGGGCACCTCCGCCAGCTACAGCCAGGACACCAAGGGCCAAGCCACCCCCGAGGGCAGCGGTTTCAAGGTGACCGGCGCGGGCGACATCGCCCCCGTCGTCGGCGGCCCCGCCACCAGCGGCGTACGGACCATCGAGAACTTCCTCGTCGGCGCGTTCGCCGGACTGATCATCATGGTCGTCGTGGGCGCGGGCTACATCACCGTCGAATACCGGCGGGGCATGATCGGCCTCACCCTCGCCGCCAGCCCGCGCCGGGGCCGCGTCCTGGTCGCCAAGGGCCTGGTGATCGGCTCCCTCGCCTTCGTCGTCGGCGTGGTCTCCGCCGCGGTGATGGTCCCCTTCGGCGGACAGCGCTCGGAATCCAACGGCTTCCCCGTACTGACGGTCCCGGCCGCCACCGAACTGCGCGTCATCGTCGGTACGGGCCTGCTGCTCGCCGCCGCGAGCGTCTTCGCCCTCGCCGTCGGCGCCATCCTGCGGCGCAGCGCCGTGGCCATCACCGTGGTCGTCGTCGGCATGGTGCTGCCCTACCTCCTCGCGACGGCGTCCGTACTGCCCGACGGCGCCTCGCAGTGGCTGCTGAGGGTCACTCCCGCCGCCGGATTCGCCATCCAGCAGAGCATCGAGCGCTACGACCAGGTCGTCACCGTCTACTCGCCCTCGTCCGGGTACTTCCCGCTGGCCCCCTGGGCCGGGCTCGCCGTCCTGTGCGCCTACGCCGCGGCGTCGTTCGCCGCCGCCGTGGTCCTGCTCCGCCGGAGGGACGTATGAAATCCGCCGGACGGGCCGAATGGACGAAGCTGCGGACCGACGCGAGCAACAGCTGGCTGACGCTCGCCGTGGTCGCGCTGACCCTCGCGGTCGGTGCCGCGGTGGCCATGACCTCCCGGTGCGACGCCGACGGCTGCGGCGGGGACCCGACGCGGCTCAGCCTCACCGGTGTGCTGGTCGGCCAGGTCGTCGTCGCGATCGTGGCCGTGCTGATGGTCGGCAACGAGTACAGCACCGGCATGATGCACACCACGCTCACGGCGGTACCGCGCCGGCTCACGGTCCTCTTCTCGAAGTCCGCCGTACTCACCGCGGTGATGCTGGTGGCCGGGACGGTCGCCGTCCTCGGCTCCCTGCTGGTCGGTGGCCTCGTGCAGCCCGGCCGCGGCTTCACCGAGGAACACGGCTTCCCGCCCCTGTCGTTGACCGACGGGGCGACGCTGCGGGCCGCGGTGGGCTCGGTCCTCTACCTCGTGCTGATCGGCCTGCTCAGCCTCGGCATCGCCCTGGTGGTACGGAACTCGGCGACCGCCATCGGCATCGTCCTCGCCCTGCTGTTCGTCTTCCCGATCCTCGCCCAGGTGGTCGCCGACCCCGACTGGCAGCGCCACCTCCAGCAGATCTCCCCGATGACGGCCGGCCTCGCCGTCCAGACCACCGTCGACGTCGGCGACCTGCCCATCGGGCCCTGGCAGGGCCTCGGCGTGCTGGCCCTGTGGGCGGTCGGCGCGATGACCGCCGGCGGCTGGCTGCTCCGCGCCCGGGACGCGTAAGGGCGGACCCAACCGCACACGGACTTCCGCACACCGACCTCCGCACACAGCCCCCCCGGGCGGGATTCGGCGGTCTGGGCGTTCAACCGGCGCACACGCGCAGTTGAACGTTCAGACCGCCGTTCCTGTCACCCCGCACTTATAGATCGGCCGGAACGCTTGTCGTACGCTGAGAGCGCCTAATAACGCGACACCACGTTCCGCGGTTTCCCGAAGGACCGACTTCGCTCGGTTCACCCGGCGCCGCACGTGGGAGAGTTCGCCGTCGGCCCGCTTTCGGAGGTTCCGGTGAGGAAGTACTGCAAGTCCTACCTGCTGGGTGAATTGCGTCGCTTTCCGGGCTGGTCGGCCGGCGTGCGAGCGGAAGAGCGTGAAATGACCGACGACACGACGGTGTTCCTCTGTGACGAATTCACCGTCATGATCAGCCCTGTCGGAGTCGACAAGGACAAGAGACTGTTCACGGAGGACACTCCGGAGTGGCGTGAATTCTGCGAGACCACGCTGAAGTTCCGAATACCTGAGGACCTGGCTTTCGCCTATGCCGAGTCCGAGCAGAACTGAGCCCCCGAGAGGTGACCCATGGATGAACTGACGCAGCGGCTGAGCGACGAACAGCCGGTGGCGGTCGGCGGCCCCAAGCCCACACTGGAGGAGCTGCGCGTCCGGCTGGAGGACATCGGGACGGTGTTCGTGAAGTTCACCGAGACCCGTGGCGGCACCGACCTGGGCATACGCCTGGACCGCGAGGCATCCGACTACGCCGGCGCCGACTTCGAGGGAGGCAGCGGGACGGTCCACGTCGAGGGCACGCTGGTCCTCAACGACGACCCGGTCCGCTGTGTCGCCGACATCGATCTGGCGACGCTCCGGGGCACGGGCCGCCTGGTCGTCGTGGAAATGTCCGAGGTCGTCGCCTGACCGATTTCCATCCGGCGCTTCGGGGGCCGTGAGGAGACCCGTCACGAGCACTCAAGAAGATCGGATGTGACTGTCGCATGGGAGCTGCAGGCTCTCCAGGACCGATACGAAAACCGCCCGTCAGAGAGAACGGGGTCGTCGACCGCACCCCGATCGTCGACCTGTACATCAAAGTCGACGGAATCGAAAGACGGCTGCGGCTGAAACTCGAATCGGCCAATCCCTACGGCTCGTTGAAGGACCGGATCGCCGCCTCCCTCATCGACCATGTGGCGGACTCGATCGACAGCGAAGCCGGTATCATCGAATCGACCTCCGGAAATCTCGGAGTCGCGATGGCGGCCGAGTGCGAGACCCGCGGAATTCCCCTGAACGCTGTCGTCGACCCCCGGACGAGCTCGTTCTTCATCGACCGTATGCACGGGCTGGGCGCCCGGGTGACGGTCGTCGACGAACCGGATTCCTCCGGGGGTTTTCTGCTGAACCGCATCCGGTACGTGCGGGCACAACTGCTCGCCCGCCCCGGTCTTGTCTGGACGAACCAGTACCGGAGCGAGGCGAACCCCAACGCACACTTCGTCACCACGGCGCCCGAACTGCGTGCCCAGGTGCCGGGTCCCGCGACGGTCCTGGTGCCGGTCTCCACCGGCGGCACCCTCGCAGGACTGTCGAGGTTCGTCGAGGCGACGGGTGCGGCCTGGCGGCTCGTCGGCGTCGACGTGCACGGCTCGGCGGCACTCGGCGGGGACCCCGGCCGGCGGCTCCTGTCCGGGATCGGCGCCAGCTGCCCGTCCAACTTCCTCGATCCGGCCACGACCGAGGCGCTGCACGTCGAGGTGACCGAAGCCGTCTCGGCCTGTCTGTGGCTGTCGGAGCAGGCCGGTATCGGTGTCGGCGGCAGCTCCGGCGCGACCGTTGCCGCCGCGCTGCGCATGTTCCGGCAGGACCCGCGGACGGCCGAACTGGTCTGCCTGTGTCCCGACGGCGCCGACCGCTACCGCAGCACGATCTACCGGGCCGACTGGCGGGCGGCCCACGGCATCGCGGGCGTCGGCATCGACGCGGGCGTCGAGTGGGCACGCGGCCGTGATCCCGCCGAACAGCACGGCAAGCGCACTCTCCGAACAAGAACGGGGAACCATGTTCGCACCACAGCGCGGGCTGCTGACGCTGTCCGACCTGACCAGGGAGGACCTGGAACGCCTGGCGGCCCGGTCCCGTGACCTGTACCACGACCAGAGCGCGCACGAGCGGCCCCTGCGGGACAAAGTCGTCGGAGTCCTCTTCACCAGGACGTCGACCAGGACCAGAACCGCTTTCGGCGCCGGCACCGTACGACTGGGCGGCTTCCCCCTGATGTACGGGCCGGACGACCTGCAGACGGCGACGGGGGAGTCCCTTCAGGACACCGGGCGCATCCTCGGCTCCATGCTGGACGCGCTCGTCGTCCGCACCGCGGGGCCCCTCGACGAACTGCGGGAGATGTCCCGGGCGGGCGAGCTGCCCGTCATCAACGCGATGGCCGCGGAAGAACACCCGACGCAGGGCATCTGTGACCTCGCGACGATGCTCATGGAATTCGGCTCGCTCGACGGACTGTCGCTGCTCTACCTCGGCGAGGGCAACAACACGGCGTCGGCACTGGCGTACGGACTCTCCCGTATGCCGAACTGCCGTCTCACCTTTGCCACCCCGTCCGGCTACGGGCTGGACGCGCAGGTCCTGGACGACGCCGCGAAACGGGCCGCGGCGGTGGGCGGCACGGTCCGGCAGACCCATGACCTCGACGACCTGCCGGCCGAGGCGCACGTCGTCTACACGACCCGCTGGCAGACCACCGGCACGGTCAAGGCCGACCCCGACTGGCGGGAGAGGTTCCGGCCGTTCCACGTCGACGAACGGCTGCTGAGCCGCTGGCCCGACGCGAAGTTCATGCACGACCTGCCCGCACACCGCGGCGAGGAGGTCTCGGGCGCCGTCCTGGAGGGGCCGCGGTCCATCGCCTGGGCCCAGGCCAGGATGAAACTCACCAGTGCCATGGCGGTCCTGGAGCGGGTCGCCGGGGACGGCGGGCCCACGCGGCCGTGACCGGCGCGCCGGCAATTCCAGGAAACCAGCACGTACCGGAAACCCTTTGTCGTTCGTAATGCCTGGAGGGGCGGAAGTCTGATGGCTGATGAGCAGTTGTACCTGCGGCCGAAGGTCATAGTCGAACCACTCGTGGACAGGTTCTACGTCTGGCCGCACACGCTGGCCCCGATCCAGGCGGCGATGAACCTGGCATTCCTGCAGGTGCCGCTGCTGGAGTCCTACCTCCAGTCCCCGAAGGTGCACGTCGCGGCCAGCCACAACCCCGAACTGCGGGGCGGCTACTTCATCAACATCCCCGAGGAACGCGCCGACGAGGTGCGCGACCTGCTGGCCACCATCAAGCGCGAGCGCGCCGGGATGCTGCGGTTCGCCGAGGCCATCGCCGAGGGCCAGGAGCTGCTGCGGGGCAACGCGACCGGCTTCGACCTGACTCCGCTGTACCCCAAGCTGCCGCAGGAGCTGGGCGGCCTGGTGGAGCTGGCGTACGACACCGACAACCAGGCACAGATCCGCTTCCTGGAACCGCTGGCCTATCACAGCGACATCTACCAGGAGGAACGCCAGTCGGTGCAGCTGTCCTTCGAGACCGGCATCGAGCGCCCCTTCATCCTCAGCACCCCGCGTCTGCCCTCCCCGGACGTGCTGGAGCTGGACATCCCCTTCCGCCACGCGGGCCTGGAAGAGCTGTTCAAGTCCCGGGTACGGCCCACCACGCTGTCCCATCTGCGCGACGCCCTGGAACTCGACGACGCCCAGAGCACCAGGCTGTCCGGGATGCTGAGCGACCGGCCGAGCCTGGCCGAGGACCGGCACATCGACGCCGGCGGCCGGATCCGCTACTTCGGACACGCCTGCCTGGTCCTGCAGACACCCGAAGCCGCCATCGTGACCGACCCGTTCATCAGCGCGGACAACACCGCCGGGGACCGGTACACCCTGGACGACCTGCCCGACTTCATCGACCTCGTGGTGATCACGCACGGCCACCAGGACCACATCGTCCTGGAGACGCTGCTCCAGCTGCGCGGCCGAGTCGGCGCGGTCGTCGTCCCGCGCGCCTCGCGCGGCAACCTCGCCGACCCGTCCATGGCCCTGATGCTCAAGCACCAGGGCTTCCCGGTCGTCGAGGTCGACGACTTCGACGAGGTGGAGTTCCCCGGCGGCAAGGTCACCGCCACCCCGTTCCTCGGTGAGCACTGCGACCTCGACATCCGCGGCAAGTCCACGTACTGGGCCGAGTTCGCCGGCAAGAAGGTCTTCATCGGAGCGGACTCCTCAGGCATCGACCCGCTGCTCTACCGCTATGTGAAGCGGCACCTGGGCACCGCCGACATCGCCTTCCTGGGCATGGAGTGCGACGGCGCCCCCCTCACCTGGCTCTACCAGGCGCTGCTCACCAAACCGGTCACGAAGAAGATGAGCAACTCCCGCAAGCTGTCCGGCTCCAACGCCGCGCAGGCCGCCGACATCATGGTCGAACTCGGCGCCAAGGAGGCGTACGTGTACGCCATGGGCGAGGAGCCCTGGCTGGGCCACGTCATGGCGACCACGTACACCGAGGACACGTACCAGATCAAGCAGATCGACGAGTTCATGACCTGGTGCAAGGACCGCGGGATCAAGGCCGGGCACCTCTATGGCCAGCAGGAATGGCGCTGGTAGTCCCACGACAGCCGGGCCGTCGGTCCTCCCGACCCGGTCCCCGGTCCCCGGTTCCTGAGGAGGCACCTCCATGACAGTGCACGACACGGCGCACGTCGAGCTTTACACGAGTCATGCGCCGTCCACCATCGACTACTTCGTCTCGGGAATGGGCTTCACCCGGGTCGCCGACCGCGTGGAGGCCGACCGGAGCTCCATCCTGCTGCGGCAGGGCGAGAGCCGGGTGATCGTCACGTCGGGCAGGGGGATCTGGAAATTCCTCGACCAGCACGGGGACGGTATCGCCGACATCGCGCTGACCTGTGACGACGTGACGAAGACCCGGGATGCGGCCGTCGCGGCGGGCGGTGAGTCCTTCGCTCCCGCCCACGGCAACCCGGTGGTCTCGGCGTTCGGGGGCGTCACCCACACGCTGCTGCCGCGCCCCTTCGACCCCGAGTCCCGGCCCCCCGGACGCGCCTGGGAGACCGCGCCCCAGGGGCAGGAGACGGGCGACACCCCGGGCCGGATACGGTTGCTCGACCACATCGCGGTTTGCGTCGAGGGCAGCGCGCTCAGGGACTACGCCGACTACTACGACGCCGCTTTCGGGATGTCCCGGTACTCCTCCGAGTACGTCGCCGTCGGCGATCAGGCGATGGACTCGATCGTCGTACGCAGCGAGTCGGGGCGCGTCACCTTCACCCTGGTCGCGCCGGACCCGACGAAGAGCCCCGGACAGCTCGACGCGTTCCTCGACCGCAACGGCGGGCCCGGTGTCCAGCACCTGGCCTTCCTGGTCGACGAGATCATCCCGTCGGTACGCGAACTCCGCGACCGGGGCGTGGAGTTCCTCAGTACCCCGGGCACCTACTACGACATGCTCGCCGACCGGTTCACCGGTATGCGGGAGAAGATCGAGGAGCTGCGGGCCACCCAGATCCTCGCCGACCGCGACGAATGGGGTTACCTGCTGCAGTTGTTCAGCCGCTCGCCCTACGAGCGCAACACCCTCTTCTTCGAACTCATCCAGCGCCAGGGCTCCCGTGGCTTCGGCAGCGCCAACATCCGGGCCCTGTACGAGGCCGTCGAACGCGACCGGCTGGCCGCCGGGTGAGCGGCCGGCCGGCGGACGGCGGCGTACGGGAACCGCACACCCTGGCTGACTACGCGGCCCTGGCCCGCGCGGAACTGGCCCCCGACGTCTGGGACTTCATCGAGGGGGGCGCGGGACGGGAACGGACCCTCGCCGCCAACGAGGAGGCCTTCGGCCGGGTCCGACTGCGTCCGCGGGTACTGACCGGAGTGCGCCGGCCCGACACCGGCACCCGCATCCTGGGACGGGACTGGGCCGCGCCCGTCGGTGTCGCGCCCCTCGCCTACCACACGCTGGCGGACCCGGCCGGAGAGGTCGCCACCGCCCGGGCCGCCGGCCTTGCCGGACTGCCCCTCGTCGTCAGCACCTTCGCCGGGCGGACCTTCGAGGACATCGCGCGGGCCGGCACCGCCCCCCTGTGGCTCCAGGTGTACTGCTTCCGGGACCGCGAGGTGACACGTGCACTGGTCGAACGGGCCGAGCGGGCCGGTTTCGAGGCGCTGGTCCTCACGGCCGACGCGCCCCGCCTGGGCCGCCGGCTGCGGGACATCCGCAACGGCTTCCGCCTGCCCGAGGGCATCGCTCCGGCCAATCTGCCCCTTCCCGGGGCGGGATCCGGGCCCGTACCCGGGGGCGAGGCCGGTTTCGCCTCGCCCGGCGGACATGCGCTGGCCGAGTTCGACCCGGCCCTCGACTGGTCGGTGATCAAGTGGCTGCACTCGGTCAGCTCCCTCCCGGTCCTGGTCAAGGGCGTGCTCACCGCGTCCGACGCACGGCGCGCCCTGTCGGCCGGGGCCGATGGCATCATCGTGTCGAACCACGGCGGCCGACAGCTGGACGGCGCCGCGGCCACACTGGACGCACTGCCCGAGATCGCGGACGCGGTCGCAGGCGCGCGCCCACTCCTGATGGACGGCGGGGTCCGCTGCGGCGGCGACGTTCTGGCGGCCCTGGCCCTGGGCGCCGACGCGGTCCTCCTGGGCCGTCCGGTGCTGCACGGACTGGCTGTGGGCCAGGCCGAAGGAGTGCGGCGGGTGCTGGACATCGTCGTCGACGAGCTCAAGGAGGCGATGCTGCTCACCGGCACGGCCACGGTCGCGGACGCCGGACACCGCGGGGCGGACGGGCTCGCCGGCCATCAGCTCGTACAGAGCGAATCTCCGGAGCTCGTACAGAGCGGATCTCCGGAGCTCGTACAGAGTGGATCTCCGCAGCCCGTACAGAGTGGATCTGCGGTCGCGGCGCAGCGTCCCGGGTCGGCGGAGCCCCGCCCGGACACCTCCGCGCTGCGGAAGCAGGATCTGCACGGCAGTGTGTCCGACCCCGTGCTGGATACGATGAACTTCCTCAACGAGATCACGCACCGCTACCCCGACGCGATCTCGTTCGCGCCCGGCCGCCCCTATGACGGGTTCTTCGAGACCGAGCAGATCTTCACCTACCTCCGCCGTTACCTGGATCACCTGGAGGCGGGTGGCGCGTCCCCCGCCGAGATCCGCTCCGCCCTCTTCCAGTACGGCCCCACCAGCGGCCAGATCCGCGAACTGATCGCCGACTCGCTGCGCAAGGACGAGAACATCCACGTACCGGCCGAGTCCGTCGTGGTCACGGTCGGCTGCCAGGAGGCGATGTTCCTCGCGGTGCGGGCGCTCATGTCCGATCCCGACGACGTCCTGCTGGTCTCCAGTCCCTGCTACGTCGGCATCACCGGCGCGGCCCGGCTGCTGGACGTCGAGGTGCGCGCCGTCGAGGAGGGCGAGAAGGGGTTCCGCTGCGCCGACCTGGAGGCGGCGCTCCTCGCCGAGCGGGCCCGCGGCCGGCGCCCGCGTGCCTTCTACGTCATCCCGGACCACTCGAACCCCTCCGGCACCACCATGCCGCTCAGCACGCGTCAGGAACTCCTCGACCTGGCGGAGCGGCACGACATCCTGATCCTGGAGGACAGCCCCTACCGGATGGTCAGCCCCGGCGGCCAGTTGCCGACCCTCAAGTCCCTGGACCACGCACGCAGGGTGGTCCACCTGGGCTCGTACTCCAAGACCCTCTTCCCAGGCGCTCGGGTGGGCTTCGTCGTGGCCGACCAGACCGTGGTCGACGGCGCGGGCGGCAGCGGGCTGCTGGCGGACGAACTCACCAAGATCAAGAGCATGGTGACCGTCAACACCTCCCCGGTCAGCCAGGCCGTCACGGCAGGCATGCTCCTGTCCGTCGACGGGCGGACCTCGGAGCTCAACACACGGACGGCCGCGTACTACGGGGACGCGATGCGTGTCACCCTCCGTGAGTTCGAACGGAACTTCCCGGAGGATGAGCGGGCCGCACTCGGTGTCCGCTGGAACGAGCCCAGTGGTGGCTTCTTCCTGGCGGTCGACGTGCCGTTCGAAGCCGACAACACGGCCTTGGTCCGTTCGGCCGAGGAATTCGGGGTCATCTGGACACCCATGTCGTACTTCTATCCGGGCGGCGGCGGCAGCACCAGCCTGCGCCTGTCGGTCAGTTATCTGTCGCACCGGGAGATCGAGGAGGGAATTGAGCGGCTGGCCCGTTTCGTGACATCGCGGTAATGCCATGACCGGGCCGGCCGTAGTCGCCGACTCCGCTGTTCAGCCCTCGCCGGGACCATTCCATTTCTCGGCGGGCAGGCTGAACATCCGGAGTTCGGTCCATTCCCGTTTTCCCCGGACGAATACGGTCCGCTGGGAGACGAACTCGAAACCGATCCGCTCCAGCAGCCGGGCGGACCGCTGATTCCGTACGTCGCATTCCGCCCACACCGTTCGCAGGCCACCGCCGAACAGGTCCGCCAGCACGCCGCGTACGGCCTCGGTCGCGTACCCGTGGCCCTGCCGCTCACGGGCGAGGCTGAACCCGACCTCGGCCTCGCCACCGGGCTGCCGGTGCACCGCGACGTCCCCCAGCAGGCATCCGTCCGCCTTGAGTTCGACCGCGTACGGGAACCAGCCGGGGCGGGCGGGATCACTCCGGGCGTATCTGCGCACGAGCCGTCCCGCTGATTCCAGGGACAGCGGAAAATCCCATTCCTGATAGCGGGCGACCTCGGGGTCCGAGCGGTAGGCCGCGAACGCCGGTATGTCGGCAGGCTGAAAACGTCGAAGTCGAAGTCGCTCAGTGTCAATCAGCACCGGCACAGGATCCCACGATTCCAGGCGTCAGCAGGGTCGGGGAATGCCGCAGTTGAACACGCTCTCAATCACGCCGCACTGCGTCATAGTTGCTAGTTGCCAGTGGTGGCTCTTCAACTCGCCAGAAGGAGTAGCGGTGTTCTCAGTGAAATGCCTCATTCGCAGTAAAACCCGTATGTGGGGGTGGACTTTCCGATGACCATCACGACGAGCCTTCCGGACGCCGCTGTTCTGGACCTCCCGGTTCCCGCGACGAAGCCCACGACGGGCACCGCCCGGATCGCGGGCGTCGGCACCGCGACCACGGAGCGTTCGTACAGTCAGCCGGAACTGCTCGACCTCTTCCACATCACGGATCCCAAGGTCCGCTCCGTCTTCCTCAACAGCGCCATCGAGCGCCGCCACCTCACCATTCCGCCCGAGGCGGCCGACGGCACGCGCCCGGCTGAGGCCCAGGGCGAACTCCTCGCCAAGCACAGGAGGGTCGCCCTCGACATGGGCGCCAGGGCCGTGCGGGCCTGCCTGGAGAACTCGGGCATCGAGCTGTCGGACATCGACTACCTGTGCTGCGTGACCACCACGGGCTTCCTCACGCCGGGCATCAGCGCCCTGCTCATCAAGGAGATGGGCATCTCCTCGGCGACCAGCCGGGTCGACGTCGTGGGCATGGGCTGCAACGCCGGACTCAACGCGCTCAACGCCACCCCGGCTGGGCCGTCGCCAACCCCGGCAAGGTCGCCGTCATGCTCTGCACCGAGGCCTGCTCGGCGGCGTACGTCATGGACTCGACACTGCGCACCGCCGTCGTGAACAGCCTGTTCGGCGACGGCGCGGCGGCCGTCGCCCTGGTCGCCGACACGCCCGACACCGCGTATGTCACCTCCGAAGCGCCGGGCGGGCCGCCGTCCGCGGCGGGCAGCCCCCGCATCCTCGGGTTCGCCAGCCATCTCATCACCGAGGCGATCGACGCGATGCGCTACGACTGGGACGACGGCCAGGGGAAGTTCAGCTTCTACCTGGACCCGCAGATCCCGTACGTCGTCGGCGCCAACGCGGAGCAGGTGATCGACCGGCTGCTGGACGGTGCGGGACTGCGCCGCAGCGACATCGCGCACTGGCTGGTGCACTCGGGCGGCAAGAAGGTCATCGACGCGGTCCGGGTCAATCTCGGCCTGACCCGCCACGACGTGCGGCACACCACCGGCGTCCTGCGCGACTACGGCAACGTGTCGAGCTCCTCCTTCCTGTTCTCCTACGAACGGCTCCTCGCGGACCGGGTGACCCGGGCGGGCGACTACGGCGTACTCATGACCATGGGCCCCGGCTCGACCATCGAGACTGCTCTGGTGCAGTGGTGACGGAGGATCGGATGAGCAACACCACAGGGACGAGCAACACCACAAGGGCGAGCAACACGACAAGGGCGAGCGAGACCGCGGAGACGAGTGGCGCCGCAGAAACGGGTGAGACCTCCCCGGGGCACGTCCTGCGCATCGACGGACGGCGCCTGCTGTCCGCCGAGACGATCGCCGCCGTGGGCGCCTTCTGCGACCGCGTAGAGGACCTCGCCGGGCACGGCAACGCGACCGTCCACGTGTCCGGCGTACCCGAGGGTTCCTGGGCACGCGAGCTGACGGTGCCGCTGGTGAACAAGTGGGAACGGGCGCTGCGCCGCCTGGAGCGGCTGCCCGCGGCCACCATCGCGGTCGCCGACGGAGACTGCGGCGGAGCGGCGCTGGACGCGCTGCTGACCACCGACTACCGCGTCGCGACACGTTCGGCGCGCCTGGTCGTGTCCGTGGAGGACGGCGCGACCTGGCCCGGCATGGCGCTCTACCGGCTCGCCCGGTACGGGGCGAGCGCTGCCGCGATCCGCCGGGCGGTGCTCTTCGGTACACCCGTCGGGGCGGCGGACGCGCTGGCACTGCAGCTCGTCGACGAACTGGCGGACGATCCGGTGGCCGCGGCGACCGCCGCGGAGGTACGCGCGGGCGCCGTCTCCGGCGCCGAACTCGCCATCCGGCGCCAGCTGTTGCTCGACGCACCCACCACGACCTTCGAGGAGGCGCTGGGCGCGCATCTCGCCGCCTGTGACCGGGCACTGCGCCGCGCGGCCGTGGTCGGAGCACAGACATGAGCGCGGGCATGGGCACAGGCATGAGCGCGGGCATGAGCGCCGGCATGAGCGCCGGCATGAGCACGAGCGCGGGCGACGGCGGCCTCGCGCTCGACCTGGGCGGCGTTCGGGGTGAGTTGGCGGAAGCCCGTGAAGCGCTCGCCAAGGCCGCCGCGCGGACCGACGACCTGCTCGCCGCGCTGCCCGAGCCGACTCTCAGATCGCCCGAGCAACGCGCCGCAGCCGCGTCGGCGACGGACGCCGCCCGGATCCGCCGCGCCGCGTTCATGGACGTACACGCCGACGCCGTCTACGACGAACTCACCGACGGCCGCATCCGGTACGTGCGGCTGGCCCTCCTCGCGTCGCGTGCGGCGACTGCCTTCCCCGGCCTGGTGCCCACCGCCGAGCGGCTCGCGAGCGAGCGGGGCCGCCCGCAGTCGGACAAGGAGGGGCACGAGATCGACCAGGGGATCTTCTTCCGGGCGATCCTGAACTCTCCGTCGACCGGCCGGCACCTGCTCGACGCCATGCTGCGCCCTACCCCGCGCGCGCTCGGACTGCTCCCCGCGTTCGTGCGCACCGGCACGGCCGACCTGGGCTCCGTGCGCCTGGAGCGGACCGGGAGCGCGGTGCGGCTGACCATGTGCCGGGTCGACTGCCTGAACGCGGAGGACGACCGGCAGATCGACGACATGGAGACCGCCGTCGACCTCGCGCTGCTCGACCCCTCCGTCGAGGTCTGTCTGCTGCGCGGCGGAGAGATGACCCACCCCCGCTACCGGGGTCGCCGGGTGTTCAGCGCGGGAGTGAACCTCAAGGCCCTCCACGGCGGAGGCATCTCACTGGTCGACTTCCTGCTGCGCCGCGAACTGGGCTACATCCACAAGATCTTCCGGGGGATCCTCGCCGACGAGGGGACGACCCGGTGGTCCCGTACGGTCGAGAAGCCCTGGGTCGCCGCGGTGGACACCTTCGCCATCGGCGGCGGCGCGCAGATCCTCCTCGTCTTCGACCAGGTGCTGGCGGCATCGGACGCCTACTTCAGCCTCCCGGCGGCCAAGGAGGGCATCATTCCCGGTGCCTCCGACTTCCGGCTGCTCCGGACCGTCGGCCCGCGCCTGGCCCGGCAGCTGATCCTGGGCGGACGGCGCCTGCGGGCGACCGAACCGGAGGCGCGGCTGGTGTTCGACGAGATCCACGAGAGCGAGGAACTGGATGCCGCGGTCGAGCGGAGTCTGGAGCGGCTGCGAAGCCCCGCCGTCCTGGCCAACCGGCACATGATGAACCTCGCCGAGGAGTCCGTGGACGACTTCCGGCGCTATATGGCCGAGTTCGCGCTCCAGCAGGCGCTGCGCCTCTACAGCTCGGACGTCATCGGCAAGGTCGGCGGCTTCTCGGCCGCGAAGAGTACCGCGCCGCCCGGCTGAGGTGGTGCGGTGTTCAACTGAGGCGGTGCTGCGGTTGAACACCTTCACTCTCCGATTCGACAGCGCAACAACCCCGCTCGGAGCCGTACGCCACTCGTGGCCGGCCCCGCGCGGGGTTCTTCTGTCTCTGCCGCGACGCGAAGCCGTTCCCTCCGCCGCGACGCGAAGCCGTTCCGGCCGGAGATGGGAGTAGCCTCGGCGGCCACGTGCTCAGGAATTGAGGGCCGCGGGAACCGCGGCATGCTCTGCCGCGGATGCCGTGGCGGGCGCGAGGGTGACGGCCCAGCCGTCCACGGTCAGCAGCCGGGACAGCTCGGCCGCGGACGTCCCCCGCACGAACAGGGAGACCCGTCCGTACGGAGGCTCCCCGGCCTGCTCCAGCCGTACGTCCTCGATCCGCCCCCCGAGCTCGTCGACGGCTGTGAACAGCCGTGCCAGCGTGCCTGGTTGCTCCGGCACCGCAACCGAGAGCCGGGCGACCTCCGCCGACGGCGCACCCGACCTGCTCGCCACCCGGTCCCGTCCGCGGGCGCCGTGCCTGAGCAGCGTGTCCAGGCCGGCCTCGGCCCGCTCACGGACCACCGGGTCCGAATCTCCCAGTGTGCGCAGCGCGTTGACGGCCACGTTCAGATCGGCGGCGAAGGTGTCCAGTACGTCCGCCAGCGCGTCCGCGTTCGCTTCGTGGATGTCCCGCCACAGTGCGCGGTCACCGCCCGCGATGCTGGTGACGTTCCGCAGTCCCTGCCCCGCCACGCGGATGTCGGCCTCCGTCGCCCGCGCCAGCTGCGCCGCCATGAGCGTGGAGATCAGATGGGGTGCGTGCGAGGTGAGGGCGATCGTACGGTCGTGCAGGGCGGCGTCCATGATGACGGGCACGCCCGCGCAGAGGGTGACGAGCTCCAGAGCGCGGTTCAGCACGGCCTGGTCGGTGTGCGCGGACGGGGTGAGGATCCAGGGCCGCCCCTCGAAGAGGTCCGCACGCCCGGCCAGCGGGCCGGAGCGTTCGGTGGCCGCGAGGGGGTGGCCGCCGATGAAGGTCGACGGATCGGCACCGGCCGAGCGGATCTCCGCGTACGGCCGTGCCTTCACGCTGGCGGCGTCGGTGTAGGCGCGGGCGAGACCACGGCGCTGGGCGTCCGCGAGCACCGCCCCGGTGTGTGCCGGGGGTACGGCGATCAGTGCGAGGTCCACGCGTCCGTCCGGTGCATGCACCGAGCCGGCTCCCATGGCCTCGGCGGTCCTGGCGGCGGTCGCGCTCAGGTCCTCCAGATGCACCGTGATGCCCCGACGGGTCAGGGCCAGTGCGACGGAGGTGCCGACGGCACCCGTTCCTATGACGCTGACGGCCTTCATCGGCTCTCGTCAGCCCTCGGTCCAGCCGTGGTTCTTGGCGAACTGCGCCAGCCCGCCACGGATCCGCAGGATCTGCTCCCCGGTGAGCGAGGGCACCTCCGCGAGCAGGACCTCGGTGACCTCTCTGGCGAACTCCTCGGTGCTGAGCACGTCGCACAGGGAGTCGTCCTCGTCCACCACGCGTCGGGCCGGGTGTGTCCCGCCCGTCTGCGAGGGTGCCCTTCCCGGTTCCGAGGAAGTCCTGCCCGGCTCGGGCGCGGCCTCGCCCGCCTCCTGGACGAGCCGGACGCCGGCCGCCTTGAGACCGCGATCCCCGTTTTCGATTTCGAATTCAACCAATGCCCCGGCGTGCGCATAGGACTCGGAAAACAGCATGTCGTTCACATGCAGAAAGACGTCCTCCCCGCCGTGGGCGGGTGCGATGAATCCATAACCTCGTGAGCTGTCGAAGCGCACAACACGACCAGCAACCATGCCAACCCCCTACAACCTCGGGCCCCTTGCCCGGAGAACCTGAGGGAATCGTAGTCAGAGCCGCGCCGTTCGGGCGACCGCACAACTTCGCCGATAGCGGACAGTGCACGGCGCGCCTCCCGGCCGGTCCTCACGGAAAGTGAAGGGCGTTCGAAGCGGAGGGCACGCGAAGCGGAGGGGAATATGAGATTCCGCTAAAATTTGACTACTGTCCGCGGATTGAATCATCCGCCGGTCCCGCCCGTGTTTCCCGCTTCTACCTGCCCGGCTTCCCTCCTCGGTGAAGGACGACTAAAGGCTTCAGGTGGTTGCAGTCAAGGCCTGGTCAATACTGTTTTTATTCGTTCATCCGGTCGACAGCGCGGAGCGGAAACCGGACGATGGCGGAGGACCGGTACTGCAGGACCGTGGGGGTGCGGTGACTTGCAGCGGGTGCGTGTCGTCGACCGCGCCCGCGATCGGGGCGGTTCGGCATCGTGTGGTGCGATCAGGACGGACGTTTGGGGGAGTGGTAGGCCGAAGGTGATGAACGCGCCCGAACAGGGCGAAAGGCATACGGCAAGCCGCAATGCAACGGGGTGAATACGTTGATTCAGTCAGTCCGCACACTGGAGTCAAATTCCGGAAGCCCTGCCGCGGGAAAAAGCTCTTCATGGGATCCAAGAACTCGAAAGGGAAATTCCCTACCTGTTCCGATCTCATCGCTCAAGCCCGCAGATTCCCCTCGCTCCCAGGGGCAGGACGAAGAGCACGTAGCACGACTCGCAGAGCTCGATTCTCCCATTCCCGCAATTCTCGTCGACCGGCATACCATGAGGGTCATCGACGGAATGCACCGATTGTTGGCGGCCCGGCTGCGCGGCCAGCAGACGATAGAAGTCGAGTTCTTCGACGGAAGCCCCGAAGACGCGTTCCTGCGGGCGGTCGCCTCGAACGTCCCGCACGGCCTTCCCCTGTCACTGGCCGATCGTCGCACCGCCGCGGCCCGCATCATCGCCTCCCACCCGCAGATGTCGGACCGTGCGATCGCACGCGCGGCCGGCCTCGGGGCCAAGGCCGTCGCGGCGATCCGGCGCCGTTCGAGCGGCGGCGTCCCCCAACTCGGCGCACGCGTCGGCAGGGACGGCAAGGTGCGCCCACTGAGCAGCGTGGAGGGCAGGCGACGGGCCGCCGAGCTGATAGCGGAGCGCCCGCAGGCCTCGTTGCGCGAGGTGGCTCGGTACGCGGGTATCTCGCCCGCGACGGTGAGCGACGTCCGTAAGCGGCTCGAGTCGGGTCAGGCTCCGGTCGCCGAGCGCCAGGAGGTCGCCGTCGGAGGGGCGCGCTCCGAGGTGATGGCGCGCATCATCAAGCCCCGGGCCGACCGCATCCAGCGGCAGGCCTCGGCGGACACCGCCGCTGTGGTGGAAAACTGCTGAGGGATCCCTCCTTACGTCACAAGGAGGAGGGGCGGCATTTGCTGCGCCTGCTGCAGCAGAACGAGATCGCGACGAGGGAGTGGGCGGACCTCACGGCCGCCGTACCGAGCCATTGCGGAGCCCTCGTGGTCGATCTCGCACTGCACTACGCGGAGATCTGGGCGAATTTCGCCAAGCTGCTGGACGAGCGCGTTCGCATCGAAGGTCGTCGTACCGACGAGGTGACCGCGCGTGATGTGTGACCTCGCGATGAGTTGACTCGCCTGGAGGAGTGACTTCGTGTAGGAGCGCCGGTGCCGGGCGCGCAAAGACAGCATTCGCGCGCCCGGCTCAGGCCCCAGTCGAAAGGCACCGACCGCGATCATGACCGCCCCCACGACCGAATCCGGCACGTCAACCGTTCCCGAGTCCGACGATCGATTATCGCGCATTCGCCGACCCGTATGGCGGTCGCCCGCCGACCAGCCGCCGTGGGCCCGGCCCGCGTTGCTGGGTATCGCGGCTCTCGCCGCCGCGCTGTACGCCTGGAACATCACCGAGAGCGGCTACGCGAGTTACTACTCGGTGGCCGCGCGCAGTATGACGGTGAGCTGGAAAGCCTTTCTGTTCACCGCGCTGGACCCGTCGGCCACGATCACCCTCGACAAGATCGGTGGATTCCTGTGGCCGCAGGCTCTCTCCGCCCGTGTCTTCGGCTTCCACGCCTGGGCGCTGACCCTGCCGCAGTGCGTCGAGGGCGTCGTCTCGGTACTGGTCATGTACCGGGTGGTACGCCGTTGGCAGGGCCCCGCGGCCGGACTGCTCGCCGCCGGACTGCTCGCGCTCACGCCGGTGGCCGCCTCCATGTTCGGGCACGCGATGCTCGATGGCATGGTTGTCATGTGCCTGATAATCGCCGCCGATCAGTACCAGAAGGCGGTCGGTACCGCCCGGCTGCGACCGCTGCTGTTCAGCGGCCTGTGGATCGGACTGGGCTTCCAGGCCAAGATGATGGAGGCGTGGATCATCGTCCCGGCGCTGTTCGTCGGCTACCTGGTGGCCGCGCCGGTGACGCTGCGCCGCCGGGCCGGGCAGCTGCTGGCCGCAGGCGCGGTGATGGTGGCGGTCTCGCTGTCCTGGGTGGCCCTGATGACCTTCACCCCCAAGGATGCGCGCCCGTACGTCGACGGCACCACCGACAACAGCGCCTTCTCGATGGTCTTCGGCTACAACGGCTTCAACCGCTTCGAGCCGGGGCTGATCGATGGGGCGGACGACGGCCGTGAAGCGGGCGGTGACCGGAACGCCGGGGGCGACCAGCATCCCGGGGTTGCGCCCGGGGGCGACCGGAACCCCGGGGCAGGGCAGGCGGCCCCTCCCTCCGCAGCGGCGAGCGGGCAGGCCGCGCCTCCGCCCGGGGCCGCGAGCGGGTCGCAGGGACCGGACTCGGCCGGTCGGGGCCCTGGCGGTACGGCTGAGGGCTCGAACTCGGCTACCCGGGCCCCCGGCGCACCCCCTGGGGGCTCCGACTCGGCCACCCAGGGCCCCAGTGCGGCAGGCGGGGGTTCGAACACCGCCACCCGAGGTCCTGGCCCTGGCCCTGACACGGGCGACGGTGAGGCCACACGGCAGGCCGATGCCGCCGCCCCCGGATCGAGCAGTTGGCTCAAGTTGCTGCGCGTCGACCTGTACGCGGCGCAGATCGGCTGGCTGTATCCGCTCGCGCTGGCCGGCCTGATCACCGGGCTGCTCCGGCACCGCAAGGGCCCCCGCACCGGTCAGGCACGCGCCGGATACCTGATGTGGGGTGTCTGGCTGGCCACGACAGCCGGCGTCCTCAGTTCCTACTCCTTCGCCCACACCGCGTACCTCGCCACCCTCGCGCCCGCCATCGCCGCCCTGTCCGCCGCCGGCACCGTGGCGCTCTGGCGCGCCCACCGCGGCGCGAACGCCGGGTGGCCCCGCTGGGTGCTGCCCGCGGTCGTCGCCGCGGAGGCGGCCTGGACCATCCATCTGGCCTCCGCCTACACCGACTTCGCGCCCTGGCTCATCCCGCTCGTCTCCGTGGCCGCGCTCGCCGCCGTCCTGGCCCTCGGGCTCTCGGCCAACGGCGAAGGGACCGTGCGCGTACGGGTCGGAAACCGACGTGGCCCGCGTATACCCGTCAAGCGCGCGGGACTTGCAGCCGCCGGGCTGCTCGCCGGATGCGTCGCGATGTTCGCCGCGCCGACGACGTGGTCGCTGTCGGTACTGGACGAGCGGTACGCGGGATCGGCCTTCGAAGCGGTCGCGGGACCGACGGCCGCACCAGGCGCCCCCGACGGCCCCGAGCCCACGTCACTCACCGCAGGGCAACGCGGACTTCTCACCTACGTCGAGAAGCACAACGGCGGCGCCGACTACACGATGTCCGTGGACAGTTGGAGCACCGCGGCGCCCTACATCTACGAGAAGGGCCTGCCCGTACTCCCGCTGCGCGGCTATTCAGGTACGGCCAGGTCGGTCACCCTCGCCGACTACCAAGACCTGGTGGCGACCGGCCGGCTGCGCTTCGCCCTGCTCAGCGGGGTCGGCCCGGCGACCGGCGAGCCGAGGCCGAAGAATCCCCCCGCTCTCGGAAAGGACGCCCCAGAAACCCTGAAGATCAACAGCTGGGTGTACTCGACCTGCACCGAGATCGCCCCCAGTACCTACGGCGGCACCACCTCCGACGACGGCCCCCCGCAGACACTGTTCCGGTGCGCCTGAGCACACCGTCGTGGCCGGGCTCCGAGCCCCGGGCCCCGGGGCCCGGAGCAGCTCCGGGCCCGGCAGCCACCGTCACACACCCGTTTGGACCATATGAACGGTTTCGCATGTCGACGTCGGGTACTCGGCATGAGATCGGAACGCGGAATTCCGCCTGCGTCCGCTCTCGGCACCCCCCACCCGTCGTTCTGGAGATCCCATGTCAGGCCAGCACAAAAGCTCGTTCGCGACCGTGAACCCGTACACCGGGGAGACCCTCGCCGAGTTCCCGGTCATCGAGGGCGACCAGGTCGACGGAACGCTCGAAACGGCGGACAAGGCGTTCCGCGCGTGGCGGGGGCGGCCGATCGCGGAGCGCGCCGCCGTCGTGGGACGCGCGGGCGAACTGATGAAGGAACGAAAGGAGCAGCTGGCCCAGCTCATCACCCTGGAGATGGGCAAGCTGATCTCCGAGGCGCGCGGTGAGGTGGACCTGGCCGCGTCGATCCTTGCGTACTACGCCCGGCACGGCCCGGATTTCGCCGCGGCGGAGCCGCTCGACACGGAGGAGGGGGAGGCGTACCTCCTCAGTGAGCCCCTCGGGGTCCTGCTGGGCGTCATGCCCTGGAACTTCCCGCTCTACCAGGTGGTCCGCTTCGCCGGCCCCAATCTCGTGCTGGGCAACACGGTGCTGGTCAAGCACGCCGGCATCTGCCCGCAGTCGGCACTCGCGCTGGAGACGCTGTTCCGCGACGCACAGGCCCCCGAGGGCGTCTACACGAACCTCTTCGTGAGCCACGAGGAGATTTCGCGCATCATCGACAGCCCGGTCGTGCGCGGCGCCTCACTGACCGGCAGCGAGGGAGCGGGGGCCCAGGTGGCCGAACGCGCCGGCCGGAACCTCAAGCCCAGTCTGCTGGAGCTCGGCGGCAGTGACGTGTTCATCGTCCTCGACGGCGAGAACCTGGAGCGCACGGTCGGGGCCGCGGTGGCGGGCCGGATGGCGAACACCGGCCAGAGCTGCGTCGCCTCGAAGCGGTTCATCGTGCTGGAGGACGTGTACGACGACTTCGTGGACGGGCTGCGCCGCGCGTTCGAGGCGCTGCGGCCCGGCGACCCCGCCGACGAGACGACCACCGTAGGGCCGCTCTCCTCGGAGCAGGCGGCCTCCGACCTGGCCGACCAGATCCGCGAGACGGTCGGACAGGGCGCTGAACTCGTCATTGGCGGTCACCGGATCGACCGGCCGGGCGCCTTCGTCGAACCCACGATCCTCACCGGCGTCAAGCCGGGGATGCGCGCCTACGCCGAAGAGCTCTTCGGGCCGGCCGCGGTGGTCTACCGCGTCGCCGACGAGGACGAGGCCGTCGCGCTCGCCAACGACAGCCAGTACGGTCTCGGCGGCTCCGTGTTCTGCGCCGATGTGGAGCGGGGCCGAAGGGTGGCCGAGCGTGTCGAGACCGGCATGGTCTGGGTGAACCACCCGACCTCGACCCAGCCCGACCTGCCCTTCGGCGGCATCAAGCGCTCCGGCTACGGGCGCGAGCTCTCGAAGCTCGGCATGCGGGAGTTCGTGAACCGCAAGCTGGTACGGGTCCTGCCGCCGGACGCCAGACTCCACGGAATCGCCGGTTGAGCGACCACACCCGGCCCCGCCTCGGCCACCCCGCCCCGGCTTCCGCCCATCCCCACCCCGATCCCCGCCCCCGCTCCAACCCCCCTCTGCCCTAGAAACCGCGACAGCTGGAGTCACCGTGACCGACGTACCCGCCATCACCCTCAACAACGCAGTGCAGATCCCGCAGCTCGGCTTCGGCACCTTCCAGATCCCGCCGAAGGACACCGTCAAGACGACGCTGGCGGCCCTGAACACCGGCTACCGGCACATCGACACGGCACAGATGTACGGCAATGAGAAGGAGGTCGGCCAGGCGGTCCGGGACTCCGGGCTCGATCGCGGCGATGTCTTCGTGACGAGCAAGCTCAACAACGACGCCCACGGCCACGACAACGCTCTCCGGGCGTTCGACCGCAGCCTGGAGGCACTGGGCCTCGACTACCTGGACCTCTTCCTCATCCACTGGCCACTGCCCGCCAAGGGTGAATTCGTGGAGACCTGGAAGGCGCTGGAGCAGGTCTACCGCTCCGGCCGGGCCAAGGCCATCGGAGTGTCGAACTTCCAGCCGCGTCACCTGCGCCGGCTGCTCGAAGGCAGCGACGTGGTGCCCGCCGTCAACCAGATCGAGGTGCACCCCTACCTCACCCAGGACGAGGTCAGGGCCTTCGACGCCGAGCACGAGATCGCCACCGAGGCCTGGTCTCCCATCGCGCAGGGCAAGGTGCTCGACGATCCGACCATCAACCGCATCGCGGACCGGGTCGGCAAGACGCCCGCGCAGGTGACGCTGCGCTGGCACATCCAGCGCGGCGACATCGTCTTCCCCAAGTCGGCCACCCAGAAGCGGATCGAGGAGAACTTCGACCTCTTCGACTTCGAGCTCAGCGAAGGCGACATCGGTGAGATCAGCGCCCTGAACCGCGACGAACGCACAGGCCCCGACCCGGACCGCTTCAACGGCTGAGCCCGTTCAGCCGGTCGGCGTGGACGTCGCGGGGACCGGCTTGCCGAGCATCGCGCAGACGGCCGCGTCCACCAGGGCCTTGTTGGCGGCGCCGGCCTTCGGCGGGACCAGGCCGAAGATCGTGCCGGTGAGGACCGAGACCGTACGGCGGCCGGTGGCATCCGTGTAGTTCTCGCTGGAGTACCCGGGGACCTGCCCGCTGTGGCCCCAGACAGTGCCGCAGGGCGTGACCACCTCCTCCAGACCGAGTCCGTACCGGCGGTTCGGGAACTGGGCCTCCTCGGCGACGGTGGTGCGCATCGCCTTCAGCTGGGCGGGCGGCAGGAGTGCGCCGGACAGCAGCGCGCCGGAGAAGCGGGCCCAGTCCCGCGCGGTGGAGACGATGCCGCCGGCGGCCCACTGCGTGCTGGTGTTGATCGAGGTGGTGTCGACATAGCCCGCGGGCCGGGCGGGGCCCGCGAACGCGGTGCCTTCGGGGGTGCCCGCGGGGAGCAGCGGACCGATGCGGGCGGCATCGGGTTCGTAACCGTGGGCGAGTGCGGACCCCTTGACGGCCGCGGACCCGGACCCGCCCTTGGGCCCGGTGTCCGACCCCGTCCCGGCCCCGGTGTCCAGGTACGTGTTCTTCAGGTGCAGCGGTCCGGCGATCCGTCGCCGGATCAGGTCACCCAGGCTGTGTCCGGTTGCCTTCTCGGCGACCAGGCCGAGCGCGATGTAGTTGGTGTTGCTGTAGGAGTAGTCCGTGCCGGGGTCGAACAGCGGGTCGTGCCGGACGCCGGCGGCGAGCAGTTCCCCGGGGGTCCACTGCCGGGTGTCCTGCCCGGTGAACGCCTTGAGGACGGCCGGGTCGTTGGTGTAGTTGAACAGCCCGCTGGTGTGGTTGAGCAGCGTCCGCACGGTGATCGCGGTCCCGTCCGGGATGAGACCGGGCAGCCACTTCTCCACCGGGTCGGTCAGCTGGAGACGGTCTTCGGCGACCAGTTGCAGAACCACGGTGGCGACCATGGTCTTGGTGTTGGAGCCCATCCGGAACCGGTCGCTCGCGGTGAGCGTGTGGTCGGCCGTGGTCCAGGGTGCCTGCCGGGCGATCTCGGTCACTCGGCCGTCCCCTCTGTCGACGCGTACGACCACGCCCGGGGCCCCGGCGTCCACGTCCTTGTGAGCGAGCGCGGTCAGCCGGGCCGAGTGGGGCGTCGCCGTGCCGGGCCGCGCGGTCGGGGTGGGGGCGGTGCCCTGCGCCACCGCGGACGCCTCGCAGCCCGTGAGCGCACCTGTCAGCGCCAAAGCCAGGGTCAGTGTCGCCGCCAATGTCGATGTCTGTGTCGGAGAGGCCTGTCGAGCGGGCCGCGGGTGGGCGGTGTTCCGGGGCATGGGTGTCCTCCTGGACTTCGGGTTCGGGAGTTGGGACGTGGGGCACGGTCTGCCGCACCACGTCGTCCTGCCACTCCAGCCTCACGGCGAGGAGGGCCGGGAACACGGGTGCTGGACCCCCGAGATGGTGGAGGTAACCCCAGTGCGCGGACCCACGCCGCCCGGTCATCATCGATTTCCGGCCCACGACTACGGAGCACGATGAAACGAAATGTGGTCCTGCGATTGGGTCTGCTGGGCCGGTCACTCGTACTGCTGCCGGGCGCGGTCCTCGGCTTCGGGCTGCTGACGTTCTGGATCACCTCGGTGGCAGTCGTCGCGCTCGGGGTCGGCATCCCGCTGACCCTGCTCGCGAGCGTCCTGGTGCGCTGGTTCGCGGACCTGCACCGCCAATGGGCAGCCGACCGACTCGGTGAACCGGTGGCCCGGCCCTACCTTTCGGTACCCGACGGCAGGTGGCCGGTACGGCTGTGGGCGATCCTGCGCGACCCGGCGACCTGGCGGGACTGGGCCTGGCTGGGGGCCAACTCGATCACCGGGTGGTTCACCTACGGACTGTCGCTCCTGTTCTTCCTCTGCGGCGTCGTTTACCTGAGCTATCCGCTGCTCTACGCGCTGACGCCTCCCGAGGTGTTCCGCACACCGCTGGGCAACGGATTCCGGCTGCACAGCGTCCAGGAGTCGTTCGCGCTGGTTCCGCTCGGCCCGGTGTTCCTCCTGCTCTGGTGGACCACCGCCGAACGGCTGGCGCACCTCGACGCCTTGGTGGTCCGCTCCCTGCTGGCACCCACCGCGCAGGCACAACTGCGCGCACGAGTCGCGCAGTTGGCCGCCTCGCGGGCCGAGACCGTCGACACGCAGGCGGGCGAACTGCGCCGGATCGAACGGGACCTGCACGACGGCGCACAGGCCCGTCTGGTGTCACTGGGCATGAGCCTGGGGCTGGCCGAACAACTCCTGCCCGACGATCCGCAGGCCGTGCGGCAACTGCTCGCCGAGGCCCGCGAGTCGACGGCCGGGGCCCTGGCCGAACTGCGGGACCTGGTACGCGGCATCCATCCGCCGGTGCTCGCGGACCGCGGCCTGGACGGCGCGCTGCAGGCCCTCGCCCTGGCCAACCCGATACCGACGACGCTGGCCACCCGGCTGCCCGGCCGGCTGCCCGCGCCCGTCGAGTCCGCGGCCTACTTCGCCGTCGCCGAGGCCCTGACGAACGCCATCAAGCACGCCGGGGCCCGGCACATCCGGATCACCGTGGAGTTCACGCCCCACCCGGGCACCACGGCGGGTCTGCTGACGATGCGGGTGTCCGACGACGGCCGCGGGGGCGCCACACTTGACGGCGGTACCGGCCTGCGGGGCATCGCGCGGCGTCTGTCGGCCTTCGACGGCACCCTGACCGCCGACAGTCCGCCCGGCGGGCCCACCGAGATAAGGATGTCGCTGCCGTGCGCGTCGTCATAGCAGAGGACCTCGCCCTGCTCCGCGAGGGGCTGATCCGGATCTTCCAGGCCAACCGGTTCGAGGTCGTCGAAGCCGTCGACAACGGCCCCTCCCTCGTCAGGGCGCTGACGACCCACCGGCCCGATGTCGCGGTCGTCGACGTGCGGCTGCCGCCGACCTTCACCGACGAAGGCCTGCGCGCCGTGATCGACGTACGGAAGCGGCTCCCCGGCCTGCCCGTCATGGTGCTCTCGCAGTACGTCGAGCAGCTGTACGCGCGGGAGTTGCTGTCGGACCGGGCCGGAGCGGTGGGGTATCTGCTGAAGGACCGGGTGCTGGATGTCGGCCGGTTCGTCGCGGGCGTACGCCAGGTCGCAGCCGGCAGTACGGTCATGGATCCCGACGTGGTCGGCGCGCTCCTCACCCACCGCTCCGCGGACCCTCGACTGCGGCAACTGACCCCGCGTGAGCACGAAGTCCTCTCGCTGATGGCCGAGGGCCGCTCGAACGCCGCCATCGCCGACCGGATGTTCGTCAGCGAGAAGACCGTCGGCAAGCACAGCTTCAACATCTTCGCCAAGCTCGGCCTCGAACCGTCCGAGGACGACAACCGCCGAATTCTGGCGGTACTCCGCTACCTGGAGGGCTGAGCGGCCTGGGTCCGGTAACGGGGGCGCATTGTCCAGTAACGGAGGAGATGATGCCGGAGGTATCGCGAAATACGGCATGTAGTCATATGCCGTCGGTAATCTGCGGGTCTCCTGCCGTCGAGTAGATGGGGTGAGGGGGATCCGCACCAGCGGGTCCACGATCGATGGTCTCCTTGCCGGAGCAGAAGAGCACTCGGGGTGGGGGTCCCGCCGCGCAGCACTGTGAGCCGTTTCCGTCGGTGACAGTGGACGCGTCGGGCATCGTGCTGTCCCACAACGCCCGGGCCGCTGTTCTGCTGAGCCGCGTCGCCGTCGGTGCCGCGCTGGCCGAGGTCGCGCCCGGCTGGCTGGCCGAGGCCCATCTGCGGCAGGTCGGCGGTGCGGGGGAGGGATCACCGGCCTGGGCCGACGGCCGGATCGGCGGGCACCGCGTGAAGGCGCTCGCCGTACCGGACCGGAACGGTGCGGTGGCCTGGTGGCTGGTCGGTGACAGCGCTCCGGCGAGTGCCGCGCGGGAACTCGCGCGCGAACGGGCGAGAGCCGGACTGCTGCAGGAGCTCTCCTGCGAACTGCTCGCCTCGCTGGACGTCGACCGCTGTACGGCGATGGCCGTGCGACAGGCCGCCCGGCATCTGGCGGACGCGGCGGTCGTCGTCGGGACGGGCGACGGATGCACGTTCCCGGTGACGCGGTGCACCACCGACGGGCCCGTGGCGCAGGAGCGGGTCGCCCTGGATCCCGGGCAACTGCCCGGCCTGGCGGAGGCGTTGCAGGGGCTCCCCACGGTGTCCTCCCGCTGGACCGATCCCCGGCAAGTGCCGCCGTGGGCCGTGCCCGAGGGATTCGTGGGCGATGTCGCCGACATCGGTTCGGTCGTCGTGGTGCCGCTGCCGGGACACGGGGCGCCTATCGGAGGCCTCATCCTGCTGCGCCGCCGACAGGCAGCCGCGTTCACCCTCGCCGAGGAGTCCTTCGCCCAGCTCTTCGCCGCACGCGCGGGCGCCGCCCTGTCAGTGGCCCGCAGCCACAGCCGCCAGGCGCACAGCACCGAGGTGCTGATACGCGACCTGCTGCCGCCCTCGCTCGGCCGGGTGCACGGCATCTGCTTCTCCGGCGGCTACCGCGCCTCGGTGGCGGGCGAACGCGTCGGCGGTGACTTCTACGACCTGTACCCGGCCGACACACCGACGGCCGAGACCGTCGCGGTACTGGGCGACGTGTGCGGCAAGGGGCTGGAAGCCGCGGTCGTGGCAGGCGGAGTCCGCCACGCACTCCGGGCACTCGTCCCGTTCGCCGCCGACCACACCCGCCTGCTGACCCTCCTCAACGGCGCACTGCTGTCCTCACGTCGGACACCCTTCGTGACACTCGTCCTGGTCACCGCCGTGCGCCAGGACGCACGGGTGCGGCTGCGCGTCTCCAGCGCGGGCCATCCCGCCCCGCTCATCGTGCGCGCCACCGGCCAGGTGGAAGAGGTCAGGACCGACGGGACGCTGGTCGGCGTGTTCGCCGACATCGAGTTCAGGACCGCCGAGGTCGCTCTGCGCCCCGGTGAGACCTGCTTGCTCTACTCCGACGGAATCACCGAGGCGCGCGGTGGGCCGCAGGGTGACGTGATGTTCGGCGAGGACAGGTTGCGCGCCGTACTGGCCCAGTGCGCCGGGATGCCGGCCGAGGCGGTGACCGAACGCGTACAGATGGTCATCGCCCAGTGGGTGGGGGACGGCCCGCACGACGACATGGCGGTCCTGGCGATCGCCGCGCCCCGGGACAACCGTCCGACGACGGAGAACCAACCGGCCGACCGTACGACAACGGAGAACGAACCAACCGGAGGAAGGTGAAACGCGTGACCGACGGCAAGGAGGCCCACTCTCTCGCCGAGCCGCGTGAGCAACTGTGGCAGGCGCTGGGGGAGTACGACGAGACGCGCGCTGTCGCCATCGTGCGGGACGCGCTCGGCACGACAGGGGCCGCTGAACGGACGCGTGCCGCGGGCGAGCGGGTTCTGCTCGAACTGATCGCGCCGACGCAGGAACGGGTGGGCGTGGCCTGGGCGGCCAACGACATCACGGTGGCGCAGGAACACGCGGCCACGGCGATCAGCGAACGGTGCGTCGCGGCCGTCGCCGACGCCACCGCTCCAGCCCTCGCGCACCCCCGCACAGGCACGTTCGCGGGAACGGAAGAGCGAAGGGGAGGGGGAGGGGGAGGAGGGGACGGAAGACGAGGCGGAAGAGGAGAGGGAAGTGGAGAGGGAAGAGGAGCGGGGAGGGTTCTGGTGTCGTGCGTCGACGGTGAGTGGCACTCCCTGCCCGCACGGCTGGTAGGCGAGGTGCTGCGGTTACGGGGCTGGCGGGTCGACTATCTGGGAGCACAGGTCCCCACCGAGCATCTGGTCGAGCACGCGCGCCGCACCCAGGCACAGGCGGTCCTGCTGTCCTCGTCCATCCCGACACTCCTGCCCGGCGCCCACAACGCGATCAGCTCCTGCCAGGGGGCCGGCATTCCGGTACTGGCCGGAGGTGCCGCGTTCGGTCCGCAGGGCCGCTACGCCCGGCTCATGCGGGCCGAGTGGGCCAAGGACGCGTCCGACGCGGCCACCCTGCTCGACCGGCACCTGACGCCGCCCGGCGCACACGCGGCCCGCCTCCCCGACCTGGACCTGCCGCACCTGGCCGACCAGGAATACACCATGGTCCGCCGGACCAAGCTCCAGTTGGTCAAGCAGACCCTCGCCGACGTCGAGGAGGGGTTTCCCGAGACGCGCCACTACAGCGAGTACCAGCGGGAACGCACCGTCGAGGACATCGACTTCATCGTCGGTTACCTAGCCGCCGCCCTCTACGTCGACGACCCCGACCTGTTCACGAGGTTCATCACGTGGACCGCGGACATCCTGGCGGCCCGCGACGTCCCACCGCGGTGCCTGCTCCCCGCTCTGGACTCGCTGCGGAACCAGCTCAAGGACTTCCCCCGAGCGATCGGCATCCTCACCGCCGCCCACGACGTCCTCGACCCACCACTCGCCCCGCCACCCGGCCCTGCATCCGGCCCTCGCGACTGACCGCGTGGCGGGGGCACCCGCGCGCTCCGGCACCCGCTGATGCGGGAGCGTGCGGGTGCCGGAGCGCGCGGGTCTGTCCGCGGGGTCGTCGGCTACCACCAGTCCGTGCACTGCACCGCCTGGCCGCCCCCGCCACCGCAGGCACGGAAACGGTAGTTCGGGCTGTTGTCCGTCACTTTCGCCGCGCTGGTCAGCTGAAAGCCGTCACGGCCTGCCTTGAACGGTCCGCACTGGACGTGGACCGTGCTGCCGTCCAGCGTCCAGTCCATCCACACGTCGTCTCCCGCGCGCGGGACCGTGAGCGCGGCGAATCCGTAGACCTTGTCGTCGATGGTGACAGCTCGCAGGCCGATGCGCCCGACGAGACCTTGCGGGTCGGACGGGCGCAACAACTTGTCCCCGGGGCCGGCCGCGACACCGACCAGACTGTCGGAGATGTCGCGGAACCCGTTGGTTCCACGCTCGCAATCGGATGCGGACGCCAGTGCCGTACCCGGCATGGCGACGGTGACTCCACCTGCCAGCAGTACACCGGCGGCAGCAGTGCAGGCTGCTTTGGCAATTGCGCGTCTGGTCATGACGATGCCTTCCCCTCGGGCGACGAACAGCGAGTACAACGCGAGCTGTCGGCGCCGCGTCTACCGAACCCGGCGGCGCCGCTGTAAGGCAACCACGGGAGAAAGCGCCACCGTCCTGACACTTGTCAGGATGTGCTGAAGGGCCGGGTGTGAAGGCCGGCGCACGGCCACGCCGAGTTGGCGAGCTTCTGGCTCGACTCCTCCGAGCCGATCCGAGCCGATCCGATCCGATCCGAGCCGATCCGAGCCGTCACGCCGACACGCCGTTGAGGTGACACGCCTTCACGTCGGTACGTCGTTACGTCATTACGTCGTTACGTCGAGCTGGGCCGCTGCGGGGCGCGGAGCACGAGCAGGGTGATCTCGCTGGGGGCGAAGACGCGGAACGGCGGGCCCCAGAAGCCGGTGCCCCGGCTGGTGTAGAGGAGGGTGCGGAGGCCGTGTCGGCTGAGGCCGGCGAGGGCGGGCTGATCGAGGCGGACGAGGTGGTGGAAGGGCCAGATCTGGCCGCCGTGGGTATGGCCCGAGAGCTGGAGGTCCACGCCACCTGCCGCGGCCTGGTCGATGAACTTCGGCTGATGGGCCAGGAGCAGGACGGGCAGGTCGGGGTCGGCGCCGTTCAGCGCTCCGTCGAGGTGGGCGCCGTGTCCGGCCAGGCCGGAGGACTCCGCGGTGACGTCGTCCACGCCGGCGACGACGAGGGTGTCGCCGCCGCGTTCGAGCAGCAAGTGGCGGTTGCGCAGCGGCTCCCAGCCCAGTTCGTCCATCAGGTCGACCCAGCCCTGGGCCTCGCTGTAGTACTCGTGGTTGCCGGTGACGTAGACCCGGGCCAGGGTCGCCCGCACGGTGGCGAGGGGGGTGGCCTGGGTGCGACGGCGTTCGGCCGTGCCGTCCGCGATGTCGCCGGTATGGCAGACCAGGTCGGCCTCCAGGGCGTTCACCGTCTCGCACACCCGTGCCGACCAGCGGGCGCGGTCGAGGGGGCCGTAGTGCGTGTCGGTGATGAGGGCGACGCGAAGTCCGTCCAACCCGGGCCCCAGGCGGGGGAGTTGTACGTCGAGACTACGCACCCGCGGCACCCGGCGGGCCTCGGCGTACCCCCAGCCGAGCAGTGCGACCGTCACACCGAGGACGGCCCACGTGACGATCCGGGCCCGGTCCTGGCCCTCGCCGACACCGGCCACGGTCAGGGCGAGCCGCAGGAGGACGCCGAGCAGCACGGACCAGGTGAACAGGACCCAACTGGCGCCCAGCAGGCTGTCACCGACGATCGCCGCCCCGTCCTGCTGGCGTCGGCCATGGCCCCGCGCCATCGCGAGCGGCATACCGATGAGGCCGAGGACGAACACACCCGTGCCGGCGAGCGTGACGGGCAACGGCCACTGCTGTCCGGCGTACAGGAGCACCCAGCACGGCACCGCCCACAACAGGACGGGTGCGATCAGGGGGAGGTAGCGCATCAGGCGGTGCAGCGTGCTCCGCCGCTCGGCCTGCGCCTCACTGTCGGTGGGCCGGGTGTCGCTGGTGTCGGTCACGCTTCCCCTCCTTGGCCGGACGGCCGTCCCGCGCACTGTATCCGGTGGTCCTCGCACCGGTCCGACGCGGTGCGCAGGCACCAGCAGGCACCAGCGGGCAATGTGCGTACGGAGGCGCACACGAAGGCCCCACGTTCTTACACTCCTGACCTCTTCGACCGGCGGCACAGCCGTCCGACTGGTTCAGGGCACGTGGGGCTGGTTCAGGACGTATGGGGCCGGGCCGACCTCGACGTGGAACCCGAACCGTCCTGGCGCTCATGCGCCGCAGCTCGGGACGGTTGCGGATCAGGACGCCCATGCCCAGTGGCCAGGGCCCATGCGTCGATGTCCTGATAACGCCGTGGACCTGGATGGCCTCTTACCGTGCTGCCGACCAGGTGGAGGCGTTCGGTCTGCCAAGGGTGTCCGGTGAAGCCGTCGAGGCAGGCGGTCGCCGCCGTTATGGACGCGGTGTCGTAACGGCGAGCGCGGGCCAGCGTGAGGTGGGGCCGCAGCGGACGTTCGACGAAGGCGACGCCGCAGTCCCTGACCCGCGCCCGTACCGCCTCGGTCAACGCGTGCAGTTGGCCGAGATCGCCCTCGATACCGCTCCACAGCACTCGCTCGTCGAAGTGTCCGCCACCGCTCAGTGTCAGTTCGAACGGGGGGTGGGCAGCCGCGAGATCGGCGAGCGGGGAACGAAGCAGGTGGACGGCCCGCACCGGCAGCTCGCCCAGGAAGGCCAGAGTGATGTGCCAGTCCTCGATGCGGTTCCAACGCAGCTCGGGATGGGCGGCGTAGGCCGGGCCCAGTGCGCGCGCCAACTCGTTCTTCGCGTCGTTGGGCGGCGCGAGGGCGACAAACGCGTGCTGGGTGGCGGTCTGAGGCGGCTCGGTCACGGATGTCTTCTTACCTCATGCACCCGGGATGCACACGGCGCCGAAGCCCCACTGCGCGCCTTCATCTGCGTTTCGCCTCGATGCACTACGGCGTCCGGCTACGGCGTCAGGAACCGTTCAACCCTCTGTCGCAGATCAAGTGGCGGGTCGGTCAACGTCGAGACGATTGCGCGAAGCTCGCGGCCAAGTTCGGGAGATTCGGTCCACACCGACGGGTTCCTGGTGAGGACCGCAGACAGCAGATCACCTTGGTACATGTCTCCTTACGCCATCGGATCGCCCCGCAGCACCTCCAGGGCCAGTGGCAGGAGGCAGGGCAGTCCTATGTCCTGCCCGATCAACAGACGCATGTCCTCGACCGCCAGCTCACCGATCGGCCGACGCCGCAAGGCATGTGCAGTAGCGACAAGACGAGTGGCGTCCTGCGGAGGAGCCGGCCAGCGGTCGCGTTCAATCTCTTCAAGGGAGCGTTCATAATCCATGCGCGAGAGGCGCCTGATGGCCAGAGTCCAGGTCAGACGCCTCTTCCTGGCGCATCCCCCGCCGACACCACCACAGCCCGCGCCGGCGAGGCCATGATCCTGGTGGTGCCTCACATCCTGCGCCGACACGACTTCCGGTCCTTCGCCGTTCCCCTCGCCGGGGCAGGGGCCGGGAAGCGGGAACTGGCTCCGGAAGAGGAGGTAAGGCGCTGGCCGCCCGGCGCACAGCCCTGTCGCTGTGTGCCACTTCGGTGTCCGCCACGGCACCCCGGGAGGGATCTCGGTGGCGGTCGGTGCGGGTCAGACGGCGGCGATGCCTTCCATGCCGGACTCGTCGAAGACGGGCAGGTCCTTGGCGGTCGTGACCTTGGTGAGGGAGCCGTCCGCCTCGACGCGGAAGCCGTCGACGGTGCCGGAGACGGCGTTCTGGACGTAGACGAACCTCTCGTCCTCGGTCACGGCGAGGTCGATCACGCCCTGTGAGTTGGCTGAGGGTGGGGTGGCGATGCCCACCTCGTTGGTCAGGGACAGCTTGCCGTGCTTGTCCATGCGGTAGCCGGTGACCGTGGAGTTGCCGGTGTTGCCGCCGTAGAAGTAGTTGCCCGCACGCACCAGCCAGCACAGGACCTCCTGGCCGCTGGGCAGGGGCTGCTGCAGGATCTTCAACTTGCCGTCTCGCTTCACCTTGTACGTGGTGACCGTGGACTTCTCGGCCTCGGCGACCAGCATCCGCTTCCCGGTCGCGTCGAAGCTGATCGCGAACGGGACGCCGCCGGCCGACTTGTTGACGACCGGTTCGGCGACGGCCGGCAGACCGTTCCGCTTCATCGGGAAGACCTCGACCGTGTTGTTGCCCTTGGTGGTGACCACCAGGTTGCGCCCGTCCGGGGTGAACTCGACCTCGCCGGGTGAGGTGTCGAAGCGGGGTATGTCCTTGTTCTTCAGGCCCAGGGAGCGGTGGGACCCGTGCAGTGGCTTGAGTCCCTCACTGGTGATCCTGAAGCCTTGGACGCTGCCCTCCCCGCCCGCGTTCATGACGTACGCGACCCTGCCGTGCACCGTGATGCTCGAGGGGAACCGCCCGCCGGAGCTCACGATCTTCCGCTGGCCGAGCCGCTGCCCCTCGACGCGGAAGGAGGTCACCGTGCCACTGCCCGCGTTGACGGCCAGCAGCATCCCTGAGTCGTCGTCGTAGACGAGCGAGTCCTGGGAGGCGAGCGAGTCGGTGGGCGCGTCAACCTGGTCCCCGCCGTTGCCGCCGGTCGCGTAGGTCCCCGAGGGACTGAGTTTGCCGTCGTCGCCCCGTGCGAACACGTGGATGGTGTTGCCGTCCAGCTCGTTGCCCTGGACGAAGACGGCGTGGTCGGCCCCGGTGGTGCTCCCGGAGTGCTGACTGGCCGAGGCCAGGGACACGGCCACCGTGGCCGCTCCGGCGACGGCGAGGGCGCCGCCGCTGATCACGATGCGCCGAGTCCTGGACTTCGCCCGGTGGCCGCCACGCGTGCTGGCGGGCCGGCTCGTGCGGAGGTGGTCTTGGTGGCTGTTGCGCATGTTCGCGTCCCGTTCTTTGTGTCTGTCGATGCGGCCTACGTGCTGTGGACTGCATCAGTGTGGTTTGAGGGAGCGGTGTGACGACGTGGAACTGTCGTCGCGTCAGACTCTTGTAAGACGGCTCCTGGCGGCAGAGACGGGGCGGGCCCCGGGGCGGCCTGCATGCGGCAGGCAACGCAATGAGGGACGCCCGCGCCCACTTGGCCACGGCGCGGGCCCTGGCTCGGGATGCCCTGAGCGATGGAGTCGTCCCGAGTCGTCCGAGCCGTCCCGCCTGAAGGCGGCAAGAGTCTTACGGAACCCTTACGCGGTCCTGTTGGAGGACATCACCCGCCTACGCTCGCAAGGGTGTTGACCATCCGAAACATCGCCCTCGTCACCGTCGCCCCACTGGTACTGGCTGCGGCGGGCATCGCGCATCCGCACGGGCTGTCCAGATCGACGGCCTCGGACTGGGTGCAGTTGCACATCGCGCTGCTGCCGGTCTTTCCGCTGCTCACGGTCGGTCTTCTGGTCCGTCTGTGGCATCGGCCCCGATTCGACCTTGCCGGGTTCGCCACCGTGGTGGCCTGGGCGGGCGCCTTCGTCTACGCGGCCTTCTACACCGGTCTCGACGCCGTCGCCGGTATAGCGGCAGGGACCGCTGTCGAGCACACCGGCGCAACAGCCAGCCTCGGACCGGTCAAGCGCCCGCTCTACGACACGGGTGAGGCGCTGGGGCAGGTCGGTGCATACGCGCTCATCGGCGCCATCGCGGCCACCGCGGTCGTGCTGCTCCCGAAGCACGGCGCCCGAATCCTTCCCGGCACGGTGGTGCTCCTCGCAGCCGGCTGGTCCTTCGTCGACAGCCACATCTTCTGGCCACGCGGCGTATGGACGATGCTCGGCTTCGCCGTGGGGTTCGCGCTGCTCGCCTGGGGGGCCGCGGGGGAGCGAAGCCACCGAAGCCGGCGGCAGGCTCCCCCGCCGTCCGGTGGCCGCTGACGAGGCGGGCGGGCGGGTGACAGGTCGGCCTTGCCCGCCGAACGGCTGCCGCATGCTGCGCACCAGATCGGTGCCGGGTTCGGCAGCCGCCCGGCGCCGACACTACGATCGCGCGACCAGTGAATATCGTCACCGCCGACGGCGACAGCCCTATCGACGGTTCGGCGCTGCGTACGGGTATCGACGGATCGCAGCGCTCGTCGGCGGGCGGCTCGTGGGTTGTGTCCTTCGGAGCTCTTTGGTCCGCGAATGGTCCGGCGGGAACCTCCTTGGATGCCAGGCGGTAGCTTTAAGATTTCAATCGATTACGGTGGATACCTTTTACGGCGGCTGTCTGGAGGGCAACGATGCCCCAGGCACCCGACTTCAGGCTCTAGAAGAAGCCAAGCTTCTGAGGGCTGTAAGAACAAAGAATGTTCTTCGTCTGCTGGTAGTGCTCCAGCATCATCTTGTGGTTCTCACGGCCGATGCCCGACTGCTTGTAGCCGCCGAACGCCGCGTGGGCCGGGTACGCGTGGTAGCAGTTCGTCCACACCCGTCCCGCCTGGATCGCACGCCCCGCGCGATACGCCGTGTTCATGTCCCGCGTCCACACCCCGGCGCCGAGCCCGTACAGCGTGTCGTTGGCGATCTTGATGGCGTCGTCGAAGTCCGCGAACGATGTGACGGACACGACCGGCCCGAAGATCTCCTCCTGGAAGACCCGCATCCTGTTGTCGCCCTGGAAGATCGTCGGCTGTACGTAGTACCCACCCGCCAACTCCCCGTCGTACTCGATACGGTGGCCGCCCGTAAGCACCTTGGCGCCCTCCTGCTGGCCGATGTCCAAGTAGGAGAGGATCTTCTCCAACTGGTCGTTGGAGGCCTGAGCACCGATCATCGTCTCGGTGTCGAGCGGATGACCGGGCTTGATCAGCTCGGTACGGGCGACCGCCGCGTCGAGGAACTCGTCGTAGTGGCCCTGCTGGACGAGCGCCCGGGACGGACAGGTGCACACCTCGCCCTGGTTCAGCGCGAACATCGTGAAACCTTCGAGCGCCTTGTCCCGGAAGTCGTCGTCCCGCGCCCACACGTCGTCGAAGAAGATGTTCGGCGACTTGCCGCCCAGTTCGAGCGTGACCGGTTTGATGTTCTCCGAGGCGTACTGCATGATCAGCCGCCCCGTCGTGGTCTCGCCGGTGAACGCGACCTTCGCCACCCGCGCACTGGACGCCAGCGGCTTGCCCGCCTCGACCCCGAAGCCGTTGACGATGTTCACGACACCCGGCGGCAGCAGGTCCGAGATCAGGCTCATCAAGTAGTGGATGGACGCCGGTGTCTGCTCGGCGGGCTTGAGCACGACGGCGTTGCCGGCCGCGAGCGCCGGCGCCAGCTTCCACACGGCCATCAGAATGGGGAAGTTCCACGGGATGATCTGGGCCACCACGCCCAACGGCTCGTGGAAGTGGTACGCCACCGTGTCGTCGTCTATCTCGCTGAGCGAGCCCTCCTGCGCACGGACCGCCCCCGCGAAGTAGCGGAAGTGGTCGATGGCGAGAGGGATGTCGGCGGCCAGGGTCTCCCGGACCGGCTTGCCGTTCTCCCAGCTCTCGGCGACCGCGAGCTTCTCCAGGTTCGCCTCCATCCGCTCGGCCACCTTGAGGAGGATGTCGGCCCTAGCGGTCACCGACATGCGGCCCCAGGCGGGCGCCGCGGCGTGCGCCGCGTCCAGGGCCCGCTCCACGTCCTCGGCCGTGCCCCGCGCGATCTCGGTGAACGGCTGCCCGTTCACCGGACTTGGATTCTCGAAGTACTGCCCACGAGCGGGCTCCACGTACTCGCCGCCGATGAAGTGGTCGTACCGCGACTGGTAGGAGACGATCGCGCCTTCGGTGCCGGGCGCTGCGTAACGGGTCATGTGCTCTGCCTCCCGAGGAAGGGCCGCCCACCGTTGGACAGCTCTCGCGGCGAGCGTAGGGACGGAGAGGTTGCAGATACGTTGCGTGGCGGACCGCGTGGTGGAACGCGCGGGCGGATCCGGTCGCGCTCGTCAGTGCCGTGCCCGCCACGGGTACGCCGACTGCTCTGCCTCCAGATCTGCCAGGCGCGCCCGCACCGGAGCCGTCGGGCGGACGGCGGCCAGGGCCCTCCACACGTCGAGGTCGTCCTCACCCCACGACGCCTGGGCCCAGCACGCCAGCAGGTCGGGGTCGCCACCGGATATGAGGGCCGCACGCAGTCCGTCCGCGAGCCGTCGGCGCAGCCGCACCACCGCCGGGGCCTGTGAACCGGGCAGCAACGGACCGGCGTACGCCGCCACAGCCGCCGTGATCGCGCCGGCGGCGAGTCTGCGCTCCACGACCGAGACATCGGACTCGACCGGAACCGCGAGCCGGTAGGGCCGTGAACCTAGGACCCCGCTCCCGAGCAGCCGTCGCAGACGGGCCAGTTCCGCACGCAGCGTCACCGGTGTCACCGACTCGTCCTCGTACAGCGAGCACAGCAGTTCGTCGCCGGTCAGACCGTCCGGATGCCGCGACAGGAGCACCAGGAGCTCGCTGTGTCGGCGGCTCAGGCGCAGTTTTCGGCCGCCCGCCACGAGGAGGGCCTCGTCCCGGCCCAGAGCGGTCAACTGCAGCGCGTCGGTGGCGGCCGGTATCGGGGTGAGCAGCGCCAGCTGGGACTCGGCGGCGCGCGCCACGGCCTGCACGAACCCCAGGCTGTGCGGGTGCGCCAGTCCGTCCCTGCCGGTGATGTCGACGGCACCGAGCAGCCGTCCGGTGCGCGGATCGTGTACCGGGGCCGCCGCGCACGTCCACGGCTGGACGCGCCGGATGAAGTGCTCGGCCGCGAACACCTGCACCGGCCGGTCGAGCGCGACCGCCGTACCCGGTGCGTTCGTTCCCATGGAGGACTCCGCCCACCGTGCCCCCGGCACGAAGTTCATCCCGTCCGCCTTCTGCCGGGTGGCGGGATGGCCCTCCACCCACAGGAGTCTGCCCTGCGCGTCGCAGACCGCGAGGAGGTGCTCGCCGTCCGACGCGAACGTACCCATGAGTTCACGGAACAGCGGCATCACCGGGGCCAGCGGGTGCTCCGCCCGGTACGACCCGAGGTCCGCGTCGGTGAGCTCCACCCGCGCCGAACCGTCCGGTCCGACCCCGGCCCGCGCCGAACGCCGCCAGGAGTCGGCGACCACGGACCGCACCGGTCGCGAGACCGTACCCGCCTCGGTGAACGTCTCGTGGGCGCGGCGCAGCACGCGAACCCGCTCGACAGGGTCGGCGCCCGGATTCAGGGCCACCCATGGATCGGTCAACCCGGCCTCCCGTAGAGCGATGGGACTGGACGTGGCGAGCACTGGACGTCACGAGGATTGAACGTGACGAGGACTGGATGTGATGCGGCTTGGGACATCGTCACTCGGGTGGCGGATGCGGACAAGCGTCCGTGACGCCTGCTCCTCGTTCGGTCAGGCGAAGTTGACGAGTCTGATGTAGCGCGTCCAGTCCCAGTTCGGACCCGGGTCGGTGTGATCGCTGCCCGGCACTTCGTAGTGGGCGAGGATGTGTGAGCGGTCCTTGGGGATCGCGTACTTGGCGCAGATCGCCGCGGTGAGTTTCGCCGACTCCTCGTACAGGGCGTTCGTGAAGTACGACGGTTTGTCCACCCATCCTTCGTGCTCGATTCCGATGCTGCGGGTGTTGTAGTCCCAGTTCCCCGCGTGCCAGGCGATGTCGCGCTCACGCACCATCTGGGCGATGTGGCCGTCGGCGGACCTGACGACGTAGTGCGCGGACACCTGCTTTTTCGGGTTCTGGAAGATGGCCAGGGTGTCCGGGTACGTCGCCTGGGTCACGTGGATGATGACGAAGTCGACGGGGTGGCTCGCCGGACGGTCGGCCACCGTGTAGTTGGACGTGCTCGCGGGGGACCACTCGGACTGGGGGTAGTCGAGCCCCCGGGGTGCGGCGCCCGCCCGCATGGTGGGGAGCAGCGCGGTGGAGAGCGTGGCGAGGGCCGCACTCTGGAGCAGGCGCCGCCGGCTGGGCAGGGTGGTTGGCAGATACTTGGGTCGGTCCACAGGATTCCTCTCGGAGGGACTACGTGCTCGGTGGGGCGGGAGACGCATGGCCCTCGGGCGCGGGACACGCCCGAGCCTCGGGACGGCGGTCGGAACGGACGGCGGATGCGGTTCGGAGCGTGGGGACAGGGCTCAACGAGTACGGGCCGCGCCGGTTTCGTGCACGAACTCGTGGTCGCCCGGGTCCTCACGTGAAACACGGTACGGGCCTTGCCGGTTGGAGAGGAGAGGCCCGCCCAGGTCAGTGGACAGCGCTGTGACTGTGGACAACTCGACCACCCGAAAGGGTGTTTCCAGACGCCCGCCGCTGCCCATGCGGCCTCCGCACATGCGCCCTCCGCCCGTCCCCACCCAGGCGTATCCCCACCCAGGCGTTCCCCACCCAGGCGTTCCCTGCCCGGGCGTCCCCGCCCGGACGTCAGGCCGACGCCCCGCCCCCCACCGCCGCCGGATCGTCCAGCACGGCCCGCACGACGGAATGCGCGGCGCCCAACAGCGGGCCTTCCGGGCCAAGCCGGGAGACCGAGACCGAGCAGGCGGGCCCCGCCGTCCTGCGGGCCAGTTCCCGCTCCAGCGAGGGCAGCAGCCAGGGCGCCAGACCGGACAGAGCCCCGCCCAGCACGACGGCCTGCGGGTCCAGCAGATTGACCGCGCCGGTCAGCGCGATGCCCAGCGCCGTACCGGCGTCGCGCAAAGCACGCCGGACGTTCTTGTCGCCCCCCGCGGCGTGCTCGGCCAGCAGTCCGACCCGGTCCTCGCTCTGTTCCAGGCCCGCCGCGCGCAGCACGGCCTCCTCGCCGGCGTACTGCTCAAGACAGCCGCGCCCGCCGCAGGCGCACGCGGGCCCTTCGGGCCGTACCGGCACATGCCCCAACTCGCCCGCGAAACCACGCGTCCCGCGCAGCAGCCGCCCGTCCACGACCACCGCACCGCCGATACCGATCTCCGCGGAGACGTGCAGGAAGTCGCGCGGTGCGTCCTCGTTGAGCCAGAGTTCGGCCAGTCCGCCGAAGTTCGCCTCGTTGTCGACGGTCAGCGGCAGTACGTCCGGCAGCAGGGGAGTGAGGTCCGTGTCGAGCCAGCCGAGGTTCGGGGCGCGCACCACGGTTCGTGCGTCACGCGCCACCAGACCGGGCACGGCGACGGCCAGCCCCGCGGGCCACAACTCCTCCTGCTCCGCCTCCGCGACGATCCGGCGTACCAGCGCGGTGAGTTCACCGAGGACGGGTTCGGGCGCACGGCCGCGGTTGGTGCCGTGCCGCACGACCCGCGCGCGCACCTTGCCGCGCAGGTCGACCGCGCACACTGCGAGGTGGTCGACGCCGATCTCCGCGCCGATCCCCGCCGGGCCGCTTCCGCTGAGGGCCAGCGCCGAACCGGGCCGCCCCACCCGCCCCGGCCGCTCGGGACCCAGTTCGTCGAGGAGCCCGGCGCGGATCAGTTCGTCCACCAGGGTCGAGACGGCCGCCCGCGTCAGCCCGATGCGCGAGGCGACGGCGGCACGGGACAGCGGCCCCTCGGCGTTCACGGTGTGCAGCACCCGTGAGAGGTTGCGGCGGCGCATGCCCTGTTGCGTATCCGGCAGCCGTCGGCCGGGACTGCTCGGATGGGCCTCGTGGAGCGGTGCGGTCATGTTCCTGAGTCGGTCCTCGTCCGGCCGGTCCCCTGAGGGCTGTCCTGTCGTGCCGGCACCCGGGAAGCCGGCGGCGACCGGCCCGGCTCCCCGGGGCGAGGCCGTCAGCGCTGATCGGCCTCCCGCTCCAGCAACGGGGCCGCGTCGGAGAGTACCCCGGCGATCCGCGCGAGCGCCGCCTCGTCGCGTTCTCCGGCCTCAAGGACCGGCCCGCGCGCGGTGTTCCAGCGCCGGGCCACCGCCGCCGGATCCTCACCGGTCAGCACTCCCGCGGCCTGCGCGGCGGCGCCGAGCGCGACCAGCTCCTTGGCCTCGGGGACTTGGACAGCACGCCCCGAAAGCCGCCGTACGGTCTGCTGCCACGCCTTGCCCCGGGCGCCTCCGCCGATGAGCAGGAGCGGCGCCGAACGGTCCGCGTCCTCGTCGAGCACCAGGTCCAGGGCGCCGAGCAGGGAGTGGACCGCACCGTCGTACGCGGCCTGGAGCAACTGCCCCGCTGTCGTGTCGTGCCGCAGTCCGTGCAGCAGGCCCGAGGCGTGCGGCAGGGCCGGGGTGCGTTCTCCGTCCAGGTAGGGGAGCAGCGTCACGCCCGTACCGGGCTCGACGGCCTCGCGGTCGATTCCGAGGAGAGCGGCGACGCGGTCCACCGCCAGGGTGCAGTTGAGCGTGCAGGCCAGCGGCAGCCAGTCGCCTCGCGCGTCGGCGAAACCGGCCACGGTCCCGGTGGGATCGACGGGCCGCCGTGTCGACACCGCGTACACGGTGCCGGACGTGCCGAGGCTGAGTACCGCGGTGCCCGGGAGCAGCCCGAGGCCCAGAGCGGCGGCGGCGTTGTCACCGGTGCCGGGGGCGACCAGCGTGCCCTTCGAGAACGGCAGACCGGCACCGTCGCGGACGGTCCCGACGACCTCGCCGGGCCGGGCCACCCGGGGCAGCAGGGCGGGGTCGAGCCCTACACGGCCGAGGACCTCCTCGTCGTACGCCTCCGTACCGGACGCCCACCACCCCGTACCGGAGGCGTCGCCCCGGTCGGTCGTGCCGAGCCCGGTGAGGAGTTCGGTGAGGTAGTCGTGGGGCAGCCGCACGGCCTTGGTGGCACGGACGGACTCGGGCTCGTGCTCGGCGAGCCACGCCCATTTGGTGACGGTGATGGACGGACCCGGCACGCTGCCGGTGCGCTCGGCCCACGCCTTCGGCCCGCCCAGCTCCTCCACGAGGCGGGCGGCCTGCGGCGCCGACCGTACATCGTTCCACAGGAGCGCGGGGCGCACCGGAGCGCCCTGGGCATCGAGAGTGACGAGCCCGTGCTGCTGACCGGCGACGGAGACCGCCGCGGCTTCACGGGCCGCGTCCCCGCACTGACGCAGCGCCTCGCGCAGCGCGTCCCACCACTGGAGCGGGTCGCTCTCACGGCCCGCTCCGGAGGACACGGTGTGCGGCGCCTGACCGCTCGCCACCACCTCACCGGTGGCCACGTCCACCACCAGGGCCTTGGTGGATTGGGTGGACGTGTCCACGCCGACGACGAGCGGACCCTCGGCTGCTGACATCGAGCTCTCCCTCTTCCGCGGCTCCGCGGGGTCTGACCTGGTGTTTTCAGGTTTCGTCCAGGGTGGCACAGCCCGGATTCCGCCCGCTGCCCCTCTTCCGGGACATCTTGTCCCTTCCCAGGGATGCCTCCGCATACTAATTTGTTAAGCGCCATGACGAAATAGTCGGAGCAAGCAAGGAGCCGCGGCATGAACTACCAGCCCACCCCCGAGGACAGGTTCACCTTCGGCCTGTGGACCGTCGGCTGGCAGGGAAGGGACCCGTTCGGCGACGCCACCCGGGCCGCCCTCGACCCGGTCGAGTCGGTACAGCGCCTGTCGGAACTCGGCGCCCACGGAGTGACCTTCCACGACGACGACCTGATCCCCTTCGGGTCCTCGGAGACCGAGCGCGAATCACACATCAAGCGCTTCCGGCAGGCCCTCGACACAACCGGCATGACCGTGCCGATGGCCACCACGAACCTGTTCACGCACCCCGTCTTCAAGGACGGCGCGTTCACCGCCAACGACCGGGACGTCCGCCGCTACGCGCTGCGCAAGACGATCCGCAACATCGACCTGGCGGCCGAGCTGGGCGCCAAGATCTATGTGGCGTGGGGCGGCCGTGAGGGCGCCGAGTCCGGCGCCGCGAAGGACGTACGCGTCGCACTCGACCGCATGAAGGAGGCCTTCGACCTCCTCGGTGAATACGTCACCTCCCAGGGCTACGACCTGCGCTTCGCGATCGAGCCCAAGCCGAACGAGCCCCGCGGCGACATCCTCCTGCCGACCGTCGGTCACGCGCTGGCCTTCATCGAGCGCCTGGAGCGGCCGGAGCTGTACGGCGTCAACCCCGAAGTGGGCCACGAGCAGATGGCCGGGCTGAACTTCACGCACGGCATCGCCCAGGCGCTGTGGGCGGGCAAGCTCTTCCACATCGACCTGAACGGCCAGTCCGGCATCAAGTACGACCAGGACCTGCGCTTCGGAGCGGGCGATCTGCGTTCCGCCTTCTGGTTGGTCGACCTCCTGGAGACGGCCGGTTACGCCGGCCCGAGGCACTTCGACTTCAAGCCGCCGCGGACCGAGGACTACGACGGCGTGTGGGCCTCGGCCGCGGGCTGCATGCGCAACTACCTGATCCTGAAGGAGCGGGCCGAAGCGTTCCGGGCCGACCCCGAGGTCCAGGAAGCCCTGCGGGCCTCGCGCCTGGACGAACTGGCACAGCCCACCGCTGCGGACGGCCTTCAGGCGCTGCTCGCGGACCGCGACTCCTTCGAGGGCTTCGACGCCGAGGCGGCCGCCGCGCGCGGGATGGCGTTCGAGCGTCTCGACCAGCTGGCCATGGACCACCTGCTGGGCGCCCGCGGCTGATCGTGCACGGTCGAAGGCACGGCTCACCGCGCTGCTGACAGCGCGGAGGTCACCGAAAGACCTCTGCGCGGAAGCGTCCGGAATCATGCGGTCCACGCCATGGGTCCGCACCGAGTTCCGGAAGCAAGTTCCGCGCAGGGGTCGCTTCGTGACCGGTTCGAGGCGACTCTTGACGGTATGGCCACGCCGCCCTTACCGCCCGAGCCTCCTCGGCCGCCGGACAACACGCCGCCCTACGGTGGTGGCGGGTACGGTCCCCCACCCGAAGGCTTCGGTCCTCCTCCTGACGGATACGGTCCACCACCAGGAGGCGGCGAGCCGCCGTGGAACGGCGGGGGAGGGGGAGGTTGGCAGCCGCCGCCACCGTCATCGCCACCACCAGGACCGCCGGGCGGCCCCGGCGGACGCCGCAGGACGCTCCTGATCCTGCTGGCCGTCATCCTCGGGATCGGCGCGGTGTCCGCGGTCGCCCTGGTCGTCACCAGTGGCGACGGCTCGTCGGACAAGAAGTCCCCGACGGAGAGCAGTTCCACCAAGGGACGGCTGCCGTCGCCCTCACTGAGCATTCCGTCGCAGCTCCCCAGCGAACTGCCCTCCTCGCTGCCCTCCGAGCTGCCCAGCGGCGTGGAGTCGCTTCTCCCGTCCCTCGCGAGCGACGAAGTGCCGTACTACATGCTGCGGACCGGCGACTGTTTCGACATCGACGGGAGTCGGCCGGGCCAGGCGGTGAAGCGCCGGTGCGACCGGAGGCACGACGCCGAGGTCGTGACGGTGACCGAACTGGAGGGCGCGTACACGACCGATGCCGCCCTCAAGAAGGCGGCAGCAGGCCTCTGCCGGGATCCCCTGGACAGCAAGGCCGCCAAGCAACCCGCCGGCACGGTCCGCGGCACGCTGGTCCAGTACCCGGACCCCGCGGGATTCAAGATCGGCATCGACAACATCGCGTGCAGTCTGGCCGCCGACACCACCGACGGAAAACGCAAGCTCACCAAGCCACTGAGGTGAGCCACGCGCGCGTGGAGGGCGAAAGCGGCGGGCGGAGCCGTCCGCTCAGATCCCGTGCGGCAGGCGTACGTACGTCACGGTGGTCTCGATCCCGCTGTCCACCAGGCGTCCCTGGGCGTCGAAGGCCTCTGTCCCGTCGCTCATCCCGAAGTCGTTGTCGTTGATCAGCGCGAGCGTGTCACGGTCCACGCGCGCGACGCCCTCGATCTTCCCGGGCACCCCTTCCACCATTCCGAGGTCGACGACCAGACGCTTGCGTAGCACGGGGACACCGGACGCGGCGGGGTCCTCCAACTGCTCAAGGGAGGGCGATGTCGTGCTGTCGTCCCACGCCTGCCCGAGGATGTCCGCACCGCGGCTCAGTTTCACGACCTGCAACCGGGCGGCCTTGTCGGTCCGCTCCTCGACCAGCAGTTCCTCACGACCGACGGCCACCACGGACGAGATCTTCAGCTCGGAGGTGTCGTCCTCGCCCGGGTCGACCGTGCCCACCGGGTCGAACCGGTAGGCGTACTCGGCGGTGACGGCCCGCTTCTTCGGCGAGAAGCGCAGTAGCCGCGCGGTCATGGACTCCTCGCCCGCATCGGTGTCCGGCAGGGACAGCGGGCTCTGCACGGCCAGCACCAGGTCGCCGCCCGGGAGCTGGGCGAGCCCTTCGAAGCCGCGGTTGATCTTCCGGTGCAGCAGGACCGCGGGCAGCGCCTCGACCACCGGATAGCCGGCACCGGTCAGGTTCAGCCCCTTCGGAACGTACCGGGTGAGTACCTTCCCGCGCGCGGAGACGTGGACCAAGGACGGCCCGTACTCGTCGACGAGCCAGAAACTACCGTCCTTGGAGCGCACGATCCCCTCGGTGTCCAGACCGTTCGGGTTGTACGGGAGCGGGGTCTGCGCGTCGTAGGAGTACGGAGCTTCGTCGCGGGCCTGCTGGTTGGGCAGGCCGGTGACGGGCTTGCCCGAACCGGTGGTTATCGGAATCGCGTCCAGTACCCTCACCGAGTCACCGGACACCCGGATCTTCACGATCGCCGGGTCGAAGCCGGGCACGGGAAAGGTCCGGCGCTTCTTGCCGTCCACCTTGATCTGGCCGTTGGGGCCGCGGTCGGTGACGGTCCAGAACTCTCCCTTGCGGCCCGAGGGGTAGATATCGCTCCCGATACCGCCCAGGTCCACACCCCGGTCATCGGCCACCGTGCCCGACAGCAGCCCGTTGCTGAACGAGCCGAGGGGAATGTCGCCGAGCGTCGCGGAGGCCGTGACCCGCGCGTTCCCCGAGGGCGCCCCGACCGCGGGACCCGCCACCACGAGAGCGGCCAGCACGGCGAGAGGGACACCCGTGGCGACGGAACGGTGGACACGGCGCCGGCCTGCGGCGTACGGGGACATGGGGCCTCCTGGTGCACAAGTTCGATGACTGTCGCCAGATTTCGCCCTCGCGTCGAACACCGTACGGCCGCTGGATGAACGCCGGGCGTCCAGCGCTCATCCGGTGAGCGCGGACCACGTCCTGCCCGCCCCGCGAACCGTTGCCCCGCCGCTCCCGCGACGCGTGACCGTTTCCGCCCCTCTGCCAGGCGTCACTCCCGCCCGTCGGCCAGGGCCAGGGCCGTCGCCGGGTCCTGGGAGGCCGGGCCGACGGGAGCCCAGCGGCCCCCTTCCTTGCGGTACGGCCACCAACGGCCGTCCGGCCCCAGCCGCAGCTGGCTCTGCCCGTCGGCGGCGGTCCAGCGACTGCGGGACGCGCGCAGGACAGGCCGCTCGTCCTCCTCCCAGGCCGACTCCAGGGCGGCACGCGCGCGTGCAAGCGGTTCCGCGTCCGCCGGCCGGTCCGACTCCAGTACGTCGAGTGCGGACGCACCCCCGTACTCCCAGGAGCGGACCGCGAGCGCCAAGCCCTCACGATCGCGCCCCGACCCTTCGGCGAGCCGGGCGGCCACCGGGACCTCGGGCCCGCCCGAGGCCAGCCGTACGGCATCCTGCGCGGGCGTCAGTTCGGCCTCCGGGGCGCGCTGTTCGTGGCCCGCGCTGAGCGCGTCGACAATCAGCCGGTGTGCTTCAACGGCCGCCTGAGCCGCCAGGAACTCCAGGGCGGCCGGATCGACCCCGGCCCCGGGATCCGTCTCCGTGTCCAGCGACGGCGGCAAACCCGGCTCCACGGGCACCTCAGGCGCCTCGGGCAGCGGCGGCAGAATCTCTCCCGCCGCGTACGCCTCAGCGGCGTCCACGCCCGCGTAGGTCGCCTCTCGCACCGTCTCCTGCCGCACCGCGGCGGCGGTGGACCCGGAGACACTGCGCAGTTGCAACTCGTCGAGGAGTTGGCGCTCACCACGGCCGCGCAGGAGAAACAGCACGAAGGGGTCCTGGTCGAGCAGTCGCGCCACCTGGTAGCAGAGCGCGGCGGTGTGACCGCAGTGGTCCCACGCGTCGCAGTCGCACTCCGCCTCCAGATCGCCGAGGCCCGGCAGGAGTTCGACACCGGCTGTGGCCGCGTCCTCGACCAGATGCGGCGGCATCTCGCGGTCGAGCAGCGCCGCGATGTGCCCCGCCCGTTCGACCGCCATGCCGAGGAACCGGTCCCACTGCTCCTCGGACAGCTCCGGGAGCAGGACGTCCGCGCGATGCGCTGTGTGGTCGCGGTCGTTGACCACGGCGGTTACGCGCCCGGGGCGTACCGACACGGCGCCCACGGCTCCCGCGCGCGCGAGACGGCGGCCCGCCTTCAACTGCTTCAGGTCCAGCGTGGCGTCCTCCAGCGCCTTGAGCCAAGCCTGCCCCCACCAGCTCTGGGCGAAGCTCCGGCCCTGCGCGGGCAGCAGGGCGGCGAAAACGCGCTCCGCGGTGTTCTCGTACGGATCGCTCATCGGGCGCCTCCACGCAGTTCCACCAGGTCGGCCAGTTGTGCGTCGGTGAGTTCCGTGAGGGCCGACTCCCCGGCTCCGAGCACCGCGTCCGCCAACTCCCGTTTGCGCAGCAGCATGTCCGCGATGCGGTCCTCGATCGTCCCCTCGGCGATCAACCGGTGCACCTGTACCGGCCGCGTCTGGCCGATGCGGTACGCGCGGTCGGTGGCCTGGGCCTCGACGGCCGGGTTCCACCAGCGGTCGTAGTGCACGACATGCTCGGCCCGCGTCAGGTTCAGGCCGGTGCCCGCGGCCTTCAACGACAACAGGAAGACGGGCACTTCGCCGTTCTGGAAGCGCTCGACCATGGCCTCGCGCTCGGGAACGGGCGTACCCCCGTGCAGGAACTGCGAGTGCACACCGCGCGCGTTCAGATGCCGCTCGATCAGGCGGGCCATGCGCACGTACTGAGTGAAAACCAGAACACACGCCCCCTCGGAGAGGATGGTGTCGAGCAGCTCGTCCAGCAGCTCCAGCTTTCCGGAGCGCCCGGCGATCTTCGGCCGCTCCTCCTTGAGGTACTGCGCCGGGTGGTTGCAGATCTGCTTCAGCCCGGTGAGCAGCTTCACGATCAGCCCGCGCCGCGCCATACTGTCGGCGCCCGAGATCTCCGCGAGGGTCTCGCGGACCACGGCCTCGTACAGACCCGCCTGTTCCGTGGAGAGGGACACCGCGCGGTCGGTCTCCGTCTTCGGCGGGAGCTCCGGCGCGATCCCGGGATCGGATTTGCGGCGGCGCAGCAGAAACGGCCGCACGAGCCGGGCGAGCCGGTCCGCCGCCCCCGGATCCCGCCCGCCCTCGACGGCCTTCGCGTACTGGGTGCGGAACGTGCCGAGCCTGCCCAGCAGACCCGGTGTCGTCCAGTCGAGGATCGCCCACAGCTCGGAGAGGTTGTTCTCCACCGGAGTGCCGGTGAGCGCCACACGCGCGCGTGCGTCGATCCTCCGCAGCTGCCGGGCGGTGTCCGAGTACGGGTTCTTCACATGCTGTGCCTCGTCCGCGACGACCATGCCCCAGGAGGCGTCCGCCAGACGTGCCGTGTCGAGCCGCATGGTGCCGTAGGTCGTGAGGACGAACTCGCCATCGGCCAGGTTCTCCAGGCTCCGCCGGGCCCCGTGGAAGCGGCGGACGGGAAAGCCGGGAGCGAACCTCTCGATCTCGCGCTGCCAGTTGCCCATCAGGGACGTCGGACAGACGACGAGCGTGGGGCCCGCCGCCGACTCGTCGCTCTGCCGGTGCAGATGCAGCGCGATGAGCGTGATCGTCTTGCCGAGACCCATGTCGTCCGCGAGACAGCCGCCCAGCCCCAGGGACGTCATCCGGGCCAGCCAGTTCAGCCCGCGGAGCTGGTAGTCGCGCAAGGTCGCGGCCAGCGCGGGCGGCTGTCCGACCGGCTCCTGCCCCTCCGGGTCCGCAAGATGGTCCCGCAGCGTCGCCAGCCATCCCGTGGGCCGTACGTCGACCCTGCGGCCCTCGACCTCCGTTGAGCCCGTGAGGACGGCGCTCAGCGCGTCGACGGGTGTCAGCTTGCGGTCCTGCTGGGTTCGGGCGCGGCGCACCTCCTGCGGATCGACGAGGACCCACTGGTCACGCAGCCGCACCATGGGGCGGTTCGTCTCGGCGAGCCGGTCCAGCTCCGCACGCGTCAACTGCTGGTCCCCGAGGGCGAACCACCAGGAGAACGTGAGAAGTGCGTCGGCGGACAGGAAGGAGGGCGTGTCCGAGGAGGGTCCGCGACCGGTCTGCTCGTCGTCCGGGGGGCCGATGACGGCGCGGGCCGTCAGCTTGTGTGACAGTTCCCTGGGCCAGTGCACCTCCACACCGGCCGCCGTGAGGGATCGTGCCCCTTCCCCGAGGAGTTCGGTGACCTCGTCGTCGGCGAGTTCGATCGAGTCGGGCACGCTCGCCGACAGCAGGGGCGTGAGTGGTGTCCAGGCCCTGGCGGCGCGGCGCAGCGCGAGCAGGGCGTCCATCCGCGCGCGCGGGCCGAAGGACTGACTCGTCCCGCTCCACACCTCGGCCGCGTCCGCCAGCAGGGCCGGGTCGCTGACGCTGTGCAGTTGCAGGACCGCGCGGAACGGCAGCCGGTCCTCGTCGGACACGGCCGACGCGAGGCCCGGTACCTCGACGCGCAGCGAGATCCGTACGCCGGCGTCGTGTCCCGCCGCGACGTCGGCCGCCCACGCGCGGTGCTCGGGCACGTGCTGCGGCTCGGCGGCGGCGAAGGCCCGGCCACCCGCGGCGAGTGGCGCCGCGGGTGAGCGGGGGAGGGTGTCGGCGACAGCGTCCAGGAAGGCGCGCAGCAGCCACTCCGGATCGGGCAGCCGCAGCGGTTCGCTCACGTCGACGGGCACCGCGTGGGCGTGCGGCGGCATCGCGGCGGCCAACTCGCGGATCCGCTCCAGATCCGGCGAGCCCAGGGGGCCCGCACGCCACGCATCGTGGTCCCCGGAGCTCAGGCCGGGCAGCAGCAGTCCACGCGCGGCGAATTGCAGCGCCAGTACGGCCGCGGCACCCCAGAAGACGGTCGAACCGTGGGCCCGCGCGGCGGTACGCGCGCGTGTGAGCACCGGGAGCGCCATCCGCACCGGCAGGACGAGGGCCGGTACCGTCACCAACTCGACCCCGCCCTCGCAGGGAAGGACGACGGACAACTCCTCCACGGCGTCGTGGCCGAAGCCGGAACCGATCGCTGGGAGCTCCTCACCGTCGGGCAACCAGAAGGCGACGCTGCCCGTGCGGGCCGGATCGGCGGGAACGAAGACGGCGCGGCAGCGCGCCAGTTCGGAGATCTCGGAGGGAGTGGGGGCAGGAATCCTCTGCACAGGGATGAGCGTGTTCCTCAATTTTGACTACCTGGGGTGGAAGTCGCCGAGGATACAGTGCGGCGATGGCTGAGCCAAGCGTCCAACCTGGTGATGCCGGTCACTTCTCGTTCGTCGTAATGTGAGGCATGCTCAGGAACAGATGGTGCTCGATCTGGTACCGAGACCGTCGGCGACCATGGCGCCACCTCCCGGGCCCGCGAGGGAAAGCCCGACCGTGGGGGTGGACCTGAGGCCCCGAGGAGCACGTACGAGGTCGGAGAACCCCTCAGGGGCGAGTAGGGGTACACCTCAGGGTCGTATCAGGGTCGGGGTTCGGAACCGGGGGGAACGCGGGTCCGTTCTCAGAACAGAGAGCGGCAGTGGCCGCTAAGGAGGCTACGCACATGTCAAGGAACGCGAAAATAGCCGCAGGCGGTGTCGCGGTCGGCATCATCCTGCTCTTCTGGCTGCCCTGGTGGGCCGCCCTGCTGATCGTCCTGGGAGTCCCCGCGGCGGCATATCTGACGCTGGACCCCTCACAGCGGCGCAGGCTGCGCCGCGTCGGCCGCAAGGAACTCGGCCGCTGAGGGACCACTTGCTGGATCAGTTCCCCTTCGAGCACTTCCCCTTGGGACAGTTCCCTTTCGGACACTTCCCATTCGGACGCTTCCTCTTGGACAGTTCCTCTCCGGCGCACGGGAACTGACCTCGTCGCCGCTCGTGGGCTTCCCGACGGTGTGGCCCACGGCCGGCGACGGCGATATCGGCTGGTACTACTGCGGGGTGCCGGGTTCAGTTCGGGCGTACGGCCATCTTGTCCAGTGCCTCCAGAAGGCCGGGCAGTTCGGGCCCGCGGCCGACCGGAAGGATCTCTCCTGGCTTCTCGTCGAGCAGTACGAAGGCGATGTCGTCGGTCCGCGCCACCAACGACCAGCCGGGACCGTCGGCGCGCAGCGTCCGTGCGTCCCCCGGAGCGAAGGACGAGCGCACACGGCCGAGCGGCGGAGGAGTCTTCACGTACGAGTGTGCTTCGGAGAGAACGCGCTGGACACCGCTGAGCGGCGCCCGCCCGGCGGCCCGGTCGCCGACGTCTTCGTCCGCATGGCCCCCGCCGGTCCGGGCGGTCCCGTCACCGGAAGCGGGCTTCTCGTCGCCCGAAGCGGCGAATTCGCTCTCGTCGATCTGTTCACGCCAGGCGGCCCACTGCAGCGCGATCTCGTCCGCACCGAGGCGCCGCTGGGCCGCTCCCCAGGCGGACGCGTCCGGGGGAGACAGTGGCGCCTGCTCCGCGATCTCGGGTGCGGGATCGTGCGGCGCGGGCACTCCGGGCGCCGCGACCGCCACGGCCAGCGGCCACCCGGGCAGCGCGGCCACCATCGAGCGGTCGTCGGGCGACAGGTCGTACTCCATGCCGCAGTCCCAGGAAGCGATGGCGACGGCCACCAGTGAGACGTCGTCGATGACAACGGTCCACCGCGCGCCGTCGCCGTCCTGTCCCAGTACGAGCCCGTACCCGTCGGCCAGGGGCGCGAGGCCGAGTGCGGCGCACGCTTCCGGATAGTCGTCGCCCAGCACGCTGGGGAACTGCGCCGGCGTCAAGAGCACCGCCGTCAGTACATACAGTGCGTCGTCGTCCCCGGTGGCAACGGCCTCGCCGTCCGTCCCGTCCATCCCAGCCTCCCCTCGCTACATCCGTCGGCGCACCCTAATGCGCGCTGCGGCCGTTGTCACGAGGCCGGAACACGCTCGGAGCTGCGTCCCTCCATCAGGGCCGGGGTTAAACGGCCCCCGGGGGTCGCGCTGATTCCGCTTTCTCCCCGCCCCCGTCCTTCCCGCCCTTCCCCCCTCAACTGTCAGGCGGCCGGCAGGCCGAGGAGCGTTCGGGCCACCGCGGTGGGCGACTCGTCGCGTTCTCGTGCGAGCGCGATGACAGCCCTCCACGCCAGCTCGTTCACGCCGAACGAAAGAGCTTCCGGCGACACCCAGGCCGCGGCCTCGTCGACCCCGTCCTGGTCGTCCTCGACCCCCGCTGCCACGTAGGCCGCCGCGGCTTCGAACAGGTTGTGCGTCTGCTTCTTCGGACGGGACTCGGCCGATGACGTAGGGCGCCCGGCCCCAGTCGGCCGCGGGCGTGCAAAGAGCTTCCGGAGTCGAGCCATCGTGCCGGACATTCGGGCCACCTTCCCCGCGTGCTGCTTCTTCGGTCATCGCCCAGCTGTCTCTGTTCAACGTAGAGTTGAAACTTCGACACCAGAAGGGGGCGGCGCCTTCAGGGTCGCTGTACGGCCAGTGCGAGGAAACGGGCGTCCTCGTCCACGTACGACGTCAAGCGCCAGCCGGAGGCGGACAGGAGCGGGCCGAGGTTGGCCTCCGCCCGCAGGTCGTCCGGGGTGACCCGCCGTCCCTGACGCGCCGCGAGGGCGGTCCGGCCGATCGGGTGGAAGAGCGCCAGGACTCCGCCGGGTCGTACGACCCGCGCCAACTCCCGCAGATTCTCGGCGGGGTTCGGGAGATGCGCGATGAGGCCGGCCGCGAAGACGGCGTGGAGGGACTCCGCGCGCAGCGGCAGGCGTGACACGTCAGCGAGGAGCAACTGCCCGGCCCCGTCACGGCCTGCCCGTACGGCCGCCGCCAGCATGGCCGGTGTCAGGTCGGCGCCCAGAACCGTGCCGGAAGGCCCCACGGCCCCTCTGAGTGCAGGCAGGGCCCGTCCCGTGCCGCAACCCGCGTCCAGCACGTGATCACCCTTCCGTAGCCCCAGCTCGGAGACGGCTGCCGCGTACGCCGGGCCGTCGTCGGGGAACCGGTCGTCCCAGCCGGCCGCGCGGGCCGAGAAGAATTCCTGGACATGCGTGTGGTCGTCGCTCATGCACCGCATGGTCTCGCATCGCACGGCGAGCGACGCGTTCGAACGGCGACGCGTTCGAACGGCGACGCGACCGAGCGGTGATTCGGTCGGCTGACGGACCGGTCGGCTGGAGGGTCGGTCGGCCAATGGGCCCTCCAGCCGACCGGACGCTCGGCCTGCGCCGGTCCGTCCCGTCTCGTTCCGGGGGTCGGACGGGGACCGGAGGGGTCAGTCGGAGACCGAGCCCTCCGCCAGGACCTTCTCGATCCTCACGCGTACGACGAGTTCGCCGGGTACGCCGTTGCGGGCCGCGAACTCCTCGGCGCGCTCCTCGCCCATGTACCGGCTGCCGATCCGTCCCGCCCAGAGCCGGACGTCATCGAGGTCCTCCGAGATCCGGGCCCGCCCCTGTACGACGACGTACGCGAACGGCGGCCGGTCGTCGTCCACACACAGGGCCACCCGGCCGTCCCGAGCGAGATTTCGCCCCTTGACGGTGTCCTTTCCCGTGTTGAAGACCAGGTCGTCGCCGTCCAGCACGAACCAGATCGGTGCCACATGCGGGCGCCCGTCGGCCCGGACGGTCGACAGCTTGCCAGTGCGGGTTCCGTGCGAGACGAACGCCCGCCATTCCTCATCGGTCATCTTGTGTGCCATGCCCCTATCCTCCTTGCCCGGAGGGCGACGGTGGGGAAGGCTGGTCGATCGGATCCTCCGGCCAGGGGGAGCCACACATCACGGGGAGACGGATCATGGCGGAGAACCGGGGACTCGACTGGCTGCTCGACGACCTGACCCAGCGTGTCGAGCACATACGCCACGCACTCGTGCTGTCCAACGACGGGCTGGTGACCGGGGCGAGCACAGGTCTGAGGCGGGAGGACGCCGAACATCTCGCCGCCGTCTCGTCCGGCCTGCACAGCCTGGCCAAGGGCTCGGGCAGGCACTTCGGCGCAGGCCAGGTCCGCCAGACCATGATCGAATTCGATGACGCGGTGCTCTTCGTCACGGCGGCCGGGACCGGCAGCTGTCTGTGTGTGCTGAGTGCGGCCGAAGCCGACATCGGCCAGGTCGCGTACGAGATGACGCTGCTCGTCAATCGCGTCGGCGAGCATCTGCACGTTGATGCCCGACATCCGGAACACTCTTCCTCCATAGATCTCTGACCTGCAGAGACGTCGTCGCCATCGAAGTTATCCACAGGGCTCGGCGCGAGACACGGTGAACCGGCTACGGTTTTTCTCGAAGCAAGCGCAAGCAAAGCGCAGCTCGCCGCACGGGGGAGAACCATCATGTCCGGCAACACCGTCACGCAGTCCGTCATGTCCGGTTCGAGCGAGGCTGTCGCTGCCTCGAACGGGCCCGTCGCTGCCAGGGACGCGTCCGCCACCACCACGAGTGTCACGAGCACCACGAGTGCGACCGACGCTCACGCGTCGCCACCGCCACCGCCACCGCCACCGCCATCGCCACCGACGACGGCTTCGCCTTCGGCACCGGCACCGGCACTGGCACCGGCTTCGACATTCGCGCAGAGCCGCGCCGCGCGAGAGCTGGGGTTCAAGCGGGGCGAGTTCGACCTCGCCGTACGGCTCGGGCGCATCCGCACGGTGCCTGACGAAGGCGGCGGAGCCCACCGCGTCACCCGCGCGGAGATCGACAGGGTGCGGGCCGAGGAAGGCTTCCCCGAGGCTCTGCGGGAACGCGTGAAAGCCGTGGGCACCTCAGAGGGCGCGGCCCTCATGGAAGTCTCGACCGCCCGGTTCACGCGCTTCGCCCGTCTGGGCCTCGTAGTGCCCGTAAAATTCTATTTGAACCGCTATCGCGCCGTGGTCTGGCTGTATCTGGCCGAGGAACTGCGGCAGTTCGCCGACGACAAGAAGCATGCGACGCTGCTGAACGGCCGTGTTCCCGAGGGCCTGCGTGACCAACTTGAGGCAGGACTGGACCTGCGGGCCCGGAACTGGCGAGGCCGGCACCTCGGGTTCCTGCTTCGGCAGAACGACGATCCGTGGGCGCGTGCCGCAGTCGTGGCGTCGCTGCTCGACCCCGTGCAGGTCGCCGAGATCGTGCCCGATCCCTACGAGCGGGCCTACATGGACCGCTACCGTCCCGAACAGACCAGCCACGCTGCACCCGACACGCCTGCCGCCGACATCACGGCCCGGATCACGACCGCGACGGATCCGGATGAGATCGGCTGGCTGCGGGCCGACTTGGCGAACGGGCTGCAGGAAGCGCGCGAACGCCGGGCCGCCCCGCGGCCGGCAACGGCAACCGGATTTCCGGACGCGGGGCACGACAGGCCGACGCTTCTTGGGGGACACCGCACGTCGGCCGACCACCGGCAACCCGTCGAACTGCGGGAGGCCACCAAGCCACGGCGCCCGGCCGGAGTACGACACCCAACCGGGCAGCGACGTCCGGCCGACGTACGGCATCATCCCGTCGGACGGCATCTGGCCGGACGGCATCTGGTCGACGGACGGCTCTCGGCCGGAGCACTGCATCCGGCCGTAGCGCCGTACCCAACTCCAGTGCCGTACCCAACCCCAGCGCCACTCCCAACCCCAGCGCCACACCCGGCCCAAGCGGCGCGCCCGGCCCCAGTGCGACGGTCGGCCGCGGAGCGACACCCGGCCGAAACGCCGCAGTTGGCCGAGGGGCGGCAGGTGGCTGGCGCGCCATCTCGGGCGGGAGCACGACGACCCGCCGAGGTGCGGCCCGCGATGGATGAACCGGGACGCCCCGGTCGCCTCCTCGGCTGGCTGCGGCGCAGAAGCGTCTGACCCGGCCGGTGCCGGGTCAGCCCTCCAGCTTGCGGAACAGTCCCTCCTGGACGACGGAGACGAGCAGGCGTCCCTCCTGGTCGTAGATCCGACCCCGGGCCAACCCGCGGCCACCCGTCGCGATCGGGGACTCCTGGTCGTACAGGAACCACTCGTCGGCGCGGAACGGCCGGTGGAACCACATGGCGTGGTCCAGGGAGGCCATGTCGAAACCGCGCCGGCCGAAGAGGGGTTCGACCGGGATACGGACGGCGTCCAGGAGAGTCATGTCGCTCGCGTAGGTGAGCGCGCAGGTGTGGACCAACGGGTCGTCGCCCAGAGGTCCGACGGCGCGCATCCATACGGCGCTGCGCGGCTCGGCGTTCTCGATCTCCTCCGGTGTCCAGCGCAACCGGTCCGCGTAGCGGATGTCGAAGGGCTGGCGCCGGGCCATGCGCTCCAGTGTCTCGGGGAGTGCGCCCAGATGTTCCTTGATCTCCTGAGTGACGCTCGGGAGCGACTCGGGATCCGGGACCTCACGCGCCGGCGGCAGCTGGTGCTCGAAGCTCCCTTCCTCGGGCTTGTGAAAGGAGGCGGTCAGATTGAAGATCGTGCGGCCCTGCTGCACGGCGGTGACGCGGCGCGTGGTGAACGACCGCCCGTCCCGTACCCGCTCGACCTGGTACACGATGGGCACCCCCGGCCGGCCCGGACGCAGGAAGTACGCGTGCAGAGAGTGCACGGGCCGTTCCGATTCGGTGGTGCGCCCGGCGGCGACGAGGGCCTGGCCCGCGACCTGTCCGCCGAAGACCCGCTGCAGGGACTCCTGCGGGCTTCGGCCACGGAAGATGTTGACCTCGATCTGCTCCAGGTCGAGCAGATCGACGAGTCGTTCCGCTGGGTTCGTCATGTGTCGCGTTCTCCTGTGCTCACAGCTGGCCGACGGCGGTGACCTTGACGATGGCACGCCCCTCGGCATCGGAGGCCACGAGGTCGATCTCCGCGCTGATGCCCCAGTCGTGGTCGCCGTTCGGGTCGGCGAACGTCTGCCGGACCCGCCACAGACCGTTCTCCGGCTGCTCGTCGATGAGCAGGAGCTTGGGACCGCGTGCGTCGGGGCCGGTGCCGAGGTCGTCGTACTCGTCCCAGTAGTCGTCCATGGCCTCGCCCCAGGCGTCGGCGTCCCAGCCCGCCTCGGAGTCGAGCTCTCCGAGTTCGGCGACGTTGTCGAGGGCGGCGAGTTCCACCCGCCGGAACATGGCGTTGCGGACCAGGACCCGGAAGGCGCGCCCGTTGGCCGTGACCGGCTTGACCTGGTCGGCCCGCTCCTGGGCCTCCTCGGCCGTCATCACCTCGGGGTTGGCGAGCTGTTCCCACTCGTCGAGGAGGCTGGAGTCGACCTGACGTACCATCTCGCCGAGCCAGGCGATCAGGTCCTCCAGGTCCTCCGACTTCAGATCGTCCGGGACGGTGTGGTCGAGAGCCTTGTAGGCGCTCGCCAGGTAGCGGAGCACGATGCCCTCGGTGCGGGCGAGCTCGTAGTGGGACACGAACTCGGTGAAGGTCATGGCTCGTTCGTACATGTCGCGGATTACGGACTTCGGGGAGAGCGGATGGTCGCCGACCCACGGGTGGCTCTTGCGGTAGGTGTCGTATCCGTGGAAGAGGAGCTCTTCCAGCGGTTTGGGGTACGACACGTCCTGGAGCCGCTCCATGCGCTCCTCGTACTCGACGCCGTCGGACTTCATCGCCGCCACGGCCTCGCCGCGGGCCTTGTTCTGCTGGGCGGCGAGGATCTGCCGCGGGTCGTCCAGCGTGGACTCCACGACGGACACCATGTCCAGGGCGTACGAAGGCGATTCGGGATCCAGCAGCTCGAACGCGGCGAGAGCGAAGGTCGACAGCGGCTGGTTGAGCGCGAAGTCCTGCTGCAGGTCGACGGTGAGGCGCACGATGCGGCCCTCGGCGTCCGGCGTGTCGAGCTTCTCCACGATGCCGCCGTCGAGGAGGGAGCGGTAGATGGCGATCGCCCGCCTGATGTGCCGCAGCTGCTGCTTGCGCGGCTCGTGGTTGTCCTCCAGCAGATGACGCATCGCGGCGAAGGCGTTGCCGGGCCGTGCGATCACGGACAGAAGCATCGTGTGGGTGACCCGGAAACGCGAGGTCAGCGGCTCCGGATCCGACGAGATCAGCTTCTCGAACGTGCTGTCCGTCCAGCCCACGAAACCTTCCGGGGCCTTCTTGCGCACCACTTTGCGACGCTTCTTCGGGTCGTCGCCGGCCTTGGCAAGCGCCTTCTCGTTCTCCACGACGTGCTCGGGGGCCTGCGCCACGACGAAGCCCGCCGTGTCGAAGCCGGCCCGACCGGCCCGGCCGGCGATCTGGTGGAACTCCCGGGCGCGCAGCGTCCGCACACGCGTGCCGTCGTACTTCGCCAGAGCGGTGAACAGCACCGTGCGGATGGGGACGTTGACGCCGACACCGAGGGTGTCCGTGCCGCAGATGACCTTCAGGAGACCGGCCTGCGCCAGCTTCTCGACCAGGCGGCGGTACTTCGGCAGCATGCCGGCGTGGTGCACACCGATGCCGTGCCGTACGTAGCGGGAGAGGTTGCGGCCGAACTTGGTGGTGAAGCGGAAGTTGCCGATCAGCGCGGCGATCTGGTCCTTCTCCTCACGCGTGCACATGTTGATGCTCATCAGCGCCTGTGCCCGCTCCACGGCCTGCGCCTGAGTGAAGTGCACGATGTAGACGGGCGCCTGCCTCGTCTCCAGGAGCTCGGTGAGCGTCTCGGTGAGCGGAGTCAGCTTGTACTCGTAGGAGAGGGGGACGGGACGGGTCGCCGAGCGGACCACCGAGGTGGGGCGGCCGGTCCGCCGGGTCAGGTCCTCCTCGAACATGGAGACGTCGCCGAGGGTCGCCGACATGAGGATGAACTGGGCCTGCGGCAGTTCGAGGATCGGGATCTGCCACGCCCAGCCGCGGTCGGCCTCGGCGTAGAAGTGGAACTCGTCCATCACGACCTGGCCGACGTCGGCCCGCTTGCCGTCGCGCAGCGCGATCGAGGCCAGGACCTCGGCGGTGCAGCAGATGACCGGGGCGTCGGAGTTCACGGACGCGTCGCCGGTCAGCATGCCGACGTTCTCGGTGCCGAACATCTTGCACAGCTCGAAGAACTTCTCCGAGACGAGCGCCTTGATCGGCGCGGTGTAGAAGGTGACCTCGTCACGGGCGAGCGCCGCGAAGTGCGCACCCGCGGCGATCATGCTCTTGCCGGACCCGGTGGGGGTCGACACGATCACGTTCGCACCCGAGACCACCTCGATCAGCGCCTCCTCCTGGTGGGGGTAGAGCGTGAGACCGCGTTCCCCGGCCCACGACTCGAAGGCTTCGTAGAGGGCGTCGGGATCTGCGGTCTGCGGCAGCTGATCGATAAGGGTCACACACCCATCTTGCCTGTCATCCCGCCCGATGAGGGAATCGGATGCGAGGCCGAAGATCACGAACGCTACGCTGTGTCGCCGACCAGGTGTCAGTTCACTTCGGCAACTGGCGGTCAGTACAAGAGGAATGGGGCGGGGCACGGCCATGATGGGACCAGCACACTCACTGTCCGGGGCGGCGGCCTGGCTGGGCGTCGGAGCGGCGGCGGCCGCCGCCGGCCACACGATGCCGTGGCCGGTGCTCCTGACCGGGGCGCTGATCTGCGCGGGCGCCGCTCTCGCCCCGGATCTGGACCACAAGGCCGCCACCATCTCGCGGGCCTTCGGACCGGTGTCACGGGGCCTGTGCGAGATCGTCGACAAGCTCTCGTACGCCGTCTACAAGGGGACGAGGAAGCCCGGCGACCCGCGGCGCTCGGGTGGGCACCGCACGCTGACGCACACCTGGCTGTGGGCGGTGCTGATCGGTGCGGGGTCTTCGGTCATCGCGGTGCTGGGAGACCGCTGGGGGGTTCTGGCACTGCTGTTCGTGCACATGGTGCTCGCCATCGAAGGGCTGCTCTGGCGGGCGACGCGTGGTTCCAGTTCCGATGTCCTGGTCTGGCTGCTGGCCGCGACGAGTGCGTGGATCGTCGCGGGAGTGCTGGACAAGCCGGGCAACGGAGCCGACTGGCTCTTCACCGCGCCGGGTCAGGAGTACCTCTGGCTGGGACTGCCGATCGTTCTCGGGGCGCTGGTGCACGACATCGGGGACGCGCTGACGGTGTCGGGCTGCCCGATTCTGTGGCCGATCCCGGTCGGCCGCAAGCGCTGGTACCCGATCGGACCGCCCAAGGTGCTGCGGTTCAGGGCGGGCAGCTGGGTGGAGCTGAAGGTGCTGATGCCCGCGTTCATGGTGCTGGGCGGAGTGGGCGGCGCGGCAGCGCTCAACTTCATCTGACCCCGCCGGGGCCGAGCGGGCACGGCACCGGGACGAGCGGCGGCGTCGACGGACACCTCACAGCGGTCACCCGTCGTCGTGGGGTACGCGCCCCGGCCGGCTCAGGAGGCGTCGCTCCCGCCGGACGCCTTGTCCTGGGCTCCACCGCCGTACCGCTTCTCGAAGCGGGCGACGCGGCCCTCGGTGTCCACGGTCCTGGCCGTGCCCGTGTAGAAGGGGTGGCTCTCCGAGGAGATCTCCACATCCACGACGGGGTACGTCCGGCCGTCGTCCCACTCGATGGTCTGATCGCTGGCGGCGGTGGACCGGGTCAGGAAGGCGTACCCGGCGGCTCGGTCACGGAAGACGACGGAGTGGTAGTCGGGGTGCTTGTCCTGCTGCATGAGTGCTCCTTGCGTGGGGGAGGGGTGCGCGGACCGGGCAGCGGGGGAGACGCGGTCAGCCGGACAGGGAGTCCTCGTCGACGATGTGCATCGCGGCCTCTTCCGCGGAGGCTGCCGCTCCGTCTATGCCCACGTCGGTGGCGATCAGCCCGCTCTCCCCGTCCTCGTGCGCTCCTTCTCCGGGGGCCACGAGACGACCGGAGCGGAGGGCGCCCACTTCGTTGTCCAGGGGTTCGCCGTCCGAGTCGGGGCAGTCTCCGATGCCGTCGCCGTCGGGTGCCGCTATGTCCGGGAGTTCTTCGGAGAGTCGTTCGTCGAGGGTCTCGCCCCGGTGGCGCTCGGCCGCTGTCACGTCTTTGCGTTCCACCGCCCAGGGGCGTTCCGGAGGTGACCAGCCGCGGTCCAGAGGGTCGCTCACTCCGTCGGATTCGAGCGTGTCCTCGCCGTCGAGCAGTCCGGCGTCGTCCTGAACCTCGGATCCGTCGGGCTGGTAGACATCGTCTCCCCAACCGTCGGCGCTGTCCACGGGTACCTCCAGGTGGTGCGGGCCGGCCTGCTGTCACCGCGTTCGGGGGCGGGGACGCGGACCTCGCGGCCCAGGCCTCGCCCGTACGGAACACGTGGAACCGGGCGGTTCCCGGGCGCTTCCCGAGCCGGTGCCGACCTCCACACTTCCACCCACCTGCGACACCGCGCAACGTCACGGAGCCCGGCCGGGCGCGGCGGTCCGCTTGGGGGAGTGCGGAGGAGGGCCGGTCGGCGAGCGCGGCGCCGCGGTGGACCGCACCGGTTACGAGTTGGCTTCGCAGCGGGCCCGGCCCGGCCGCTTCCAGCCCCGTGACGGGTCGGTCGACGGCGGGTCGGGCCCGGGTAGTGCCCTCGCGTGGTCGTTCACCCGTGCCAGGACCGCCACAGCGCCGCGTACGGGCCGTTCGCGGCGACCAGCTGGTCGTGGCTGCCGAGTTCGCTGATGCGGCCGTTCTCGACGACGGCGATGACGTCCGCGTCGTGGGCGGTGTGCAGCCGGTGGGCGATGGCGACCACGGTGCGGCCGTCGAGGACCCGGGCCAGGGAGCGCTCCAGGTGACGGGCCGCCCGGGGGTCCAGGAGCGACGTGGCCTCGTCCAGGACCAGCGTGTGCGGGTCCGCGAGCACCAGGCGTGCGAGCGCGATCTGCTGGGCCTGGGCCGGTGTGAGCGCGACACCGCCCGAGCCGACCTCCGTGTCGAGACCGTCGTCCAGCGCCCGCGCCCACCCGTCGGCGTCGACCGCGCCGAGGGCGGCCCACAGCTCGGCGTCGCCGGCACCCGTGCGGGCGAGCAGCAGGTTGTCGCGCAGCGCGCCCACGAACACGTGGTGCTCCTGGTTGACCAGGGCCACGTGGGAGCGGACCCGTTCCGCGGACATCCGGGACAGTTCGGCGCCGCCGAGGGTCACCTGGCCCGTACGGGGCGCGTAGATCCCGGCGAGCAGCCTGCCCAGCGTGGACTTGCCCGCGCCGGACGGGCCGACCAGAGCCAGCCGGGTGCCGGGCGCGACCTCCAGGGAGACCTTGCGGAGCACGTCGACGCCCGCCCGGTAGCCGAAGTGCACCTCGTCGGCGTGCACGTCACGCCCGTCGGGGGCGAGGGCCCCGTCACCCGCGTCCGGCTCGATCTCGCGGACGCCCACCAGCCGTGCCAGCGACACATGGGCGACCTGCAGCTCGTCGTACCAGCGCAGGATCAGGCCCACCGGGTCGACGAGCATCTGCGCGATCAGGGCGCCCGTCGTCAGCTGGCCGACGTCGATCCAGCCCTGGAGGACGAAGTATCCGCCGATCATGAGGACCGAACCGAGGACCGTGGTGTGGGTGGCGTTGATGGCGGGGAAGAGCACCGACCGCAGCCAGAGGGTGTATCGCTCCCAGGCGGTCCACTCCTTGACCCGCCGGTCCGACAGGTCGATGCGCCGCTGGCCCAGGCGGTGAGCCTCGACGGTGCGCCCGGCGTCCACGGTCTCGGCGAGCACGGCGGCGACGGCCGCGTAGCCGGCGGCCTCGGAGCGGTAGCCGGACGCCGCGCGCTTGAAGTACCAGCGGCAGCCGACTACCAGGATCGGGACGGCGACCAGTACCGCGGGGGCGAGCGGCGGAGCGGTCACGACCAGGCCGCCGAGCAGGAGCGCCACCCACACCACCGCGATGGCCAGCTGCGGCACGGCCTCCCGCATGGCGTTGGCCAGCCGGTCGATGTCCGTGGTGATCCGGGAGAGCAGATCGCCCGTACCGGCCCGCTCCAGGACGCCGGGCGGCAGCCCCACGGCCCGTACGAGGAAGTCCTCGCGCAGGTCGGCCAGCATCCGCTCACCGAGCATGGCCCCGCGCAGTTGTACCTGGTGCACAAACACGGCCTGGACGACCAGGGCGAGGGCGAACAGCGCGGCGGTGCGCTCCAGGTGCAGTTCGCGAGCGGCGGTGGCGCCCTCGGAGACGTGCTGGACCAGGGAGCCCAGCAGATAAGGGCCCACCATCGAGGAGACGACGGCGACCGTGTTGACGGTGACGAGTACCAGGAAGGTCCGGCGATGCCGTTGGAACAGTTCGGCCACGTAGGCGCGTACGGTCGCGGGGGCGCCGACGGGCAGGGTCTCTGCGGTCGTCGGGGCCGCCGGATCGTAGGCCGGTGGCGCCACGCCGATCATGCCGTCTCCTCGATTTCTTCCAGGTCTTCCAGGTCTTCCAGGTCTTCGAGCTTGTGCAACCGACTCAGTTCGTGCTCGGCGTTCTCGTCGTCGGTCTCGCGGGTCACCACGGCGCGGTATCGCGCGTCGCCGTGCAGCAGTTCGCGGTGCACGCCGACCGCCGCCACCTCGCCCTCGTGGACGAGCACGACCCGGTCCGCGTGGTCCAGGAGCAGCGGCGACGAGGTGAAGACCACCGTCGTGCGTCCTGCCCGGAGGGACCGGATCCCGTCGGCGATCCGCGCCTCGGTGTGCGAGTCGACCGCGGACGTCGGTTCGTCCAGGACCAGCACACCCGGGGCGGTGACCAGCGACCGGGCCAGTGCGAGTCGCTGGCGCTGGCCGCCGGACAGGGACCGGCCGCGTTCGGTGATCCGGGCGTCCATCGGGTCGTCGGCGTCCAGCGAACCCTGGGTGAGCGCGTCCAGGACGTCGCCGCACTGGGCGGCGGCCAGCGCCTCCTCGGGACTGACGTCTCCCGACGAGGGCACGTCGAGCAGTTCGCGCAGCGTTCCGGAGAGCAGGACCGGATCCTTGTCCTGGACGAGGACGGCGCTGCGGGCGGAGCGGAGGGGCAGTTCGTCGAGCGGTACCCCGCCGACCAGCGCGGACGGCAGTTCCGAGGACTCCGCCGTATGACCGCCGAGGCGTTCGGCCAGTTCACCTGCGGCGTCCGGGTCACCGCACACCACGGCGGTGAGGCGTCCCTCGGGTGCGAGCAGGCCGGTCGCGGGGTCGTACAGGTCCCCGGTCGGTACGACGGCCTCGCGCGATCCCTCGCCGTCGGTGGCCCGTTCGAGCGACAGCACCCGTGCCGCGCGCCTGGCGGACGGCCGGGAGAAGGAGTACGCCATCGCGATCTCGGTGAAGTGGCGCAGCGGATAGGTGAGGATCATGACCGCGCTGTAGACGGTGACCATCTCGCCGACGGTGATCCGGCCCTCACGGGCCAGGTTCACGCCGTGCCAGACGACCACGATCAGCAGCAGGCCGGGCAGAAAGACCTGGATCGCGTGGATCAGCGCCCACATGCGGGCACTGCGCACGGCGGCGTGCCGGACCTCCTGCGAGGCACGGCGGTAGCGGTCGAGGAACAGTTCCTCGCCGCCGATCCCGCGCAGCACACGCAGACCCGCGACGGTGTCCGAGGCCAGCTCGGTGGCGCGGCCCGCCCTCTCGCGCTGGAAGTCGGCGCGGCGGGTCGCCCGGGGGAGCAGTGGCAGTACGGACAGCGCCAGGACGGGCAGGCCCACGGCGACGACGACGCCGAGGGCCGGCTGGTAGACGACGAGGGCGACACAGACGAGCACGACGGTCACCGCGGCGGCCGTGAACCGCGACACGGCTTCCACGAACCAGCCGATCTTCTCGACGTCGCCCGTCGAAACCGCCACGATCTCGCCGGCCGCGACGCGACGGGTCAGCGCGGAGCCCAGCAGGGCGGTCCTGCGGGCCAGCAGCTGCTGCACGCGCGCCGCGGCGGTGATCCAGTTGGTGACCGCGGCCCGGTGCAGCATGGTGTCGCCCAGCGCGATACCGCAGCCGCACAGGGCGAGCAGCCCGCCCGCGAGCGCCAGTCGCGCCCCGGAGTGGTCCACGACGGCCTGGACGGCGAAACCGACGCAGAAGGGCAGTGCGGACACGGACAGGAAGTGGAGCAGCCCCCAGACCAGGGCCTTCACCTGTCCACCGAGCTGATTCCGGCCGAGCCATACCAGGAATCGGGGCCCCGAGCGTGCGTCCGGCACACCCGGGTCGGGATACGGAAGGTCTTGAATCTGCATGACGTTCCAAAGGGCTCGTGGTACGGAGGTGAGGAGGCAGCAAACCGTGCAAGGTTCGCGTCGCAGCGTGTCCGCAGGCAAACGCTTTTCCGGCGTGTGGCAAAGATTCGGCCCGGACCGCCCGGATATGACCGGCACGCGGCGGGGGTGGCGGCGGTCCACCGTGTCGTGGTGCGACGATGGACGGTATGCACATACGCGGAGGGATGCGCACGACGGCCGTGGCCGCGGTCCTGGGCGCTCTGGTCATGCCACTGACGGCCTGCGGCGGTTCGGACGACGGAAGCGGGAAGAAGAGCGAGGGACAGGCGGGCGACGGGTCCCGGCCCGGACAGGCGCGCACGGTCGACCTCAAGCGGATCCCCGATGTGGGGGACAAGCTGCAGAGGCAGATCCCCGCGAACTCCCGGCAGGTCGTCGCGGTCTACGGACGGGGCAAGGACTCGGCGGACTCCACGATCGTCCTGTACACCAAGTCGGGCTCCACCTGGGACAAGACCCGCAGCTGGGAAGGGCACAACGGCAAGAAGGGCTGGACGACCGACCACAACGAGGGCGACAAGCGGAGCCCCGTCGGAGTGTTCACGCTCAGCGACTCGGGCGGTGTCCTCGCCGACCCCGGCGCCAAGCTCCCGTACACGCAGTCCTCGGGCTTCCAGGCCCCGCACTACTGGGCCAAGTCGCACTGGAACGACTTCAATTACGTCATCGCCATCGACTACAACCGCGTCAAGGGCACCTCGCCGAACGACCCGACGCGTCCCGAGGGCCAGTCCAAGGGCGGGAGCATCTGGCTGCACATGGACCACGGCAGCGGTACGTCGGCCTGCGTGAGCCTGTCCAAGTCGGGCATGGAGTACCTGCTGCGCACCCTCGACCCGGACCGGCACCCGGTCGTGGTGATGGGCGACAAGGCGGACCTCAAAGCCTGACGGCTCCGCACCACCGGCCCCGGTTACCCTGCTTCAGCCCTCTGCTTCAGCCTCATCGGCATCCAGTCCCATCGGCCTCAGTAGTAGTGGCGCAGCGAAGGCCACAGCCGGGACCACGGCTTCGTGGTCCCGGAGCACAGCGGTACCGCCGCGCCCTGCTCCTCGTTCTCCACCCCGTCCCCGTCCCCGTCCCCGTCCCCGTCTGCGTTGTCCACGCGTGCGGTCCGTCGGCAATCGGTGAAGTACCGCTCCGTACCGCCCGCGTCCTCCTTACGGACGACGAGCACCGGTCCGTCCATCGAGTCGGGCGGCGGACCCCGGTCGGCGTAGCTCATATGGCCCGAGTAGGGGCGAGGCAGCCCGCGTGCTGCGGGTCCGTAGCGGTCCAGGCGCCTGCCTCGCCGCAGTCCTGGGTGAACACCACGGTCCGTGCCCGCTCGGGCGAGGGAATCGCCGGACCACCCGTCCTCGGTCGCGTCGGCCGGCGCGGGCCAGCCCATCTGCGCGCCCTGCTCCTTGTTGAGTGCCAGCGGCACTGCGAGCACGCTGGGCGGCAGCACGGGCAGGGTCACCGCAGCGTCGATCGCGACGGCCACCACGGGCCAGGTACGGCTGTCCCGTCTCTGACGATCTGGTCCGTGGTGACAGCTGTGACCTGCGGCGACCAGAAGAATTGAGACGCCGTGACGTCGGAAATCTCAGTTGATCTGGTCCGGACGCGCGGATGTCTGGGGGCCGTCTCAGTTGATCTGGTCCGTCTCTGCTGTTTCGAACTGATACCAGGCTTGGGTGCTCAGCCACCGCTGGTAGTTCTTGAAGACCGTAGGGAGTCCATCGGGCTGCTCGCGGTCATCGAAGAACTCGCCAAGGGATTGGTAGAGGGTGATCACGCTCTTGGTGTCGGCCTCGGGCGTGAGCGGGTGAACCCAGCCTCCCGGGGTGAGGTGGCGAATCAGAACGGGCCAGGTCAAGTCGTGGCCTCGGTCGAGGCGGACGACGAGCCACTCCTGAAAGCCGGTGAGCATGTTCCACGAGGTGCCGGCGTCCAGACCGAGGACGAAGGCTGTGGCCGTGGCATAGGTGCCGTCGAGGCCATGCCGGGCGGGCTCTCGGCGGACCGTGGTCAGCAGGGTGCGGTAGTGCTTGAACAGGTTGGTGTGGAAGGTCTGTTGGCGGATGGCGAGGTAGCTTCCCGAGGTGTGTTCGAGGTGTCTGGTCAAGGTGTCCGGAGTTGGTCGGCGGCTGGACATGTAGCGATGAACGGTGCCGTAGGAGACGGTGGCATCGTGTTCATCCAGCAACTTCTCCCAGACCTCCCTCACGGTGGGGAGTTGGTTTGTATGAAGGGCGGCGTACTCGTCCAAGATGGTGTCGATGGTGGGTCCGACACGTTCCTTGGCGGGCGCCAGGATGGGGGCGCGCTGTTTGCGGGGTGGCGGCGTGGGCGAATTCAGCGCCTGCCGGACTGTGGCGTGGCTGACGTGGTGGCGCTTCGCCAGCTGCGAGACCGGCAGCTTCTCGGCTTGCGCGTCTCGGCGAATCGCCGCGAAGAGTGCGGGTTTGTCCGCGCTCCTTGTGAAGCGACGCCGGGGCTTCTCCGGCTGCGTACGTTTTTGTCTCACCAGGTCGGTCAATGCCCGCTCCAGGGCGTCCTGCTGACGTCCGGTGACTGCTGCGAGCCGGTCGCCCCGGGGACGTTTTCCTCGGCCGTAGTCCGGTGGTCCGACGAGGTATCCACGCAGGTAGCTGGGCTTGAGGTGATTCGCGCGGGCCAGGCGACGGACGTAGGAATCCGTACTCTCCCCGGCCCTGGGGCGAGGACGGACCGGCAGCCGGCGGAGCCGGTCGCCGTTGTCGCTTCCATCGATGATCACGAGGAAGGTTTGGTCTTGCGGTTCTGGGCTGCGCGGTCGAGTCTGACGCGTTCCAGGGACTTTCGGGTGATCTGTTCGGTGCCGTCCAGGATGGCGTCGATCGCGGCTCCGCGGATGAGGTGGGACAGGCTTCCGATCATTCCGCCGGTCCGGTCGTGCAGGTAATGGGCCAGCCCTTCCAGGGACTTGGGCTGATGGCGATGGAGCCTGAGAGCGTCTTCGAAGGTGCTGACCAGCCCGGTCCATTCCTTGGTGCGGGGGAAGGAGACGGTGTCGATGACCGCGAAGCGTCCGGCGATCTGCCGGCCACGGGTTCCGTCGAACAGTCCGCCGGCCTCCAGATCGACTCCGGCATAGACGAAGGTCGCGGGGATGCGCTCGGAGAAGTACTTCAAGGTGTCGGAGACCTCGGCTCCGTTGCGGGTTGCCAGCGAGAGATTGTGCAGTTCGTCGACACACACAACGCTCACCCTCGCGTCGATGAGGACGCCACAGACTGCTTCGATGACGTCGGTGATGTTGGCGCGCGTGGTGACGGGAAGGCCCAGGAAGCGGGCGAATTCGACGGCGAGCATGCGTGAGGTCGCCGCGGGCGGGACGGTGACGTAGACGACCGGGATCCGATCGTCGGCCCCAGGGTGACGACGCCGGTCGATGGCCTCGATGGTCTTGCCGAACTGGGTGAGCGCGGTGGTCTTTCCGGTCCCGGCCGGACCGGAGAGGATCAGACCCCGGCGGGCACTGATCGCATGACGGTTGAGCAGGGTCAGGCGCCTGCCCGAGGTGACGACCGTGCGCAAGGTGGAGGTCGCGGCGACGGTGAGACGCGTGTGGTAGTCGAGTCGGCCGTCGTCGTAGTCCTCCCGGGCATCGTCGTCCAGGTCGGCGAGCGCGTGATCGGGAAGTAGTTCCGGCGGAATCGGATCTTGGACGGTGAACTCCCGCCAGCCCTCCAGGGTGGTGAGGTAGCGGTGCAGGTCCTCGCGGTCCAGGGCGCGTCGCCAACTGTGCCGGCGGTCGGGGTCCGGTTGCTGGGCAGAGGCGGGTCCGGTCGCGGTCACCATCGTTTGTCGGCCTCCTTGAAGGGGTCGAAGACGCCGAGTGGGATGACCTTCGCGATCGGCTCGTCGTCCGTGCCGGCCACCGCCTCCTCGTCGTCGTCGTCGTCGGCGGCGGCGGCGAGTGGGCCGTCAGCATCGGGCAGGGCCAGTGCTTCGGGCTGCGGAGGCCGCAGCCCGGGGCTTTCGGCGGCAGCACGGGTCCGGGCGGCGACGCGCCGGTCGCGCTTGGACATCCGAGTCGACGGCCCGTCCGCATCGGCCGGCCCCTGGCTGGCCTTGATCAGCAGCGCGGCGACCGCTCCAGCGATCTCTTCCTCGGTGGGATTGGGCTCGCCCTTCCGGCGCAGGTCGGCCGCGGCGTGGTCCCAGGCCAGATCACCGAAGGGCTGCGGAACGCTGCCCAGGTGCTTCCAGGGGATGGCGATCCAGCCGGTCTCCCAGTGGTTGCGCATCCAGATCCAGCTGGCGTCGTAGGGGTCTCGGTGGATCTCCCACAGGTTCCTCTTGCGGGTGACACCCGAGGGCTGGCGCCGGAAAGACCCCAGGTCGGGGCAGTCGTAGATCCGGTTGTTGACCTTGATGCCGTAGGAGTTCACGGCCCGCCAGGCCGCAGGCAGCAGCTCCACGTAGTCGTCGCCGCTCAGGGCGAGCGGAACATAGCCCGCGGTCTCGACGAGGCTGGCGTACTTCTGGTTCGGCGTGAAGGTCCGTCCCGGGACGCCAGGGTCGCGCAGTCCGTCATGGGGCCTGTTTTGCCACTTGGCGACGAGCCATTCGTCGAGAAGCTCCTGGATCTCCAGCATCGACCACAGCGGCTCGTCCTCCACGTTGCGACCGCGGTGTTCGGCAGTGCGGCCCAGGTGACCGGGGAGGAACTGGCAGAACATCGTGGCCACTGATTCAAGTGTGCGTTCGATATGGGGCTTCTCCGCCGGGGATCGTGGATGGCAGGGCTGGAAAGTGATCTCCAGGGCGCGGCAGGAGGAGCGGAAGTTCTCGGAGATGAACGCCTTGCCCCGGTCGCAGACGATGGTCTAGGGGATGATGACCGGCCGGGCCGCGGCGTGCTCCAGCCGCTCGTCCAGGGACAGAAGTCGGCGGTGCGGCAGCACCGAGCGGGACATCGCCAGCGCCTGGACCCAGCCCGGCCGCATCGGCTCCGGGGTCAGGGTGCGGGCCAGCAGCAGCGAGGCGTCCACGGACTTGGTGGTGGGCCGCACCACCGCAGCCGCGATGGTGCGGGTGGCCAGGTCGACCAAGGCGGTGAGCTCGACCCGGCCGGGAACACCGCGATCCAGCCGCACCAGCACGTCCAGCGGGGTGGAGTCGATCTGCATCAACTCGCCCGGAGCCGCGACGCTTTCGTAGCGGAACGGCCCCTCGGGCTGGTCGGCGAGTGAGCGTCGGGTGCGGGCCGACCCGGTCACGTGGACGCCGTGCGACAGCTTGTCGAAGATCCGGTAGAACGTGGCCCGTGACGGCATCTCCACCGTGCCCTCGCCGTGCTCAGCGGCCAGGATCCTCTCGGTCCGCCAGCGTGCATGCTCGATCGTGCGGGTCGACGCCGGGACGCTCTCGCTGATCGCCTGGCGGATCGCCGCCACCACGCGCGGATCGGCCCGGCCCAGCAGCGTGGCGTGCGGGGCGAGCCGGCGGTCCACGACTGCCGTGATGCCGCCTGCCTCGTAACGCTGCCGCTTGCGCTTGACGGTCCGTGCGGTGATCTCCTCGCCCAGCGCGGCCAGTTCGGCGGCCTTGGCCCGTTCGCGTTCCGCCAGCGAGCAGTTCGCCGGGTCGTACTCGGGCCGGGGCCGGGTCCCGGCGGGAGCATCCGGGGGCAGGCCGGTGAGGAGTTCGACCAGGTGCCGCTGCCACCACAGTGCACGTTCGGCGACCTTCTCCGGCAGGTGTTCCAGCAGCGCGGCCGATGCCAGCGCGGTGCGGTCGCCGGCGCCGATCACCGCGAAGTCCCCGGCCGCCTGGAGATGGACCTGATCCACGAGCATGCCGCTGCCGTGGGTGTCGGCCAGCCGGACCTGCATCCCGGTCAGGCCGACGACGGTGTAGGTGTGCTCCTGGAAACGGACCCGGTCACCCAGCCGAAGCCGTCCCGGTCGCGCGGACATTACGCCCGCCGCCGGGCCGCCAGCTGGACCGACGAGTCGCCGCCCAGCGGGGCCGAGGTCAGGTCGGTGAGCAGTTCGTGGCGCCAGAGCAGGTGATAGAGCACCGGCAGCACAGCCAGGCGGTCCCCGACCCGGTCAGCCCCGGCGAACAGCGGCAGGGGCTCGGCGAACACCTCCCTCAACTCATCCGCCACCGGTGCCCGGAAACAGCGGCGGTGGCGGTAGCGGGCCAGCCAGCGCAAGTTCACGCGATAGGGCTGGTCCAGGTCGCCGACATGGCGGAACTGCCAGCCCACCGCCTCGCATACTCGTGCGGTGAACGCGAAGACCTCGGCGGTGTCCTCGTCGACCAGGTCCTGAGGACGGACGTCCACGACGACACCTGTGCCGTCCACGAGCCGGGCGAAGTAGTCCGGGGTGTGCTCGCGTTCTCGCCGGCCGTCCGTCCAGGTCAACTGGAAGGGCTGAGACGCCAGAGAGACGACGGCAGGGTCGAAGTCCAGGGCAACCGCTGCATCCCGCTCGACCCATGACTCGTAGCCCACCTGGGCCCGCGACGTCGCTGCCCAGTACTCGCCCGTGAAGTTCTTCTGCCCCTTGAAGGAGGTGAACGGCCGGACTGGCAAGGCGAATTCGAAGGGTTCATCCCAGTGCCGGTCCAGTGAACCAAGACGCTCGACACCATCAGCGTCGACGAATCCCACATCGACATCCGCCGCGTACCCCCAGGAAGACGCAGCGGCCGCAGCCTCGCCCACATACACCTCCGCCAGCCGCGTTCCGCCCCGTACTGCGAGCGTGGAACGTGCCGTGGAGCCCCGTGCCCCAGAGACAAGAGATGTCACTCGAAAGAATGACAACCCATCTCGAATGCCCTCTCGCATCCGACCTGACGAAGGTCGTCGCCGCTGGGCTGCAGTGCGTCAGATTCAGTGAGACGCAGACCGCCGGGTCCGTCTCACCGGACTTGTCGAACCGGTCGAACCGGCCGGACGGCTCGCCCGACCCGAGCGCCTGATCCGGCGATCTGCGCCACAGCGACCTGACAGGTCGGAGGCCGTTCTTCGTCTCGGGCCATGGGGGCTGAACGAGGACAGATTCGCGGCCCCTCAGTCGATACAGAACTCGTTGCCCTCGATGTCCTGCATCGGGATGCACGACTCGTTGACGCCATCGGCACGCAGTGTTTGCACGTGTACCGCGCCAAGCGCGACCAGTCGTGCGCATTCGGACTCAAGTGCGGCCAAGCGCTCTTCACCCACGAGCCCGGTGCCGACCCGCACGTCAAGATGCACCCGATTCTTGACGACCTTGCCTTCGGGAACGCGCTGGAAGAACAGTCGCGGGCCCACACCTGAGGGATCACTGCAAGCGAACGCTGCACCCTGACGCTCAGGCGGCAGCGAGCGATCGTAATCGCCCCAAGTAGCAAACCCCTCCGGTGACGGCGGTACGACGTACCCCAACACCTCGCACCAGAAACGAGCGACGCGCTCAGGTTCTGCGCAGTCGAAGGTGACCTGGAACTGCTTGATCGACGCCATCGGGCCACCGTAACGATCACCGCCGCACGGGTCGAGGGCTCGCGTGACATGAGTTGGTGACGCTCTGGGCCGGGTCGCATCCGGCGTTGAATCTCGCCAGACTCAGCGAGATTGTGCCGCCTTCGAGGAGACAGGACTCAAACAACCTGGTGAACCACATCTTCTGAGACAACGAGCGAATCGGACCCGACCAACTGAGACACGGACCAGATCATCAGAGACGGGACAACGGCCGTGCCGTCGCGCCCGGCCGAGAGCGGTGTCCTTTGACGGCGAAGTTGGTCGTATGTGGCCTGCTGACCTGGGCCGACTAGGTTGGATGTCAAACCGTAGTGGTCCACCTCCGAGTTGGTACCACTGGACGCTCCGCGTCGAGAACCGGGCGCTGAAGTGGCGGCGCGCCCTGCGGGGGGTGGTGTGGGCAAGGGGGCGGAGCGGTCGGCGGCAGGTCAGGCCGCCGCGTCCTGTCGGGTGGGCCGGTTGTCGGGACCGTGGTGCGGTGCAGTCCGGTGGATGGGGCCGGTGCGCTGGGACAGGGGCAGGCCGCTGGTGCCGTTGGTGTGGGCGATGATCTCCGCGGGTGATGGACACGGCGGTCTCCTCGGGTGTGCGTGCACAGAGGTCGAGACCGATCGGCGAGGGAGTGCGGTCAGCTGTTCTGCCGTGATGCCGGCCTCGTCCAGGAGGCGCAGGCGCTCGCTGTGGGTGCGGCGGGAGCCCATGGCGCCGACGTAGCAGGCGGGCAGGGCGAAAGCCAGTCGCAGCAGCGGGATGTCGAACTTGGCGTCGTGGGTGAGGACGCAGATGGCCGTGCGGGTGTCGACGGCGGTCTGCGCCAGGTAGCGGTGGGGCCAGTCGACGACGACCTCGTCTGCGTGCGGGAACCGGGCGGCAGTGGCGAACACGGGCCGGGCATCGCAAACGGTGACCCGGTATCCGAGGAAACGGCCGGCCTGTGCGAGAGCGGCGGCGAAGTCGACGGCGCCGAAGATGAGCAGGCGCGGCCGGGTGGCCGCCACGTGCACCAGGACGGTCAGCTGCTCGGGGCAGGTCGAGGCGTCACCGCCGAGACGGCCAGCAACTGTACGCCCGGCCCGCAGCAGCGCCCGGGCGTGGTCGGTCACGACGCGGCTGGTGTCCGCGTCCAGGTCGGTGCCGGTCAGGCGGCCGTCGCTGTCCAGAGCGAGGAGGCCGCCGAGGATGTGCGTGGGGCCGTTCACGACCTGTGCCACGGCGGTGGGCCCACCGTTCGCCGCGTCGGCGAGGGCGGTGGCCAGGTACGGCTGTGCGGCCGGGGCGATGCGCTGCACGTGGACGTCGAGTTGACCGCCACAGGTCAGGCCGACGGCGAAGGCGTCCTCGTCGGAGTAGCCGAACCGGGCCTGCTGCGGAGCCGTGCGGTCCTCGAGGATCTGTCGGCACAGCTCGTACACGGCGCCTTCGACGCATCCGCCGGAGATGCTGCCGATGGCCGTGCCGTCTTCGCCGACCGCGACCGAGGTTCCGACGGGCAGGGGCGCGCTGCCGGTGACACCGACGATCGTGGCCAGGGCGAAGGGGCGCTGCTCATGGCACCAGTGGTGCAGTGGGGCCGCGATGTTCAGCATGGGCTCTCTCCGCAGGTGAAGCACGGTCATCGGACGAGGTGGGTGGGCCGCCGCCGTCCGACGGGGGACGGAGCGGCGGCGGCCCGGCGATCCGGCAGACGCTGTGTGACTGGCTGTCTGACGGACGGATCGGCGTGCACGGGTCACAGGAGTGCTTCGGCGGTGATGGGGAGTTGGCGTACGCGGCGGCCGGTGGCGTTGAAAACGGCGTTGGCGATGGCGGGTGCGACGCCGACGTGGACGACTTCGCCGAGTCCCTTGACGCCGAGCGGGTCGGCTTCGCGATCCTCGCCGTCCAGGTAGATGGCCTGGATGGCGGGGACGTCCGCGTTGACGGGCACCAGGTAGTCGGCCAGGTTGGCGTTGACGATCCGGCCGTCGCGGTGGTCGGTGACGGTGTGCTCCAGCCGGGCGGTGCCGATGCCGCCGATCGCCTGGCTGTCGGCGAGTTTTGGGCTGATGATGCGGCCCGCGTCGTACACGCCGAGCATGCGCCGCACGCGTACCAGTCCGAGGGTGGCGTCGACGGCGACTTCGGCGAAGGTGGCGTTGTAGGCGTAGAAGGAGTGCCGCTCCTTCGCCGCGGGCCCGGCGTACGCGCCGTCTGCTTCCAGGTGGGAACGCCTGTTCCGGGTCAGCAGACTCTTGTACGTCTCGCCGCGCGCCGGGTTGTCCTTGGTGTGCAGCCGCCCGCCCCGTACGACGATGTCCTCGGCATCCACCCCGTAGAGGGGTGACTGGCGGTCTTCGACGGCCAGCTTGATGGCCTGGCGGCGGACCTGGTTGCAGCCGTCGAGGACGGCGGAACCGACGCTCGCCATGGTCATCGACCCGCCGTGCGGCGGGGTCGGCGGGAAGAGGGAGTCGCCGAGGCGGAAGGTGACGGTGCGCATGGTCAGGCTGAGGGCGTCGGCGGCGACCTGGGTCTGGGAGGTGTAGGTGCCCGGCCCCATGTCGCTGGCGGCGGTCTCGACCACCGCGGTGCCATCAGCATTCAGCCGGACGCGCGCCTGGGCGGGCATCCGGGCGGTGTCGTAGACGCCGGCGGCCATGCCCATACCGATCAGCCAGTCACCCTCGCGGCGCGAGCGGGGCTTGGCTCGGCGCTGGTCCCAGCCGAACTGGCGGGCACCGGTGGTGTAGCACTCGCGCAGCCGGCGGGTGGAGAAGGGCAGGTTCTTGGACTCGTCCTCGGATGGTTCGTTGCGGCGGCGCAGCTCGATCGGGTCGATGCCGAGCTTGGCGGCGAGTTCGTCCATGGCCGATTCGATGACGAACGAGGCGGTGGCGAAGCCGGGGCCGCGCATGTAGAGCGGGGTGTTCACATCCAGCGGCACCGTCCGGTACGCCTGGCCGACGTTCGGCGTGCTGTAGAGCATCTGCCCCGGCAGCAGGATGGATTCGGTGAACGTCTCGTACGAGGACGTCTCGGCGTCCATCTCGTGAGCCATCGCCGTCAGACGGCCCTGCCGGTCGCTGCCCAGCTTCAGCCGGTAGGTGTACGAGGGGCGGAAGCCGGTGTTGAAGTACTGCTGCCGGCGCTTCAGGACGAGTTTGACCGGGCGGCGCGTCACGCGTGCGGCCAGGGCGGCGACGACGGTGTGCGGCCAGCAGCGCAGCCCACTGCCGAACGCGCCGCCGACGTACGGCGAGATCACCCGCACGGCGTCGGCGGGCAGGCCGAAGACGGTGGACAGTTCGGTCTGCGTGCCGACCACCCACTGCGTCTTGTCCCACACGGTCAGCTTGCTGCCGCTCCAGCGGGCGATGGTGGCGTGCTGCTCCATCGCGTTGTGATGGTTGCGCGCCAGCTGATAGGTCGCATCGATACGCACGGGCGCCGAACGCAGCGCCGCCGCCGCGTCACCCCGCGCGTACTCGGTCGGCTTGTCCGCCTTCGCCTTCGTCAGGTCGGTGGACGGCTTCTGGGCGTCGTAGGCGACCTTGACCAGGCTTGCGCCGTGCTGCGCGGCCTACACGGTGGTGGCGACGACGACGGCGACGGGCTGGCCGTGGAAGAGAACCTTGTCGTCCTGGAAGACCCGCAGCCTGCGCCCGCCGGGCGGGTTGTTGGAGGCGGGGTCGTCCTTGTAGGGGAGTTTCGGCGCGTTGCCGTGGTGGATCACCGCCAGCACGCCCGGCTGGGCCAAAGCGTCGTCGGTGTCGATGGAGGTGATGCGGCCACGGCCGATGCTCGCGTCGACGATGACCGCGTGGACGACGCCCTTGATGTCGTGCTCGGCGGCGTAGGGGGCTTTTCCGGTGACCTTGAGCCGGCCCTCCACGCGGGAGAGCGGGGCGCCGACGGCTGCCTGCGGCTGAGGGCTCACTTCGTACCTCCTACGATGCGCAGCTGGCGTTCGACGGTCCGCTTCAACAGGTCGGTCTTGAACCGGTTGTGGGCCAGTGGGCGGGCCCCGTCCGCGGCCTTCGCGGCTGCGGCGGCCCACAGGGATGGGGAGGGGCGTTCGCCGAGGAGGTGCTGTTCGACGGCGGGCAGTTTCCATGGGACGGTGCCCACGCCGCCGGCCGCGACCTTGGCCTCGCGGATCACTCCGCCGCGCACGTGCAGGGCGACGGCGGCCGACGTCAGGGCGAACTCGTAGGACTGCCGGTCACGGACCTTCAGATACCCGGACCCGAGTGGGCGGGGCAGAGCGGGTATCTCCACTGCGGTGATCAACTCGCCGCTCACGAGTGCCTGTTCCCGGTTCGGGGTTGAGCCGGGGCGCAGCAGGAAGTCGGCGAACGGGATCTGCCGTTGCCCGTCGGCGCCCAGCACATGAACCTGGGCTTCCAGGGCGGCGAACGCCACCGCGACGTCCGAAGGATGGGTCGCCACGCAGGCATCCGAGGTGCCGAGGATGGCGTGGGAGCGGTTGTAGCCCTCGCGGGCGGCGCAGCCCGAACCCGGGTCGCGCTTGTTGCAGTTGGCGGTCACGTCGCGGAAGTAGGTACAGCGGGTGCGCTGCATGATGTTCCCGCCGATGGTGGCCATGTTCCGCAGCTGCGCCGACGCGCTCAGCTCCAGCGCCTGGGAGACGACGGGGAAGAGGGTGCGTACCTTGGGGTGAGCGGCGGCTTTCGACATGGTGACCAGGGCGCCGATGCGCAGGCCGCCGCGTTCGGTGGCGGTGACCTCGTCCAGCGGCAGGCCGCTGATGTCGACCACAGTCTCGGGGCGCTCGACGGTCTCGCGCATCAGGTCGACCAGGGTGGTGCCCCCGGCGATGTAGCGGCCACCGCGACGGCCCGCGGCGAGGGCCTCTTCCGTGTCGGAGACACGGGAGTAGTCAAAGGGATACATGATGCCGGGCCCTCACTTCCGGCCCGCGGCTTGCTCCACCGCGCGCACGATCTTGACGTAGCAGCCGCAGCGGCACAGGTTGCCGCTCATCCACTCCCGGATCTCCTCCGGGGAGTCGGTATGGTCCTCCTTGATGCAGCCGACGCCGGAGACGATCTGGCCGGGGGTGCAGTAGCCGCACTGGAAGGCGTCCTCATCGATGAACGCCTGCTGCAAGGGGTGGAGGTGGTCGCCGTCGGCCAGGCCCTCGACCGTGGTGACCTCGGCCCCCTCCAGACGGACCGCGAGGGTGAGGCAGGCGTTCTGCCGGTGTCCGTCGACCAGGACGGTGCAGGCCCCGCAGGCACCGGCGTCGCAGCCCTTCTTCGCCCCGGTCAGATCGAGGTGCTCGCGCAGCAGGTCCAGCAGTGAGGTGCGGTTGTCGACCGTGACCGTGTGGCGGGTGCCGTTTACGGTCACGGTGAGGCGGCTGGTGGGCGCCGAGGGGGCGGCTGCCGCATCCGACTCGGACAGCAGGTCGGTGCCGAGGACGGTGCCGGCGACCACGGCGGTCCCGACGGCCGTGCCGGAGGCGATGAAGGTGCGCCGGGTCGGCGCTATCCGCGAGTGTGGCTCGTCGGGTATGGCGACGGGTTCTTGCGGGACGGGTTCGGTGGGCATGTGGGGAGACCTTCGCGTCGTGGACAGGGTCAACAGCACAGCGGTGGCGCCCGTGCGGGAGGGCTGGCCCGATGGGCCTGCTCTGGTGGCCAGGAGATTTACGAGGATCGGGTTCGGTAGGAGAGCGGGGTCCGGACGTCGTGTCGTACCCGGCCCGGGAGCGGGTTACTGGGCGGTGTAGCCGCCGTCGACGGGCAGGGCGATGCCGGTGACGTAGCTGGCGCCGGGGCTGCACAGCCACAGGACGGCCTGGGCGATCTCGTCGGCGGTGCCGAGCCGGTCGATGGCCTGGCCCGCTTCGGCCTGGCTGCGGTCGAGTTCTCCGCCTTCGACCATGGCGTCGACCATCGGGGTGCTGATCGTGCCGGGACAGACGGCGTTGATACGGACACCTCGGGAGCCGTATTCGAGGGCGGCGCTCTTGGTCAGGCCGATCACGCCGTGCTTGGTGGCGTGGTAGGCAGCGCGGCCGGGGTTGCCGACCAGGCCGCCGAGCGAGGAGCAGTTGACGATCGTCCCGCTGCCCTGCTCACGCATGTGGCGCAGCTCGTGCTTCACGCTCGCCCAGATGCCCCGCAGGTTGATGCCTTGGACACGGTCGAACTGCTCGGCGCTCTCGTCTGCGGCATCGGTGGGCGGGGGCATGATCCCGGCGTTGTTGTAGGCCATGTCGAGCCGACCGAAGGCTTCGACCGTGCGGTCGACGGCGGCGGCGACCTGGTCCTCGTCGGTGACGTCGCAGACCAGCGCGAGGACTCGGTGGCCCTCCTCGGCGAGCTGCTTGGCAGCATCGTTGACGGCGTCTTCGTTGATATCGGCGAGAGCGACGGCGGCCCCCGAGGCGGCGAAGGCGCGGGCGGTGGCCAGGCCCATGCCGGAGGAGGCTCCGGTGACGAAGGCGACCTGGCCGGTGAAGTCGTAGGTGGGGTTCATGGAGTGGACTCCTCACGTCGAGTTTCGGCGACTGGTGTTCCCTGGGGGTTCCGGCGGGTCAGACGGTCTGGCCGCCGTCGACCACGAGGGCGGTGCCGGTGGTGAAGGCGGCGGCGTCGGAGCACAGCCACAGCACGGCGGAGGCGATCTCCTCGGGCTTGCCCAGGCGGCCGACGGGTTCGTCGGCGATGAGTCCTTCGCGTCCGCCGGGGCGGGTGTCGCCGAAGCGGCGGATCATCTCGGTGTCGATGATGCCGGGGCAGACAGCGTTGATGCGGATGCCTTCGGCGGCGTGGTCGAGGGCCGCGGAGCGGGTGAAGCCGATGATCCCGTGTTTGGCGGCGGCGTAGGCGGCCTGTCCCTTGAACCCCTTGACGCCGGCGCCGGCGCCGGAGGAGACGTTGACGATCGCCCCGCCGCCGTCCTGCCGGAGCATCTGACGGACCTGCGCCCGGGTGCACAGGAACGCACCGGTGAGGCTGACAGCGAGGATGCGGTCCCAGTCGTCCTTGGCGGTATCGGCGGCCGTCTGGACGGGCTGCTCTACCCCGGCGTTGTTGAACGCGGCGTCCAGACTCCCGAAACGCTCGACTGTCCGCTCGACAGCAGTCTGGACATCTGCCTCGCTGGTGACATCACAGGTCAGGGCGATGGCCGTGCCTCCGTCGGCCTCGATGAGGCGGGTGGTCTCGCGCAGGCCCCCGGCGGACCGGTCGGCGAGGGCGACCTGCGCGCCGGCGCGGGCGAAGGCCAGGGCGGTCGTACGGCCGATGCCTGAGGCTGCGCCGGTGACGAACGCGCTCTGACCGCGAAAGTCGTAGGTGACGGTCATGTGAGTCTCTCCTTCGACGGCGGAACGACGGCTCGTCCGGGCGGATGTCAGTGGTGTGCCGGTGTGGACGCGTCGTCCCTCACGGGGTCCGCAGCAGCGCGCTGGGCGACGATCCGCGTGCGGTGGCCGGTGCCGCTGAGTGCGAGCGCGATCAGTGGCAGCAGGGTGAGCGCGGCGAAGACGGCGCCCACCAGGGCCGGCCCGGTCAGGCCGAGCGAGGAGTCCAGGGCCCGACCCGCGACGAGGGAGCCGGCGGCGATGCCGGTGTTGTAGCCGGAGGTGGTCAGCGCCGAGGTGAGGGTGGGGGCGTCCCCGGCAAAGCGGACGGCGAGGGAGGTGACGACCGGGTTGACGGTGAACCCGGCCAGGGCCATGCCGAAGACCAGGACCACGGCGGCCACCGGACTGTTGGAGGCCGGGATCAGGGCCAGCAGGATGAGGGCGGTGGCCGCCGACGCGGTGATCGTCGTGACCATCGGGCGGCGGTCCCCCAGACGCCCGCCGATCGCGGTGCCGCCCAGCGCACCGATACCGAAGGCGATCAGCACCAGCGGTACGGCACCGGCCGGGATGCCCGCCCGGTCGGTCAGCAGCGGGGTGATGTACGTGTACGTCGCCAGCACTCCGCCCATGATCAGCACGGCCGCGCCGAGCGCCAGCCACAGCCGTCCCTGCTTGAGGGCCCGGACCTCGGCCCGCATCGACGTCTCGGCCCGCTGCTCGGTGCGGGGGATGAACCGGTCGACGGACGCGGCGGCCAGCGCGGCGAGGACGGCCAGTGCCCAGAACGGGCCGCGCCAGCCGGTGTAGTGGCCGACGAACGAGCCGATCGGCACACCGATCACGTTGGCCAGCGTGAGGCCGCCCATCATGACCCCGACCGCACGCGTGGCGCTCGCGGACCCGGCGGCGGTGGTGGCGATGACGAAGCCGACGGCCCAGAACGCGCCGGTGGCCAGGGCGGTCACCACGCGGGCGGTCAACACGACGGTGAAGGAGGGACTGAGCGCGGCGACGGCGTGGCCGAGGGCGAAGACGGCGAGTGCGCCGATCAGGGTGTGGCGCTGGGGTAGGCGCAGGGTGGCCATGGCCATCGCGGGCCCGCCGACGATCATGCCGACGGCGAACGCGGTGATCAGCAGGCCGGCGTGCGACACGCTCACGTTCAGGTCGGCGGCCATCTCGGGCAGCAGTCCGGCGATGACGAACTCGGTGGTACCCATCAGGAACGTGCCGGCGGCGAGCACCCAGACGACGAAGGGCAGCTTGCCGGTTGCGGTACCGGAGGCGGGGGGCATGCGGGGGTCCTTGCTCGGAGATACGGGGTTCGGGCGAGGCAGCGGCGGTACGGGCCGGTCAGCGGACCGTGTCGACGGTCACCTTGGAGGCGGTGGCCAGCCGGCCGATGTCACCGTCGTCGGCGAGATGGCCGAGGATGACGATGCCGTCGGCGTAGGGGACGTCGCGGTAGTAGAGGACCAGCTGGCCCCAGGGCGCGTAGTAGCCGAGGTCCCCGGCCTTCGGGGCGGCTCCCCCCGGGACACCGGAAGTGGACAGCCGACGAGGAAGATCGACGATCTTCTCGGCCTGATGGAAGTCCTCCACTTTCAGGGTGAGCGGGAGCAGCTCGGCGAAGTCGCGGGCGGGAGGGCTGTCGTTCAGGGTGGCATTGACGGGCCGGCCATCGATGGTGAGGCGGATATCCATCGCAGTGCTCCTCTCCGATCCCGACGCGCCTGCTGACGCCGAGGCCCGGGGCTGCCCGGACGACGCGGCAGAGATTGTTGTGGCGGGGGTCGACCCCGCAGGCGGGGCGTCGGAGCAGGCGGTCGCGGCCAGCAGTAGAACGCCGGTGATGGCGATGGTGGTCAGGGCCTGGCGAAAGGTGTGGGTCATGGGGTGCTGGCCTGCGGGTCGGGCATGGGCTCGGCGTAGTGGCGAAAACCCTTGCGGTCGGTGTGCAGGCCGTACAGCAGCTCGGCAAGCGCCTCGGGGCTGGAGGTCGCGGAGTCGGGGCTGATCGCGCCGGGGACGATGAGCTGCGCGGCGTGAATGTTCTCCGGTGCGAGCGCGGTGTGGAGCATCGCCGCGTAGGCGCTCTCGGCGGCGAACGCGATCGAGGTGCCGGCCCGGTCGGGGTGCGGGCGTACCGCGCTGGAGCCGTTGACGAACAGCAGCGTGCCCCGGCCCAGCTCCCGCATGCCGGGCAGGACCGTGTTCACGCAGGTGAGTGGCCCTTTGACGGAGAAGGCCAGCGGGTCGTCCAGGTCGGCCGCGGTGGTGTCCAGGACCGGCTTCATGAAGTCGCCCCGGGGCACCGGGCTGAACTGCAGGATCTCGACGGTGCCCAGCGTGTCCGCGGCTTCACGCAGGGCAGCGGCGAGGGAGGCGGGGTCGAGGACGTCGGCGGTGAAGCCGCGGGCGTGGACGTTCTCCCTCGCCAGTTCGGCTGCCAGGTTGTCCTGGTGCTGGGCGCTGCGCGAGAGGAGGGCGACGCTGTGGCCCGCTGTGCCGAAGCGACGGGCGGCAGCCAGACCCAGGCCGGGGCCGGCGCCGACGAGGGCGAAGGTGGTCACGGTAGTTCTCCTCAACAGCGTGGGGGGCGGGCGGGGCGCATCAGGGGGCCCGCGGAAAGAGCGGTGCGATTCGCGAGGGGTGGTTCTGGATGGCGCGCGTTCGTCGACGCCGCGCAGCCCTTGACGACCTGAACCAGGGGGCCCGTGCTCAGCCGGTGGCCGGAGCTGCGGCGTAATCCTCGTCGGTAACAGGGTTCAGCCAGTGCACGACATCGTGATCGTCGTCGCCCTCGTTGATGGCCACGTGGACCATCAGCCGGTTCGGCGCGGCACCGTGCCAGTGCTCCTCATCGGCCTCGAACAGGACGCGGTCGCCGGGCCGGATGACTTCCACCGGTCCGCCACGGCGCTGGCACAGGCCGACGCCTTCGGTGACGAAGACGGTCTGGCCCAGCGGGTGGCGGTGCCAGTGGGTGCGGGCACCGGGCATGAAGTGCACCAGGGACGCGGTGACCCGGGACGGTGAGGGGGCCGCGGCGACGGCGTCGATGTAGACGTCGCCGGTGAACCAGTCCGCCGGACCCTTGACGGTGTCGATCGAGCTGCGGGTGATCTGCACGAAAAGTTCCTTGTACGGGTGGGGGGTACGAGGGACAGGGGGATCAGGGCTTGAGGAGCGTCTTGATGGCGCGGCGCTCGTCCATGGCCTTGTAGCCTTCGGCGACCTGGTCCAGGGGCAGAGTGAGGTCGAAGACCTTGCCCGGGTCGATCCGACCCGACAGGACGCGGTCGATCAGGTCGGGCAGGTAGCGGCGTACCGGGGCGGGCCCGCCGCGCAGGCCGACGTGGGAGAAGAACAGCTCCTGGCCGTCGACGGCCACCCCGTGCGGGACGCCGACGAAGCCGACGTTGCCGCCGGGGCGGGCGGAATGCAGGGCCTGCTGCATGGCCTGGGCGGTGCCGACGCACTCCAGCACGGAGTCCGCGCCGATCCCGCCGGTCATCTCCTTGATCCGGGCGACACCTTCCGCGCCGCGCTCAGTGACGATGTCGGTGGCGCCGAACGCACGGGCGAGCTTCTGCCGGGACGCGTGGCGGGACATGGCGATGATGCGCTCCGCACCCATCTCCTTGGCCGCGATCACGCCGCACAGGCCGACCGCGCCGTCGCCGACGACCACGGCGGTCGCCCCGGGCTCGACCTCGGCGGCGTCGGCTGCCCACCAGCCGGTGCCCAGCACGTCCGAGACGGCCAGAAGCCCCGGCCAGAACCGCTCGTCCGGCACACCGTCGGTGGCCACGAGGGTGCCCTGGGCGTTGGGGATACGGACGTAGTCGGCCTGGCAGGTGGACATGAACTCACGGTTCAGGCAGTTCGACTGAAAACCGTTGCGGCAGTTCGCGCAGGTGTTGTCCGAGGTGGCGAACGAGCCGACGACGAACTGGCCGGGCCGGACCGAGGTTACCTCGGAGCCGACCTCCTCCACGAAGCCGACGTACTCGTGGCCCATCGGATGCGCCGCGTCCGTCGGCTCCGCACCGCGGTACGGCCACAGGTCCGACCCGCACACACAGGTCACCGCCGTGCGGATGATCGCATCGGTCGGCTTCAGAATCTTCGGCTCCTCCAGAGTCTCGAAGCGGATATCACCAGGGGCGTGGATCACTGCGCCGCGCATGAGAGGTTCCTTCGCGTACCGGTTACAGGGTGCGGACCCCGGAGCCTCGGACGGCGGACCGCCCGAGCCGGGCGAGGGCCTGCCCCTTCGCCGCCTTCGCGGCCGGAAGGAGAAGCACCACGCCTTCCAGATAACCCCCTCTTCACGTGCGCAGCGAGTCACTGGCAAGGGGTGTACCGGCAGTACATCCCTATGGCGGCGTGCGGGACGTACCGTCGAAGACATGGACAACCGCGAGGAGGTCCGCGAGTTCCTCACCTCGCGGCGCGCCAAGATCACCCCCGACCAGGCCGGACTGCCCTCCGGATCCCGCCGCCGGGTGCCGGGCCTGCGCCGCAGCGAGGTCGCGGCCCTCTCCGACATGAGCGTCGAGTACTACTCCAAACTGGAACGCGGCAACCTCGCCGGAGTCTCCCCGGCCGTCCTCGAAGCCCTCGCCCGCGCCCTCCAGCTCGATGACGCCGAGCGCGCCCATCTGGTGAACCTCGCCCACGCAGCCGACGGCTCCGACGCCCTTACCCGCCCCCGCCGCCGACGCACCAAGGAGCAGTGGAAGCCGCACCGCAGCCTGCAATGGACCCTGGACGCGATCACCGCCGGACCCGCCTTCGTCCGCAACGGCCGCATGGACATCCTCGCCGCCAACCAGCTCTTCCGCGCCTTCTACACCGACGTCTACGCCACACCCGGCAACCAGCAGAACCTCGCCCGCTTCACCTTCCTCGACTCCGCCGCCCGCCGCTTCTACCCCGGCTGGGACACCTTCGCCGACGTCACCGTCGCCATCGTGCGTGCGGAAGCCGGCCGCAACCCGCACGACAAGGAGCTGCACGACCTGGTCGGCGAGCTGTGCACCCGAAGTGACGAGTTCCGTACCCGGTGGGGTGCGCACAACGTCCGCCACCACGGCACCGGCACCAAGCACTTCCACCACCACGCCGTCGGTGACCTCTCCCTCGCCTTCGAGGGCCTGGACATGGCCGCTGCCCCCGGCCTTACCCTCACCATCTACACCGCCGAACCCGGCTCAGCTTCCGAAGAGAGACTGCGTCTGCTCGCCACCTGGGCCGCCACCCAGGAAACCGCCCCGGACACGAAACGGTCGGCGACCAGCTGACCGTCGACTGGGCCGGCCCCATGGGGCTCGGCAATCTCGGGTGTGCAGCCTGCTGTCCTGGGACGAAGAGGTTGGAGGGCAGCGAGGCTGCTGGCGGTGGCGCCGTTCGGGGGCGTATGTGTCTCAGGTAGTGGCGGATACGGTCATAGGTGACCAAGTAGTCGTGTTGATCGATGAGTTCGGCCCAGATCTGCCTACTGTTGAGCTCTCTGCCGATCATGTCCTCGACCAGTTTCTCGGCCGACCGACCGGCCGTCCGCCAGCCCGACCAGCCCGTCGCGCTGATATCGCCGGCGCCGCTGCTTGACGCCACTGGCCGTCATCCGATGGCCCGCTGCTGTCAGCTCGGCGGCCTTGGCCCGCTCCCGCTCGGCCAGACAGTATTGCCGAGGGTCGAACTCCGGTCGCGGCACTGCCCCGTAGGGAGCATCCGGCGGTAACCCGTGCAGCACTTCCAGGATGTGTCCTTCCCGCCAACGGGCCTGTTCAGCAGCCTTTATAGGGAACTCCGCGATTCGCGCCGTCGGCGGGACCCGACGCTCCTCGCTCGTCATCCGACACTCCCGCCAGCCCGGCGCACGACTGTGCGCGGCCCGAGCAGTTCGATGTCCATCTGCTCGGCCGACAACTCGTGCGCCCATAAAGGGTGGAACAACACGGGCAGCGTCGCGAGCCGGTCGCCAGCCGCATCAGCCCCGGCCATCAGGCCCCGGCTGAGAGAAGACCTTCAGCAGCCGAGTGCGAACAACTCCCGTCGACAGCGTGGATGCCGGTAGCGCGACAGCCACCGGACATTCGTCAGATGCACTGCCCCCGGTGTCCCCACCCGCTCGAACCACCACCCAACTTCCGCGCAGGCCCTGCGCGTCAGTTCGAACGCTTCGGCATCCCGGGGAGCGATCCAGTCGTCGGCACGGACATCGACGACCATCGCCGAGCCGTCGCCCCGACGCACGAAGGAGTCCGGGGCATGCCGACGCTCGCGTTCCCCGTCGTGCCAGTGCAGTCAGAACGGCTGGGACGCCATCCCCACCACAGCAGGATCGAAGTCCATGAGCACCAGCCGGTCCCGCTCCAACCAAGACTCGAAACCGACGTGCTGCCCTGTAGTCGCCGCCCAGTATCACCCGGGGAAATTGCGTCCACCCCACGACCACCGAAACGGCCGGACAGGCACGGCGTCTTCGAACCTGGCCGTCGCGCAGTCAAGCAACGGACGACGCCGCTTACTCCCGCGCTTGTCGTCCACACGACACGACGCCTCCACGTACGGGGTAGTGCTCTCAACTCCTGTCGATACCGACATTCGACACACCTAGCTCGCAGCCCGCGACGGGCAGTACGAGTAGTACGAGCAACAGAGTTACGACGTAGTACTCCTTGTCGCCGAGCGCCAGGACCAGCACGCACAACACCGGGTACGTGCGCAGCAGCCGTAGCGTCCTCCCGTTCCCGTTCCCGTTCCCGATCCGTAGCGCCCCCCGTCGCCAACCGGTCGCACCACGGTGCTGACGAGGCCCGGTCCGGTCGAGGGTCCCGCCTGGGCCCGAGGCAGCGTTGCGGCCCGGGCCGACTCCCCGTAGAACACCGCTCATGAGAAGACGGATCATCATGTCCATGCTCGCCGGAGTGACCCTCGTGGCGAGCACCCTCCTCGGCGCGAACCCGGCCCAGGCCGCCGGGCTCGCCGCCCCGCCGGCCGCCCAGCCCGCATCCCCGCCCGCCGAGTTCGGCACCGACTGGCACGACCCGCTGACCGCCGCCCCGCCCGTCGCCAGGCCCGCCGGTGCGTCGTGCGAAGTGACGGTCGCCGAGGCGCAGTTCCGCGACTTCACGCCGTACAAGGGCACGTACACGCCCCCGCGCGGTTGTGGTGACCGCTGGAGCAAGGTCGTGCTGCGCCTCGACGGCAAGGTCAAGGGGCGGCAGTACGACCGGCTCGGGTATCTGCACGTCGGCGGTGTCGAGGTCTTCCGTACGTCCACTCCGCAGCCCTCGCCCGACGGCATCGCGTGGTCGGTGGAGAAGGATGTCACGCGCTACAGCGACACGTTCCGCGCCGCTCACGACGTCGAGATGCTGATCGGGAACGTCGTCGACGACACCTACACGGGCGTCATCGACGTCAAGGTGACACTGACCTTCTACCCGGCGAACCCGGCGAACCCTGCGGACCAGGCGAACCCGGCGAACTCGGCGGATCCGGCGCGCTCGACCGAGGTGGCCGGGAAGCGGGCCGCCGCCAAGGCCCCCGCGGCCCCCGACCGCGTCCTCACCCTCCAGGACGGCACCCTCACCACACCCCGCAACAGCGAACGCATCGTCGCCGAGGTGTACGCCACGGGATCCGGCGGCGGCTGCGAGGAGTACTGGTATCTGACGGTGCCCGATGCCGCTCCCTACTCCTGCAAGGCCGGTGACGGCCCCTACCGCGAGGTGCGGATAGAGGTCGACGGCAAACTGGCCGGCATCGCCGCGCCGTTCCCCACCGTATGGACCGGAGGCTGGTCCAACCCCTTCCTCTGGTACGTGATCCCGGGCCCCCGCGCCTTCGACATCAAGCCCGTCGAGTACGACCTGACCCCGTTCGCGGGGCTGCTCAACGACGGCCGCCCGCACCGGATCGACGTCTCCGTAGTGGGCGTTCCCGAGGGGCAGAGCGGCTGGAGCACCCCGGTGAACGTCCTCGTGTGGCAGGACGCGAAGAGCAAGCGCGTCACCGGAGAGCTCACCGCCCACAGGAGCGGCGACCTCACGAACTCCGCCACGTACACGCCCGGTTCCGAGCACCGGCTCGACACGGACGCCGGGCACCGGCTGACCGTGTCCGGGTACGTCGACACCTCGCACGGCCGGGTCGTCACCACGATCGACCGTGAGCTGGCCGCTTCCTCCGTGCACCGCTGGACCGACGGAGAGACCACGGACGTGCTCGACGGGACCTGGACCGACGACGAGAAGGTCACCGTGGACGGGCGCGGGCCCGCCGTGACGACCCGTACGGAGCGCACGTACACCATGGACGGCGCCACGACGCTCGGCTCGGGCGACCGGCTGCGGACCGTCCTCTCCCTGGGGGACCGGGCGTCCGTCGTGGAGACCCGCGGCGGGCGGCGCACCGCGTGGTCCCGGCTCGACGACAGCTACACGGGCGACGCGACCTACACCGCCAACGTGCCGCGCGACCAGCGGCACGCCGTCGCCACGACGAGCGAGCGCTACCGGCTGTACGGCTCGGCGGGGTGCTACGACCGGCGCCTGACGACCGTCCAGGGCACCCTCGTCACGCCCACAGCTTCCATGGCCCCCGCAGCCTCCCCCGCCCTCACCCCTCCTGCGGCTTCGGTGAGTCCATGCCCGGCCGTTCCTTCCTCCACAGCCCGCGGGTGAAGTCCGGGATCGCCTGCGGTGCCCCGTGCGCCTTGATCGAGGCGTGGCTCAGCGGCACCGGCGCGGTCCAGGTGGCGGCGTCGTAGACGTCGAAGTCCGGTACCAGGCCGAGGCGGATGGACTGCATCAGCCGGAACAGCATGATGTAGTCCATCCCGCCATGACCGCCGGGCGGGTCGGAGTGCTCCTTCCACAGCCAGTGGTCCCACTCCGCGTACGCCGAGAAGTCGCCCCAGGCGTCGTCCGTGTGGTCCGGCTCGATGTAGATCCGCTCCGGGTAGTCCTCGAAGACTCCCTTCGTACCGCCGAGGCTGTTGATCCGCGAGTACGGATGGGGCGTCGACACATCGTGTTCGAGCCGGATCACCCGCCCCTTGGCGGTCTGTACGAGACTGATGGTCCGGTCGCTCTCGATGTACGTCTCCTTCCAGCTCGGGTCGCCGGGCGGCATGTGTTCCGCGCGGTACTCGGCGAGGCCGAGCGAGGGTGTGCCGAAGCTGGAGATGTGGGTGACGCGGTCGCCGCGGTTGACGTCCATGTAGTTGGCGACCGGACCGAAGCCGTGGTTCGGGTAGAGGTCGCCGCGCAGCCGGGTGTGCCACAGCCGCCGCCAGGGGCCTTCGTAGTAGTCGGGGTCGAACATCAGGCCGCGCAGATCGTGGTTGTAGGCCCCGGCGCCGTGCAGCAGCCGGCCGAACTTCCCCGCGTGCGCCATGCGCAGGACCCGCATCTCGTTGCGGCCGTAGCAGCAGTTCTCCAGCTGCATGCAGTGTCTGCGGGTGCTTTCGGAGAGGTCGACCAGTTCCCACAGCTGGTCGAGCCGCATCGCGATCGGACACTCCACACCGACGTGCTTGCCGTTGAGCAGCGCCGTGCGCGCCATCTCGAAGTGCAGGTCCCAGGGCGTCGCCACGTACACGAAGTCGAGATCGCCGCGGGCGCAGAGAGCGGCGAAGTCGTGCTCGCCCTTGGTGTACGTCGCCGGGGCGGGCTGTCCCGCGGCCACCACCTTGGCCGCGGCTGCCGCGGTCTTGTCCTTGACCGGATCGCACAGCGCGACGACACGGACGCCGTCGAGGGCCAGGAACAGATCGATCATGCCGCCGCCGCGGTTGCCGAGTCCGATGATCCCGACCCGCACGGTGCCGCGTCTCTCGAACGGCACGCCGATCATGGTCCGGCCCCGCGCGGCCGGGCCGGTGTCCACGGGAGCGTCCACCGGCGCCTGGGGTTCGGCGGCGCGGGCCGTTCCCCCGTCGGCGAACACACCGAGCCCCAGGCCCAGGCCCAGTCCCGTTCCGGTGACGCCCGCCGTGCGCAGTACCGAGCGCCGGGAGTGGCCCTCGGGGTTATCGGGGTTCTCGGTGGCTTCGGGTTCCGGTGTCGCGTTCTCGTCGTGCATCGGACCTCCTCGGTGGGGGGAGCGCGGGTTCGCCGCGCTGTCACCCTCCTAGGAGGCGGACCGGTGAGACAAGGGGCGGAAGTGGCCAGGGAGTTGGACTTCCGGCACCGGACCTTTGGACTTCCGTTCGGACTTCCGTGCCCGTCCGGACCCCGTCAGCAGTCGCGCCCCGCCCCTCGGGCGGCGGTCTCGGTATCGGCACCTTCGGCCGGGGCGGAATCGCCGTCCGGGGCGCTGGCACCGTCGACCAGCGTGTCCAGCAGCCCGCCCAGCACCGCGCGCTGCTCGTCGGTGAGGGGCGCCAGGATGTCCTCGGCGGCTGCCCGGCGTGCGCCGTGCAGTTCCCGCAGCACCCGCCCGCCGTCCTCCGTGAGCTCGATGCGGATGACCCGGCGGTTGGTGGGGTCCGGTACGCGCCGTACCTTGCCGCTCGCCTCCAGGCCGTCCACCACGGTGGTCACGGCCCGCGGCACCACCTCGAGCCGCTCGGCCAGATCGGCCATGCGCGGCGGTGAGCCGTAGTGCGCGAGGGTGCGCAGCAGCCGGGACTGGGCCGGCGTGACCCCGAGCCCCCGCGTCTGCAGATGGCGCTTCTGGATGCGGTGCACGCGGCGGGTCAACCGCAGCAGCTGCTCGGCGAGCAGGCCGTCGGTGTCGGCGTCGGGGGTGTCCATGCGGGGAACAATATCAGGACCTAGTTCATTGTGAGGATAGGTAACAATGAGCTATGCTCCGTCAACCTTCTTCTTCTCACATCCGTAGGAGCCCATTGCCCCGCGACGACATCAATTGGACGCCGCCACCCGTCGAGGCAGGACAGCCCCGGCAGGTGCGCCGCATCCTCGCACTCTTCCGACCCTACCGAGGCCGGCTGGCCGTCGTCGGCCTGCTGGTCGGCGCCGCTTCCCTGGTCTCGGTCGCCACACCGTTCCTGCTCAAGGAGATCCTCGACACCGCGATCCCGCAGGGCCGCACGGGCCTGCTGAGCCTGCTCGCACTGGGCATGATCCTCAGCGCCGTACTCGGCGGTGTCTTCGGTGTCCTGCAGACCCTGATCTCCACCACGGTCGGCCAGCGCGTCATGCACGACCTGCGCACGGCCGTCTACGACCGGCTGCAGCGCATGTCGCTCGCCTTCTTCACCAGGACGCGTACCGGCGAGGTCCAGTCGCGCATCGCCAACGACATCGGCGGGATGCAGGCGACGGTCACCTCGACCGCCACCTCGCTGGTCTCCAACCTCACCAGCGTCGTCGCCACGATCGTCGCGATGGTCGCCCTCGACTGGCGGCTGACCGTCGTCTCGCTGCTCCTGCTGCCGGTGTTCGTGTGGATCAGCCGTCGCGTCGGAAACGAACGCAAGAAGATCACCACCCAGCGCCAGAAGCAGATGGCGGTCATGGCCGCCACGGTCACCGAGTCGCTCTCCGTGAGCGGCATCGTGCTCGGCCGCACGATGGGCCGCTCCGACTCCCTCACCCGCTCCTTCGCGGAGGAGTCCGAGAGCCTCGTCGACCTGGAGGTCCGGTCCAACATGGCCGGGCGCTGGCGGATGGCCGTCATCGGCATCGTCATGTCCGCCATGCCGGCCGTCATCTACTGGGCCGCGGGAATGGCCCTCCAGCTCGGCGGCCCCGCGGTCTCCATCGGCACCCTGGTGGCGTTCGTCTCGCTCCAGCAGGGGCTGTTCCGCCCGGCCGTCAGCCTGCTGTCCACCGGCGTCCAGATCCAGGCCTCGCTCGCCCTGTTCCAGCGCATCTTCGAGTACCTGGACCTGCCCATCGACATCACCGAGCCCGAGCGTCCGGTCCACCTCGACCGGGTCAAGGGCGAAGTGCGCTTCGAGGGCGTCGAATTCCGGTACGACGACAAGAGCGGCCCGATCCTCGACGGCATCGACGTCACCGTCCCCGCGGGCAGCAGCCTCGCCGTCGTCGGCCGGACCGGCGCCGGAAAATCCACGCTCAGCCACCTCGTCCCGCGGCTGTACGACGTCACGGGCGGCCGTGTCACCCTCGACGGCGTGGACGTGCGCGACCTCGACTTCGACACCCTCGCGCGCGGCATCGGCGTCGTCTCCCAGGAGACGTACCTCTTCCACGCGACGGTCGCCGACAACCTGCGGTTCGCCAAACCGGACGCCACCGACGAGGAGCTGAGGGCCGCCGCGAAGGCCGCGCAGATCGACGATCACATCATGTCCCTGCCCGACGGGTACGACACGGTGGTGGGGGAGCGCGGACACCGGTTCTCCGGCGGTGAGAAGCAGCGCCTCGCCATCGCCCGCACCGTCCTCCGGGACCCGCCGGTCCTGATCCTCGACGAGGCGACCAGCGCCCTGGACACCCGCACGGAACGAGCCGTGCAGGAGGCCATCGACACGCTGTCGGCCAACCGGACGACCATCACCATCGCGCACCGGCTGTCCACCGTCAGGGGCGCCGACCAGATCGTGGTCCTCGACGGCGGGCGCACCGCGGAACGGGGCACGCACGAGGAACTGTTGGAGCGCGACGGGCAGTACGCCGCCCTGGTCCGCAGGGACGCCCAACTGGAGCCAACAAGATGAAGATATGTCGAGTTTAGGACGATATGCAGGTTAACGTGCCCGCATGCAGAACTACACTCCGCCCACTCCGCCCCGGAGAACGATCCGACTGACGCGTCGGGGCCGGACCGCCCTCATCGTGACCGGCGCCGTCGTGGCGGCAGCCGCCGTGGCGGTGCCGCTGCTGAGCACGGACGACAAGAAGGAGCCCCAGGCCCTGGTGATCCCGGAGGGCTGGCGCACCGGCCAGGTCTACGCGGCCATGGACAAGGCCCTCGCCCTGCCCGCGGGCTCCAGCAAGAAGTCCCTGGACAAGGCCCGCCTCAAGCTGCCGAACGACGCGAGCGGCAACCCCGAGGGCTTCCTCTTCCCGGCGACCTACCCCATCGACAAGAAGTCGACCCCGGTCTCCCTGCTCTCGTACATGGTCGACACGGCGAACAAGAAGTTCGGCGGCGGTACGGTCACGGCCGGGGCCGAGCGCAACGCGATGAACGTCTACCAGACCGTCACCGTGGCGAGCATCGTGCAGGCGGAGGCGGCCACCAAGGCGGACATGGGCAGGGTGGCCCGGGTGATCTACAACCGGCTCGACCGGGGCATGCCGCTGCAGATGGACTCCACCATCAACTACGCGCTCAACCGCAGCACCCTGCGGACCAGCGAGAACGACACCCGGCTGGAAAGCCCGTACAACACGTACGCGCGGATGGGGCTGCCGCCGACGCCGATCGCGAATCCCGGCGAGGAGGCCATGCGTGCCGCGGTCGCGCCGCCCCAGGGCGACTGGCTGTACTTCGTGACGGTCAAGCGGGGCGACACGCGCTTCACGGCCGACTACGAGGAGCACAAGAGGAACGTCGCCGAGTTCAACCGCGCGCACAAGGGCGCCTCGGCGTCCTCATCGGGCTGAGCCGGGCCGCGACCACGGCACGGCAGACGCTGCCGGGGCCCGCCGCGCCCCTCCGGGGGCGCGGAAGACCGGTACGGGAGACGAGATCGCTCTCGTCGTCGCACGGGCGCGGCCGTCCCGTGCACGCGTCCCGCGCGTCAGCCGGCTGTTTCCACCGTGACGGGACCGGCCGGAGCGTCCGACAGCAGCCGCCTGATGTCCCGTACCGCCGCCCGCCCGGCGCGGTTGGCGCCGATGGTGCTCGCCGACGGCCCGTACCCGACCAGATGGATCCGCGGATCGGCGGCCACCCGGGTTCCTTCGATGCGGATGCCCCCGCCGGGCTCGCGCAGCCGCAGCGGGGCCAGATGATCGACCGCCGCGCGGAAGCCGGTCGCCCACAGGATGACGTCCGTGGCCACGCGACGCCCGTCGTCCCACTCCACGCCGTCCGGAGTGATCCGGTCGAACATTGGCAGCCGGACCAGGACCCCGTCCGCGAGACCCTGCCGGATCGCGTCGTTGAGCGGCAGCCCGGTCACCGACACGACACTCCTCGGCGGCAGCCCCTGACGGACCCGCTCCTCCACGAGGGCGACCGCCTCCCGGCCCACGTCCTCGCTGAACGGCCCCTCCCGGAAGACCGGCGGTCGCCGCGTCACCCAGGTGGTTCCGGCCGCGTACGGGGCGATCTCCAGCAGGTGCTGCGTACCGGACGCGCCCCCGCCCACGACGACCACGCGCTGCCCGGCGAAGTCCCGCGGGCCGGCGTACTGGGCGGTGTGCAACTGCCGGCCCCGGAAGGTCTCCTGACCGGGATAGCGCGGCCAGAACGGCCGGTCCCACGTGCCCGTCGCGTTGATCAGCGCCCGCGTGGACCACGTACCGTCCGACGTCTCCACGAGGAGCCGGCCCGCGTCGCCCTCGCGTACGGCCTTCACGTCGACGGGCCGGCGTACGCGCAGGTCGAAGGCGTGCTCGTAGGCGTCGAAGTACTCGGTGACGACGTCGGAGGACGGCCGGTCGGGATCCGCGTCCGTCAGCTCCATGCCGGGCAGCGCGTGCATGCCGTGCACCTTGCCGTACGTCAGGGACGGCCACCTGAACTGCCAGGCGCCGCCCGGCCGCGGCGCGTGGTCCAGGACCACGAAGTCCCGCTCGGGCTCGAAGCCGGTGCGCCGCAGGTGGTAGGCGCTGGACAGACCGGCCTGGCCGGCGCCCACGACGACGACCTCGACTTCCCGTACCTGTTCCCGTGCCAGTTCCCGCGCCAGTTCCCGTGCCCGTTCCTGTACCTGCGCTCCGGTGTCGTTCACGCTTCTACCAACTGTGCGGGCGGCGCGGATCTTCCCGGCCGGGCCGGAACCGCCGTGCCCCCAGCCGGGCCGTCGGCGGGTGTGGATCCCGGTGTACGGGTGAGGATGGGTGCATGTCCGATGTCTTCACCACCCGTGTCCTGAACATCACCTCCGGATCCAGGGAGGCGGTCGTCGACCTCACCCGTGAGTGCGAGGCCTTCCTCCGTGAGGCGGCGGGCGGCCGTGACGGTCTGCTCAACGTCTTCGTGCCGCACGCGACTGCCGGCGTGGCCGTCCTGGAGACGGGGGCGGGCAGCGACGAGGACCTGCTCGCGGCCCTGCACACCCTCCTCCCCGCGGACGACCGCTGGCAGCACCGCCACGGGAGCCCCGGGCACGGCCGCGACCATGTCCTTCCGGCGCTCGTCCCGCCGCACGCCACGCTGCCGGTACTCGCCGGGCGGCTGGAGCTCGGTACGTGGCAGTCGGTGTGCCTGGTCGACACCAACAGGGACAACCCCGACCGCACGGTCCGGCTGAGCTTCCTGGGCTGAGTGGGGCCGGGGGAGCGAGGCCGCTCCGAGGCCCCTCGGGGCGGGCCCGGTGTCCCGGTCGCGTCGCGAGTGATGGGAGGCCGTCTCAGGAATGTCTCAGGCCTGTCATGGGGTGAGGGGTGTCGTCGGGGCATTCCGTGTTGTGGGTGACGGACCGCGCGACAGCCGCGGTCGCAGCACGGGGAAGGTCATCACCGACATGAAGAGCAAGCGCTTTGGAACGATCGCCGTATCCGCCGTCGCGGGGGCGCTTCTGCTGACCGCCTGCAACGGCGAGGACGCCGCGACCGGCACCGGCTCCGCCGCGAGCGCCGGGGCCGGCGGCGGGCACGCGTCGTCCGGCACGGAGCACGCCGGTGCGCGGGGCGTCGGCCAGTGGGAGAAGAACGAGGCGGACGCGGCCTTCTTCGGTTCGGTCCTCACCGGTGCCGACGAGGTCCCCGTCGAAGGCGGCCCCGCGGTGGGGGACAAGGACGGGCACGCGCTCGCCCTGATGCGGATCCAGGGCGACCGGGTGTCCTACGCGTTCACCTTCAGCGGGGTCGGGACGCCGACCCTGGGCCACCTCCACAAGGGGGTCAAGGGTGTCAACGGCGATGTGAAGATCCCCTTCTTCACGAAGAAGCTGGCGGACGGCAAGAAGTTCGTCTTCGGCACGGTCACCGTCGCCGACAAGGACCTGCTCAAGGGCATCAAGGCCAACCCCGGGAACTGGTACTTCAACATCCACACGGGTGAGTTCCCCGGTGGGGCCGTCCGCGGCCAGGCCTACAAGCTTCCCTCCGGTGTCGACGTACCCGACACCATGAACGAGGACACCCTCACCGCCGTCGTCAAGGACGTCGAGTAGTCCGGAGACCGAAAGAGCAGTCCGGACACCGAGAGACGACGAGTGCGCGGGGCGGGGGCCCGGGATGCCGCGAGGCGCCCGGGCCCCCGCCGACCGGGCGCGGAGGACGCCGACATCACGTCTCGTGCGGTGTGCGTCCCGTGGGGCCGGGCAGGGGAGAATGGGTCGGTACGCAACGGCCCCGATGGTCGACCTTGCTGAAGGCTTAAGGAGCGGGACATGCAGGACGCGCGAGCAGGACAGGTCGCCGGACCCGGTGACCTCGTCGATGTGGCCCGCCTGGTCACGGCGTACTACGCGCTGCACCCGGACCCGGCCGAGCCCGGGCAGCGGGTCGCCTTCGGTACCTCGGGGCACCGCGGCTCGTCACTCGCGACGGCGTTCAACGAGGACCACATCGCGGCCACCAGCCAGGCCATCTGCGAGTACCGCACCGCCCAGGGCACCGACGGCCCCCTCTTCCTGGGCGCCGACACCCACGCGCTGTCCGAGCCCGCGCGCGTCACGGCACTCGAGGTGTTCGCCGCCAACGACGTGAGCGTCCTCATCGACCAGGGCGACGGCTACACGCCCACCCCCGCGGTCTCGCACGCCATCCTCACCCACAACCGGGGCCGCACCTCCGGCCTCGCCGACGGTGTGGTGGTCACCCCCTCGCACAACCCGCCCGCCGACGGCGGCTTCAAGTACAACCCGCCGAACGGCGGCCCGGCCGGCTCCGAGGCGACCTCCTGGATCCAGGACCGCGCCAACGAGATCATCACCGCGGGCCTGAAGGACGTACGCCGCATCCCCTGGGCCCGTGCCCTGACCGCGCCCGGCACCGGCCGCCACGACTTCCTCGGCGCCTACGTCGCCGACCTGCCGAGCGTGCTGGACCTGGACGCGATCCGGGCGGCCGGCGTGCGCATCGGCGCCGATCCGCTGGGCGGCGCCTCGGTCGCCTACTGGGGCCGGATCGCCGAGCAGCACCGGCTGGACCTGACGGTGGTCAACCCACTCGCCGACCCCACCTGGCGTTTCATGACGCTGGACTGGGACGGCAAGATCCGGATGGACTGCTCCTCGCCGTACGCCATGGCCTCGCTCATCGAGCAGCGCGACCGGTTCGACATCGCCACCGGCAACGACGCCGACGCCGACCGGCACGGCATCGTCACCCCGGACGGCGGTCTGCTCAACCCCAACCACTACCTGGCCGTGGCGATCTCGTACCTCTTCTCGCACCGCAAGGAGTGGCCCGCCGAGGCAGGGATCGGCAAGACCCTCGTCTCGTCCGGGATGATCGACCGGGTCGCGGCGGACGTCGGCCGGAAGCTGGTCGAAGTCCCCGTCGGATTCAAGTGGTTCGTGGATGGCCTGTCCGACGGGACGCTCGGTTTCGGTGGCGAGGAGTCGGCGGGCGCGTCCTTCCTGCGCCGCGACGGCTCGGTGTGGACCACCGACAAGGACGGCATCATCCTGGCCCTGCTCGCCTCCGAGATCACGGCCGTCACCGGCGAGACGCCCTCCCAGCACTACGCGCGCCTCACCGGGCGCTTCGGCGCCCCCGCCTACGCGCGCATCGACGCCCCGGCCTCCCGCGAGGAGAAGGCGCTGCTCGCGAAGCTGTCCCCGCGCCAGGTCACCGCCGACACCCTGGCGGGCGAGCCGGTCACCTCGGTCCTCACCGAGGCCCCCGGCAACGGCGCAGCCCTCGGCGGGGTCAAGGTCTCCACGGCCAACGCCTGGTTCGCGGCCCGCCCTTCGGGCACCGAGGACGTCTACAAGATCTACGCGGAGTCGTTCTCAGGACCGGATCACCTGCGGCAGATCCAGGAGGAGGCCAGGTCCATGGTGCTCGCGGCCCTGAACACCTGATCCCGGCTGACCACCTGACCCCGGCTGACCACCTGACCCGGGCTGACCACCTGACCCCGGCTCCGGCCGCGTGGGTGTCGCGCTCACTCCCAGACCACGATGTTGCGCCGCACCGGCACGGACGACGCGTCGGTGGCGAACAGTTCGGGGGAGTGCGCGCGGATGCGCTCGATGTCGTCGAAGACGGCCCGCAGATGCGTACGCATGGCCGTGCGGGCGAGCGGCACGTCCCCGCCGGCGATCGCGTCGAAGATCTCCCGGTGCTGGGCGACGAACACGGCCGGCGACACGTTCTCGTGGAGACCGAGGCGGCGGGCCCGGTCCAGGTGGCCCTTGGCGGCGGCGACCGTCGTCCAGACGTTCCCGTGCCCGCTCAGCCGCATCAGACCCTCGTGGAACGCCTCGTCCAGGTCGAAGAACTCCTCCAGGCCGAGGTCCGCCCGCCGCTGCCGGTCGAGGTTGTCCCGCAGCTGTGCCACGACCGCGGGGTCCAGCTCGGCGGGCAGATCGTCCAGTGAGGCCAGTTCCACCGCCTCCCGCAGGAACTGGGCGTCGGCCACCTGACCCGGATCGACCCGGGAGACGAACGATCCGATCTTGGGGAAGACCTGCACCAGCCCCTCCTGGGCCAGCAGGATCAGGCTCTCGCGCACGGGCGTGCGGCTGACGCCCATCGACGCGGCGAGTTCGTTCTCCGAGAGGGCGGCGCCCGGAGCGAGTTCGAGGGTCAGGACCATCTGGCGCAGTTTCAGATAGATGTCGCGCCGGTTCGTCCGCCCGTTCGTTTGAGCCATGGGCCCATCGTACGTAGAACCGCGGCACAAGTATTGCCGCACTGCGATACGGATGCTTGTATACAAGTACTTCACGACCAAGGAGTGCCTGTGAGCAGGATCGAGAGCGTCGAGGTGTTCGTCGCCTCCCCCGGCCGGACCTTCGTCACGCTGCGGATCACCACCACGGACGGGGTGACCGGCCTCGGCGACGCCACGCTCAACGGCAGGGAACTGGCCGTCGCCGGCTATCTGCGCGACCACCTGGTCCCGCTGCTGATCGGCAAGGACCCGTCCCGGATCGAGGACATGTGGCAGTACCTCTACAAGGGTGCCTACTGGCGGCGCGGACCCGTCACGATGACCGCCATCGCCGCCGTCGACACCGCCCTGTGGGACATCCTGGGCAAGACCGCGGGACTGCCCGTCTACAAGCTGCTCGGCGGCCGGTCCCGCGACGGCGTGCTGGTCTACTCGCACGCCAGCGGCACCGACGTGCCCTCGCTCCTCGACGACGTCCAGCGCTATCTGGAGCTGGGCTACAAGGCCGTCCGCGCCCAGGCCGCCGTACCCGAGGTCGGAGGCACGTACGGAGTGCGCAAGGGCAAGGTCTACGAGCCCGCCGCGACCGAGCTGCCCGACGAACAGCCCTGGGACACCGAGGCCTATCTCGACTTCGCCCCCAGGTATCTGGAAGCGGTGCGCGAACGCTTCGGCTTCGGCTTCCATCTCCTGCACGACGTGCACCACCGACTCACCCCGAACGAGGCGGCCCGGTTCGGCAAGAGCGTCGAGGCCTCCCGGCTGTTCTGGATGGAGGACCCGACCCCGGCCGAGAACCAGGAGTCGTTCCGGCTGATCCGGCGGCACACCACGACACCGATCGCGGTCGGCGAAGTGATGAACTCGATCTGGGACGTCCAGCACCTCATCACCGAGCAGCTCATCGACTACGTACGCACCACCGTCGTCCACGCGGGCGGCATCACGCATCTGCGCCGGATCTTCGACCTCGCCGCGCTCCACCAGGTGCGCACCGGCTCCCACGGGGCGACCGACCTCTCGCCGGTGAGCATGGCCGCCGCCGTCCACCTGGACATCGCCGTGCCGAACTTCGGCATCCAGGAGCACATGGGCCACCCCGACGAGACCGCCGAGGTGTTCCGTACGGGGGTGACGTTCGCCGACGGCATGCTGTACCCCTCCGACGAGCCAGGCCTCGGAGTCGAGTACGACGAGAAGGCGGCCGAGCGCTTCCCCTACCGGCGGCGCTACCTCCCGGTCGCCCGTCGGCTCGACGGGTCGGTGCACGACTGGTGAGCGCCGACGACCCGCTGGGCCTGGACCGAGGGGCCCTTCCCCGGCTCGCACCCGCACTGCGGCCCGCCGTCGACCCGGCCGCACTGCGCACCCGTGTCGTCCACTTCGGCCTCGGCGCCTTCCACCGGGCCCACCAGGCCGTGTACACCGAGCAGGCCGCCGCCCGCTCCGGTGAGCCGTGGGGCATCACCGCGGTCGCGCCCCGCTCGGCCGGGACCGTGCGCGCCCTGCGCGACCAGGACTGTCTGTACTCGCTCACCGAACGCCGCCCGGACGGACACCGCACCCGCGTCGTGGGCTCGGTCGTCGGCGCGTTGGCCATGAGCCCGGACGCCGCAGCCGTCGACGCCCTGCTCGCCGATCCCGAGGTGACGGTCGTGACGCTGACCGTGACGGAGAAGGGCTATCACCGTTCGGCGTCGACCGGCGGTCTCGACCTCACGGCCGGGCCCGTCGCCGCCGACCTCGCGGCCGGCCCCGACGGGCCGCTCACCACGGTGGTCGGGCGGCTCGCCGCCGGCCTCGCCGCCCGGATGCGGGCCGGTGCGCCCCCGGTCGCCGTCGTGTCCTGCGACAACATGGCGGGCAACGGCGCCGCCCTGAGCCGGGCCGTCCACGACTTCGTCCGCGCGTCCGCCTGGCCTGACCGCTCGCGGATCCTGGACCGGACGGCCGAAGCCGTCGTCTTCCCCGCGACCGTGGTGGACCGGATCGTGCCCGCCACCGGCGAAGCCGACCTGGCGACGGCCGCCGCCGCGCTCGGCGTCCGGGACGCGCTCGCCGTGACGGCTGAGCCGTACCGTCAGTGGGTCCTGGAGGACTCCTTCACCGCGGCCCGGCCGCCCTGGGAACTCGACGGTGCCCTGTTCGTCCCGGATGTGGCGCCCTACCAGCTCACCAAACTGCGGCTGCTGAACGGCGCCCACTCCGCCCTCGCCCACCTCGGCCTGGCCGCGGGCCTCACCACGATCGCCGAGACCATGGCGACGGACTGGGGCGAGCGTCTCGTCCGGGCGCTGTGCGCGGAGGTGGCCCCCACGCTCCCCGCGGGCGGCCCAGACCCCGTCGCCTACGCCGACGATCTCGTCGTACGTTTCCGCAATCCCGCGATGCGTCATCTGCTGCGGCAGATCGGCTCCGACGCGTCGTTGAAGATCACGGAGCGGTGGCTGCCCGCACTGCGCGAACTGCGCTCCCGCCCCGCGAGAGCGCCGGCCGGCACGGTGACCCCGGTACTGGAACTCGCCCTGGCCGGCTGGGCGCACGGCACCCGCCGGACCTCCGGTTCCCGCGCCTCCGCCGGTTCCGTCGCCCCCTGCGATCCCGCCGCCGAGGCGCTCGCCGCCTGCTGGGGGTCCGCGACCCGGCCCGCCGAGACGGTACGCGCGCTGCTGCGTGTCCTGGGCGCGACGGATCTGGCGGACGACGACACCCTCACGGCGGCCGTCGCGGACCGCCTCCCCGCCCTGGACGCCGGACGCGTCGAGATCTAGCCCCGTACCCGCTCCCGTACCTGCCTTCGTACCCACCCCCGTACCTGCCGCCCGTCCCCCACAGCTTCCTCGGTTCCGAACAACGGAGTTCACGATGAAGGACAGCGTCATAGCCGCTCAGCAGACGCCTTCCGCCCAGCGCAGCACCCGCGATCTGACCCGCGCCGCCGTCTCGGGCTGGCTCGGCACGGCCATGGAGTTCATGGACTTCCAGCTCTACTCGCTGGCCGCCGCGATCGTCTTCAACAAGATCTTCTTCCCGGACGTCAGCCCGGCCATCGGACTGATCGCCGCGATGGCCACCTACGGCGTCGGATACGTCGCCCGGCTCGCCGGAGCCGTCTACTTCGGGCGGATGGGCGACCGGCTCGGCCGCAAGAAGGTCCTCTACATCACCATCCTGTTGATGGGCGCCTCCACCACCCTGATCGGCGCCCTGCCCACCTACGCCACCATCGGCATCCTCGCGCCGATCCTGCTCGTCGCACTGCGGCTGGTGCAGGGCTTCGGCGCGGGCGCCGAGATCGCCGGGGCCACCGTCATGCTGGCCGAGTACGCGCCCGTCAAACGGCGCGGCCTGATCTCCTCGCTGGTGTCGCTCGGCACGAACTCCGGGACGCTCGCCGCGTCCGGCCTGTGGGCCATCCTGCTCGCCGTGCTCAGCGAGGACCAACTGCTCTCCTGGGGATGGCGGTTGCCCTTCCTGCTGAGCTTCGGCCTGATGATCTTCGCGGTCTGGGTGCGCCGCAGCCTCAAGGAGAGCCCGGTCTTCGAGGAGCGCCCCGACGTCGTCGACGGCGTGGCGCTGGCCCGTGACGAGGTCGAGTCCGTGATCGCCACCGCCGACGAGCACCAGGGCAGCGTGCTGGCGGCGGGTATTCGGCAGCGCAAGGGCAAGGCGTTCTTCCTCGCGCTGGGCCTGCGCTTCGGCCAGGCGGGCAACTCCGGCCTGATGCAGACGTTCCTCGTCGGTTACATCGCCACCAACCTCGCGGTCGGCCGGTCCGTACCGACGGACGCGATCGTGTACGGCTCACTGGCGGGCTTCGCCACCGTGCCGCTGATCGGTCTGCTGGGCGACCGCTTCGGACGCCGCTCGGTCTACCTCGCGCTCTCCGCCCTGACCGTCGTCCTCGCCTTCCCGGTCATGCTCCTGATCACCTCGGGATCGACCTCGGGCGTGATGCTCGGCATGGTCCTCGGCCTGAACGTCGGAGTCCTCGGACTGTTCTCGCTGGAAAGCGTCACCATGGCCGAACTCTTCGGCTCCCGCACCCGGTTCACCCAGCTCGCCCTCTCCAAGGAGATCGGCGGCATCCTCGCCACCGCGATCGGCCCGGTCCTCGCGGCCACGCTCACCGCCGTCACCGACAGCTGGTGGCCCATCGCCGCCATGCTCATCGTCTACTCGCTCATCACCTTCGTCAGCGCGTACCTCGCGCCCGAGACTCGCGGACGCGACCTGGTCCGGCTGGAGGACGCCGTATGAGGACGCTCACCCCCTGGATGAGGGCGGTCGTGGTGCACGGTCCCGACGATGTACGCGTCGACGAGCGGGCCCGGCCCGTGCCCGCCGCGGGCGAGGTGCTGCTGGCCGTTGAGTGGGGCGGCATCTGCGGATCCGACATCGCGTACTGGAAGAAGGGGGCCTCCGGCACCGCCTCGCTCGCGCATCCGCTGGTCCTCGGGCACGAGTTCGCCGGCCGGATCGCCGCACTCGGCGACGGAGTCACCGGTCTCGACGTGGGGCGTGCGGTCACCGTCCACCCTGCCCGGCCGGTCGGCGACGGCGTCCTGCCCGAACGGCTGGCCGGCCGGACGAACCTCTACCCGCGCGTCCGCTACTTCGGCTCGGCGGCCTTCGACCCGCACACCGACGGCGGGTTCAGCGAGTACCGCACGGTCCACGCGGACCAGATCCGGCCGCTGCCGCCCGGCGTGAGCACCGAACAGGGCGCCCTCGCCGAGCCGTTGGCCGTCGCGCTGCACGCCGTCGGCCGGGCCCCGGAGCTGCGCGGCCGTACGGTCCTGGTCAACGGCTGCGGTCCGATCGGCTCCCTGGTCGCCGCCGCCGCCCGGTACCGCGGGGCGGGGCGGGTGATCGCCGCGGACCTGTCGCCGTCCTCGCTCTCCGTCGCCCGCGCCATGGGCGCCGACGAGATCCGCGACCTCTCCGCGGGCGAAGGGCTGCCCGAGGACGTGGACGTGGTCTTCGAGGCGTCCGGCGCCCCGGCCGCGCTCGGCCCGGTCCTGCGGGCTACCGCCCGCGGCGGCACCCTCGTCCAGGTCGGCAACCTGCCCGGTACGGCCGCGCCGGCGGCCCTCGGTGACCTGGTGACCCGGGAGATCACGTGGATCGGCTCGTACCGCTTCGTCGAGGAGATCGACGACGCGCTGCGCGCACTCGGGGACGGGCTGGACGTCACGCCGCTGATCACCCACCGCTTCCCGCTGGAACGGGCCGGGGAGGCGCTCGCCGTCGCCGCCGACCCGACCGCCGGAAGCAGCAAGGTCATGCTGCGGCTGCACGCCGACTGAAGCGTGGGCGCCGATCGTCACACCAGCTCTGACAGTTCTTTGGAGAAGCCCGTGCCCCTGCCGCCCCCTCCCCGCGCCGCCGACGGTCATGAACGGACGGCCGACGTCGTGTGCGTCGGCGAGACGATGGCCGTGCTCGGTCCGCCGGACGGCGGCCCGCTCGCCGAGCAGTCCCTGCTGAGCATGGCCGTCGGCGGTGCCGAGTCCAACGTCGCCTGCGCACTCGCCGGACTCGGACGCCGGGCCGCCTGGCTGAGCCGGCTGGGCGACGACCCCTTCGGCCGACGCATCCTGGCCGAACTGACCGCGCGCGGCGTGGACGTGAGCGCCGTGGAGACCGATCCGGAGCGCCCGACCGGCGTCTACTTCAAGGACCCGGCGCCGGACTCCGGCGTCGGCCACACCCGTACGTACTACTACCGACGCGGGTCCGCGGCGTCCGCGATGGGTCCGGAGCTGGCCCGGCATCCCGCGCTCCGCAGAGCCCGGATCCTGCACCTGTCGGGGGTCGCCGCGGCCCTCTCCGACAGCTGCGCGCGCCTGCTGGAGACGCTGCTCGTCCGACGGGAGCACGGTGCCACGTCCGGACCGCTCGTCTCCTTCGACGTGAACCACCGCCCCGCCCTCTGGCGCCGCGCGGGTCACGACGGCACGGACGCCGCCCGCGCTCTGCTGGCGCTCGCCCGCGCCGCGGACATCGTGTTCGTCGGCCGCGACGAGGCCGAGGAGCTGTGGGGCACCGCCCGTCCGGACGACATCGCGCACCTGCTCGCAACCGCGCCCGCACCCGCCGTCGTCGTCGTCAAGGACGCCGAGCACGGAGCGACCTCGTACGCCGGCGGTCTGCGGACGTTCGTGCCCTCGCTGCCCACCAAGGTGGTCGAACCGGTCGGTGCGGGCGACGCGTTCGCGGCCGGCTACCTGACGGGAGTGCTGGAGGACCGCGACGAAGGCTCCCGGCTGCGCCTCGGCCACCTCGCGGCCGCCGCCGCGCTGCGCACCAGGGACGACGTGCCCGTCATGCCCTCGCGTACGGAGACCGACCGCTGCCTCATCCTGGACGAGGGCACCTGGGCCGCCACGGCACGCCGCTGAGAGCCTGTGTCATGTCCCCGGCCGGGCGCGGCGACAGGGCGGGCGGTGCGCCGGGACCGGGCACAAGACGGCATTCGAGCCAACGAGTGGCCGAACACGGTGTGTTGGGGGCCGGTGTCGCACACGGGCCGAGACGTGAGGAATAACGTGGGCGCCCACGACCGGCGTTCGACGGTTCCGTGGTCCGCTTACCACCCACGCACACGTACGCACAGGAGCGTCCATGACTGACGAGGCAGAGAACTCCGGACCTGCGGGACTCCGCAAGATCGACACCTCCGTGCCGCAGTCGGCCCGGATCTGGAACTACTGGCTGGGCGGCAAGGACAACTACGAGGTCGACCGGTTGGCCGGCGACGCGTTCCGCGCGGTCTTCCCCGGTATCGAGACCGGCGCGCGTGCCGCCCGGTACTTCCTCGCCCGCGCGGTCCGTCAGCTGGCCGCCGAGGAGGGCATCCGGCAGTTCCTGGACGTCGGCACCGGACTGCCCAACGTGGACAACACCCACCAGATCGCCCAGCGGGTGGCGCCCGAGAGCCGCATCGTCTACGTCGACAACGACCAACTGGTGCTGGCACACGCCCGCGCGCTGCTCACCAGCACACCGGAAGGTGTCACCAACTACGTCGACGCCGATCTGCGCGACCCCCGCACGATCGTGCGGGAAGCCGCGAAGACGCTCGACTTCGACCAGCCGGTCGCCCTCATGCTGATGGGCATCCTGGGACACATCGAGGACTACGACGAGGCGCGCTCGATCGTGCGGCAGCTGGTGGACGCGCTGCCGTCCGGCAGCTACCTCGTGCAGTACGACAGCACCGACACCAGCAAGGAGTACGTCGAGGCCATCCAGCAGTACAACGAGGGCGGTTCGATCCCGTATATCCTGCGCAGCCCGAAGCAGATCGAGGGCTTCTTCGAGGGGCTGGAGCTGCTCGAACCGGGTGTGGCGTCGTGCTCGCGCTGGCGTCCCGACACCGAGGCCCTGGGGCTGCCCGCCGAGGTGCACCAGTACGGCGGTGTCGCCCTCAAGCGCTGAGGCCGCCCCAGCTGGTCAGGTCTCCTGGAGGATGCGGTGGAGGATCGTGGGCGTCTCCTCCGGCGGCTCGGCTTCGAGGCCCAGGCGGTTCAGGACATCCCAGTAGCGCTCGATGTCCGCCTGCTTGTCGGGATACAGGGCGGTGGCCAGCTGTTCGAGGCAGACCACGTCGGGCAGTTGGCCGCCGGGCAGCCGCACGAGGGTGACCGGACCGGCCTCCGCCGCGTAACCGCCTGCGGTGAACGGGATGACCTGGACGGAGACCTGGGGAAGCCGGCAGACCTCGATGAGATGCGCGAGCTGGGCGCGCATCGTGTCGACGCCGCCCACCGGGCGCCTCAGTGCGGCCTCGTCGATGACGGCCCACAGCTGGGCGGGCGGCTTCCGGCGCAGCACCCGCCGGCGCTCCATGCGCAGGGTGACGCGCCGCTCGATCTCCTGCGCGCCGGCGCCCGGGTGGGCGAGGCGGAGGGAGGCGCGCGCGTAGGCGGGGGTCTGCAGGAGGGCGGGCACGCGCTGCACCTCGAAGCAGCGGATGACGCTCGCCGCCTGTTCGGCGCCGAGGCAGGTCTGCATCCACGGGGGCACCACATCGCTGTAGTACTGCCACCAGGCGGGGGCGTTGGCCTCTTCGGCCAGCGCCAGCAAGGTGGCGCGCTCGGCCTCGTCCGTGACTCCGTAGTGCGTGAGCAGATCGGCCACGTCACGGAGTTTGCACCCGTGCCGGCCGGCTTCCAGACGGCTGATCTTGGACCGGGAGGCGCGGATGACATCCCCCGCGGCCTCGCGGGAGATCCCCTTCTCCTCCCGCAGCGCGCGCAGCCGTGCGCCCAGTACCAGACGTGGCAGCACGGGACCGGCCGACTGGCCGTCCGGGACTCTGCGGTCGAAGACCTCACTGTCGATCGGTGAACCAACGGCGTCTGCGGTGCCCATGGGCGGTCTCCCTGCGGTGTACGCACCTCTGCGCGCATCCGAACACTGTGCCCCGCCATCCTAGGGGCTGTCCTGTACATGATCTTGAACGCGCCGACATGCCCCTGGACGCCACAGGCCCCCGCACCGTTCCCCGGGCTGAAGTCGGGGTCGGGCGCAAGGGCCTGGGGGCGGGGCGGATCGACGGGCGGGGTCAGGTCGACCAGATGACTCCGCCGTTGTGGAGGATGACCACCTTCCCGTCGGCCCGGAGGATCAGCTGGGCGTTCGCGTGGCCGTGGCTCTTGGAGGCCCAGATCGGTCGGTCGTCGCCGTTGTGGATGACGAGGTTGCCGTCCTCCTGGAAGATCGCCCGGTGGTTGCTGCCGAAGGTCATGGACGCCCAGATCGGCTTGTTCTTCTCGTTGTACACGACGAGGTTGCCGTCGCCCTGCATGACCATGCGGATGCGGTTGGTGCGCCAGGACTGGTTGACCCGCAGAACAGAGGTCGCGTAGACGGTCTTGGTGCCCCAGTTCGGCTTCGGGTCCGCCTTCGGCTTGGCCTTGGCCTTGGCCGCGGACTTCGACTTCTTCGCCGTCGGGCTGCTGCTGGTCTTGGTCTCCGGCGCGGGCTCGACGGCCTTGGGGACGACCTGCGGAGCCTCGGTCTTCTTCGGCTTCTCCTTGCGCGGGGACGAACTGGGCGTCTCGGCCACGTAGTCTTCGAGGCCGGCCGGGGCGGAGCTCGCGTTCAGGACGGTGTCCGAACCGTCCGCGGCCAGGCCCTTGTTGTCCGGGCGCCCGTCGTCCTGGGCGCTCCCGGCCAGCAGCAGCGGTATGGCGATCAGAACGGCGCCGGCGATCGCGGCCCCTGCCAGGACCGGCTTGCGGGGGCGTCCGCTGGTGACGCCGGTGCCGGTCTTCGTGCCTGGCGGGGTCGTCGCGACGGCCGCCGCCACGGCGATGCCCTCCGAGCGCGTCTCAGGTGCCTCGGCGGTGGCCGCCGTGGACGAGGACGAGGGTGAGGGTGAAGGCGCGGGCGGGGGCGTCACAGGGGTGGCCGGGGTGGCGGGAGTGCCGGCGGTCTTCGCCGCCGAGCCCTCGGCCGTCTCGCCGGCCGGGGCGGCGCCCGACTTCGGCTCGGAGCCCTTCGGGGCTTCAGGAGCTTCAGCGGCTTCAGGGGTTTCGGAAGCCTCAGGCGTCTTGGCGGAGGCGGGCGCTCGCTCGTCCGGTGCCGACGACGACGCGGGTGAGGACGCGGATGCGGACTCGGCCTCCTCCGCGCCGGCGGCGGCCCCCTCCGCGTTAGCGCCGGGGGTGTGGTGCTGGGGGGACATGCGGTACTCCTCCTCGGTGGCGGAGCTGTCGGTGATGGGCACCGGCTCGGCAGGCGTGGGCAGGTGCCGGGCCGAGGGGAGCCAGTCCGGCTCGACCCTGACATGGACGTGTCCGATGGCAGACCCAACCTAGCCCGTCGCAGCGGCGACAGCAGCACCCTCAGTCCCAACGACCCCACCGCTTTGTCCAGCCACGCCTCACTGCTCCCGGAAAGTTCTCCGTCCGGGCAGTATCCGGGCAGCAAACGGGCACGCGGTCGCCGGATACGGGTCTGCCCCGAAGCCCCACGCGCGGGGCACGTGTGGCATCCTGTTGGCTCCCCGATCTGATCAATATCGGTATCGGCGTGCGCGCGTGTGGTGCGGCACCCAGCAATCCGTACGGACCGAAGAGTTCAGGTGAAGATGCGGCCCGGAGAACGGCAAGAGGGCAGGCATGACGATGCCTTGCCCGTGGTGCCCGACGGGTCCGGCCCGACCGCCGACACGTCGGACACCCCGGACCCGTCGGACGCCCCCGAGATACCCGAGGCCGTACGGGCCGCCGCCCGCCAGGCCCCCGGTCACTGGATCGGGGTGACCGACCCCGAGTGGACCGAGGAGTCGGCCCCGCCGGAGTGGGCGGTCCTGGGGGAGTGGCAGTCGGACGAGAGCGGGGGCGTGGGCGAGTACCGCGCCAACCCGGCGTACCGGCCCTCCGCCCAGATGCTCGGCTGGCCGGAGCCCACCGACCCGGTGGACGCGGCGGCGCAACGGGCCGCCACCGGTTACGGATCGGTGGACGAGGCACTCGCGGCGCTCGCCGAGGCGGAGGTGACCGTGGTGCGCGCACCGGACGGCGGGCCGCTCACGGCCACCGGGCAGGACGGCACGCCGGTGGTGCTGGTGTTCACCTCAGCGGCACACGAGTTCATGTCCCCGGTACTTCGTCATGGCAGGCTTCCGGCGCGGCAACTGGCCCGGTCGCTGGACGGTTCGGGCACCCGGCTGATGGTCAACGCCGGAGCCGCGGCTCCGTTGTTGGTCCCGGCGGACAGCCTTCTCGGTCCCGGACGGGGACCGGGAGCGGAGGGAGCCGCCGAGGGGGTTTCCTCGGCGGACGCCGGGGCCGCGTCGTCGCCACCGGTCGGCAACTCCGTCGAAACCCAGCCCCACCACCCCCACACCGCAGGGAGGACCCCGTGACACGTTCGGCCCAGCAGCCCCCTGCTTCCACGAGTGCGGACACCGACACCGGTTCCGGCTCCGGCAGTGAGGAGACGGCCGCGACTGCCGCCGCCGCCGGCGCCGAGCCCGGCCACCGGCCGGACTCGCAGACCGAGTTGCCGTCGAAGCCGGAACCCGCGCCCGCCCCCGCGGCGGTGAAGGCCGGCCCGGAGACCGGTGAGGCCGCGAAGCCGACCTCACCGGGCAAGGTGGCCGCCCAGGGCAAGGCGGCCCCCGAGTCGACCGGAACCGAGCCCGAAGCCGAGACCGAGCCGGCTCCCGAAGCCGAGACCGGGAATGGGTCCGAGGCCGGGAACAGGTCCGCCGTCGGGAACAGGTCCGCCGTCGGGACCGACTCCGCGACTGGGACCGATCCGACCACCGGGGCCGACTCCGCGGCCGGGGCCGACTCCGAAGGCGGAGAGGCCGACCCCGGTGCCGCCGCCGCGGCCAAGAGCCGGCTCCCCGCGCTCGTACGCACCATGACGGCGACCGCGATCGACAAGCCGCAGCAGCAGGCCGGACCCGTCGGCCGGCCCGGCAAGGCGGTGCTGGCCGGGGCCGCCGTCGCGGGGGCGCTGCTCGTGTCCGTGCCGTTGCTGATGCTCGGCGGGGACGACGACGAGGACCGCAGGGGACCGGCGTCGGCCGGAACCGTGCTGGGTGGGAACGCCCAGGACGTACCGGGCCAGTTCGCGGAGACCTCGCCCGACGCGGGCTCCGCGGGCAACGGAGACAAGGACCCCGTACAGCGGGGCAAGTCGGCGCAGAACGCCGCCACGTCCGCCCCGGCCGACAGCGAGGGCAAGGGCAAGGACAAGGGTGACGGCGGTTCGAAGAAGGACGCCGCGAAGAAGGACACCGGTCAGAAGGACCAGCCGAAGAAGCGGAGCGGCGAGAAGGCGTCGTCGTCCGGCGGCGGCAAGAGCCAGTCCTCCAAGGCCGGTTCGGGTGTGACTCTCAGCTCACCCGTCTCCCTGCGCAGTCACCTCTCGGGCAAGTGCATCGACGTACCGGGCAGCGACTTCGGCGACGGCAAGAAGCTGTTCGTGTGGGACTGCAACGGCGGCGCCGCCCAGAAATGGCAGTTCGCCTCCGACGGCACCGTCCGTATCAAGGGCCTCTGCCTGGATGTGGCCAATGCGAACTACAACGACGGCACGCCCATCCAGATCGCCCGCTGCAGCGGCAACGCCGCCCAGAAGTTCGTGCTGAACAACGCCCACGACCTGGTCAACACCGTCGTCGGCAAGTGCGTCGACATCAAGGACAACAACCGGAGCAGCGGTGCCTGGCTGCAGCTGTGGAGCTGCGCGGGCACCGACAACCAGAAGTGGAGCGTCTGAGGCAAGGCGCCCCAAGCCGAGAGAGCCCCCGAAGAGCCCGGGAGCACCCCTCTCGGCACCCGCCCGCCCCAGGGCGAGGCATGATGGCACCGTCGGTTTCACCGACACGCGCCCCCGGTGAGGGGGCGCCCGTAGCTGAAGCCCCCGTGGCAAGGAGGTTGGTGCGTGTCGCGCCAGGTACTGACGGTCGGTCCGGGGGACCGGGATCGCTACCGGACGATCGGTGAGGCACTCTCGGCTGCCCGTACCGGCGCGCTCATCAGCGTCCGGCCCGGGACGTATGCGGAGAACCTGGTGATCAACACCAGGGTCACCCTCACTGCCGAAGAGGGCCGGGGCACCGTGGAGATCCGGCCGCGCTCGGGCAGTGTGCTCGCGCTGCGCGCCGACGCCGTGATGCTCTCCGAGCTGACCCTGCGCGGCGGCGACGCCGAGCAGCCGGCCGTGGACGTGCGGCGCGGACAGGCCGCGCTCGACGGCTGCGAGGTCATCGGCTCCGCCTGGACCGCGCTGCTGGCCGGGGGAACCGGCTCGATCGCGCTGCGGGAGTGCCGGGTGAGCAACTCGCAGGGCGCGGGCATCGTGGTGACCTCGACCACGCCCACCACCGTGGAGTCCTGCACCTTCGAGCATCTGGGCACCAGCGGCCTGGTCCTCGCGGAGCAGGGCGAGGCCCGGATCCGCGGCTGCACGGTGCGCGACGCCCGCGGCAACGGCCTGCTGGCCAACGGCGAGTCGCGCGGCACCGTCGAGGACTGCGACATCTCCTCCACCGACAAACCCTCCATCGCCCTGGAGGAGAACAGCGTCCTCTCGGTGATCCGCACCGTGGTGCACGACACCAGCACCGGTGTGCACCTGAGCACCGCGGGCCGTACGACACTGGAGGACGTCCGCGTCACCGGCTCCTCGGGGAACGGGATCGTGCTGGCCAAGGGCACCGACCCGGTGGTGCGCCGCTGCCGCGTCTCGCGTACCCGAGGGCACGGCGTGCTGGTCACCGACCGGTCGCGCGGCACCTTCGAGGACTGCTGGGTGGACGGCGCGCAGGGCGCGGCCCTGCGGGTCGCCGGGGCGGCCTCCCCGGCCGTGACCGGCCTGACGGTCCGCGACTGCGACCAGACCGGGCTGCTCCTGGAGGAGGACTCGGCGGCGGAGCTCGACCACCTGGAGGTGATCGGCGGTTCGCCCGCGATCGCGGTGCGCGGCGGTGCCAACCCGCTGCTGCGCCGGGCCCGGCTGGTGGAGCCCTCCGGTGACGGCATCGTGGTCAGCAAGGACGCGCGCGGCCGTGCCGAGGACTGCGAGATCGTCCGGCCGAAGGGCGCGGGGGTACGCGTGGCCTCCGGCAGCACCCTCTACCTGGCCGGCGGCGGAGTCTCCGACACGACCACCAACGGCCTGGTCGTGGAGGACGGCGGCAACGTCACCGTCCGGGACTTCCGCGTCGAGATATCCGGTGAGGAGGGCGTGATCGTCGCCGCGGGCGGCGAACTGACCGCCAACCGCACCTCCGTGCACGCCCCCAAGGGCCACGGTTTCCTGCTCCGCGAGGGCGCGCTCGCCTCGCTCAGCGGCTGCGAGGTGTCCGGCGGCACCCAGGACGGCTTCCGGGTGGAGTCCACCGCGCCGGTCTCCCTGGTGAACTGCCTGGCCCGGGAGAACGAGGGCGGCGGCCTGGTGCAGACCACCCCCGGCGAGCGGCTGGCCGTGGAGGGCCTCAACAGCACCGGCAACGGCAAACGGGACGCCTGGGGTTCCGGCAGCGCCGAGAACACCGACCCGGCCGGCTCCGGCGCCGCGGACGCGCCCCCGGCGGACCGCCCGGAGGGCCCGCTCGGCGCCCTGAACGCGCTGATCGGCCTGGAGAACGTCAAGCAGCAGGTACGTACGCTGGTCAATCTGACCCAGCTCGCCCAGCGCCGCGAACAACTCGGCATGTCGGCCCCGCCGATGAGCCGCCACCTGATCTTCGCCGGCCCGCCCGGCACCGGTAAGACGACCGTCGCCCGCCTGTACGGGGCGATCCTCGCCGAACTGGGTTCGCTGCGCAGCGGACACCTGGTGGAGGTCTCCCGCGCCGACCTGGTCGCGCAGGTCGTCGGCGGTACCGCGATCAAGACCACCGAGACCTTCCAACGGGCACTCGGCGGCGTGCTGTTCGTCGACGAGGCGTACACGCTGACCTCGGACAGCAACAACGGCGGTGCCGACTTCGGCCGCGAGGCGGTGGACACCCTGCTCAAGCTGATGGAGGACCACCGCGACGACGTGGTGGTGGTCGCCGCAGGCTACTCCCGCGAGATGGACTCCTTCCTCGCCTCCAACCCGGGTCTGGCCTCGCGCTTCTCGCGGACCGTCGAGTTCGAGAACTACTCGGTGCCCGAACTGGTCGCGATCATGGAGAACATGTGCGCCCAGCACCAGTACGAGCTGGGTGAGGGCACCGAGGCGGCGCTCGCCGCGCACTTCGAGGCGATGCCGCGGGACGAGGGCTTCGGCAACGGCCGTGCCGCGCGCGGGGTGTTCGAGGAGATGGTCGACAGACAGGCGGTCCGGCTCGCCTCCCAGCAGCAGGTGGGGGAGCGCGATCTGCGGCTGCTGCTGCCCGAAGACGTCTCCGCGACCGCCGTCGCGGGCGCCGCCGACACCGCGGCCCCGGCCGACGACCCGCTCACCCGCCTCGGCGACATGATCGGCCTGTCCGAGGTGAAGCGCGAGGTCGCGGACCTGGTCAACCTCATCACCACGGCCCGCCACCGTGCCGCCGCCGGGCTGCCGGTGCCCTCGCTCAGCAACCACCTCGTCTTCACCGGCCCGCCCGGTACGGGCAAGACGACCGTCGCCCGCCTCTACGGCGAGATCCTCACCCAGCTCGGCGTCCTGCGGCGGGGCCAGCTGATCGAGGCGGCCCGGGCCGACCTGGTCGGCCGCTACATCGGCCACACCGCCCAGCTCACCCGCGAGGTCTTCGAGAAGGCCCGCGGCGGGGTGCTGTTCATCGACGAGGCGTACACCCTCACCCCGCGCGGCAACGGCGCCGACTTCGGGCAGGAGGCGGTGGACACCCTGCTCAAGCTGATGGAGGACCACCGCGACGAGGTCGTCGTCATCGTCGCCGGCTACACCGACGAGATGGAGCGCTTCCTCGCCTCCAACCCGGGCCTGTCCTCGCGCTTCCCGCGCCGGATCGCCTTCTCCGACTACTCCTCCGAGGAACTGGTCACCATCGTCAGGACCCAGGCCGCCAACATGGGGTACGAGTGCGGGCCCGGCACCGGTCCGCTGCTCAAGGAGTACTTCGAGGCGCTGCCCCGGGACCGGTCCTTCGGCAACGCCCGCCTGGCCCGCCAGGTGGTCGAGTCGATGGTCACCCGGCAGGCGGGGCGGCTCAGTTCGCTGGCCGCGCCCACCCTGGACGACCTGCGCATCCTCCTTCCCGGCGACGTCGTCGCGGTGGCACCGAAGGCGGCTCCCCGATGAGATCGTCCGCCCGCCAGGCCGCCCGCATGCTGTCCGGCGTCGGCTGCGTCGCCGCCCTGCTGCTGCCCACGGCCGTCACGGCCCAGGCGGCCCCCCTGTCGCGCGTACCGGCGGCCGACGGGAAGAAGGGCCAGGAACTGCCTGGCATGCCCTCCTCGATCGACGCGGACGCGGCCTGCACGCCAGCCTCCGGCGAGAAGGCGAAGAAGCAGGACTGGTCGCGCCAGCGCCTCGATCTGGACCGGCTGCACGGGTACAGCACCGGGGCGGGGGTGACCGTCGCCCTGATCGACACCGGTGTCGACACCGGGGCCGAGGGGCTCGGCGGCCGGGTCACCGCCGAGGGCACGGCCGGTGACGACTGTGTCGGCCACGGGACCTTCCTGGCGGGCCTGATCGCCGGGGCCGGCGGGGGCGGTGCGCAGCTGACCGGTGTCGCGCCGGGCGCCGAGATCCTGGCGCTGCGCGGTACCGACCAGCGCGGTGAGGCGAGTTCGGCCCTGGTCGTGGCGGCGCTGCGCGCGGCGACCGAGGCGGACGCGGAGGTCATCGCGGTCTCGGTGGCGCTGCCACGCCGTGACGCGGAGCTGACGCGCGCGGTCGCCGACGCGCGGCGCGCGGGCGCCGTGGTGGTGGCCGCGGCCACGCCGGATCCGCCGCGGGGGGCCGGAAACTCCGACGAGATTCCGCCTCGCAGCTACTGGCCGGCCGCCGAACCGGGCGTCCTGTCGGTTGCCGACATGCTTCCCGCCGGGGTCCGCCCGGACAACGCCCTGGCCACCAGTGGTATCGATCTGGTCGCCCCCGGCGCCGGGGTGGTCTCCGGTGGTCCGCGCGGCGACGGGCACTACCTCGGCGCGGGCGCGTCGGTGGCGACCGCCTATGCGGCGGGGGCCGCGGCGGCCGTCCGGGCCGCCCGGCCCGACGACTCGCCGGACGAGGTCGCCCGGCGGCTGACCGCCACGGCGTATCCGGCGGACATTCCGCAGCTCGATCCCTACGCCGCGGTCACGACGGTCCTCGGTGGCTCCGACGCGGCCGGTGGGGTGGAGCGGGCCGCTGATCCCGTGACCGTCCGCGACACGACCGCGGCCGACCGGGCGACCGATCGGGCCACGCTCTTCGTGGTCCTCGGCACCGGCGGCGTACTCGCCGTGCTGTGGGGCGCGTTCGCTCTGCCGAGGGCTCGGGCGCGGGGATGGAAACCGGCCTCTGCCTCCGCTTCCGCGCGGTCGGTTGCCGCTGAAGCGGATGGGGACTGACGTCGTTCGTCCGGTGCGGGCCGCCGGGGGCTGGCCGCGCAGCTCCCCGCGCCCCTAAAAGCAAAGGATTGCGCCGTTCCCCGCGCCCCTGAAAAGGGGCGCGGGGAACGGCGCAATCCTTTGCTCAGTCCGTCTGCGCCGGAGCCTCGTCCACCAGTGCCGTCTGCATAAGACGCTCGCGGCGGCGCGCGATGTGCAGCGCCCGGCCCGGCGGCAGGTTCCGCGGCTTCGCGTTGCCGAAGAGGCGGCCCTCCGTGGGCGGGCAGGACAACAGCACCGCCGGGTTGTTGGCCTCGTCGAGTCGGCGGATGAGGCCGTCGCTGAGACCACGGCCCGCGCCCATGGCGCTGCGCGCGACCACCAGGTGCAGGCCCATCTCGAAACCGAGCGTCAGGTACTCGAAGAGCGGCTCCATGGGGCTCTGGAAGGAGCTGCCGGACACCATGTCGTAGTCGTCGACCAGGATGAACAACCGCGGTCCTGTCCACCAGTCGCACTTGCGCATCCGGCCCGGGGCGATGTCGGCCCCCGGCACCCGGGTCTTCATGGCCCGCGCCGCGCCCTCGATGGTCTCCTTGAGGTTGTCCAGCGAGATCACATGCCCGATGCGGTACTCCTCCGGGACCGTGTCCACCAGCGTGCGCCGGTAGTCGACCACGATGATCTTCGCCTCGGTGGGCGAGTACCGGGTGGTGATGCCCTCCGTGATGCGGCGCAGCAGGTTGGTCTTGCCGCTCTCGGTGTCGCCGACCACCACCAGGTGCGGAGTGCGGCTGAAGTCGTGCCAGACCGGTTCCAGGGCGTCCTGGTCGATACCGAGGGGCAGCCGCATACCGTCGCCCTCGGTGGACTCCGGCGCCGGGAGTTCGGCGAGCGGGAGCCGGTGCGGCAGCATCCGCACCTGCGGGGCGGGCGCGCCCGGCCAGTGCTTGGCGACCTCCGAGACCAGATGGCCGACACCGTCGCCGAGGTCTTCGAGGGAGCCGCTGCCGTCCAGGCGGGGCAGCCCGGCCAGGAAGTGCATCTTGGTGTCCGCGGTGATGCCGCGACCACCGCTGCGCGGCACCGAACGCGCCTTGCGGGTGTCGATCTCGGAGTCCATCGGGTCACCCATCCGCAGTTCGAGACGGGTGGCGGCCTGGTCGCGGACCTGCGCGGACAGCTCCACCCAGCGGGTGGTGGTGATGAGCAGGTGGATGCCGTAGTTGAGGCCGCGGGCGGCCAGTTCGTTGAACTTCTGGATCAGGTCGTCGTAGTCCTGGCGGACCGTCGACCAGCCGTCGACCACCATGAACACGTCGCCGAACGGCTCGTCGGGGAACTCCCCGGCGGCCCGGCGCCTGCGGTAGGACTGCATGGAGTCGATGGTGTGGTCCACGAAGAACTGCTCGCGCCGGGCGAGCAGCGTCATCACCTCGGCGACCGCCCGGTGCACCCGCTCCGGGTTGAGCCGCGCCGCGACGCCGCCGACGTGCGGAAGCGCGGCGAGCTGCGAGAGACCGCCACCGCCGAAGTCGAGGCAGTAGAACTGGATCTCGGCGGGCGTGTGGGTGAGGGCGAGGGCGCCGATCAGGGTGCGCATGAGGGTGGACTTGCCGCTCTGCGAACCACCCGCGATGGCGACATGGCCGCCGGCCCCGGAGAGATCCACCACCAGGGGGTCACGGCGCTGCTCGAACGGCTTGTCCACCAGGCCGACCGGCACCCGGAGCCTGCCCGTGCCGGACCAGTTGACGGCGGTGAGGCCGCGTACCGGGTCGGGGGCGAGGCCGGACAGCAGCTCGTCCAGCGGGGTGGGCTCGTCCAGCGGCGGCAGCCACACCTGGTGGGCGGCGGGGCCCGACTCGCGCAGCCGGTCGAGGGCGACGGCGAGCAGGGTCTCCTCGTCCTCGTCGCTCTCCTCGGTCTCCGGTTCCGGCTCGGGCGCGGCCTCCAGGGTGCGGGGCACCACCCAGCCGCTGGTCCACGGCACCACCTGGCTGGCCACCCGGGCCTGGACGACGGCGCCGGTGCGCCGCCGGTAGATGCCCGAGGAGTAACCGGCGCGGAACCGGGTCAGGGCCTCCACACCGGACTTCAGATAGCCGTTGCCGGGCGAGGCCGGGAGCTGGTAGGCGTCCGGCACCCCCAGCACGCCGCGGCTCTCCATGGCGGAGAACGTACGCAGACCGATGCGGTACGAGAGATGGCTCTCCAGCTGGTGCATACGGCCCTCGTCCAGGCGCTGCGAGGCGAGCAGCAGATGGACCCCGAGCGAACGGCCGAGGCGGCCGATCATCACGAACAGGTCCATGAACTCCCGGTGCGTGGAGAGCAGCTCGCTGAACTCGTCGACCACCACGAACAGGCTGGGCAGCGGGGCCAGGTCGGTCCCGGCGGCGCGGGCCCGCTCGTACTCCAGGGCGGAGGTGTAGTTGCCCGCCGAGCGCAGCAGCTCCTGGCGGCGCATGAGTTCACCGTGCAGGGCGTCCTGCATACGTTCCACCAGGGCGACCTCGTCGGCGAGGTTGGTGATGACGGCGGACGTGTGCGGCAGTTCCTCCAGGCCCAGGAAGGTGGCGCCGCCCTTGAAGTCGACCAGGACGAAGTTCAGGGTCTCGGAGGAGTTGGTCAGGGCGAGGCCGAGGACCAGGGTGCGCAGCAGCTCGCTCTTGCCGGAACCGGTGGCGCCGATGAGCATGCCGTGCGGGCCCATACCGCCCTGCGCGGACTCCTTGATGTCCAGCTCCACCGGACGCCCGTCCACGCCGACCGCGACCGGCACCCGCAGCCGGGCGGCGCCGATGTGCTTGCTGAAGAGGGTCTGCGGGTCGTGCCGGTGCAGGTCGGGGATGCCGAGCAGGGTGGTCAGCTCGACGTCGGTGTCCAGCGGCTGCGAGATGTCGGTGCCGAGGCTGATCCGGCGGGCGGTGAGCAGCCGGGCCAGCGACTCGGCGCCGAGCGGGCCGAGCCGGTCGGGCCGGCCGAGCGCCACGGAACGCTCCTTGCGGCTGCGGTCGGTGCGCACCAGGCTCACCCGGTCGGGACCGACGGTCAGCCGCAGCGTGTTGCGGCCGGGCTTCCAGCGCAGCGCCCCGGACACGTCGAGGACCACGGCGTTGCGGTAGCCGTGCCCCTCCCAGCGATGCCCCTCGGGAACAGTGACCCCGTCCAGGACGACGACGGTGTACGGCTCGTCACGCCCGGGGCGGGCATCCGCGTCGAAGCCGGGCCGCTCGGCGAACTCGGCGCCGAGCAGGTCGTCCAGCTCGGTGAGTTCGGCGGTGATCCGGCGGACCTGGCCCGCGCCGTCCTCCTCGTGCGGGTCCAGCGCGTGTGGCAGCCACTTGACCCACTCCCAGTCGGGCCGCCGCTCGTCACTGACACAGACGGCGATCCACAGCTCCTCCGGCGCGTGGAACACCGCGAGCTGGCCGAGCGCCGCACGCACCAGGGCACGTACGGCCTCGGCGCCGGGGCCCTCGGTGAGGGCGCCGCCCTCCGTCTCGGCGCCGCTTCCGTCCGGCGTGAGATCCGGGTCGCCGGACGTGGCCCGGCTCACGGCCTCCGCCGGGCGCAGCAGAACCCGGGCCGAGGAGCGCAGATAGAGGCCGAGCGGCTGTTCGGGGATGGTGGAGTAGGCCCGGATGAAACGGCGCAGAGCGTGCGCGCACAGCGGTTCCAGGTCCTCCACCGGGCGGGTGGAGACCGGCTGCAGGGTCAGCGCGAGCTGCTGCTCGCCGACCGCGAGGCGCGCCTCGCCGAAGTCCTCGTCGGCCGGACGGCGCTCCCACAGCCGGGAGGTGCGGGCCAGCGAGCGCAGTGAGGCGGGGTCCGGGTGGCGCCAGGCGAGCGCCCGCTGCTGCTCCGTGATGGTGGACCGGACCCGCTTGCGGGTCTGCGCCAGATACCGGAGGTAGTCACGCCGCTCGCCCTTCAGGCGCTGCTTGCGCTCGCTGGAGCGGCGCATCAGCTGCCCCAGCAGCATCGCACCGGCGGACAGCGCCATGACGCCCATGGCCAGATACATGAAGACGCCGTTGCCGCCGCCGGGGCGCAGGAACATCAGCATCATCGACACCGACATCAGCGCCATCGGCAAATAGGTCCAGATCGCCGAGGTGTCGGGCACGGTCTCGGCGAGGACCGGTGGCTCCTGAAGGGTCAATTGCCCCTCGGGCATCTGCGGTCCGCGTCTGCGGGCCGGCCGGCGAAACAGCACGACACTCAAGGAACAGAACCTCCGGTTTTACTGGCTTTCCGGCCCGCACCGAATACCGGCGCACCCGGCAGTGGGAAAGACCGCACCGAGCCCATTCTCCGGGTCCCCCATGATCCGGGGAACGCCGGGTGAATGTTTCGAGCGGATAGCGGGGACGGTCAACTCCCGTGTTGGACAACTCCATACCGGACAATGAGTCCGGTCCGCAGCACGATCCGCCGGGCGTAGGCAGTAGTCTGCATTCACGGAACGCGACCTGTCCACGCGGGAGGGGCGGTCGCCGGCCGTGCGGACGAAATTCACCGGCCGGGCACCCCCGTTCCCGACCGCACGCGAGGCTTCCGTACTCTTCGCACATCCTCTCCCGGGGAGGCCCTCCCGCTGCCCCGGGGAAGTTTTCCTGTCAAAGCCCCCACGGAAGACGAGAGTTACGCTGATGACCGACAGCGCTGTGGCCGAACTGTGCCGCCTGACCGTACGGGCGCCCAGCGTCTCCGTCGATCTGGCCGTGCCGGCCGACGTGCCGGTCGCCGACCTGCTGCCCACGCTACTGCGCTATGTCGGCGAAGAGGCGGAAGAAGCAGGTCTCGACCACGCCGGCTGGGTGCTCCAGCAACTCGGCGACGCACCGCTCGACGAGGAGACCACCCTCGCCCACGCGGGGCTCTCCGACGGCGCCGTGCTCTATCTGCGCCCGCACACCGAGGCACTGCCCGAGGCCCGGCTCGACGACCTGGTGGACGGGATAGCCGACACCGCGGGACGGCGCCTGAACACCTGGCACCCCGAAGCCGCCCGCGCGCTCCTGGTGGGCGCCGCCGCGGCCACCGTGGTCGCCGCCCTCGCACTGGTGCTGTGGCCCGGCACGCCCAACTCCGGCTTCTCCCGTGTCGCCTTCGCCGCCGTGACCGGCCTGCTGCTCCTCGCGGGCGCCGGCTCGGCCAGCCGAGCGGTCGGCGACCGCCTCTCCGCGACCGCGCTCGGCCTGCTGGTCGCGCCCTGCCTGGCCCTGGCCGGCTGGCTGCTGCCCGGCGGCGACCTGACCGGCGCGGACGCACGGCAGGTCGTGGGCGCTCGGCTGCTCGCCGCCGGCGCGGCCGGCGCGGGCGGCGCGGTCCTCGCGCTCGCCGCCACCGCGGTCGGTGCCCCGGCCCTGTTCGCCACCGCGCTGGTCTCGGTGGCCACCGCCATCGCCGGCGGCCTCATCGGCTACACCGGCCTCGCCGTGCAGGCCGCGGTGGCGCTGGTGGCCACCGTGGTCGCGCTCGCCGCCGGAGCGGTCGCGCCGTTCGCCTTCAAACTGGCCGGGATGCGACTGCCCGCGCTGCCGTCCTCCGCCGCCCAGCTCCAGGAGGGCATCGAGCCCTACGCGGGCGACGAGGTCGCCGAGCGCACCATGCTGGCCGGGCGCTGGGTCACCGCGCTCTTCGCCGCCACCGGCGTCATCGCCCTGGCCGCCCTGATCGTCCTCGGCCAGGGCCCGAACCTGCCCGAGGCGCTGACGGCCCTCGCACTGACCCTGCTGCTGCTCCTGCACTGCCGCGGTCTCGTGCACATCTCACAGCGGCTGACCCTGGCCGTGCCCGGCGTCCTGGGGCTCCTGCTGATGGCCCGCGCCTGGGCTGCGGACCACGACGGCACCGGACGCGCGGTCGTCTTCGCGGTCCTGCTCGGCGCCGCCGCCGCCCTCGTGCTCGCCGCCTGGACCGTACCCGGCCGCCGGGTGCTGCCGTACTGGGGCCGCGCGGCCGAACTGGCGCACACCGGCCTCGCCGTGGCACTGCTGCCGCTCGCCCTCTGGGCCGCGGGCCTCTTCGGCTGGCTGCGCGGCCTGTTCGGCTGAGCACACCCGCTGAACACCCCCGCACGCCCGGCACGCAGAAGGAGTTGAGGAGACGCCGTGCAGTCCAAGAGAGACCAGGTACACGCCCACAGTTTCATGATGGGCAGGCTCAGCTCGGGCCTGCTGATGGCCGACCCGGACGCCCCGGAGAGCCCTCTGGGGCGCACCACCCGCGGTGTGGTCTTCGGCGTCCTGGTCACCGTCCTGATCGGCGCGGGCGCCACCGTATACGGTCTGCTGCGCCCCGGTGGGAACGACGGCTGGCGCGACGGTGAGCACCTCGTGGTCAACCGCGACACCGGCGCCCGGTATCTGTGGACCGGCACCGACGGCGTCCTGCACCCGGTGCGCAACTACGCCTCGGCGAAGCTGATCGGCGGCTCCGACCTGGCGACCGCCGATGTGCACACCCCCTCGCTGCAGGGCGTCCCGGTGGGCTCCCCGGTCGGCATCCCCGGCGCCCCGGACGCCGTACCCGCCACCGGGCAGCTCGACGACGGCGCCTGGCACATGTGCGTCACCGGGACCGACGGGGCGTTGCCCAACACCTCCGGGGTCGTGGCGACCACCGGCGTCGACAAGCCCGGAGCCACCACCGTGGCGGCCGGCATGCCGCTGGACTCACGCGCCATCGGCCGGGACCGCGGGGTGCTGGTGAGCGGCCCGGACGACACCGAGTACCTGGTGTGGCGGGGCAGCAGGCTGCCCCTCGACCGCGCCTCCGACGCCCGCAACGCCCTCGGTTACGGCTCCCAGGAGCCGATGCCCGTCTCGGCGGCCTTCCTCGACGCGCTGGCCCCCGGCCCCGCCCTCAAGCCGCCGGCCGTGCCGGGGCGCGGCGGGAAGGGTCCCGAACTCGGTGGCGAGGCAAGCCGCGTCGGCCAGCTGTTCAAGGTCAGCGTGCCCGGCGGCGGCAGCACCTACCACCTGCTGCGCAAGGACGGCCTGGTGCCGCTGACCCGGCTCGGCGCCGCCCTCGTACTGGGCGACCCGGCCACCCAGAAGGACGCCTACGAGGGGCAGTCGCCCGACGTGCGCACGCTCGGCGCGGACGCGCTGCGCGAGCACGCGGCGAAGGACGCGGCCGACGCCGCCTCCGCCGAACTGCCGGACGCGCCGCCCCTGCCGCAGTCCGCGGAGCGCGGCACCGCGCTCTGCGCCCAGGTGGACGGCGACCACGGCGGCGTACGGATCAGGTCGGTGCTGGTCCCGCTGACCGAGCTCACCCCGGTCGCCGTGTCGGAGGGCACCGCGCAGCCGCTGGAACCGGCCTGTGTGCCCACCGAGGCCACGGTGGTACGTCCAGGACACGGCGCCCTGGTCCGGGCCCTGCACGCGAGTGGCGCCGCGCACGCCGGGACCACCTACCTGGTGGCGGAGAACGGGGTGAAGTACCGCCTCTCCGGCAAGGAATCGCTGGCGGCGCTCGGGTACCAGGCCTCGGACATCGGCTCGGTCCCGGCCCCGCTGCTGGCGGCCTTCCCGACCGGCGCGGACCTCGATCCGGCCGCCGCCGCGGGCGTCACGGAACCCAGGACCACGGCCCCCCGGTGCGCAGCCGCCGAGAAGCCGGGGAAGGGCGAGGGCGACGGCAAGGCGCGGGCGGAGGCGGTCGGCGCCGTTTCGAAGGGCTGACACCCGACACCGATTCCGGCGGGGAACCCGGCTCGCGCCGGGGAACTCGCGCCGGGGAAAAGGAATAGAAATAGGGCGGACAACCTCAGAAGAAGCTCAAATATCCCGGAGGACCGCACCCGGGAAATCCCGCGGGAACGTGCACAATGCCGGGGCGATGCTTCTGCGTGACCGTTCGGACCCGCCGCGTGCCCGCTTTTCGCCCGTCTGGCGGGGCGCCGGGGGGCGGTTCGCGTGCTGTATCCCCGGAAGTACGGGCGTGCCCGTTCATCCAACTGCAACGTTCGCACAACTCCGTTGCCATACAGGCGAATTCTACCGAACCGGCTGTTACTCACATCTTGCCTGCACGCGTTGCGCGGAACCCTGTTTTCTCTTTAGCCTCAGCGGGCAACGGTGCGTGAGACGCGCCTGAACGAAGGGAGCGTGACATGGCGGACAGCGCCGCAAGGAAAGCGGACTATGCCAAGGGCTTGGGGGGCGTCTCCTCTCTGGAGTCGGCCCGCAACCAGGTCGAGAAGACCCAGAACAACGTCGCCGAGATCGCGGCGCGTTCGGGAGTCGGCGGCGACGAGGGCCAGGCCCTGCTGAAGCTCTTCCGCAGCTGGAACACCGAGGCGCAGAAGGTCGTCGTCCAGATCAGCACGATGATCGACGCGCTCCAGGAGAACGTGACCTCCGCCAACCGCCTGGCGAAGGAGAACCAGGACCTGACCGAGGTTCTCAACAGCAAGACCAGCCAGGGCGTCTTCGAAGCACTGAGCTGAACCACCCGCGGTACCGGCTTCCCTCGGTGGAGCCGGACTTCGTGAGCTTTCCGGGCCAGGCGCCCGGCCTTCGAGAGGAGACGTCATGGCCGACGGCATCATTGATGTGCAATACCCCAAGGTCCAGCAGGCCATCGAGGAACTGCTGGAGCAGACCCAGGTGATCATCACCACCCTCAACAACCTCGAGGACGAGCTGAAGCCGCTCGTCAGCACCTGGGAGGGCGCGGACCAGGAGCAGTACCGCGTGGTCCAGGCGGAGTGGGACAACGCCACCAAGAACATGGCCAGGCTCCTCGGCGACAACGGCGAGCTGATCCGGACCATCCACGACAACCACTCCCGTGACGAGCGCAAGAGCGCCGACAACTGGGGCAACGTCCGGGCCCGCTGAGGTCCGAGCCGTGTCCGGCCCGAGCCTGCCCCCCGTCAGTCCCGAGGGGTGTGGGCGAGGGCCAGACGTCGTAGGTGTGTGAGCGGGCGGCCCGGTCCGGCGGACCCGCGCTCGGGTCTGCCGGACCGGCCGCCGCGCACCCCCGCCCCATCAGGCCCACCGGGCCGCCCCCCGTCCGGCACCCAGCAGCAGGAGATCGTCCCATGGCGGTGAAAAGGCCGACGTCAAGCATTTCGACCTCAAGCAGATGGAGAACTTCCGGGACAACGAGGTACAGCCGGTCTACACGGCGGCCAAGAAGCACCGCGAACAGGGCGACGGCTCCACCATCCGCCCGCTCGGCCACCTCGTCGACGGGCACACCACCCCGGACAACCTCGACCAGAACCAGCAGCTCCTGCGCATCGGCAAGATGGCCACCGAGCCCCTCGTCTCGGGACCGAAGCTGATCGAGGGCGTCCGCACCACCGCGGAGGCCCTGGACAAGCTGCTGGGCGACCAGATGGATCTCTTCAAAGAGCTGAAGGAGGCCCTCTCGGACACCATCGAGGAGGCCAACAAGACCAAGAACAAGAACCTGGACGCGATCGACGCGCAAACCCTGCTGCAGACGTTCGAAGAGGTCGACACCCTCACGGCCGGCGGCACGGAAGAAGAAGACGAGGACTGACCCCGCCCGTGCCGGCGGTGGCCACGACCGGCCGGCGCGCTCCGTAAGACACCCACGCCCGCGCACCCGTACGAAGGACACGGTGTGCCGGTGCGGACGACAACCGACCAGAAAGGGCGCCCGGTGGCCGATCGCTACGACCCCAACTCCGGCACCAACCTCGACAAGTTCGACAACGCCGGCGACCCGTCGAGTGACGTCTGGGCCACCCTGGTCAAGCACATCACCGGTTATCCCGTGCCGGACCGCAGCACCATCTTCGACACGCTCCGCTCCGACCACGGCGGCAAGCTCTTCCGGATGGACATCAAGGAGCGCAGCCTCAGCCTGATGGTCAAGGACTCCGGGTTCCTGACCAACACCGGCGAGGACTACGACATCTTCTTCTTCGACGGCGGCAAGAAGACGAAGATCATGCAGGCCCGGATCGTGTTCGAGGGCCGCGTGAAGGCCGGTGAGGAGATCATCTTCGCCGGCCCCGGGTCCGACAACGTCAACGACGCGCAGGTCCGTGAGGGCAACGAGTTCACGGACTACAACAAGGACAAGATGTCCACCATCCCGCTCGCCCGGTACATGAACGGGCCGCGGACGGCGCTCCTGGAGCTGCTGAGGGGCGGCACCCAGAACGCCCGGTTCAGCAACCTGGGCGTGGGCGGCAGCGACGCGGTGGACCTGAACTCCTTCAACCGGACGGGCGAGTCCTTCGACTACGCCGCCAAGTTCTTCCGGGACCACCAGGTGGTCCTGAAGGACTGGGAGGACCGTTTCGGCAAGGACGACGCCAGCTGGAAGGGCGAGGCCGCGGAAGTGTTCCGCAGCCTGATCAAGAAGATCCGCGAGAACTACGACGCCTACATCGAGACCTTCGACTCGTCGGCCGGCACCGGCGACGAGACCGGCACCGGCAACACGGTGTACTCGCGCGCCCTGTCCTTGGGCCGCAAGTACCTGGAGGACTCTGCCACCAAGCTGCTGGAGGCCTGGCTGGCCTGGGCCAAGTCCCCGTACTACGACCCGCACCAGGTGCTGCGCTACGTCCTGGACGACCTCGCCCAGTGGGTGGACACCAACAACGTCGCCAAGACGAACATCACGTCCACCACCACCCGCTACAGCACCACCGTCCGGCACAGCCCGCAGGGCGGCTTCACCCAGACGCACCCCGAGTACGGCGACCTGACCGACATCGCCAACTGGGCCAAGGTCGGTGACAAGGCGGTCAAGGTCTGGAGCCAGGGTGTCGAGGACTACCTGAGCAAGCCCGCCGCCACGGTGCAGTCCAACCTCAACAACCACTTCCTCGAACTCGGCGAGGACTTCGCGGACAACGTGCCCAAGCCGAAGTCGACCAGCACGGCCTCGGAGGAGTACGAGGAGAAGAAGGCGAAGGAGGAGGAAGAGGAGCTCAGGAAGCAGCGCGAGGAGGACAAGAAGTACCAGGAGGAACTGAGGGAGGAGCAGAGGAAGCAGCGCGAGGAGGACAAGAAGTACCAGGACGAGCTGCGGGAAGAGGCGAACAAGCAGCGCGAGGAGGACAAGAAGTACCAGGACGAGCTGCGGGAAGAGGCGAACAAGCAGCGCGAGGAGGACAAGAAGTACCAGGACGAACTCCGCAACGAGCAGAAGGCGGAGCAGGAGGAGGCCAAGCGCGAGGCCGAAAACCTGCGCAACGAGCAGAACCAGCAGCGCGACGAGGACAAGAAGTACGCGGACGAACTCCGCGAGGAGCAGAAGCGCGAGCAGGAAGAGGCCAAACGCGAGGCCGAGCAGCAGGCCAAGGAGGTGCAGGAGAGCCTCGGAGGCATCAACGACCCCAACAACCCGGCCAACCAGCAGAACCTCGACGGCCTCGACGACCTGCTGAACCAGCAGAACGCGATCACCACCGAGAGCCCGGGCGACCTGGGCGACCTCAACGGGAACGGCAACGGGAACGGCCAGACCGACCTGGGGCCGATCACCTCGAACCTCGGCAACCTCGGCTCGCTGAACGGCGGCTCCCTCAAGACCCCCGACCGGCTCCAACTCCCAGCTGAACAACGCGGGCGACCTGACGACCGACTTCCCGGACGGCAGTACCAGCTCGTTCGACCCCGACACCGGGACGCTGACCACCACCTCGCCGGACGGCAACGTCACGACGCAGGATCTGGGTGACGGTCTCAAGGTGACGAACCCCGACGGTTCGGTGACATCGCTGGGCGACGACGGGAAGCTGACGACCACGTTCCCGGACGGCACCACCCAGACCGTCGACCCGTCGACCGGCCAGGCGACCACCGTCGACCCGGACGGCAAGACGACCACCGAGAACCTCGGCAACCTGGGCGACCTCAACGGCCAGAACAATGTGAACGACCTGAACGACCTCAGCGATCTGAACGACATCACCACCGAGTCGCTCGACGACCTGGGCAACCTCGGGGACCTCAACGGCGACCAGAACGGGCTGGAGACCCCGACCGGCGGCAACGTCGAACTCGACGACGCCGGCGACTTCACCACCACGTTCGCGGACGGCAGCGAGAGCTCGTTCGACCCGGACAACGGGCTGCTCACCACCACCGACGCCAACGGCAACACCACGACCACCGACCTGACCCACGGGGCGAGCTTCACCAACCCGGACGGTTCCGTCACCTCGTTGGACAACGGCCAGCTGACCACCACCTTCCCGGACGGCAGCAAGCAGGTCATCGACCCGGACACCGGCATCGCCACCGTCACCGACGCGCAGGGCAACACCGAGAAGGTGGACCTGCACGACCTCAACTCGAACGCGGACAACAACAGGTCCAGCGTCCTGGACGGCCTCGGCGACCTCAACGGCGTCGGAGGGGGCGGCGGCGGAGGAGGCGGCACCACCTCCAGGGACGTACCGCTCTCCGAACTGGGCCTGGGCGGCGGCGGTACGAGCCTCGGGGGCGGTGGCGGCCTCTCCGGTTCGGAGGGCCTGTCCTCGGACTTCAACTCCTCCACCGTCGACCCCCTCTCGGACAGCACGGCCACCCCGCTCGGCGCCGCCGCAACGGCAGCCTCGGGCGGGACCCCCGGCGCCCCCGGGACACCGGGCAGCCCCGGTATGCCGATGGGCGGCGGCATGGGCGGCATGGGCGGTGGCGGGGAGAAGGGCAACGGCGAGCGGGTGCGCTCCGTCCTGGTCGACGCGGCCGAGGAGAGCGAGCGCCGCAACCGCCGCCGGCGCAGCCCCTGGAACCGGCAGGAGGACAGCGACACCTTCCTGGCCCCCGCCTCCCGGGTCAACACCACCGGCGGCGGTGGCGAGTCCACCGAGGAGGAGTCCGAGCCCGGCCGCAGGGCCACCAGCTCCGACTACCTGGAGGAGGACGCGGACGTGTGGGGCACCGAGGAGGGCGGCACGCCCGCCGTGATCGGCCGGTGAGCACGACGGAGGTCCGACGCGACCTCCGCGGGGACCTCCCGGGCTCCCGCGGGGACCTCCGGAACCCCCGCGGAAACCGGTCCGACCGCCAGGGAAACCGGCGCGGCCACCGGGGAGAGACGAATGCCACCCCTCCCCGACTTCCGCGAAGGGGCCCTCACCAGGCAGTATCAGCAGGGATGTTGCCGACGAGAAGGGCGGGGCGGGCGTGACGGAACCGCTGGAGAAGCGACTGGAGAAGGCCATGGCCGAGCTCCAGGCTGCCCAGGAGGCGGTCGCGCGCACCGAGCGCGAGCTGCGCCAGGCGTCGTTCGCGGTGCTCTCCTCCGACCGCGCGGTCCGCGCCACCGTGGGCCCGCAGGGTGAACTGACCGGCATCGAGTTCCTGGAGAACAAGTACCGGGACATGTCCCACCAGGAGCTCTCCGCCAGTGTCCTGGAGGCGGCGAACGCGGCACGTCTGAAGATGAACAAGCACGTCATGAAGGCGATGGCACCCTTCGCCGAGCCCAGCAGCGACGTGCCGGAGCTGAAGGGCTTCGAGCTGGACTGGGAGCGCGTCTTCGGCCCGGAGGTGCTGCGCGACGACGACGAGGACACCGCACGCGACGTCGAGGCCGCCCCCGGCTGGCGGGACGCGCTCGGCGAGGACGGGGAGGACTGACGATGGGACAGCGCTACTACGTCGACCCGCAGCGCATCGAGGCCCTGGCGGGACAGCTGGAGGAGATCGGCGCCCTCACCAGGAGCATGACCGAGGAGTTCTTCGACGAACTGGCCCCCACCGTCAGGTGGCCCGGCACCGAGGGCGAGTTCGCCGAGAAGGCCAAGCCGCAGGAGCAGAAGGAGCGGCAGACCACCAAGGACACCATGATGTCCATCCGCGACGCGCTGGTGGGCATCACCGACGCCACGGTCAGCCAGGTCCGGCTGATGAAGAACACCCGTGACGCCAATATCGAGGACATCGAGCGGAACAACAGGGAAATCGACACCCATGGGCTGGACGGCAACGGCGGCCCGGGCGGGCATGGTCGCCGCTGACCTCCGCACGGCAGGCCGCTCCCGCGTCATGACGCAGGGAGCGGCCGCTTCGTCCTGCCCCGACGGCGCACCGGGCGGCCCCCGATGAGCATGATGGCGTCGCCCGAGGTCAACGCGATGCTCTTCATCCTCACCGGGGAGAAGCTCATCGACGCCGACGAGGACCTGGCCTTCGAGAGCCGCCGGCCCTACTCCGGTCTGGGCCGCAAACTCGACCGGGTGTCGTCCCTGATCGAGAAGTCGATCCACGACATCGCCGAGGTCATGCCCGACGACCTCTCCAAGTCGTACGCCAAGGCGATGGGCATGCTCATCGACGACGGCGGCAAGAACTATCTGCGCGAGTTCTCCGACCAGCTCGACAAGATCGCCGAGGGCCGCCGCAAGACCTCCATGGACATCATGGAGTCCAAGTGGCAGGTCATCGCCGAGGTCATCCGGCTGCTCATCGAGATCGCCATCTACCTGGCGATGTCCTTCTTCACCGGCGGCGCCTCGGCGAGCCAGATCATGATGGCCAAGCTGCGCAGCCGGTTCATGATCCTCACCACGCTCACCCATCTGCTCCAGCGGCTGCACCTGGCCCCCTCGCTGACCGAGGCGTTCGCCGAGGCGTTCACCACCTTCGCGGTGCGCCTCGCGATGATGAACTTCGCCCCGAACGGCCGCCGCCCCGACGGCTTCGACTGGAACGACATCCTCAAGTCCGCCGCCTTCGGTGCCGCGGCGGGCTTCTTCACCAGCATCTTCGACAAGTTCGCGAAGGACATCGTCAAGGCGTTCGACGGCAACTTCCTGAAGAACGGGCCGGATCTCAACTTCAAGAACAACCCGAACCTCAAGAACCCGCCGAAGCTCGACTTCGACAGCCCTCCGGCTCCCAAGCCGAAGCCCGACCCCGGTCCGGGTGCCGGCCCCGGTCCCGGTCCCAAGAACAACGGTCCGTCGGCCAACAGCCCCGGGCCGAACCCGAACCTGAACAGCCCCAACCTCACGAACAAGAACTCGTTCTCGTTCCGGTTCAACCCGAGCTCCTTCAAGAACAACACCAGCCTGTGGCGGAACAACCAGATCCTGAAGCACAACGCCGACCGGCCGGGCGCGCTCGCCGGGCACTACGGCCTCAAGGGCACCGCCGACTTCCTCGCCGCCGGCGCCGGTGAGGCGGTCGCGGAGATCCTGATCAAGGGTGCCTTCGACGGCGACTGGTCCACGAGCTGGTCGACGTTCGTCGGCGCCGGCCTCAGCAGCGCGGTCGAGGGCGGCCTGTCGTCCACCGCCATCAACAGTGGTGCCGAACTGCGCAACGCCATCGAGAAGTTGCGCAACCAGCCGCCCACCGTCTCCGCCGGCGGCGTCGACTCCGACACCCGGGACTCGGACGGCTCCACGCGCTCGCGCGGCGACTCCGACAGCGCGGACGGCCCCTCGGACACGGACACGTCGGGTTCCCCGGGCTCCTCGAACTCGTCGAGCTCCCTGAACGGCGGATCCCCCCGCACCTCACCGCCGGTCGTCTCGCAGCAGAACACCGGCACAGGCGACTTCACCGGGAACGACGCACCTCCGCCCTACTCGGTGGGCGAGCCACCCCCGTACCTCGACGTGAACCCGCCGGCGTACACGCCGGGTCCGATGCCCGTGACCGCCGCGGAGAACGAGCTGTGGCAGCAGGTCCACAACGGCTCCGCCGAGGTCCGTGAGCAGGCGCTGCGCGATCTCGCGGCGCTGCGCGGCTCCCCGCAGCCCGGCAGCACCGAGCTCGGCGTCCGCGACAACCTGCACAGCAACCTGTCGCAGCTGCCCGAGGTCCGGGTCGTCCCGGCCGGGAACGGCCCGGCCGCGCAGATCGACGCCGACGAGGTCCGCCGCACCCTCGACAGCTTCGGCACGCCGGTCACGGTGGACACCCCGCTCACCACTGCCGGCCCCGGCGGTTCCGAGACGCCGCAGAACAACCCGGAGGTGAATCCCGGGCAGGTGAACGGGGGGCCGGTCGCGTCCAACGGGGCCACCAACTTGCCTGGTACGGGAACGGGTACGGGTACGGGAACGGGCGCGGGTACGGGTACAAATACTGGCACTGGCACTGGTACGAGCACTGGTACCGGCACTGGCACCGGTACCGGTACGAATACGGGTGCTCGTACGGGTGGTGCGTCCGCCGGTGGAACCAACCAGACGTCCTCGAACTCCTCGAACTCCTCGAACCCTTCGAACTCCTCGACCTCCACGGGGGCACAGCCCGAGGGCACCCCGGACCCGGACGTCACGAACCCGGCGGACGGCTCGCAGACCACGACCGATGACGCCGACCAGACCTCGGAGACCCCCGTCTCCCAGGAGACGGTCAACTCCGCGCAGAATCCCGCTACTTCGGATTCCGCCCAGAACGCTCCCTCGCCGGAGACCGACACCGGTACCGGTACCGGTACCGGCAACGACACCGACACTGACACCGACACTGATACCGGAACTGACACCGTCACCCAAGGTGACACCAGCGCGCCGCCGCCGAAGGTGAACACCACCGGCTCGTACGCCGACACGGGCGACGTACGGGACCTCGACGGTCCGAGCGACGTGAAGGACGTGAAGGCAGGGCCGACCGCCGGCGCGAGCCCCGCGTCGACCAAGGCGCCGCCGTTGACGATCGTGGTCACGGAGGTGCCGCCGCCGGGGGAGGGGGCGCCCGAGGCGGCCGAGCTGCTGGACGGTGCCGGGGTCGACCGGGCCGTGGTGCTCGGACCCGCGGTCACACCGGACGGATCGAGCCGTCCGGTACGCGCCGCTGTCGAGCTGACCCGTGACGGGCCGAGCGCCCCGGTCCGGGTCCGCCCGCTCGCCGGGCTACCGCCCGCCATGACGACGAACGGCACCTCGAACACCTCGGACACCTCGGATAAAGCAGTCACTTCGGATACCTCCGACACCGACTTCCCCGGTGCCAACGTGCTGCTGCCGCTCGCCGACGCCTTCGGTCACACCCCCTCCACGTCCTCCGGCCCCGCCCCGCAGGCCGAGGTGAAGGTCGACAGCGACCCGGCCCCCGCCCCGGCCGCGCGTCCGAAGCTGGTCTCGGACGTGACGACGGGCCTGAACGGCAACGGGGTCGGTCCGACCTCCACGGACACCGGCGCCCCCGTCACGACCAAGCTCGCCGCCCTGTCGCGTCCCTGGACCGAGACGGCCACCGACCTGCACCTGGAGTCGGGCAACGGCGAAGTGACCGGCGGTCGGACCGACGGCCCCGGCGGCGGACGCGGCCCCGGTGACGGCGGCACCCCGCCGCCGCTCTCACCCGACACGTCACCCGAGACGTCGGACAGCAGCGCCGCGGCACCCCCGCTGGGGCGGTCCGTGGCGCCGCCGCCCAGCGGGCACATCGTCGTCCGGCCCACGGGCGGTCCTGTCGTCACCACCCTGGACGGCCACACCGTGCCCGTCGCCCAGCTGCGCCGCCTGGTGCCGGACTCGACGGTGAAGCCACAGCCGGGCCGAGCCGTCCAGACGGTGACCATCTCGCAGGGACCCGCCGAGGACGGTACGGCGCAGGCCGCGAGGCGTCGCGCGCTGCTCGGCCAGGACACCTTCCGCGGTGTGCGCACGACCTCGGTCTCCCCGACTCCGGAGACCGCCGCGGACCCGCCCGTGCGCCGTACCGTGTTCACCGGCCCGCCGACCGCACTGCCCGGTTCGGGCACCGAGCGCGGCGCCGACTACCTCGTGTGGCACGGCACCGCCCGTACCGTCACCCTCGGTACCGACGACGCGGCTCGCCCCACCGTGAAGATCAGCGGTGTGCAGCTCGGCGAGGTGCTCAACTCCTGGGCACAGGACGGCGACCTGGACCGGCCGCTGGTGCTGTTCTCCTGCGAGACCGGGCGGCAGCCCGAGATCGCGGGACTGCCGGTGGCACAGCACGTGGCGAACCGCACCGGGCGACAGGTGTACGCGCCGACCACGGAGGTGGGCACGGCGCTGGACGCGGACGGCAACGTCCGGGCGGTGCTCACCGAGGGCCAGGACGGCCCGGGAGGGTGGCGCCTGTTCACCCCGGAGCCCAGCGGCGCCGACCTGGACGCCCTGGCCCGCGACGCGGGTCTGCACGCGGGTCCTGGACCGGCCGACGCCTTCGCCGGGGCCCGTACCCTTCAGCAGATCCGTACCCTGCGCGGCGCGCTCGGTACCGATGCCGAACAGCGCCCGGAGAACCGGCAGTTGCTCGCCGGGCTCGCCTTCTTGGACAACCTGCGCTGGCTCAGCCAGGACACCGCGGCCCGCTACGGCGACGGCCGGATGACTCCGGACCTGCTGCGCCGGATGGCCGTCGACCGGCGGCGTGCCACGGGTGACACCGGCACCGACCCGGCGGCCGATCCCACCGTCGAGGAGTACACCGAACTCCTGCGCGCCGCGGCCGAGTTGCGGTCCACCGCCGGGCCCTCCACCACGCTCGACGCGCTGCTGCCCCCGCCGCCGCCCGCGCTCCCGCCCACCACCATGGTCTCGCCGGAGGACGTACGCGGTCTGTCCTACGCGCCCGCCGCGCAGATCACCTGGTCGCTCGCCGGTACCCCGCTGCCGCTGTCCGTGCTGAATCTGAGCCCCGAGGACACCGCCGAACTCGCCCGTCGCAGACCTGACCTGGCACCCACGCCGAGCCGTCCGGAGTCCCTCGCCGAGGACCTGGACCTCCTGAGCAAGAACAAGTCCAAGAACAAGCCCGGTTCGGTGGGCATCGTGCGCGCGAGCGGCCGCGTCTTCCGGCGACTGGACACCCCGGGCGGCGGCGACTGCCTCTTCCGGTCGGCCATCGACAGCGCGCGCAGCCGGCGGATCCCACCGGCGTGGGCCGCGCAGAACGTCGCCACGCTGCGTGGCCGACTGCGCGACCGGATCACCGGTTCCGAACTGGGCGACAACATGGCCCTCTCGATCCCCGACCCGGTGTTCTCCGTGGTCGACGACCTGCGGATGCGCGCCCTCGCCGGGGCGCGGGACGGGGCGGAGCGGACCCGGATCACTCAGGAGTGGAACCGGATCGCGCAGGACGTCGTCACCGGCGCCGACGCCGGCGAATGGCAGCGGATCATCGCGGAGAGCGACTACCCGCAGCTCGCAACCGTGGCGCCCACCCCCGCCGCCGCGCGGGACCTGGGAGCCCGGGGACTCGTCGCCGCGGCGGCCGAACTCTCCGGCCTGTGGGCGTCTCCCTTCGCGGACCTGCTTCCGGAGGCGCTGGCGCACACCCTGGACCTCGACCTGCGGCTCGTCCAGCCCGACCCGCGGTCGCCGGGGACCACCTTCGTCAACGTCATCAACCCGGGCGGTCAGGACGGCACCCTGCACCTGTCGTACAACGGCACCGACCACTTCGACGCGCTGATCCCGGCCTCCGCGCCGTTCACCTCCGTATCGGATCCGAACAGCACGAAGCCGGACGCGGACCCGACCAAGGAACCGGCCACGGAGGGGTCCGTCACGAAGGACCCGCTTGCCAAGGACCCGCTCGCCAAGGACCCCGACACCCAGGACTCGGGTGCCGACGGTGTCTTCGGGGAGTGGCTGCGGAGCATGGGCGGGGTCACCGACCTCGACACCCCCGCCCCCGAGACCCCCGAGCGGGGCGACCCGGTACCGCTGGAGACCCAGCTCGAACGGTACCGCCCGGCACGGCTGCTGACCGGTCCGGACGCCCGGCCGCCGGGTCCGGTACCGAAGACCGTCACCTTCGAGGACGGCAGCAGGCTGCCCACGGTCCTGATCGACCCGGATGCCGACCCGGGCGACGGCACACCGCCCGGCGCGACGACCGGGGCGACGCCGCCCGGGCGCCGGACCGGCCTCTTCACCGGCCTTGGCAAGACGACCCTCCGCTCGCCCGAGCAGGTGGCCGAGGAGATCCTCGGCAAACTGCCGGCGAAGCTGCGCGCCCAGTTCGACGAGGCGGAACTGCTGCGGCTGCTGACCCAGCAGCCCGACGCCTTCACCGCCCCGCGCGGCGCGCGCTTCGTCGGCCGGGAGAAGTCCGGGGTCGGCCATGAGATGACGGTCGAGGCCATCCCGTACCACCGGTGGGAGCGGTTCTCCAACATCGGCGGCGCCACCGTCCGGCTCGACACCATGCGGCGCGGCCAGGCGGGTACGGGCGGTGGGCGCAGCGTGGGCTTCGGGCGCCGGATCGCCGGTGGCATCAGCATGGGCCCGCCGCTCAACTGGCTGGTGAAGATCGGCTTCTCACTGGGCTGGACCCGCAGGACCGACTACGCGCAGGGCACCCAGGCGTACAACCAGACCGAGTGGCGCAACTGGGAGGGTTCGCACCTGCACCTGGACGACGTCCACTACCGGGTGCGGGTGCACCGCGTCACCGAGGCGCCGAAGACCACTCCGACGACCAGCACGAGCACCAGCACGGCCGCCACCACGACGACCACCGCGCCGCCGCAGCCCACTTGGCGGCGTACGCAGGTGCACACCGCCGAGTTCGCGATGCGCGACGGGCTGAGCTGGCGGCTGCCGGACGACCTCACCGTGCCCTACAAGGGGCCCCAGCGGGCACCGAAGACGCTCAGCTTCCCGGACGGCGTCGAGCCGCGGATGACCGACACCACCGGGCTGCATCTGATGGATCCCCCGGAGGACGTCGCCATCGCCCTCTCCGGCGCACGGCCCGGGAGTTCGGCACACCGCACCCTCGTCTCGTACGTCCGGCCGGGGCGGCTGCTCGCGCTGTTCGGCCGCTTCTCCGGACCGGTCACCGGGCCCGAGCTGACCCGGGGCAGCGGACAGCACCCGCTGGGGCACCTCATCGTGGAGCGCTCGGTGCCGCACCGGGCCACCCTGGTCACCGAGTCCGTCAAGGCGGAGCTGCGCGACCTCACGCAGACCACGTACCAGAACGACCGCGGGCACGTTCGTGACACCCGCCTGGGCATACAGGTCACCGCGGGGCCGAACTACACCGTCGCCGGCCCGGAGACCGACGTACGCTTCCAGGGCGGCCCCCTCGTCCGCGCGGACCTCTCCACCGGGCGCGGCCACTACCTCGGCGTCGACGCGGCCCGCAAGACCACCGGACGTATCCGTAACCACCCGGTCGCGCTCTACCGGGTGGAGCGCACCCTGATGGTGCGCAAGCCCGGCGAACCGCCGTCCGCCGCCCGGCCGGTGCGGGTGGTCAGCCTGGACTGGATCTCCACCCAGGACGCGCGCCGCCTCGCGGGCTGGGACAGCCGTACGCCCGGCCGGACGGGACCCAACCCGGACGCCGAGCCGCCGGTGCCGTGGTACCTCACCCGGGAGGACCCGGTCCACCTCAGCGGGCAGGTCCGGGCCGAGGGCTTCCGCCCGGTCACACCCCCGCAGACCCAGATCCAGACCCAGTCCGACTCCGGCCCCGAGTCCGGGACGACGCCTCCGGCGCAGCCCCAGGTGAAGCCGTCCGGCCAGGACCAGTCCACGAGCCAGGACCAGAGCCAGGACCAGTCCCAGACGCCGCCGCCCGCCCCCCAGGACCCCATGCACGCGTTCACGGACGCGGTCCTGGACACCCTGCATCAGTCGTACCCCTCGCTGTTCGTGCCGCCGTTCATGCTGCGGCATCCGCGCCTGGCCAAGTTCTGGTACGGCGACGGGCGGATGCGGACCGCGCTGCACAACGACCGCCAGGTGCGCGAGGCGCTGAACCGGCCCAGCCTGGCCCAGAGCCTGGACGACCTGTCCACCACGGGGGTGCCCGTCACCCTCACCGAGGACGGCAAGGTGCGCCGCGGCCACCACACGCTCGTGCTCAAGGCGCGCCTGACCGACCGGCGGTTCGAGACCACCATGAGCGAGCGGTCGCTGCGCAACGCGGTGATCGGCACCGAGGTCGCCGGCCAGGGGGAGCAGGCGGCCGTCACCCTGTCCGGCGGTGTCGAGCTGGGCGTCGGGCCGCGCGACCACGACAAGGTGCCCGAGGTGGGACTGCCGCGACAGGCCGGCAGCGTGGCCGTCGGCCTCCGGCACGGGCGGACCGAACAGAAGGCCACCAGGAACACGGTCGCGGTCGTCCACGACCACCTGATGTTCCAGAACGGCGCCGATCTCTACAGCTACCAGGTCGAACTGGGCGCCACCTTCGAGGGCCACCGCCGCCCGCGCGGCTGGGCGAGGCTCGCCTCGGTCGGTCTGCTCGGCGCGGGCTTCTTCGTCAGCAAGGTCGTGGAGCGGCCCCTGTTCACCCGGGGCAACGAGACCGTCGGCCGGGTGGAGCTGGCCGTACCGGCCGCACACGGCTCCGACCGTTACGCGCCCGCCGACCCGCCCCCGACCGGTACGGCACCCGCTACCTCGACCACGCCCGCCCCGACGCAGCTCTCCGCCGACGTGGCGGACCAACTCCTCGACGGCACCCGCCCGTTGACCGATGATGACTCGGCCGACCAGCAGCTCACCAAGAAACTGCTGCGCGCCCCGCACGTCGTGCTCAGCGCGGAGGGCGGCCCGCAGCGCCAGCAGCTCATGCAGGACACCGCCGACCGGGCATCGGGCACCTCCTGGCACGTCAGCGCACCCGGCGCCCCCGTGCGCACCGCGCTGCGCCGCGCGATGGCCAACCTCAGCGTGGCCGGACAACTCGGCCAATATCTCGGCCCGTTCGGCTCACGGATCGCCGGACTGAACGGCGCGGGACCGTTCAGGACCCACTACCTCAAGGGCGTGGTCCGCGGCGAACTGAGCAACTTCCGGGTCAGGAGCGACCCGAAGCCGGCCAGCTCCGAGACGACCGTCGGCAACGAACACCGCGTCAACGGCAGCGCGAGCACCGTCTCGCGCACCACCCTCGGCCTCCAGGGCGCCGACACACCCCTGCAGCAGGCCCCGGGCGGGCCCGCGGTGGTCGGCTCCTACTCGGGCGCCCTGCAGTACGCCTGGGGCAAGGGCCGCAGCGTCTCGCAGACCCTCACCCGGGGCCGCAACACCACCCTCACCTACGCGGGCCGGATGTACCTGGTGGTCGCCGACACCGCCGAGACCATCGCCGTACGGGACCGGTGGACGGCCGCGATGGGCGCGATCGGCACCCGGGCCGGGGCCGGCCTCAGCGCCGCGGCCGGACGCGTCTCCGACCGCCTGAGCAACAGCCTCACCCCGCGCCGGGCCGCCGCCGCCCTCCAGCGCATCCGCGACGCGGTGATGTTCCACCTGCCCATGCAGGACGTCATCGAGGCCGGCCTCGCCCCGGACGGCCTCGGCGACAAGACCCCGCACAACCTCGGCCGCGGCTACCGGGTGCCCCCCTACCTGCGCTTCCGCCGCTTCCCCACCCACCCGAGCGGCCAACTCGACGCAAGCGACGCAGCCCAGCAGCTCCTCCCGCAACTGGCGCGGATGGGGGTGCCCTCGCACGACCGGGAGCAGGTGCTCCAACGGCTCTCCCCGGACTTCCTCCAAGCGCATCTGCACGAGCTGACGACCGACGGAATGACCCTGCCGGTCCGCTACCGCACCTGGTCGAACCTCTTCCACCTGCCCGTCAACGGCAGCCCCGGACAGCTCCAGTTCAAACTGACACCGATCACCACCACCGTGGACCGGCTGCGCACCGGCTACGAACTGGAGGACTACCGCACCACCGCCCGCGACGACGCCGGGGGCACCTCACAGGACCGCGGCGCCGACGTGACGCTCAGCGCGGGCCAGCGCGCCGCCGAGGACGGCCTCCTCATCGCCAACCCCTCGCTCCAGGGCACCGCGGCCAAACAGCGGTCCAGCGTCCGGACCCAGACCGCCGGCACCACCGCGATGCCGAACATCGCCACCACCCAGGCGCACGCCGAGATCATCACCAGCTACGCCCTCACCATCACCATGACGGACTCCGCCGGGGACGCGCTCGCCCCCGGCGTCTCCGCCGTCCCCGTCGGCACGCTCAACGAGGTCCTGCCCGCCAGCCTCCTCACCCCGGACGGCGACGGGTCCGACGGCGCGATCACCGAGCAGGACGTCCCGGAACCCGAGCGCGCGGTACGCGTACTGACGGCCGCCCAGGCCCGCCCCGAAGGCATCGCCGCCTGGCGCACCTCCGCCGCCGGCGACCCCGGTGGCAGCCCCGACCCGGACGTGCTGCCCTTCGACGACCGGATCGGCTCCGGCATCCTCGCCGTGGACATCCGCGGCGCCGCCAACGTGCACGACGCCCTGACCATCGCCACCGCCCGCGCCGACGGCCTCGGCGACAGCGACCTCGGCCGACGGCACGCCGGCACCCACCTCGCGAGCCGCGTACGCATGGCCCACTTCACCTCCCTGACCGGCGTCGGCACCGCCCCCGGCCAGGCCCAGCAGGAGGCCACCGCGCAGGTCGGCCTGACGTCCGGCTTCCGCGAGGCGCTCGGCGCGGAGGGCACCTCCCTGCCCACGCAGTCCTCCTCCCACCTCATCGGCCAGTCGCACACCGCCGACTCCCGCCTCTACGCGAAGATGCACCGCCGTGGCGCCCGGCTGCTCGCCGTGGAGAACAAGCCCCGTATGGAGGCCATGCAGCGGGCGAAGACCTCCGACGCGTCGGAAGCCGGCATCACCGACAACGTCGAGGGCGCCATGGGCTCCGCGCCGCTGGCCGGAACCAGCAACGCCGGTGTCACCAACCCGGGCGCCACGGTCCCGATCGGCGGCACGAACGACGGCACCACCCTCAAGGGCACCACCGACACCACCCTCGGCACCCACAACAAGGTCCTCACCGACCGGAGCATGCTCTTCGCGATCCCGGTGAGCTGGCTCTCGGTGGCCGAGGTGGACCACCGGTTCACCGACAGCCGCCCGCTGCGCGCGCTCGGCAAGGCCAAGCGCGGGCCGCGCGCCGCCGAGGCCGAGACCACGGCCCTCGTCTGGCTGCGCGAGGACCTCGCCCATGACTACGGACTCCTGGACGAGACCTCGTTCACCGACGAGGTCCTCGCGGCCTGGGACAGCCAGGCCAAGGCCGCCGCCGACCTCGCCACGGCCGAGAAGAACTACTACGACGCCCGGGCGCGGTCCCGCGAGACCTGGCTGGACCTGAGCGACGAGGACCGGGCCGCGCTCGGCGACGACAACTCCGGCGAACCCACCGACCTGCCCCCGGACGTGCTCTACTCCCCGGCCGTCGCCGCCTGGCAGGCCGCCCGGGAGGAGGTCCACCGCTGGCAGTTGCGCACCGACGCCGCCGCCGAGGACCACCACCGGCTGCACCTCGCCGCCTCCCGCCTCACCGCCCACCACCAGGGCTCGGCAAGGGTCACGGTGCCGGACGCCCCGCAGACGTACACCGCGCCGGACTGGCCTTCCGAGGCACCCGCGCCGTTCACCGTCACCGACGCCACCGACTCCACGCCGCGCACCCTCACCTCCCCGGACGGCACCACGGTGCGCGAGGTGCACGACATGCCGCACGACGGCGCCTCGTTCTTCCACGCGCTGATCGCCACGGCCGAGGCACGGGGCCGCCTGCCGTACCTGCTCGGCGACGACCTCGCCGACCGGTTCACCAACGCCCCCGGCGACCCTGCGGTCACCGCGGAGGCCATCGGCGCCGCCCGTGACCGCCTCGCCTGGTCACTGGGCGACGACGGCAACCAGGACCTGCTCGACGCCCTCGCCCTGGACGCCGCGGACACCTTCACCCAGGCCGAACTCGACCTGGCGGGCGTGGTGTTCACGCCCACGCAACAGGCCGAGTTCGACGCGTTCGGCCGCCTCCCGCAGACCTACTGGCCGACCCCCGACCAGCGGGTGGCGCTCGCCACGATCGCCCTGTCCCGCCCGTTCGCGAGCGAGCCCCGCCAGGACACCGGCACGGAACCCGCCGCCGGCGAACCGGCACCGCCCGAGCGCCGCGCCGGCGACCACGGTGGCGCCGACCTGCTGCCCGCCCTCGCCGCCCGGGTCCTGGGCACCCCGCTCACCGTGGTGACCGGCGAGGGCCGCGACCAGCTGTTCCTCCCGCACGGCGTCGACCCGGCATCCGTCGACCCGGCCAACGACCCCGTCCTCTTCTCCTCGGACGGCTTCTTCCACGCCGCGCTTCCGACCGGCAGCCCGGCCCCGGTCGCCACCGCGCTGCCGCCGAACACGACCGGTTCGGATCCGACGACGGAGACCTCCACCGACGACACCACGCGCACCGCCCCCGAGCAGCCGCCCGCGCACCGCAGCCACACCATCGCGCCCTGGCTGCCGGCCGCCGACAGCACCGGCCCGCGCTACCGCCTGGACCGCGACGCCGTCCTCACCGCCCCCGACGGCGCCACCTACACCCAGGGCACGCCCACCGGCCGCGGCAACGGCTTCTTCGGCGCGCTCTCCACGGCCGTACTGCAGGCCTCGCAGCAGCCCGGCGTCATCGGTCCGGAGGTCGCGCGGCTGCGCAGGCGCGCCGCGATGTCGCCCGCCCAGCTGATGCGTCTGAACGGCTTGCCCGGGGACCCCACCACACACGCCACGCTCTTCACCCCGCCGCCGCTGCCCGCGGGCCGCCCCGGCGACCCCGCACCGTCCCGGCACGAGCGCGACGGCCATCTGCGCCGATACCTCGCCCAGGCACCGTGGGGTCCCGGGGCCGACCGCGCGGTGGCCGAGTGGGCCGCGGCGGCGACCGGTACGACCGTCACCCTGATCGAGGAGAACGGGACCGCGCACACCTACGCGGGCCCGTCCGGCGACAGCGGCCCGCACATCCGGCTCCGCCGCCGGGGCGGGGACTTCGTCCCGCTGACCCTGCACACCGCGGCGCCCCCGCAGACGACGCCCCAACCGAAGGACTCGAAGGCTCCCGAGACCAAGGGTTCGAAGGGCCCGGAGCCCAAGGACTCGAAGGGCCCCGCGGTCAAGGACTCGCCGACGCCGGAGGTCAAGGACTCGAAGGGCCCGAAGCTCAAGGACTCGAAGGGTCCCGAGGCCAAGGACTCGCAGACGCCCGAGGTCAAGGGCTCGCAGGAGGTGGCGCCGAAGGACCTGACGGCGCCCGTCGACACGGCTTCGCTGGACCCGCTCGTCCAGGAGGCGATCACCCACCCGCTGCCCCCGTCACCGACCGGCAGCGACCTCCCGGGCGTCGTGGAGGAGGAGGCGTACGAGCTGCACACGTTGTCCGGCAACGACACCGGCACCGACCTCCCCACGGACCCCGCGCCCGAACCGGCGCCGGAACCGACCCTGCGCCCCTTCAAGCTGGGGAACTTCGAGTTCACCAACCTCAACCAGACGGACCGGTACGTCGACAAGGCGGTCCGGATCATCGAGCTGCTCGACGAACACAGCACCATCAAGACCTACGTCGGCAACCGTCCCGTACGCATCACCCTGCACCTGCGCACGACGGAAACCCCCGCCGACGTACGCGACCTGGGTGACGACGGTGTCCAGATCAACCTCGCGAGCTACTACTTCGAGAAGTACGACACCGGCTACATCATGGGCATGCTGTCCCACGAGATCGGCCTGCACCCCCTCGCCACCCGCAACGCGGAGATCGCCGAGCAGGAGGAGGCGTACCAGGGGAGGCCCGTGCTGGTACCGGGACTGACCGACCTGAAGATTCCGCGCACCATGAACACCGACGGCGCGGGCCAGGCCGACCACATCATGGCCGCCTACCCGAAGACCATCCGGTACGCCACCTACCGCGACATCGTCATAGAGATGGCCAGGGTGCTCGCGCAGCGCGCGCGGGTCGGCGTGGCGGGAGCCAAGTCGCAGGACGTCACGGACCTGTTCGAGACCTACCTGATGGACCTCGCCTCCATCGCGGTCACCAACGACTACCGGATCAACGCGGTCAAGGAACCCAACTACACGGCGAGGGTCTACAACGCCTACAAGGACCTGCTGCGCGCAGAGTTGGCGGGGAACACCGCGCTTCTGGCGCTGCTGCCCTCGAACAAGACCCTGTTCGGCGTCGCACGGTCCTTCACCCAACTCGCCAGCAGCATCGCGACCAACAACCGGGGCGACAGCATCCAGCAGCCCGTGGCCGTTGCTCCGGAGCAGACCGCGGACAACACGGGCGAGGCACGCCCGAGACTGCCCCACGGTGCGGCGCAGACGCAGACGCAGACCCAGCCCCAGACCCAGCCCCAGACGTCCGACACGCCGCGGCCCAGGGGCTCGCGGGACACCCGTCCCCGGTTCGTGGTGCGGTCGGGCTTCGACGCCCGGCGGTTCTCGTACCAGGGTGAGCCGGTCACCGAGCTGACGGTCCGCGTCGCGCTGCGCGGTACGGACGAGCAGGTCAACCAGGTGTTCGCCCAGCTCAGGGCGGGGGTGGACGAGTTCCTGAACGACCCGGCCCACCGCCTCTTCAACGGCGACCGGCTGCACGTGACCGTCGAGCACGTCGACCTCCCGGAAGTCCCGCGTGCTCCGGGCGCCACCGATGCCCCGCACCTGACCGTGGACCTGGTGGGCCGGGACAAGGCGATGGACCAGATCACCTGGTGGACCGACGCGGCCCCGGTCCAGTTCGTGCACGAACTGACCCACCAGCTCGGGCTGCGGGACGAGTACCGGGATGCCGACTCCCCGCACCGACCCCACGTCCTCGGCAGCCTGCTGGGCGACCTCGACGCGGCGCCCGAGGACTCCTCGCTCGCCCCCGCCGGCTTGCGGGACCGGCATCTGGCCCTGCTCGGAGCGCTCATCGGCGAGGTGACCCCGGCGCCTCGGCAGAACGACGACCAGTCCGACCCTGCCGACCAGAGCTGGGCGGCGGCCCGGCAGAGTGCCACCCCGGAACCTCGCCAGGCCATCTGGGTGGACCCGGTGTCGCTGCCTCGGCCGGCCTCGGGTGAGACGGCGGTCACCGACGTCCCGGCGCGTACGCCGCAGGATCCGAATGCGGATGCGGATGCGGTGCCGACCCTGCGCCCCTTCAAGTTGGGGAATTTTGAGTTCACCAATTTGAATCAGACGGATCGGTATGTGGACAAGGCGGTGCGGATCGTCGAGTTGCTGGATGAGCACGGGACGATCAGGAGTTTTGTCGGTGGCCGTCCGGTGCGGATCACGCTGCATGTGCGGACGACGGAGACGCCTGCGGATGTGCGTGATCTGGGTGCTGCGGGTGTGGAGATCAATCTGGCGAGTTACTACTTCGAGAAGTACGACATCGGTTACATCATGGGGATGCTGTCCCATGAGATCGGTCTGCACCCTCTTGCCTCGGCGAATTCGAAGATTCCTGAGGAGGAGGAGCTGTATCAGGGCATGCCTCTAATGGTGCCGGGGCTGGAAACGCTGAGCACGCCGCGGTTTATGAATACGGAGGGTGCGGGTCAAGCGGATCATGTGATGGCGGCGTTCCCGCACACCATCCGGCACGGTATTTACCGCGACATCGTGCTGGAGATGGCCGAAGTGCTGGCCCGGCACGTACGAGTGGGTGTGGCGGGCGCTAAGCCCAAGGACGTCACGGATCTGATCGACACCTACCTCATGGATCTGGCGTCGATCGCGGTCACGAACGACTACCGGGCGCGGGCGATGAGGGATCCGGCATACACGGCGAGGGTCTACAACGCCTACAAGGCTCAGTTTGCTGAGCGCCTGGCTCAGGACAGTCCCGTACGTGCCCTGCTGCCTGCGGATAAGGGCAGGTTCGGTGTCCTGGCGGACTTCGCGGCGCTTGCCACGAGTGTGGGAACCAACAACCGCGGCGACAGCATTCAGCGGCCGGCTCCTCCGGAACCGACCGCGAGCGGCAATAGCGGTGAGGCGCGTCCCAGGCTGCCCCAGTCCGACACCGATGGCACACCCACGACGTCGGTCGAGTCGACTCCGACGCTCACCCCGTTCAAGTCGGGGAACTTCGAGTTCACGAACCTGAAGCACACGAACGAGGTGTACCGCGACAAGGCGGTCCGCATCATCGAGTTGCTTCGCAAGCACGACACGATCCGTGCCTACGTCGGCGGCCGTCCGGTCCGTATCACTCTGCATGTGCGTACGACCGAGACTCCCGCGGATGTCACGGACCGCGGGGACGCGGGCGTCGACATCAACCTCGCGAGCTACTACTTCGAGAAGTACGACATCGGTTACATCATGGGGATGCTGGCCCACGAGATCGGTTTGCACCCCCTCGCCTCCCGGGACACGAACATCCCCGACGAGGAGGAGATGTTCGCGGGCGTGCCGCTGACCGTTCCGGGCCTGGCCGATCTGAAGACGCCGCGCACGATGAGTACGGAGGGCGCTGGTCAGGCCGACCACATCATGGCCGCGTTCCCGAGCAGCACCCGGCACCGGATCTACCGGGACATCGTGCTCGGCATGGCCGATGACCTGGCGGAGGAGGTGCGAACGGGGGAGGAGGGCGCGAAGCCGAAGGACGTCACGGACCTCGTCGACACCTACTTGATGGATCTGGCGACGATCGCGCTCACCAATGACAAGCGCAAGGACGCGGCCTGGGAACCGCGTTACACGGCCAAGGTGTACAACGCGTACAAGGAGCAGTTCGCCGCACAGCTCGCGCCGGACAGTCCCGTTCGGGCGCTGCTCCCGGCCGACAAGAGCTGGTACAACGTCACGAGCAACTTCCTGGGCCTGGGCAGCAGCGTCGCGTTCAACAACCAGGGCGACAGCATCCAGACCGCCACTCCGATGCCGAGCAGCAGCACCGAGACCGGCGAAGCGCGCCCGAGGCTGACCGGGAGTGGCCCGGACGCAGCGCCGCAGACCCGGTCGACCGACGTGCCTCGTGTGGGAAGGGGGCGTGACAAGCGCCCGCGTTTCGTGGTGCGGTCGGGCTTCGACGCCCGGCGGTTCACCTACGACGGCGATCCGGTCACCGACCTCACGGTGCGTATCGCGATGCGCGGCGGCACGGACGGGCTGAACGCCCAGGTCTTCTCCCAACTGGGGGCGGGTGTCAGCGAGTTCTTGAACAGCCCCGGTCACCGGCTCCCGAACGGTGACGTGCTGCACGTGACGGTGGAACTGGTCGACCCCTCGCAGTCTCCGCACCTGACGGTGGACCTCACCGGCCGGGACCGGGCGATGGACCAGGTCTCGTGGTGGGCGGATGCCGATCCGGTGCAGCTGGTGCATGAGCTGAGCCATCAGTTGGGTCTGCGGGACGAGTACCGGGATGCCGATGCCCCGCAGCGTCCGCACATCGCGGGCAGTCTGCTCGGTGACCTGAACGCGGCTCCCGAGGACTCCTCGCTGGCTGCCGGTGGGCTGCGCGGTCGGCATCTGGCTCTGCTGGGTGCGCTGATCGGCGACCTGAGTCCCCAGCCCGAGCGGCCCTCGGAGCCAGGCGAGCAGGAGGACACGGAGAAGACCTGGGACGAGGTGCGCGAGAGCGCCGAAAAGGTGCGCCGCGAGGCGGTCTGGGTCGACCCGGTCTCTCTGCCGAGCACGACGAACGGTGCCGAGGACGCAGCGTCCACCGGGGTCCCGGCACACATGCTGCAGAACCAGAACCAGAACCAGACCCCGAACGCGGCACCTGGCACCGATGCCGCGCCCGCCCCCGGGCCCTTCGTGATGGAGAACTTCGAGTTCACCAACCTGAAGAGTTCGAACGAGCGGTACCGCGCCAAGGCGACCCGGGTCATCGAACTGCTGCGGGACCACCCGACGATCAGTGCCTACGTCGCCGACCGTCCCGTACGCATCACGCTGCACGTGCGGACGAACGAGCCTCCTGCGGACGTACGTGACCTGGGCGACGACGGCGTCCAGATCAACCTGGCCAGTTACTACTTCGAGAAGTACGACATCGGCTACGTCATGGGGATGCTGGCCCACGAGATCGGCCTGCACCCGCTCGCCTCCCGGGACACGAACATCCCTGATGAGGAGGAGATGTTCGCTGGGGTGCCGCTGGCCGTCCCGGGGTTGTCCCACCTGACACCGCCGCGCACCATGAACACGGTCGGTGCGGGCCAGGCCGACCACATCATGGCTGCCTACACCAGCAGCACCCGGCATGGGATCTACCGCGACATCGTGCTGAAGATGGCGGAGATGCTGGCGGAGTTCGCGCAGGCGCAGCTACCGGGAGCCAAGCTCCAGGACGCCACGGACGTGATCGACTCCTACCTCATGGACCTGGCCTCCATCGCGATCACCAGCGACCACCGCCTGCGGGCCGCGAAGGAACCGGGCAACACCGCCAGGGTCTACAACGAGTACAAGACGCTGTTCGCCGCGCGCATGGCCCCGAACAGCCCCGCCCGTGCGCTGCTGCCCCCCGACAAGGGAATGTTCGGAGTCGTGCGGGACTTCGCGACGCTGACCGCCAGTGTGGTCACCAACAATCGGGGCGACAGCATCCAGCCGCCCGCACCCGTACCCGCACCTGCCTCCGCTACCGAGTCAGCGTCCACCCCCGCGCCTCCGACCGCGGATGAGGCCCGGCCCCGGCTCCCGCAGGCGGAGGCCTGCGCTCAGCAGCCCGAACTGAGTGCCGAGAGGAGTGCCGAGAGGAGTGCCGAGGGGAGAGCCGAGCAAGCCCCGCCCGCCAAGGAGCCGATGCGCGGCACACGGGACACCCGTCCCCGGTTCGTGGTGCGGTCGGGCTTCGACGCCCGGCGGTTCTCGTACCAGGGTGAGCCGGTCACCGACCTCACGGTGCGTATCGCGATGCGCGGAGCGGCGGAGCAGACGCCGCGGGTGTTCGGGCAGCTCAGCGCCGGCGTCGCCGAGTTCCTGAACAGTCCCGGCTATCGGCTCCCCAACGGCGACCTGCTGAACGTGACCGTCGAGCTGGTCGATCCTTCGAAGTCCCCACATCTGACGGTGGATCTGGTGGGCCGGGACCGGGCGATGGACCAGGTCTCCTGGTGGGCGGATGCCGATCCGGTGCAGCTGGTGCATGAGCTGAGCCATCAGTTGGGTCTGCGGGACGAGTACCGGGATGCCGATGCCCCGCATCGTCCGCACATCGCGGGCAGTCTGCTCGGTGACCTGAACGCAGCCCCGGAAGACTCTTCGCTTGCTGCCGGTGGGCTGCGCGGTCGGCACCTGGCTCTGCTGGGTGCGCTGATCGGCGACGTGAGTCCCCAGCCCGAGCGGCCCTCGGAGCCGGGCGCGCAGGAGGACACGGAGAAGACCTGGGACGAGGTGCGCGAGAGCGCCGAGAAGGTGCGCCGCGAGGCGGTCTGGGTGGACCCGGTGTCCCTGCCCCGGCCGTCCACAGGTGAGACGGCGGTCACCGACGTCCCGGCGCGTACGCCGCAGGATCCGAATGCGGATGCGGATGCGGTGCCGACCCTGCGCCCCTTCAAGTTGGGGAATTTTGAGTTCACCAATTTGAATCAGACGGATCGGTATGTGGACAAGGCGGTGCGGATCGTCGAGTTGCTGGATGAGCACGGGACGATCAGGAGTTTTGTCGGTGGCCGTCCGGTGCGGATCACGCTGCATGTGCGGACGACGGAGACGCCTGCGGATGTGCGTGATCTGGGTGCTGCGGGTGTGGAGATCAATCTGGCGAGTTACTACTTCGAGAAGTACGACATCGGTTACATCATGGGGATGCTGTCCCATGAGATCGGTCTGCACCCTCTTGCCTCGGCGAATTCGAAGATTCCTGAGGAGGAGGAGCTGTATCAGGGCATGCCTCTAATGGTGCCGGGGCTGGAGACCTTGACGACACCGCGGTTTATGAATACGGAGGGTGCGGGTCAGGCGGATCATGTGATGGCGGCGTTCCCGCACACCATCCGGCACGGTATTTACCGCGACATCGTGCTGGAGATGGCCGAAGTGCTGGCCCGGCATGTGCGGGTGGGTGTGGCGGGTGCGAAGTCGAAGGACGTCACGGATCTGATCGACACCTACCTCATGGATCTGGCGTCGATCGCGGTCACGAACGACCATCGGGCGCGGGCGATGAGGGATCCGGCATACACAGCGAGGGTCTACAACGCCTACAAGGCTCAGTTTGCTGAGCGCTTGGCTCAGGACAGTCCGGTGCGTGCTCTGCTGCCATGGGACAAGGGCAGGTTCGGTGTCCTGGCGGATTTCGCGGCGCTTGCCACGAGTGTGGGAACCAATAACCGCGGCGACAGCATCCAGCGGCCGGCTCCTCCGGAACCGACCGCGAGCGGCAATACCGGTGAGGCGCGTCCCAGGCTGCCCCAGTCCGACACCGATGGCACACCGACGGCTGCGGCCCCGGCCTCGACGAGCGCCACCGCGGCCGAGCCGACCTCTACGCTCACCCCGTTCAAGTCGGGGAACTTCGAGTTCACGAACCTGAAGCACACGAACGAGGTGTACCGCGACAAGGCGGTCCGCATCATCGAGTTGCTTCGCAAGCACGACACGATCCGTGCCTATGTCGGCGGCCGTCCGGTCCGTATCACCCTCCACCTGCGGACGACGGAGACCCCGGCCGACGTGACGGACCGTGGCGAGGCGGGTGTCGACATCAATCTCGCGAGTTATTACTTCGAGAAGTACGACATCGGCTACGTCATGGGGATGCTGGCCCACGAGATCGGCCTGCACCCGCTCGCCTCCCGGGACACGAACATCCCCGACGAGGAGGAGATGTTCGCGGGCGTGCCGCTGACCGTTCCGGGCCTGGCCGATCTGAAGACGCCGCGCACGATGAGTACGGAGGGCGCTGGTCAGGCCGACCACATCATGGCGGCGTTCCCGAGCAGCACCCGGCACCGGATCTACCGGGACATCGTGCTCGGCATGGCCGATGACCTGGCGGAGGAGGTGCGAACGGGGGAGGAGGGCGCGAAGCCGAAGGACGTCACGGACCTCGTCGACACCTACTTGATGGATCTGGCGACGATCGCGCTCACCAATGACAAGCGCAAGGACGCGGCCTGGGAACCGCGTTACACGGCCAAGGTCTACAACGCGTACAAGGAGCAGTTCGCCGCACAGCTCGCGCCGGACAGTCCCGTTCGGGCGCTGCTCCCGGCCGACAAGAGCTGGTACAACGTCACGAGCAACTTCCTGGGCCTGGGCAGCAGCGTCGCGTTCAACAACCAGGGCGACAGCATCCAGACCGCCACTCCGATGCCCGGCAGTAGTGATGCCGACGAGACACGTCCGCGACTTGCACCGGGCGGCACGGAGCCCAAGTCGCAGAACGGGCCGCAGAACGGGTCGTCCGACTCCACGCCGTCGAGGGGGCCGCGTGCCAGTCGGCCGCGTGACAAGCGTCCTCGCTTCGTCGTGCGGTCCGATTTCGATGCGCGGCGGTTCACCTACGACGGCGATCCGGTCACCGACCTCACGGTGCGTATCGCGATGCGCGGTGGCAAGGACGGTCAGAACGCCCACGCCCACGCCTTCGCCCAACTCCGCGACGGAGTGCACGAGTTCCTCAACAACCCCGGCCACCGACTTCCCAACGGCGACCTCCTGCACGTAACCGTCGAGCTGGTCGATCCTTCGCAGTCCCCGCACCTGACGGTGGATCTGGTGGGCCGGGATCGGGCGATGGACCAGGTCACGTGGTGGGCGGACGCCACCCCCCTTCAGGTGGTGCATGAGCTGACCCATCAGCTCGGTCTGCGCGACGAGTACCGGGATGCCGATGCCCCGCATCGTCCGCACATCGCGGGCAGTCTGCTCGGTGACCTGAACGCGGCTCCCGAGGACTCCTCGCTGGCCGCCGGTGGGCTGCGCGGTCGGCACCTGGCCCTGCTGGGTGCGCTGATCGGGGACGTGAGTCCCCAGCCCAAGCGGCCTTCGGAGCCGGGCGCGCAGGAGGACACGGAGAAGACCTGGGACGAGGTGCGCGAGAGCGCCGAGAAGGTGCGCCGCGAGGCGGTCTGGGTGGACCCGGTGTCGTTGCCCAGGCCGTCCACGGGTGAGACGGCGGTCACCGACGTCCCGGCCCGTATGCAGCAGGACCCGGACATGCAGCAGGACCCGGACGGGCCGCCGGCCACCACCGCCACCGCTGCTGCCCCTGCGACCGCCGAACCCACCCTGACCCCCTTCAGGTCCGGCAAGTTCGAGTTCACCAACCTGAAGCACACGGAGGAGAAGTACCGGGACAAGGCTGTCCGCGTCATCGAACTGCTGCGGGACCACCCGACGATCCGTGACTACGTCGGCGACCGCCCCGTCCGTATCACCCTGCACGTGCGGACGACGGAGACCCCGGCGGACGTACGCGACCTGGGCGACGCCGGTGTCCAGATCAACCTCGCGAGCTACTACTTCGAGAAGTACGACATCGGTTACATCATGGGGATGCTGGCCCACGAGATCGGTCTGCACCCGCTCGCCTCCCGGAACCGGGACATCCCCGACGAGGAGGCGATGTTCCGAGGCATCCCCCTGCCCGTGCCAGGGCTGGGCGACCTGCGGACCCCGCGCACGATGAACACCGACAGCGCGGGTCAGGCCGACCACATCATGGCCGCGTTCCCCAGCAGCACCCGGCACGGGATCTACCGGGACATCGTGCTGAAGATGGCCGACATGCTGGCCGAGGCCGCGCAGGCCGGTGTGGAGGGCGCCAAGGCCAAGGACGTCACGGACCTGATCGACACCTACCTCATGGACCTCGCCTCCATCGCGATCACCAGCGACTACCGGATGAACGCGGCCAAGGAACCCGGTAACACGGCCAAGGTCTACAACGCGTACAAGGAACTGTTCGCCGCGCGCATGGCCCCGGACAGCCCCGCCCGTGGCCTGCTCCCCGCCGACAAGGGAATGTTCGGAGTCGTACGGGACTTCACCACGCTGGCCGCCAGCCTCGCGACCAACAACCGCGGTGACAGCATCCAGCGGCCCCTCCCGACGGGCGAGGCGCGCCCCCGGCTCCCGCAGGCCGCCGTCGGCGCGCAGCGGATCCAGGACAGCATCGAACAAGCTCTGGCCGGTACACCCGCTACACCCGCTACACCCGCTACACCCGCTATACCCGCTACACCGCAGAGCACTGAGGGAGCGCTGGTCGGGCCGCCGCGGTTGGCGGGTCCGCGCGACAGCCGGCCGCGGTTCGTGGTGCGGTCGGGCTTCGACGTCCGGCGGCTCCCGTACCAGGGCGAACAGGTCACGGACCTCACGGTTCGCGTCCTGATGCGCGGTACGGACTCGCAGGTGGCGCACGCCTTCGAGCAACTCTCCGCCGGAGTGCACGAGTTCCTCAACGGGCCCGAGTACCGGCTGCCGAACGGTGACCTGCTGCACGTAACCGTCGAGCCTGTCGCCGCCTCGGAGTCTCCGCATCTGACGGTGGATCTGGTGGGCCGGGACCGGGCGATGGATCAGGTCACGTGGTGGGCGGATGCCGACCCCATTCAGCTGGTGCACGAACTGACCCATCAGCTGGGTCTGCGGGACGAGTACCGGGATGCCGACTCCCCGCATCGCCCGCACATCGCGGGCAGTCTGCTCGGTGACCTGAACGCGGCTCCCGAGGACTCCTCGCTGGCCGCCGGTGGGCTCCGCGAGCGGCACCTGGCCCTGCTGAGCGCGCTGATCGGCGACGTGAGTCCCCAGCCCGAGCGGCCTCGACCGGGCGAGCAGGACATCGCACAGACCTGGGACGAGGCACGCAAGGGGATCGACGGGATCCTCCGCGAGGCGGTCTGGGTGGACCCGGTCTCCCTGCCCCGCCCGGCCGACGGCACCGACCTCGCCGATCCCACCGACCTCACCGATTCCACCGACGGCACTGACGGAACCGACGGCACCGGCCGGTCGGGGGGCACCGAAGTTCCGGCCCGTATGCAGCAGGACCCGAGCACGGCGCCGGCGGCCCCACCGGCCACGCCCCTCTACGCCCCCTTCTCCTCGGGGAAGTTCGAGTTCACCAACCTGAAGCACACGAACGAGAGATACCGCGACAAGGCGATCCGCATCATCGACCTGCTCCGCAAGCACGACACCATCAAGGAGTACGTCGGTGACCGTCGCGTCCGTATCACCCTGCACGTGCGGACGACGGAGACCCCGGCCGACGTGACGGACCGCGGTGACGCCGGTGTCGACATCAACCTGGCCAGCTACTACTTCGAGAAGTACGGCATCGGCCACATCATGGGCATGCTCGCCCACGAGATCGGTCTGCACCCGCTCGCCTCCCGGAACCGGGACATCCCCGACGAGGAGGAGATGTTCCAACGAGTCCCGCTGGCGGTACCGGGGCTGGGGGATCTGACGACGCCGCGCACCATGAGTACCGAGGGCGCGGGCCAGGCCGACCACATCATGGCCGCCTACCCCAGCAGCACCAGGCACCGGATCTACCGCGACATCGTCCTGCAAATGGCCCGGGTCCTGGCGGAGGACGCCCGCGTGGGCGAGGACGGGGCCCAGGCCCAGGACGTCACGGACCTGATCGACTGCTATCTGATGGACCTTGCCTCCATCGCGCTCACCAACGACTACCGGATGAACGCGGCGAAGGAGCCCAACTACACGGCGAGGGTCTACAACGCCTACAAGGAGATGCTTCTGGCCCGGCTGACCGACGACGCCGCCGTCCGGGCCCTCCTGCCGTCGAACAAGACCATGTTCGGCGTGATGAACGACTTCCGGCGCATCGGCACGTACATCGCGATCGGCAACAGCGGCGACAGCATCCAGCAGGCCGACACGACCTGAGCGCGTCGCCTGCCGCCATTGGCTCCGCCGGGGCCGGGGCCGGGTCCCAGGCCGAGGCTGCGACGGATGCCAGGACCGATGCCGATGCCGATGCCGGGACCGGTATCGGTGTCGATGTCGATGTCGGTGCCGACGTCGCCGTGGGGCGTCCGGTCAGTTCCGTGTGCGGTCCGCGGTGTGGGACTCCGCGAAGTCCCAGACCACCGGCAGCAGTTGCTCCGGCGTCTCGGCCTGGGGCAGGTGGCCCGTGCCCTCCAGCAGACGGAAGTCCGCGCCGGGGACGGCCCGCGCGTACGCGCGTCCGTAGTCGGAGTCCACCACCTGGTCGCTCGCGCCCCAGACGACCAGGGTCGGACGGTCGATCTTGGCCAGCCGGTCGGTGAGCGTGGGGTCGGCCATGTCGTGCGGGCCCGAGTAGACCCGCAACGCGGCACGGTTGGCCTCCATGACCGCGCGCTGCTCCGCGGAGAGCGCGTTCGGGTCGAAGCGGGACTTCGAGGGGTCGTGGAACGAGAGGCGTGCCAACTCCGGGGGCGTGAGCGAGAAGGTGTCGGCTATCGGGTGACCCGGGACGCGGACGCCGACCGCGTTGACGAGGGTGACACAGCTGATCCGCTCGCTGCCCAGAGCCGCCAGTTCGGCGGCGATCCAGCCGCCGATGGAGTTGCCCACCACGGCCACGTCCCGCAGGTCGAGCTCCTCCAGCAGGTCGGCGTAGACCTGCGCCAGGGTCGGCACATCGGTCAGCCACTCGGGGCGGACCGTGCCGCCGAAGCCCGGGTGAAGAGGGGTGAGGACCCTGGCGGGCCGCTGCCCGGCCAGGAAGCCGGCGAACGGGGTGACGGTCTGCGGACCGCCGCCTCCGTGCAACAGCAGGAAGGTGCGCCCCTCCTGACCCTGCACGTCGACGGTGACATCGACCGTGCCCCGGTCGAGCTGGAGTGGGTGGGTGGTGCCGGCCATAGGGAGCTCCTCAAGTGCGCGCTCTCGTCGTGAGAGCTGACCCTCAGGAGAGTACGGAGGTCGAGTGTCGTTATGCAAGTGCGCTCTCATGTCGAGAACTCGCTGATATCGTGTACGTGGCTGTCGACGAGAGAGGGGGCGCGGGAATGGCGACCCAGGCCGGTGCGGGCCGCACCAACCAGAAGCTGCGCACGCGGACGGCGATCCTGGCAGCCGCACGGGAGTTGATCGAAGCGGGCTCCGAGGTGACCATGCCGGCGATCGCCCGCGCCGCGCTCGTCTCCGAGGCCACCGCCTACCGGTACTTCCCCGACCTGCCGTCGCTGATCAGTGAGGCGCTGGCCGGTGCCTGGTCGCCGCCCGCGGAGGCGCTCGCCCCGGTGGCCGGCTCCGCGGATCCCGTCGAGCGCATCGCGTTCGCCTGCGACTATCTGCTCCGCGGCATCCTCGCGCGGCAGGGTTCGGTGCGGGCGATGATCGCGGCCACCATCACCCGTCCCGAGACGGTGGCGGCCCGCCCCGGCATCCGCTTCGGGCTCATCGACGAAGCGCTCCGTCCGGTGGAGGACACGCTCGGTGCGGCCGACCCGGACGCGTTCGCCCAGCTCAAGCGCGGCCTGGCGGTCGTGGTGAGCGCCGAGGCCCTCTTCGTCCTCACGGACCTGTGCGGACTCGAAGCCGACGAGGCCGTCGCCAGCGCCGTGCGGACCGCGGTCGCACTCACCCGAGCGGCCACCCACCCGGCGGCATGACGCCCAAGCCGTTCACGTCCAGGGCCACTTGGCGCACCAGCAGGCAGGTGCACTCGATTGCCGTGGCGAGGTCGGCGATCCGGTGGCGCAGGGCCTGCAACGAACCCACGGGACGGCCGAACTGCTCCCGCGCGCATACGTATCCGACGGCGTCGTCGAACGGCGGAGTTCAGATCAGTCCGGCGCGTATCGCGTATGACACGGCGTGCGCGCGGTTGCGGGTCCGGGTGCGCTTCATCGCGCCGTACAGGATGTAGCGCACCGTGCGTTCGGAGTAGGAGAGTTCGACCGCGATCTCGTCGCACTGCTTTCCCTCCGCGATCAGACGCAGCACGTCCACCTCGCGCGAACTCAGCTCGGGTACGGTCCGGGCGCGGGTGGTGGCGGTGGCGGTGGCGCCAGCGGTGGCCGTGGCGGTGGTGGCGCCGGAGGGGAGGTGCCCGCCCGTGTGCTCGGTGTGAGACACCCCCAGTGCGGACGCGGATGTGGATGTGGACGCGGACGTGGACGCGGGTCCGTGCGGGGGAGTGGGAGCGCTCCCGTCACTGCCCGCCACCGCTCGCACGCTCCGGGCGAAGACGGCCGGGCTGCAGAAGTCCCACCACACGACGCCGCGTACGCCCCGCTTCCGTGCCGCCGTCAGATCCGCCCGCCACTGCTTGCCCACGACCACGAGGAAGCGTGCGTCGGGTCCGTCGCTCAGGCGGGGTAGCAGGTCCAGCACCGAGGCGTCAGCCACCTCCATGGCGACCACGATCGCGTCCGCCTCGCCGATCCTGTCCCCGGGCAGCTCGTGCAGACACGGGTCCAGGGCGGCGAAGCCGGCCAGTCCGGCACGGACCAAGGGCTCAGGCGCGTGGATCGCCACGCGCACGGTCTCGGTGCGTCCCTGCCGGACCTGCTGGGCCTTCTGGGCCTGTTGGGCCTGCTGGACCTGCTCGCTCTGCTGGACCTGCTGGGGCATGGGCCCTCCCGCCTCGGGTCTGTGGTCGCCCATGAGGAATGTGGCCGTCCAGATGGTTCCGGGGGCCGATGCTGCCATCCGCGGGCCCCGGACAGCCGTGGGCGGGGCCCGCCGTCGCACAACCGAGGGAAACCTGGCGCGAGCACCCGGCCGCCCCGCAGCGGGCCCGGCGCAAGGCGGCTCGGCGGGAGACGCGCGAGAACTTCGAAGAACTTCCTGTACGGAACGGCAAGGTTCGCAAGGACGGCTTCACCAGGGGTGCCAACCGCACGACGATGGGTGCGAGCGGGTTCCGACGCACTCCGGTTGCCGGAGCGCGTGTGCGGGATGCCGTGCGGCCCGTGACCACTCCTGGCCGCTCGCGGCGACTCCCGGCACCGCCCCGCGAACCTCTGGCACTTCTAGCAACAAAGGTAGTCCCATGACCGTGTTCCTTGTCCTGTTCGTGGTGCTCGGCCTGGTGCTTCTCGGGGCCGCCGCCGCACTGACCCGGCGGAAACTCGGTTCCTCCTCCGGACAGGCCCGCCCCGCGGGGCCGGGCGCCGACCGGAAGGTACTGGAGGCCGTCGCCCTGGGGCTGCAGGCGCTGGCCGAGGGGCGCGCGAGGGACGCGCGCCGACTGCCCGTCGTGCAGACGGTCGTCCACTCGGGACAGCGGCTCACCGCGCGTCTCGCGCAGGCCGACGTGGCGGCGCCTTCGCCGTGGACGTCGGACGTCTCCGGCAAGGAGTGGTCGCTGGACCCGGCGAGCCTGCGCGCGACCGGCACCTCCGGCGGCGCGCCCACACATCCGTACTCCCTGACCGTCACCCTCGGCCTGCACAGGGGAGACAGGGTGCTGGTCGACCTCGCGCAGCTGCCGGGGCCGATCGCGCTGACAGGTGACGACCACGAGGTGCTGCGCCTGGCGCAGGCTCTCATCACCGAGGTCGTCTCGGGGCCCGTCGGGCACCTGGCCACGGTGGTCCTGGTGGGTTCGGCGACCACCCCTCCGGTGACCGACGGACTGGGCTCGCGGTCGGCCCGGCTGTACCCGGCGGCCACCCGGAAGGAGGCCCTGGCCCACGAGGACACCGGGACGTCCGCGGGGGCGACGGCCGGCGCGGCGCGCACTCGTCGTCTCTTCGTGGTCACCGCCGCCCAGTTCCGGGACGAGAGATGGGCCGACGCCCCGCTGCGCGAGACCGACGCGCTGTTGGTACTCGGCTGGATCACCGACGCGGAGTGGCAGATCGGGGTGCACACGGACGGCTCCCTGGACACCGGCCGCCTGGGTGTCCTCGTCGACACCCACACCGCCCGCTTCTCCTGACCCGTCCGACGGAGCCGACCCGGCGGCGAACGCGGCCAACGCGGTGAACGCGGCCAGCGCGGCCAGCGCGGCCAACGCGGCTGACGGGCCGCTACCGAACGGTGCCGGGCACACCGTCCGGCACCAGGCCGCGGTCGGCGAGGCTGCCGTCCAGCCAGGCCGCGGCCAGTTCGGCCCGCGAGCGGCACCCGGTGCGCTGGAACAGCTGTGTCAGCCGCCGCTCCACGGTCTTCTCGCTCGACGCCAGCCGTGCCGCGATCTGCCGGTTCGTCGCCCCGTCGCTGACCAGCACCGTCAGCCTGACGTCCGCCTCGCTCAACCGGTCCCTGGCCGGCCGCACCCTCGGCAGTACGAGACTGCGCCGCCGCGCCATGTGACCCAGTGTCGTACGGGTGGCGCGCCCGATCCCCAGCGACTGCGCGAGATACGAGGCCTCGGCCAGCCGCCGGTCGGAGTCGTCGTCGATCTCCACCAGGCACAGCCGGCAGAGCAGGCCCATGTACACATCACCGCGCCCGTCGACCGACCGCAGGGCGGCCAGCGCGCCGTCCACGTCTCCGTGCACCAGGCCCCGCCCCAGCTGCACCGTCTCGCGGGTCAGGGCGGAGCCCACCTCCTCGTGCAGCGTTTCCATTTCCTCCAGCGTCCGGCCCATGACCTCGGGCAAGCCCTCCAGCAGGGCGTACGACAGGTGCCGCAGCAGCACCTTCTCGATGCCCGACAGCAGACCGCTCCCACGGGCCCGCCGTACGTCCTCGCGCGCCTCCTGAAGTGCCTGGGCCGCCCCGCCCGACCAGTACCGCAACCCCAACCTGGCCCAGCCGACCAGGGGATGGGTCACACCGTCGGGAATGAGCTCCAACCATGCCCGGGCGTGCCCCAACTCCCCTCGCGCACAGTGGATCTCGGCCGCCAGAGCACGGGCGCCCTGCGCGGTGGCGGCTGCCGTGCCACGGGTCCGGCTGCGCGCCTCGATCCGGCGGGCGGCCGAGAGAGCCCCGTCCCAGTCACCCTCCAGATAGCGGCGCACCATGGCGTGGTGGCGCGCGGCGGTGCTGTCCCCCGCCCCCGTGTAGCGGTCTCCGAGCACGGCGGCCAGGGCGTCGGCGAGGTCCGCGTGGGTGGCCGCGTGCCGCAGCCGGTCCACGGTGTGCGTGCTGTTCGCCTCCGGTGGCAGGGCGTTCAGTGCCCGCAGCAGCTCCGTGTGCCCGCCCGACGCGGCGGCGAGCAGCCGTAGTTCGGCGGGGGAGGGGAGCGGCCCGGTTCCGGGCCGGTGGCCGGCGACCGGCCGGCGCACCCTCGGGCGGTCCTCGCCTGCCGGGGGGCGTACGGCCCCGACGATCCCGTACGGACCGGCCAGCGCCGCGAACTCCCGCACCGCGGCCAGGTGTTGCGGAGGGCTGGTGTCCGAGGTGCCGGAGTCGTGGGTGTGCGGCAACCGGTGTTCGTGCAGCGCCGCCAGGGCCCACACTTCGGTGACGTATCCCAGCCGACCATGGGCCTGACGCCCGTCCTGCCCGCCGCTTCCCTGCGGGACGTCGCTTCCGGCCCAAGTGCTGGTGCTTGTGCCGGGACCGGTGGTCCGCTCGGCGGAGGAGGCGTACAGGCGGGCGAGCAGGGGTTCGCCCAGGGCCAGCGCGCCGGGATGGTCGGCGTGACGCAGGCTCAGTTCGGCGGACTCGTAGAGCACACCGGTCGTCCTGCGGTCGTACGGAGTCAGGCGTCGCAGCGCCGAGGAGTAGGCGCGGACCGACCGCGGCCAGTCGGACCTGGCGTCCGTACGGGCCGCCGCCAGCAGCACGTCCACCGCGAGCGCGTCGTCCAGTTCGGTCCCGGCGGCGGTCACATGATCGGCGAGGCAGGGATGGCCGCCCCCCGCGGTCTCCGCGCCGAGCCGGTCGCTCAGCGACCTGGTGATCAGGGCGTGCAGGGACGCGACGTCGTGGTGGGTGGGCAGGGCGCGCAGCGCCGCCGCGAGCGCCGGGACGGCGAACGACGCCCGGCCGTCCTCGTCCACGGTCAGGATCCCCTCCTCGACCAGCGGTGTCAGGGTCCGGTCGACGAGACCGGCCCGGCGGGGGCCGCCCGGCTTCAGCCGGTGCAGATCGGCGAACCGTATCTCGGCGTGTTCCAGGGCGCGGGCCACCGCCGCGGCCCCGTCCAGGCCGGCGGCGTCCGGCGGCTCGCCGGGCCAGCAGAGCCGCTTCAGCTGTGCCACGTCCGTGGTGAGCCGCAGTGCCTGCTCCGGCTCGGTCAGGCAGACATGGCCGCCCAGTTCGAGGAAGCCGCCGTGCCCGTCCATCGAGTCCAGCACCGAGAGTACGGCCTCGGGGGTGCCCGCCATCGGGCCCAGCGCGCGCAGCACCGCCGTCACCAGTGCCGGTTCGACCGGGCGGCCGAGCACGTGCTCCATCAGGGCCTCGACGTCGGTGGGACGTAGCGGCGGCAGTTCGAGCAACCGGTCGGCCGCAGAGGTCAGTTGGGAAACTCCGCCATCTCTCGGGTGCACCGGTCGGCCGGCCAGCGCCATCGGCACACCGGCCGGGCGGAAGACACGTATCAGCAGGCCGAGGGCGGCGGCCGTGGCCGACGGCAGGTGTTCGACGTCGTCGACGACCAGCGCGAACGGGGTGTCGCGGGCGGCCTCCGTGAGCGCTTCACTCAGGGCGGCGAGCTGGGTCAACTCGCCGTGTTGCGCGATGGGTTGGCGTGCCGCTCGGCGGGCGCCGCCGACGCGGGCCGTGTTCCGGCGGCGGTGGACCTTGGCCAGCGCGCTGTGGACGCCGTCGGCCAGGGCGGTGGCACCGGGCGTGCTCGCGTCGGCGTGACAGCGCAGCCGCAGGACCCTGGCGCCCTCCTCGACCGCCGCTCGCCGAGCGTGTTCCAGCACGGTGGTCTTGCCCGTTCCGGCGGCACCGACGATCAGCAGGACACGGGCCGTGTCACCGGTGGACAGCAGGGTCCGGGTCACCTCCCGGATCTCGCCGTCGCGGCCTGTGACAGGCCGGCCGTCATACACGCCCACGCCTCCTGATCCGGGACACGCCGGACGGGAACGACCAGCGGAAACGGCCCCATGCGAACAGCCGTCCGCACATGACCATAATGGCTGTCGCCGGCCGAAGGCCCGGACGAAGGGCCGGCCGGCGGCGCTCTCCACGCGTGGGCGCGCCACCGCCCGCCCGGCACATGTCGTAGAGGAGAGCGCGGAGGACAATGACTGCTCCGTCCGACACCCCCTGGCTGCTGCACGGGGGTACGGCCGTCAGCCTGGACCGTACCGCCGGTCGACTGGTGGGCCGCGAACGGCAGGTGGACGAGGTCCACGGCCGGCTGAGCGATCCGGAGGGGCCGCGCCTGGTGCTCGTCCGCGGTGAACGAGGCGTCGGGCGGAGCGAGTTCGTGCGGGCGGCCGGTGAACTGCTGCGCGCGGAGGGTGCTGACGTCCTCGACGTGGCGTGTGTTCCCGGTGACCGGGGACGGCCGTTCCTGCTGGCGTTGCGGTTGATCATGGCGCTGGAGGAGCACCGTACGGCCGCGGCGCACCCGCGGTCGGCGCGGCCGGCCGCCGAGGCCCTGCGGGCGGCCGAGCAGCGTGACAGGACGGCGATGGCGGGACTGCTGCGCGCCGCTCTCACGCACTCCGGGCCCACCCCCGTGGTCGTGGTGACGGACGACCTCCAGCACGCCGACGCCGCTTCGCTGGCCGTGCTGCGGGAGACCGACTTCGCGCATGTGCCGCACACCGTCCGGTTGTTGGCCTCGGAAGCGGGACGCGGTGGGCCGGGGGCGACCGGGTGGGAGGGCGTCTACGGGACCCACACGCTCGTCCTGTCCCGGCTCGGACCGCACGAGACCACCACCATGCTGGCACGCCGGTTGCGGGCCACGCCCGACACGACGCTGGCCCGGCGGGTGCGGGAGCTCACCCTCGGGGTGCCCGGCGCCGTCGACGCGCTGCTCACCGGCTGGACGCGGCAGGGCGCGATCAGGGTGGCCGACGGCCACGCCTTCGTCGGCGCGCGCAGACCGACGCCGGTGCTGCCGGACGACGACCGGTTCATGACGGCGCTGGACGAGCTGGACGAGTCGTGCCGCACGGTGGCCGGGGCCCTGAGCGTCCTGTGGCCGCTCGGGGGGCGGGCCGCGCCACTGATCGCGGCAGCGACCGGCTTGTCCGCGGATGCGGTGAGCGACGCGCTCCGCGCCCTGACCGAAGCGGAGCTCACCGAAGCCCTCCCGACACCGGGCGCCACCCCCACGCCCCGCCACGCCGAGACGGGCCCCGTCGGCCCCGCCGTCCCCACGGCCCCCGAAGCGGCCGAGGCGCCCACCCCCGGAGCCGCTGCGGTCGCCGACGGCTCGACTGCCGTCCCCGGATCCGGCCGCGCCGACGACCCCGGCCCCGGCCCCGGCTCCGGGCCCGTCGTTGCTGCCGCGCCGGGTGCCGACACGGTCGCCCCCGGAGCCGCTGCGGTCGCCGACGGCTTGACTGCCGTCCCCGGATCCGGCCGCGCCGACGGCCCCGGCCCCGGGCCCGTCGTTGCTGCCGCCCCGGGTGCCGACACGGTCGCCCCCGGGGCCGACGACGGTGCCGCCCCCGTCCCCGCGCCCCGAAGCGGTCGCCTCCCCGGTGGCGACCGCGTACCCCCGCACGGGTGGCGGTTCCGGGTGCCGTTCGTGGCGTATGCCGTTCGGGAGCGGCTGGGGCCCTTGGAGCGGAGCAGGCTGGCCGCCACCGCCGTGGAGGCGTTGTGGGCGGACCAGGACGAGGCGAGCCCGCAGGGCGCCACCCCGCATCCGCGAAGACCGGCGGTCGCGGCCCTGCCGGACGAGGCCGACGCGGTGGCCTACCTCGCGGACCGCGTCGCGGAAGCCGGCTCGCTCGTCGACCCCGACCGCGCGGTAGCCGAACTGACGGCCGCCGCACAGAGGCTGCACCCCGACTCCGAGGGCAGGGGAGTGCTCCGGTGGTGCCGGGCGGCCGGTCACCTCGCCGAGCGGCCCGCCGACCGGGTCGCGGCCCTCCACCGGTACGCCAAGGCCGCCTACAACGCCGGCGACCACCACACCGCGCGGACCATCGCGGAGTCGATCCTGCGCAACCTGGCGGACGTCCTCGGCCCCCCGGCGCTGCAGGACACCGCCAGCCTGTTCACCGCGGCGACGGCCAACGACCTCGACTGGCGGGCCCTGTCCCGGCTGGCCACGGCGCGATGGTGGGACGAGCTGCGCCTGCCCGCCCTGGCCGCCGTGACCGGCCGGGCGCTGGCCCTCAGCCAGTTGGAGAGGTGGCAGGAGGTACTGGACCTGCTGGCCCGGACCGAGCCCGTCTGGGCCACCGATGCCCATGCCCGGGTGCTGCCCGCCTACTTCCGGGCCGTGGCGGAACTGGCGCTGGGGCGGCCGGAGCGCTTCCGGGACGCGCTGGCGTTCCCGGAGGCCGCGCGCCTCGACACCGGTCACGTCCACGCGCTGGCCACCACCATGTTCGACGAGCTGCTCAGCGGCCGGGACCTGCGCGCGGCCGAAGCCCTGCTGGACGCGCACGGCCTGACCGCCGACCTGCTGGCCCCCCGGAGCCTGTTCCTGTGGCGCCATCTGCAGGGCCGGTGGGACGAGGCACTGGAGTCGGCACGCTGGATGCTGGCGAACAACCAGACGAGCACCCCCGCGGCGGACAGCCAGCTGATCCCGGCGCGGACCGCTGCCGTCCTGCTGGCCCGGGGCCGCCCCACGAGCGCCCGCCGCCTTCTCGACAGCGTGCGCGGGGACGCGGCGAGCGGTGGCGGGGAGGGCCCGCTGGAGTACTCCCTGGACGCCGTCGAGGCGGAGTTGCTGCGGGCCCTCGGCGACCCGGCCGGCGCCGAGAAGGTACTGCGCCGAGGTCTGGACGCGGCAGCGGACCGCGGCCAGATCGCCGGCACCGGTGAACTGTGGGCCGCGCTCGCCGAGGTGCACGCGGACGAGGGACGTCCGGGTGAGGCGGCGGCCTGCCTGCGACGCCTGCGACGGATCTCCGACCGCACGGGAGACACAAGGACTCGGCTCAGGTTCTTGCTTGCGTCGGCCGACGTCCAGCGACAGAACAGCCGAGCCGACCAGACCGGCCGAGTCAGTCAGACCGGCCGAGCCGACCAGACCGGTCGAGCCGACCCGGTCGGCCACACCGGCCCGCACGGCCCCGACGGGTTCGGCTCCGGCCACGAGAATCTGCGTGAGGCGGTGGAACTCGCCCGCTCCCGCAGCCAGCCGTTCGAGACGGCGGTGACCCTCGTCGCCGCCGCGGACGCCGGCGCGGGCCCGCCCGCCCTGTTGCACGAGGCGTACGAACTCTTCGGCCTGGCCGGCGCCGCCCTGCCCCGCTTCCACACCAGGACCGCCATGCGCGAGGCCGGAACCACCGTCCCCGGCCGCAGACAGGCCACCGCCGAGAACGAACAACTGCTCGCGACCCTGATCGCCGAGGGGCTCACCAACCGCCAGATCGCCACGGTGCTGCGGCTCAGCGAGGACGCGGTCGCCAACCGCCTGACCCGGCTGTTCGCCCGCACCGGCCTGCGATCCCGCACCGAAGTGGTCACCGCCGTGCTCACCACCTACCGCGTCCACCGAGGAGCGGCCGGGCAGGATGAGGTACATACCGGGCAGGGTTAGCCTTGCGTGTGATCGGATACCCCATACCCGTCCGGACCTCGCGGCCCCGGATCTCACCACCCCGGCCCCCGCGATGAACGCCGACGTCTCCTCCCCCCTCGGCGCCGCCACCACCCTCGCCGAACTCACCCGCGACCCCCACGCACGACTGGCCCGTCTGCGCGCGCACGAGCCCGTGTCCTGGCTGCCCGAACTCGACGGCTGGCTGGTGACCCGCCGGGACCTCGCGATGAGCGTGATGCGGGACGCCGAGACCTTCACGGTCGACGACCCCCGGTTCTCCACGGCGCAGGTCGTCGGGCCGAGCATGCTGTCCCTGGACGGCGAAGCGCACGCCCGCCACCGCGAGCCCTTCACCGCGCCCTTCCGCCCCCGCGCGGTCCATGACGGCTTCGCCTCGTTCATCGAGGGGGAGAGCGACCGGCTCATCACCGAACTGGAGGAGGACGGCACCGCCGACCTGCGCCGCGCCTTCGCCGGTCCGCTCGCGGTCGCCGTCGTGACCGAGGCACTCGGGCTGGTCGGCACGAGCACCGCCACGGTCCTGTCCTGGTACGACTCCATCGTGGCGGCTGTCTCGGACATCACCGCCGGACAGGAGGCGCAGCCCGTCGGCACCGCGGCCTACGCGCGCCTGCGGGCAGCCGTGGAGGCGACCGTCGCCGACCGGGACGCGGCCTCGCTCCTCGTCTCCGCAGCCGGACGGCTGACACCGGCCGAAGTGGCCTCCAACGCCGCGGTCCTGATGTTCGGCGGCATCGAGACCACCGAGGGCATGATCACCAACGCGCTGCTGCACCTGCTGAGCCACCCCGGGCAACTCGCCCTGGTCCGCGCCGACCCCGGTCTGCTGGACGGCGCGATCGAGGAGTCGCTGCGCCTCGAACCGGGCGCCGCGGTGGTGGACCGCTACGCCACCCGCGACACCGTCCTCGGCCCGGTCACCGTCCGCCGGGGCGACCTGGTCACCGTCTCGCTGGCCGGAGCCAACCGCGACCCCGACGTCTTCCCCGACCCCGACACATTCGACGTCCGCCGCGAGAACGCGCGCCTCCAACTGGCCTTCGCCCACGGCCCGCACTACTGCCTCGCCGCACACCTCGCCCGTCTGGAGACCCGTATCGCCCTGCGGGACCTGCTCGGACGGCTCCCCGGCCTGCGCCTGGACCCGGCCCACCCCACCGCCCCGTACGGCCTGGTCTTCCGCAAGCCGCTCAGCCTGCACCTCCTGTGGGACACCACGGCCTGATCGACCGTCGCCCCGACGGGCTGTCGCCCCGGCCGGCCGTCACTCCTGTCGACCGCCGTCACCCCTGGTCGGCGGAGTGCGATCGTCCGCCGAAGTGGCCCGGCCGGTCCTCCCCGGAGCATTGCGGGCGGGCCGCGACCGTCCGAGTCTGGACGCACGTGCCGGGCTGTGAGGAGGACGGGCGATGACAACCGACCGCGTGGACAGTGGCACACCGGACGCCGAGCGGCGGCGACTGGCCGAGGCCGACGAGGGGGTGGCGCCCTGGCGGCGCTGGGGGCCGTATCTGAGCGAGCGCCAGTGGGGCACGGTCCGCGAGGACTACAGCTCCGACGGGGAGGCCTGGGCGTACTTCACCCACGACCAGGCGCGCTCCCGCGCCTATCGCTGGGGCGAGGACGGGATCGCCGGTGTCAGCGACGACAAGCAGCGGCTGTGCTTCGCCCTGGCCCTGTGGAACGGCCGCGACCCGATCCTCAAGGAGCGGTTGTTCGGCCTGACCAACAGCGAGGGCAATCACGGCGAGGACGTCAAGGAGTGCTACTTCTACCTCGACAGCACTCCCACCCACTCGTACATGAAGTTCCTCTACAAGTACCCGCAGGCGGAGTTCCCGTACGGCGATCTCGTCGCCACCAACGGGGCCCGGGGCCGCGAGGACTTCGAGTACGAGCTGCTGGACACCGGTGTCTTCGACGACGACCGCTACTTCGACGTGTTCGTCGAGTACGCGAAGGCGGGTCCCGAGGATCTGCTGGTCGAGATCACCGCGCACAACCGGGGCCCGGACGACGCCACGCTCCATCTGCTGCCGACCCTCTGGTTCCGGCACACCTGGTCCTGGGCCGGTGGCACCGCCGTGCCGGCCCTGCGACGGGCGCCCGGCGGAATCCTCGCCGAGCACGAGGAGCTGGGCTCGCGTCGGCTGTACTGCGAGAGCGACGCCTTGGCGCTGTTCACCGGGAACGAGACCAACGACGAGCGCGTCTTCGGCAGTCCGAACTCCACCCCGTACGTCAAGGACGGCATCGGACGCCACGTCGTCCACGGCGACACCGCGGCCGTCGATCCCGCCGGAACCGGCACCAAGGCGGCCCTGCACAGCGTGCTCACCGTGCCCGGCGGCGGGAGCGCGCGCATCCGCCTGCGGCTGACCGACGCGCTCGAACTAGCCGACCCCTGGGCGGAGTTCGAGCAGGTGATGGCGGCCCGCCGGGACGAGGCCGACACCTTCTACGACGGCGTCGTCCCGGCGGGGACGAGCGAGGACGAGCGGCGGCTGGTCCGGCAGGCCCTGGCCGGGATGCTCTGGAGCAAGCAGTACTACCACCTCGACGTCGAGCGCTGGCTGGCCGAACACGGCGTCGACCCGCTCGGCGCCGACCCCCGGCTGCGCAACAGCGCCTGGTACCACATGGTCAACGACGAGATCATGTCGATGCCGGACACCTGGGAGTACCCGTGGTACGCGGCCTGGGACCTCGCCTTCCACACCCTCGCCCTCGCGATGGTCGACATCGGGTTCGCCAAGGGCCAGCTGGACCTGCTCCTGCGACGCCTGTACCTGCATCCCAACGGCCAGATCCCCGCGTACGAATGGAACTTCGGCGACGTCAACCCGCCGGTGCACGCCTGGGCGACCCTCTTCGTCTACGAGCTGGAGAAGCACCGCACCGGACACGGCGACCGCGCCTTCCTGGAGAACGCCTTCCTCAAGCTGCTGAAGAACTTCACCTGGTGGCTCAACCGCAAGGACGTCGACGGCAACAACGTCTTCCAGGGCGGCTTCCTCGGCCTCGACAACATCGGTGTCTTCGACCGCAGCGCACCCCTGCCCACCGGCGGCCAGATCGACCAGGCCGACGGCACCGCCTGGATGGCGCTGTACTGCCAGAACCTCCTGGAGATCGCCATCGAACTGGCCGCCGACAACCCGGTGTACGTGGAGCAGGCGCAGACGCTGTTCGAGCACTTCGCGTGGATCGCGGTCGCCACGAACCGCGTCGGCCGGGAGAACGAGAGCCTGTGGGACGAGGAGGACGGCTTCTTCTACGACGTCCTGCGGCTGCCCGACGGCCGGGCGGTCCGGCTCAGGGTACGCTCCCTGGTCGGGCTGATCCCGCTCGCCGCCACCAGCGTGGTCGGCGGCTGGGCCGACCGGCGGTTCCCCGAACTGGTGGCAGGAGCCCGGGAGTTCATCGACCGGCACCCCGCCGTGCAGGCCGTCGTGTCCGCGCAGCAGACCGAGGGGCCCGGGGTGCGCGGACGGCACCTGTTCGCCCTGTTCGGCCCGGACCGGCTCCGGCGCGTCCTGGCCCGCATGCTCGACGAGGAGGAGTTCCTCGGCCCGTACGGCATCCGCTCGCTCTCCCGCCACCACGCCGCCCACCCGTACAGCTTCGAGGTCGACGGCCGGTCGTACGGCGTCGGGTATCTGCCCGCTGAGTCCGACTCGGGCATGTTCGGCGGCAACTCCAACTGGCGCGGCCCGGTGTGGTTCCCGGTCAACATCCTGCTGATCCGGGCCCTGCTGAACCTGCACGCCTATCACGGTGCGGAGTTCACGGTGGAGTGCCCGACCGGCTCGGGGCGGCGGATGAACCTCTACGAGGTCGCCCGGGAGATCTCCGGCCGGCTCACCGCGACGTTCCTGCGCGGTCCTGACGGGCACCGCCCGGTGCACGGCGCCCAGGCCAAGTTCGCCAAGGACCCGCACTGGAAGGACCTGCTGCTCTTCTACGAGTACTTCCACGGCGACAACGGGGCGGGCCTCGGCGCGTCCCACCAGACCGGCTGGACGGGCCTGGCCGCGGTCACCGCGACCCTGTTCCATCAGGTCGGCGCCGAGGACTGGGGCGCCCTGCGCGAGGAACCCCTGTCCTGAGACCGGCGGGGACCGGGCCTCAGCGGCGGCCCGGGGCCCCCGCCCGCAGTCCGTCCATGACGAAGTCCAGCAGGCGGGCCGCGCGCGACTGCCAGTCCCCGTGGGGGTCGAGCTGCCAGAGGCCGGCGATGGCGAGGAGGAAGTCGTCCGAGGTGACGCCCGGCCGGATGGTGCCGGCCTCCTCGTTGGCGCGGAGCAGGCGCTCGCCCGCCGCCGCCACCGGAGTGGGTTCCGGCTTTGCCGGGCCGCCGGGCGCGCTGGTGACCTGCCGGATCGCGTCCGCCAGACCCGCCTTGGTCATGGCGAACCGGGCCAGGTGGTCCATCCACTCGCGCAGCGCCCGCTCCGGCTCATGAGCGTCGAGCAGTTCGCAGGCGGCGTCGGCGACCTGCTGCATCTCGTGGCGGTAGATCTCCAGGACGAGCGCCTCGCGGTTGGGGAAATTGCGGTAGAAGGTGCCCTGCCCGACGCCCGCCTTCTTGGCGATGGCGCTGAGCGGGGCGTCCGCGCAGAGCGTCAGCTCGGCCACGGCCACTTCCAGGATGCGCTCGCGGTTGCGCTGCGCGTCCGAGCGCAGAGGTGCGTCCTTCTTGTGCCCCACGGGTCCTCCTCGCGGGTTCGTGGCCGAATCCCGTCCTTGCTAAGCGGACAAGTGTCCATTACGTTTTTCCCGTGAGCGGACAGCTGTCCGGTTAGGTACACCTTACCGGCGAGCCGTCCAACTTGGACAGGTGGCGGTGGTCGGCCGTGGTCTGGCCCGCTTACTTGCATCATGCACGCTTCCGGCCCGCCACCGCCGCGCGGGGCGTCATCCCCCACCCGACACCCGACACCATTCCCGGTCCGTTGCTCCGACGCCTCTCCGCGTCTCCTACGTCTATAGCGTTTTTCCGTTCTCTCTGCCTGCCGGACCGTCCTTGTGGGACGGCCCGGGAATGCGAAAGAAGGCTGATCATGGCCACAGCACCCCCGTCGACGTACAGCGCCGTCACCTTGAACATCAACGGCGAGAAGCACACCCTGACCGTCGACCACCGCACCACCCTGCTCGACGCCCTCCGTGAACGCCTCGATATGACCGGCACCAAAAAGGGCTGTGACCAGGGGCAATGCGGGGCGTGTACGGTCCTGGTGGACAAACGCCGGACCGTCTCCTGTCTGCAACTCGCGGTGGCGGCCGAGGGCCGGGAGATCACCACCATCGAGGGCGTCGCCGAGGGCGACCAGCTGCACGCCGTACAGCAGGCGTTCCTCGACCTCGACGGCTACCAGTGCGGCTACTGCACACCTGGCCAGATCTGTTCGGCCGTCGCCGTCATCGAGGAGCACGCCGCCGGCTGGCCGAGCGCCGTCACCGACGACGTACGTCCCGAAGCGGGACCGCCACCCCTGACCCCGGACGAGATCCGCGAGCGGATGAGCGGGAACCTGTGCCGCTGCGGCGCGTACGTGTCGATCGTGCAGGCGGTCGCCCGCGCGGCCGAGGCCGACGCCGCCGCCCGGGCCGAGCAGGGCACCGAGCACGAAGGGGCAGCGGCATGAAGGAGTTCGGATACCAGCGCGCCCTCGACGTCTCCGGCGCCCTCGCGCTCCTCGACGCCGACCCGGACGCCCGGTTCCTCGGCGGCGGCACCAACCTCGTCGACCTGATGAAGACCGGCGTCGAGCGCCCCGGCCGGCTCGTCGACGTACGCGAGCTGCCGCTGGACCGCATCGAGCCGACCGAGGACGGCGGACTGCGCATCGGCGCGACCGTCAGCAACAGCGACCTCGCCGCGCACCCCGACGTGCGCCGCCGCTACCCGGCCCTGACACAGGCGGTCCTCGCCGGGGCCTCCGGGCAGCTGCGCAACATGGCGACCGTCGGCGGGAACCTGCTGCAGCGCACCCGCTGCGGCTACTTCACCGACGTGACCAAGCCGTGCAACAAGCGCGACCCCGGCAGCGGCTGCCCCGCCATCCAGGGCGAGCACCACAACCACGCCATCCTCGGCGCCTCCGAGCACTGCGTGGCCACCCACCCCTCCGACCTCGCAGTGGCGCTGACGGCCTTCGACGCCGTCGTCACCTACGAGACCGCCGACGGACCGGGCGAGCTGCCCCTCACCGACTTCTACCTGCCGGTGGGCGACACCCCGCACCTGGAGACCGCCCTGCCGCCGGGGGCCCTGATCACCGGCGTCGTCCTGCCGCCCGCCCCGGTGGCCGCCAACTCCCGCTACCGCAAGGTGCGCGAGCGGGCCTCGTACGCCTTCGCGATCGGCTCCATCGCCGCCGCGCTCGACGTCAGGGACGGCGTCGTGCACGAGGTGCGCCTGGCCTTCGGGGCCGTCGCGTCCCGGCCCTGGCGCGCCCGCACGGCCGAAGCGGCCCTGACCGGGGGACCGGTCGACGCCGCCGCCTTCGCCGCCGCGGCCGACGCCGAACTGTCGGCCGCCAAGCCGCTGCCGCACAACGGATACAAGGTGACACTCATGCGCAACCTCGTCGTCGCCGTGCTGAGCGAACTCGCCGAGGAGGCCGCCCGATGACCACCACCACACCCGGAATCAGGGCGGTACCGGCCGTCGGCACCGCGCACACCCGCGTGGAGGGCCGCGACAAGGTCACCGGAGCGGCCCGCTACGCGGCCGAGATCCCCTTCACCGAACTGACCCACGGCTGGCTGGTGCTGTCCACCATCACCCGTGGCCGCGTCAGCTCGGTGGAGGACGCTCCGGTCCTGGCGATGCCGGGCGTCCTCGCCGTCCTGCACCACGGGAACGCCCCGCGCGTCGACACCGACTACGTCGGCATGCTGGGCATGGCGCCGGACCCAACCATCGCCGTCTTCCAGCATGACCGCGTGCCGCACGCGGGCTGGCCGGTGGCGCTGGTCGTCGCCGAGACCTCCGAACAGGCCAGGGAGGCCGCCGAGGCACTGGTGGTGCACTACGAGGAGGAGGCGCACGACGTCGCCTTCTCCGGAGACCACCCCGACGCGTCCCCGATCCCGGGCCCCGGCGGGCCCGCGGTGACGGAGAAGGGCGACCTCGAAGCCGAACTGGCCGCCTCCGCCGTCGTCCTGGACGCCGAGTACACCACGCCGGAAGAGCACCACAACTCGATGGAGCCCCACGCGGTGACCGCCCTGTGGGACGGCGGCCGTCTCGAGGTCGTGGACTCCAACCAGGGCACGCTCTGGGTCGCGGCCGAACTCGCCAGCCTGTTCTCGCTCGACCCGGCCTCGGTGCACGTGCGCTCCGAACACGTCGGCGGCGGCTTCGGCAGCAAGGGCGTCCGCGCCCACCAGGTGGCCGCCGTGATGGCCGCGACCGTCCTGTCACGCCCCGTCCGGGTCGTCATGACCCGCCGCCAGATGTTCTCGCTCGCCGGTTACCGCAGCCCCACGACCCAGCGGGTCCGGCTCGGCGCCGACGCCGAGGGGCGGCTGCGCGCGCTGGAACACAGCTGCCTGAGCCGGACCTCGACCGTGCACGACTTCATCGAGTCGGGCGCCGGTGTGGCCCGCGTGATGTACGACGCCCCCGCCCACCACACCGCCAACCGGGTCGTACGGCTCGACGTGCCGAGCCCGACGTTCATGCGCGCCCCCGGCGAGGCACCCGGTTCGTTCGCGCTGGAGTCGGCCCTCGACGAACTCGCCGAGAAGCTCGGCATCGACCCGATCGAGCTGCGCACCCGCAACGAACCCGCGGTGGGGCCGGTCTCCGGACTGCCGTTCAGCACCCGCAACCTGCCCGCCTGCTTCGAGGAGGGCGCCCGCCGGTTCGGCTGGGCGGACCGCGACCCGCGTCCGGGCGTGCGCCGCGAAGGCCGCTGGCTGATCGGCACCGGCACGGCGGCGGCCTCCTTCTTCGTGGGAGCCATGCCGTCGACGGCCGCCGCGACCGCGGAGGCCGACGGCACCTTCACCGTGCGGATCAACGCCGCGGACATCGGAACGGGCGCCCGCACGGCGCTCACCCTGATCGCCGCCGACGCCCTCGAGGTGCCGACCGACCGGGTGCGCGTACGGATCGGCGACAGCGACTTCGGTCCGGCGATGATCGCCGGCGGGTCGATGGGCACCCGGTCCTGGGCCTGGGCGGTCACGGCCGCGGCCGGTGAACTGCGCGAACGGCTCGCCCTCAGCGACGGCATCCCGCCGGAGGGCATCACCGTCCGGTCGGACACCACCGCGGCCGTCGGGGCCCTCGCACAGAAGGAACGGCACTCCTTCGGGGCGCAGTTCGCCGAGGTCGCCGTGGACGTGAGCACCGGCGAGGTACGGGTGCGCCGCATGCTCGGCATGTTCGCCGCCGGGCGGATCATCAACCCGCTCACCGCGCGCGGCCAGCTCACCGGCGGGATGATCTGGGGCATCTCCATGGCCCTGCACGAGGAGGCGGTCAGGGACCACAACACTGGCGCCCTGTACGGCGCGGACCTCGCGGGCTACCACGTCGCCTCGAACGCCGACGTCCCGCTCGTCGAGGCGGACTGGGTCGACGACCCGGACCCGGACGACCCGGTCGGGATCAAGGGCATCGGCGAGGTCGGCATCGTGGGTGCCGCCGCGGCCATCGCCAACGCCGTCTGGCACGCGACCGGTGTCCGCCACCGCAACCTGCCGATCAGGCCGGACCGCGTCATCACGGCGGGCCCGCATGTTTGACATCGCCGACGAGCTGAGCCGCTGGGTCGAGGAGGGCCGTGAGTTCGCCGTGGCCACCGTGGTGGCCGTCGGCGGCAGCGCACCGCGCGGCCCGGGCGCGGCCCTCGCGGTCGACAGCGGGGGCACGGTCATCGGCTCGGTCTCCGGCGGCTGTGTGGAAGGAGCGGTGTACGACCTGTGCGTGCAGGCGCTCCAGGACGGCGAGAGCGTCCTCGAACGGTTCGGCTACAGCGACGAGGACGCCTTCGCGGTCGGTCTGACCTGCGGCGGGGTGCTCGACATCATGGTCACCCCGGTCGCCGCACAGACACCGGTCCGCGAGGTGTTCCGCTCGGCGCTGTCGGCGGTCGCCTCGGGCGAACCCAGGGCACTCGCCCGGGTCGTCCGGGGGCCGGCCGAACTCCTCGGCAGGGCCCTGCTGGTGCACCCCGACGGCTCGTACGAGGGGTCGTACGGCAACGGCTCCGCGGAGCTGGACCGGACGGCGGCGGCCGAGGCGCGGGCGATGCTGGACGGCGGACGGACCGGCACCCTCGATCTCTCGGAGGACGGCAGCAACTGCCCCGGCGGGCTCACGCTGCTCGTCGAGTCGAACGTACCGCCGCCGCGCATGATCGTGTTCGGTGCGATCGACTTCGCCGCGGCGCTCGTGCGGGCCGGCAAGTTCCTCGGCTACCACGTGACGGTGTGCGACGCCCGTCCCGTGTTCGCCACCCGGGCCCGCTTTCCCGAGGCCGACGACCTGGTCGTCGACTGGCCGCACCGCTATCTGCGGGGCACCGCGACGGACGGGCGCACGGTGTTGTGCGTACTCACCCACGACGCCAAGTTCGACATCCCGCTGCTGGAGCAGGCACTGCGGCTGCCGGTCGCCTTCGTCGGGGCGATGGGTTCGCGCCGCACCCACGCGGACCGTGACCGGCGGTTGCGCGAAGCGGGCCTGACCGACGCGGAACTGGCGCGGCTGCGCTCGCCGATCGGGCTCGACCTCGGCGCCCGTACGCCCGAGGAGACCGCCCTGTCCATCGCGGCGGAGATCGTCGCGGCCCGGCGCGGCGGAACGGGCGCCCCTCTCACCGGGACGCGCACCCCGATCCACCGCGACGGCGTGCAGCGGAACACCACGGAGAGCGCGGAGGCCGCCTGAAGGTCGGGAACCGGGCCCGGCCGTCGACCACGACGGCCGGGCCCGGTTCCGGTTCAAGGCACCTCAGACGCGGTCGGCCACGATGAGCAGATACTGGAAACTGCCGTTCCTGTACGCGTCCAGGAACGTTTTTTCGATGCCGGTGACCAGATGACCGGCCTGCTGCCGCAGCTCCCAGTAGGGAATGGTGTCGGCGGTCAGGTCCTGGACATGGACGGGTACGAGCCGGTTGCGGGCCATCGCGCGGAAGTACTCCGAGCGCGGGTGGATGTCGCAGATGTAGTGGGCGTTGATGAGCGACACCTCACGGGAGGCCCGCCCGTAGGCGTCGTTGTAGCAGCCCGTGATCGTCACGTAGCGACCGCCGCGGCGCAGCAGCCGGGCGTGCTCGGCGAAGAGCAGGTCCAGCTCCACGTACATGGTGGACTCGTTGTTCCAGGACGCCGCGTACGCGCCGCTCTCCAGACCCGTGTCGAGCATGTTCCGGTGGTGGTAGCGCACCTTGTCGTCGATGCTCCGCTTGCGGGCCTGCTCGTTGGCGAAGTCGGCCTGCTTCCGGGAGAGCGTCACCCCGTCGGCGTGGCAGCCGTACCGCAGATGGGCCACCACGCTGCCGCCGCCGCGCCCGCAGCCGGCGTCGAAGACACGGTCGGCGGGGGAGAGGTCGCCGAGCCGGGAGGCGAGCAGATCGGCCTGGGCCTGCTCCAGCCGGTGCAGTTCGGCGGTGATCCGGTCGGGGCCCGAGCCAGGACCCTCGTCGAGTACGGACCGGTCGACGGCTCCGATGCCGTAGTGGTGGTGGTACAGGTCGTCGATCTTCCCCAGTTCGAGGTTGACCGCGTTCTCCTCGGCGTTCCAGTAGTCCGCGACGCGGGTCTGGTACGTGGACTGGCTCGGCACCGATGCTGCGGTGGTCTCGGCGTTGGTGATGGTCAAGTGGGTTCTCCTCGTTGCGCGTTGGCGATGGGCCGCCGGTTCGGCCGGCGTTACCGGTAGCGGGTGTTACCAGTAGTTGGGCAGGTGGTAGCGGTGGGAGTTGGTGGCGTGCCATTCGTGGTTTCCCGACACCCACGAGGCCAGGCCCTCGGCGTAGCGCGCGACCAGGGGTGAGGTGGCGGAGAGGACCGCCGACTCCTCCTCGAACGCTTCCATGATCCGGTTGTGGATCTCGACGGCCCGCAGATAGGCGGCCTTCAGCCCGCACCGCTCGTTGGCGGCGATGACCTGGGGCAGGTTCAGATGGGTGGGGTCGGAGGCCAGCTCCTTGGTGAAGGAGTACAGGTCGTTGACGATCGTGGTGGCGTTGCAGGCGAGCGCGGTGATCCGCTGGATCTCGGACCTGGCGTACAGGGCCGCGGGCAGTTCGTAGCCGTCGACGGCGTCCACGATCGACAGACACGGCCGGAAGTTGTTGAACTGCCGCATCACCAGGTACTCCCAGACCTGCGGCACGTACCGGATCTCCGACCAGGCGGCCTCCGCGAGATAGCCCATGTGCAGCCGGGCCAGGTCGTGCACGATCCGATCGCTCTGGCTGGGCGTGGCGAGCTCGCGGTAGTTCCGCAGGGCATGGTGGTACGAGCGCAGCGGACCGTCGGCCTCCATGCCACGGCGCCACTCCTCCTCCAGCTCGGGCGTGCCGTGGTAGGGGTCGAGCGCCGACTGGGCGATGACCAGCCGGCCGCCCAGGCCCCGTGCCGCCCCGCCCCGGCCCTCGACCTCCTCGCAGTAGCAGTCGTCGACGACGTTCTCGGCGAGCAGCAGTTTCCCGGCCGCCATGAGGTGGTCGAGGCTGATCGCGCCGGGGTGCTGGAGCACGACGGCCCGGCCGCACTGGAACCCGGCGAAGTCCCCCGTCCAGCTCTGCGGGAACAGGTCCAGCTCCCGGGCCCAGGCCTCCAGCCCGCGGTCGATCTCCGCGGCCTTCTCCGGGTCGGCGGGCACGGCGGGCCGGTACCGCAGCCCGGGGACCGCGCCGCTGCGACGGCGGGTGGTGGCGCGGGCGAGATTCGGCGGCCCGGGCAGTCGCGGTGCCGCGGTGGGTACGGGCGGGACGCTCACTCCGCGGTCCGCCCGACCTGGACGTTCTCCAGGATTCCCGCCGCGTCGGGAACGAGGATCGCCATCGAGTAGTAGGCGGTGACCAGGTAGTTCATGATCGCGGTGGTGTCGATGTTCATGAACCTGACGTTGAGGCCCGGCTGGTACTCCTCGGGAATGCCGGTCTGGTACAGCCCGACGACACCCTGGTCGGCCTCTCCGGTGCGCAGGGCGATGACACTGCTCGTGTGCTGCGGGCTGATCGGGATCTTGCCGCAGGGCAGGAACGGGACACCGCGCCACGCGGGCACCTCATGGCCCTCGATGGTGGTCGTGCCCGGCATGAGACCGCGCCGGTTGCACTGCCGGAAGAAGGCGGCGATCGCCTTCGGGTGGGCCAGGAACACCCGGGTCTTGCGGCGCATCGACAGCAATTCGTCGAGGTCGTCGGGGGTCGGCGGCCCGGAGAAGGTGCTGACGCGCTGGGCGTGGTCGACGTTGTGCAGCAGGCCGAACTCGCGGTTGTTGACCAGCTCCCACTCCTGGCGTTCGCGGATCTCCTCGATGGCCAGGCGCAGTTGCTGCTCGGTCTGGTCCATCGGGCTGTTGTAGAGGTCCGCGACGCGGGTGTGGACGCGCAGCACGGTCTGGGTGAGCGACAGCTCGTACTCGCGGGGGGAGAGGTCGTAGTCGACGAAGCCGCCGGCAAGGGTCGGCTCGCCCACGTGCCCCGCCTGCAGGGGGACGTCGGCCTCGCCCTTGCGGTTCATGGGCTTGCTCTGCCGCTCGGCGAACGCGGCCAGCTGCGCGGCGAGGGAGGGGGTGCGTGCCACGAACTGTTCGAGGCTGTCCCAGTTGAGTGTCAGCACCACGCCCGCGGTGTCGGCCCGTACCGAGTGGTGCCAGCGCGGGTCCTCCTGGCCGATGGCCTCGTCACCGAGCTGGGCGCCGTCCGTGACGACTCCGGTGACCTCCTCCTCGCCGTACTTGCCAGGAGTGAAGCGGGTGAACCGGCCGTGGACGACGAGATACGCCTCCGTGACGGGCTGCCCGGCGTCGAAGAGCAGCTGGCCGGCGCGGACCTCCCGCACCCGGAACCGCGCGGCGATCTCCTGGAGGGCCGCCGTGTCGGAGTAGCCGCGCAGGGCGGGCAGTTCGGTGAGCGTCTCGGGGATGACCTTGATGTCGTCGGCGCCGTTGTGGTCGAACTGCACCCGGCCCCGGCCGACGCGGAGCTGCAGTCGCCGGTTGACCCGGTAGGTGCCGCCCTTGACGTCCACCCACGGCAGCATCTTGAGCAGCCACCGCGAGGTGATGGCCTGCATCTGCGGCGCGGACTTGGTGGTGGTGGCGAGCTGACGCGCGGCCCGGGTGCCGAGACTGGTGAACGGTGTTTCGGCGTCGGGCGGGGCGACGGCGCTGTCGGGTGGACTTTCCGGGGCGGTCACATGTCCTCCGGGTACGTGATGCGAACGGGCGAGCGGTGCAGGGCGGACGCGGGGAGGCTGTTCGGGCGCGGATTCACGGGGTGGTGGAGGGGAGTGCGAGGGGTGCGGTGGCTGTGGGGCTGTGCGGACGACTGGGCAGCGCGGGCTGCATGTAAAGCCAAACAGCCACGGGTGGCGGTCGGGAACCGCGTGAAAGGGGCGTGTTCGCGCCCCGGGCGGGGCGCGCGGTATCGCGAGGCGAACCACCACCACCCACGCGCTCCCGCGCCGGTCCACCACTCCCGCACGACGGGCGCGAGGGCGCACGAACAGCGCGAACCGGGCCCGGGCACGCCCTTCGCGTGTGTGATCGGGCTCGGGTCTTGCTCGGGTCGGGGAAAGGCGGCACACTGGTGCCGAACGAATGGTCGGTTGGGAAGCTGGTATCGATGACCACGACACACTCCGCCGGGACCCCGCTCCCGGAGCAGGGGTTGCAGGAGCACTTCGACGCGACGATCGCGCGGGACCAGCGGATCGAGCCCCGCGACTGGATGCCCGACGGCTACCGCAGGACGCTCGTCCGGCAGATCGCGCAGCACGCGCACTCGGAGATCATCGGAATGCAGCCCGAGGGCGAGTGGATCACCCGCGCCCCGTCGCTGCGCCGCAAGGCCATCCTGTTCGCCAAGGTCCAGGACGAGGCGGGCCACGGGCTGTACCTGTACTCGGCCGCCGAGACACTGGGCGCGGACCGCGCCGACCTGACCGAGCGGCTGATCGAGGGACGCCAGAAGTACTCGTCGATCTTCAACTACCCGACCCCGACCTTCGCCGACGTCGGCGTGATCGGCTGGTTCGTCGACGGCGCGGCGATCTGCAACCAGGTCCCGCTGTGCAGGAGTTCGTACGGGCCCTACGCGCGTGCCATGGTGCGGATCTGCAAGGAGGAGTCCTTCCACCAGCGGCAGGGCTACGAACTGCTGCTGACGATGATGCGCGGTACCGAGGCCCAGCGGGACATGGTCCAGGACTCCGTGAACCGCTGGTGGTGGCCCTCGCTGATGATGTTCGGCCCGCCCGACGGCGACTCGCCCAACTCCGCGGCCTCCATGGCATGGAAGATCAAGCGGCACACCAACGACGAACTGCGTCAGCGGTTCGTCGACATGACCGTCCCGCAGGCCGAGAAGCTCGGCGTGACCCTCCCCGACCCGGAGCTGCGCTGGAACGCGGAGCGCGGCCACCACGACTTCGGCACCCCCGACTGGTCCGAGCTCAAGCGGGTCATCGGCGGCGACGGCCCGTGCAACGCCGAGCGGATGGAGCGCCGCAGGTCCGCCCACGAGGACGGCGCCTGGGTCCGGGAGGCGGCCACGGCCCACGCGGCCAAGCAGGCCGGGCGTGCGCGTGCGCACACCCGGGAAGGGGCGACGGCATGAGTGACTCCACTCCGGCGGGCACGACTCCGGAGACCTCCAGGGGCGACTGGCCGCTGTACGAGGTCTTCGTGCGCGGCAAGCGCGGCCTGAACCACGTGCACGTCGGCTCTCTGCACGCCGCCGACGACACGATGGCCCTCACCCACGCCCGCGACCTCTACACCCGCCGCAACGAGGGCGTCTCGATCTGGGTGGTGCGCTCCGAGCACATCGCCGCGTCCACCCGCGACGAGAAGGACCCGTTCTTCGCGCCGAGCGCCGACAAGGTCTACCGCCACCCGACCTTCTACGACATCCCCGACGACGTCCCGCACATCTGAGGAGCAGGGCATGAGCGACGACCATGTCTACCTGTCCCTCGCCGAGGGACACGAGGACGACACCCGCTGGGCGTACGGCACCGGCTTCGAGGACCCGCTGCACGGCGTGGACACCACCGTGCTCGAAGGCGTCACCGCCGGCCTGCTGGCCGCGGACTGCGTGGCCCTCGCCGACGACGCCCTGGTGAGCGCCCAGCGGCTCGCCGAGTGGACCACCCGCGCCCCCGAGCTGGAGGAGGAGGTCGCCCTCGCCAACATCGGCCTCGACCTCCTCGGCCAGGCCCGCCTGCTCTACGCCCGCGCGGGCCAGGCCGACGGCACCGGGCGCGGCGAGGACGCGTACGCCTACCTCCGGGACGCGGACGACTTCAGGAACGTCCGCCTTGCCGAACTGCCGTGCGGGGACTTCGCGTTCTCGGCCGTCCGGCTGCTGGTGCTGTCCAGCTGGCGGCTCGCCCACTTCGAGGAGCTGTCGTCGCACCCCGACCCCGTCCTGGCGGCCGTCGCGGCGAAGGGCGTCAAGGAGCTGACGTACCACCGGCAGTACGCGGCCGAGTGGGTCGTGCGCCTGGGCGACGGCACGGACGAGTCGCACCGCCGTACGCGCCGGGCGATGGAGCAGGTGGCCCCCTACTTGGGCGAGTTGTTCACGGCCCACGACGTACGGGACGAGGTGGTCGCCGTCCTGCGGCAGGTCACCGAGGCCGCCGGGTTGCCGATGCCGGTGTACCGCCCGCTGCCCGGCGCCGGCCGGGACGGGGAGCACACCGAACATCTCGCGCCGCTGCTCGCCGAGTTGCAGAGCGTGGCCCGCGCACACCCGGGGGCGACATGGTGAGCGCGCTGCGGGACGTGCAGCATGCCTGGCACGTCGCCGAACAGGTGCCGGACCCCGAACTGCCCATGCTCACCCTGGCCGACCTGGGTGTCCTGCGCGGGGTCGAGGTGGCCGCGGACGGCACGGTGGTCGCGCGGCTGACGCCCACCTACTCGGGCTGCCCGGCGATGGCCGAGATGCGCGCGGACGTGGCGGCCCGGCTGCGCGGCGCGGGGTACGCGCGTGTGGAGATCCGTACGGTCCTGGACCCGCCGTGGACCAGTGACTGGATCACCCCGGAGGGCCGGCGCAAGCTCACCGAGCACGGGATCGCGCCGCCGGGAGCCGCACCCCGGCGCGCCGCCGGTCCGGTGCCCCTCGTGCTGACCCCCACCCGCCGCACGGTGGCCTGCCCGCGCTGCGGCGCGGCGGACACCGAGGAGACGTCCCGCTTCTCGGCCACCGCCTGCAAGGCGCTCCACCGCTGCCGCGCCTGCCGCGAACCGTTCGAGTACGTCAAGGAGATCTGATGGCAGGCCCGAGTCAAGAGCCGGCGGAAGGTACCACGGACCCGGTGGACCCGAGGACCCCGACCTCGACCCCGAGCCCGGTAGCGGCAAAGGCACCGGTCGCGCTCGCGGTCGCGACGGCCCCCGCCCCCGCCCCCAGTCCCGCGGTGTCCGCGCGGGTCCGCCGCCGCCCGGCCTTCCACTCCCTGCGCGTCGCAGCCGTACAGCCGCTGTGCGAGGACGCGGCGGCCGTGAGCTTCGAGATCCCGGATGAGCTGGCGGGGGAGTTCGCCTTCGCCCCCGGACAGTCGCTGACGCTGCGGCGCCTGGTCGACGGACGGGACGAGCGACGCTCGTACTCGATCTGTTCACCGGCCGGTTCCGTGCCGCGCATCGGTGTGCGGGTGGTGCCGGGCGGTCTGTTCTCGGCCTGGCTCGTGCGCGAGGTACACCCCGGCGACACGGTCGAGGTGATGGCCCCCACCGGCACGTTCACGCCCGACCTCGCCACACCCGGCCACCACGTGCTGGTCGCGGCCGGTTCCGGGGTCACGCCGATGCTCTCCATCGCCGAGTCCGTCCTGGCGGCCGACCCGCGCTCGACGGTCACCCTCTTCTACGGCAACCGCCGCACGGACACGGTGATGTTCGCCGACGAGCTGGCAGATCTGAAGGATCTGTACCCGGCGCGGTTCCAGCTCGCGCACGTGCTGTCCCGGGAGCCCCGCGAGGCCGAGGCGCTGTCCGGCCGCCTGGACGCGGAGCGGCTCTCCGCGCTGGTCGGCTCGCTGGTGGACGTGGCGTCGGCGGACCACTGGTGGCTGTGCGGGCCGCACGGCATGGTCGTCGACGCGCAGCGGGTCCTGACCGGCCTCGGCGTGCCCGGCGACCGGGTCCACCGGGAGCTGTTCTACGCCGAGGACGAGCCCCTACGAGAGGTACGTCACCAGGAGGCGGCCGTGGAGGGGCCGGTCAGCCAGGTCACCGTCACGCTCGACGGCCGCTCCACCACCTCGGCCCTGGTCAGGGACCGGAGCATCCTGGAAGGCGCCCAGCGGACCCGCCCCGACCTGCCGTTCGCCTGCAAGGGTGGCGTCTGCGGCACCTGCCGTGCTCTGATCACCGACGGCAAGGCCGACATGCGCCGCAACTTCGCCCTGGAGGACGCCGAGGTCGACGCGGGCTACGTACTGACCTGCCAGTCGTACCCGGTCTCGGAGACGCTGACCGTGGACTACGACAGCTGAGGTGGAGGGGGCGGGCGGAGGGGGTGTCCCCGGTGACACCCACCCACCCGATCCACTCATAAATCAGGCTTATGACGTCATAGATCCAGCCCGGCTACAGACTTAGGATAGCCTTAGTTTAGGCTCCCGGTGAGTACTCCTGATCACCGCTCGAAGGGAACCTGATCATGCCTCGCCCCCTGCGGGTAGCCATAGTCGGAGCCGGCCCCGCCGGGATCTACGCCGCCGACGCGCTGTTGAAGTCCGCAGTGGCCGTCGAGCCCGGTGTCTCCATCGACCTCTTCGAGCGGATGCCGGCCCCCTTCGGCCTGATCCGTTACGGCGTGGCCCCCGACCACCCGCGCATCAAGGGCATCATCACCGCCCTGCACCAGGTTCTCGACAAGCCGCAGATCCGTCTCTTCGGCAACGTCGACTACCCGGGCGACATCAACCTCGACGACCTGCGCGCCTTCTACGACGCGGTGATCTTCTCCACCGGGGCGACGGCCGACCGGCACCTCGACATCCCCGGCATCGGGCTCGACGGCTCGTACGGCGCGGCGGACTTCGTGTCCTGGTACGACGGGCACCCGGACGTGCCGCGGACCTGGCCGCTGGAGGCCGAGAAGGTCGCCGTCCTCGGCGTCGGCAACGTGGCGCTCGACGTGGCCCGCATCCTCGCCAAGACCGCGGAGGAGCTGCTGCCGACGGAGATCCCGCCGAACGTCCACGAGGGGCTGAAGGCCAACAAGGCCCAGGAGGTCCACGTCTTCGGCCGCCGCGGCCCGGCGCAGGCGAAGTTCAGCCCGCTGGAGCTGCGGGAGCTGGACCACTCCCCGAACATCGAGGTCATCGTCGACCCCGAGGACATCGACTACGACGAGGGCTCGATCGCGACCCGGCGCGGCAACAAGCAGGCCGACATGGTCGCGAAGACCCTGGAGAACTGGGCGATCCGCGACGTCGGCGAGCGGCGGCACAAGCTGTTCCTGCACTTCTTCGAGTCGCCGACCGAGATCCTCGGCGAGGACGGCAAGGTCGTCGGGCTGCGCACCGAGCGCACCGCACTCGACGGCACCGGCAACGTCAAGGGCACCGGCGAGTTCAAGGACTGGGACCTCGGCGCGGTCTACCGTGCCGTCGGCTACCTCTCCGACAAGCTCCCCAAGCTGCCCTGGGATGTCGCGTCGGGCACCGTTCCGGACAAGGCCGGCCGGGTGATCGAGGAGACCGGCGAGCACCTGACGTCGACGTACGTCACCGGCTGGATCCGGCGCGGCCCGGTGGGCCTCATCGGCCACACCAAGGGCGACGCCAACGAGACGGTCGCCAGCCTGCTCGACGACCACGGGAACGGCCGTCTGCAGACGCCCGCCTCGCCCGAACCCGAGGCGGTGGACGCGTTCCTCGCCGAGCGGAACGTCCGCTTCACCACATGGGAGGGCTGGTACCGCCTGGACGCCGCCGAGAAGGCGCTGGGCGAGCCGCAGGGCCGCGAGCGGGTGAAGCTCGTGGAGCGCGAGGACATGCTCGGCGCCAGCGGAGCGTAGCCCCGCGGGAGGCGTACGAGTTACCGGTCGATACTGGTCGATGCCGGTTGATATCGGCCGACGGGAGTGGCCCCAGCTGTGACAGCTGGGGCCACTCCCGTTTTCGCGTCCGCTCCCGGTCCGCACGGCTTGCATTCTGAAACCGATCGGTTTACCTTTATGGAGAAGGGAAACCGATCGGTTTCCGTTGTGAGTCCGCTGAGGTTCGGAGAGAGTCATGACCGCAATCGAGGGTTCCGTCGTCCTGGTCACCGGTGGCGGCAGGGGAATCGGCAAGGCGCTGGTGGAAGGGCTCTTCGAGCGGGGCGCGAAGAAGGTGTACGCCACCGCCCGCGACCCGCGGACCGTCAAGGACACCCGGGCCGTCCCGCTGGCCCTGGAGGTCACCGACCCCGCCTCCGTCGCGGCAGCCGCGGAGCAGGCCGGCGATGTCACCGTCCTGATCAACAACGCGGGTGTCTCCATGCACACGTCGTTCCTGGACTCGCCGGTCGACGACGTCCGCAAGGACTTCGAGACCAACTTCTACGGGCCGCTGCTCACCGCCCGCGCGTTCGTCCCCGTGATCGAGCGCAACGGCGGCGGCCACATCCTGAACGTCCACTCGGTGCTGTCCTGGATCGGCCTGGCCGGCTCGTACAGCGCGTCCAAGGCGGCGCTCTGGTCCCAGACCAACTCCCTGCGGCTCGACCTCGCGCCGCGCGGGATCAGTGTCACCGGACTGCACGTCGGTTACGTCGACACCGACATGACCGCGGCGATCGACGCGCCCAAGTCCTCGCCCGTGGACGTCGCGGCGCAGGCCCTCGACGGCATCGAGAGCGGAGCCTTCGAGGTACTCGCCGACGATCTCACCCGCCAGGTCAAATCCGGCCTGTCGGGCGACCTCTCGGTCCTGTACCCGCAGCTGGCCGCCTGACCGGCGCCCGTACCCGCATCCGGTAGACCGATCGGTTTCTTCCGGCCCCGCGACGGAGGTAGCCTCGCCCCATGGCCACCACCACGGACAAGACATCCACCAGGGACCGGCTGCTCGACGCGGCCACGGAGCTCTTCTACCGCGACGGCGTCTCCCTGGGCGTCGAGGCGCTGTGCCGGGCCGCCGGGGTGTCCAAGCGCTCCATGTACCAGCTCTTCGCGAGCAAGGACGAGGTACTGGCGGCCAGCCTGGAGCGGCGCGCACCGGAGTACGGGCGCATGCTGCACCTCGGCCCCGAGGACCCCCGCTCGCCCCGGGAGAGGATCCTGTACGTCTTCGAGCAGCTGGAACGGGTCGCGACGCAGGACGACTACCGGGGGTGCCCGTACCTGTCGGCGCTGGTCGAACTCAAGGACCCCGAGCACCCGGCCAGCGTCGTGGCCCTGCGGGTCAAGGGCGCCCTGGTCGAGGCGTTCCGCGCGGACGCCGAGCGCGGCGGCGCGCGCGACCCGGAACTCCTCGCCCGCCAGCTCACCCTGATCTTCGACGGAGCGAGCGCGCGGGCAGGCGCGAGGGCGGAAACCCTGACGGGCCTCACGACGACGACAGCGGCGGCACTACTGGACGCGGCGGGCATGAAGTAGCAGCCCGCGAAGAACCGGTGGCTTCCCGCGCCCCTGAGGGCGGAAGACCGCGCCGTTCCCCGCGCCCCTGATCTCAGGGGCGCGGAGAACGGCGCGATCGGTCAGGCGTCCCGTGCCGCACGACCGCGGCCGATCGACTCCACGAGCGGCAGCACCCGCCGAGCCACCCGCTCCCGCAACACCACCTCGGTCCGCGTACGCACCACCCCCGGCAGACTGATCAGCGCCTGGATCACATCTTCGAGGTGGCCGTTGTCCCGCGCCACGACCCGCGTGAGCAGATCCCCGCCACCGGTGATCGAGAACGCCTCGATGATCTCCGGAACGGCCGCCAGCGCGTCCCCCACGTCGTCGAGATGCCCCTGGGTGACCTCGATGTGCACGAACGCGAGCACGGGATGGCCCAGCGCGGCGGGGGAGAGCGAGGGGGCCGTCCCGGTGATCACCCCGTCCCGCTCCAGCCGGTCGAGCCGTGCCTGCAGCGTGCCGCGGGCCACCCCGAGGACACGGGCGTACTCCCGCACGCTGGTGCGCGGCTGCTCCAGGAGCAGCCTCAGGATGCGGGTGTCCAGCTCGTCCACGGCCATGGTCCGTTGGTCTCCCTGCGGTTCGGAGTGATCGTTCCCGACTGTACCAATGGCCCAGTGGATCGAACGCCTGTTGAGCCAGTGCCCCTCACCCGCCTAACGTGCCCGTATCGATGGCGTCGTGAAGCGCCGGACGGCAAGGAAGCCGGACCGGACGCACGACGCCATTCCCATGCCTGCGGAGCCGTGTCCGCGGGTCCACGGGCTCAAGGTGTTGTCGACGCGAATCGGGGGCGGGCGGCCGACGGTGAAGAAGATGTTCATGGCTCCGGACCCGGGCCTGGTACGGCTGCGGATCTCGCTGCGCGCGGTGCTCGGCATCGGTCTCGCGGTGACCCTGTCGGAGTGCGCCGGACTGTCGCTGCCCGCCTCGATCACCGGGGGCCTCGCCGCGCTCCTCGCGCTGTTCACGGTCGGGGACGCGACCGTGCGGGGCCAGGCGCTCACCACCGCCCTGCTGCCCGCCGTCGGCTTCCCCGTACTCGCCCTCGCGGCGTTCCTGCACGCGGTACCGACCGTCCGGGACGCCGTCTGGCTGGCCGTCGTCCTCGGCGGGGTGTACGCCCGCCGCTGGGGCCCCCGTGGTCACGCGCTCGGCATCTTCGCGTTCATGACCTTCTTCATCACCCAGTTCCTGCACGCGGTCCCGGACCAGCTTCCCCAGCTGTACGCGGCGATGACCCTGTCGCTGGCCGCGTCCTCGGCGGTGCGGTTCGGCGCGTGGTGCATCGAGCGGCGCATCCCGGCACCGGTCGCGCCCGCCCCGCCCACCGGCCGCGGCCTCGCCCGGCCGACCACCCGCCAGGCCTTCCAGGCGACGGCCGCCTGCGCGTTCGCGATCGCCGCGGGCCAGGTCCTGTCGCACGAACGCTGGTACTGGGCCGTCGGCACCGCCTGGTGGATCTTCGTCAACACGTCCTCGCGCGGCGAGACCCTGGTGCGGGGCTTCCGCAGGGTCCTGGGCACCGTCATCGGTATCGCCGTCGGCCTGGTGATCGCGGTCCCGTTGGACGGAGCCGCCGCTCCTACCGCGGGCCTCGTCGCGCTCTGCGTGTTCGGCATCTTCTACGCGGCGGCGGTGTCCTACACGTGGATGATGCTGGCGGTGACGGTGATGGCGGGCCTGCTGTACGGCCTGCTGGGAGTACTCGATCCGGGGCTGCTCCTGCTGCGCGTGCTGGAGACGGGTGCGGGGGCGCTCGGCGCGGTGCTCGCCGTCCTGCTGGTGCTGCCGGTGACCACGCATGCCACCACCGAGGCGTGGATCGAGCGCGCGCTGCACTGCGTCCACGCCTGCACCTCCGAGGCCGCCGCGCGCCTGGCCGGCTCCCCGTCCGCCGACCCGGCCCGGCACGTCGCCGAACTGGAGGCGCTGCTGGGCCGGGTGCGGCTCTCGCTGGCCCCGCTGGTCCATCCGCTCGCCCCGCTGCGGGCCCGCCGGGGGAGGGCCCGGCAGGTCATCGAACTGCTCGACCGGTGCGCCCGGGAGGTGCGCGGCCTGGCGTCGGTCGCCGCGGATCCCGATGCCTCCCACGACGCGAGGCTCGCCGCCGCCTGTCGGCGGGTCGAAGCGGCCGTCGAGGCCCTGACCGGGCCCGCCGCGGCACGCGAGGGGAGCCAGGTGCCCGTCGCCGCGGCGCACCCTGCCGGGGGCGCGCAGGCCCTGACGCATCTGCACGGTCTGGAACAGGCGCTGAAGGCGCTCGCCGTCCCCCTGCGGAGCCGCAGCGTTCCCCTCGCCTGACGACTCGCCTGACGACGTTCCGCCCCCGCACAGGGTCGCCTCGGCAAGGCGCGCGGGCGTTTCGGGCCGTCCCGCCGTTTGGTCTAGGCCATTCGCTGCTACGGTCGCCCTCAGGAACCAATGGACTGGCACCGAGAGGGGACGCAGTGACGGACGGCGGCGGACGGCGGCGACGGGCGTACATCGGCTCCTTCACGGCGGCGGGAGGCCTCGGCGTGCTCACCGCCGCCGTGGACGGGGACACCGGAGCGCTGACGCTGCTGAGTGCCGTGGACAGCGTCCCCGACCCCTCGTACCTGGCGCTGTCGCCCGGCGGGGACATGCTCTACGCGGTGAGCGAGACCACACAGGGCGCGGTCGCCGCGTACCGGGTGAAGGGCGACGAGCCCTCGCTCGCCGGGCCGCCGGTGCGGGTCGGCGGCAGCGGGCCCACGCATCTGAGCCTCTTCGACGGCCATGTCCTGACCGCCAACTACGGCTCCGGCAGCGTCAGCGCCCTGCCCGTGCGCCACGACGGAAGCCTCGGCGCCGTCTCCGCCGTGCTGCGGCACGAGGGCGCGGGACCGCACACCCAGCGTCAGCAGGGCCCGCACGCGCACCACGTCCAGCCCGATCCGAGCCGCCGGTGGGTGGTGAGCGTCGACCTCGGGACCGACTCGGTCCGGGTGTGCGCACTGCGCGACGGCACGCTCGCGCTGCACCGCGAGATCGCGCTGCGGCCCGGTTCGGGCCCCCGGCACCTGGCGTTCCACCCGGACGGCGAACGCGCCTACGTCCTCAACGAACTCTCGCCGACCGTCACCGCCTGCCGCTGGGACGCCGTCGAAGGCGCGCTCAGGCCGGTGGGGGAGACCTCCGTGCTGTCCGGCCTCCCGGACGGCGACGCCTACCCGTCCGGCATCGTCGTGTCGCCCGACGGCCGCTTCGTGTGGACCGCCACACGCGGCCAGGACATCGTCTCCGTGCTCGCGCCCGGCGCACCCGACGAGGGCCTGAACCTGGTCGCCACGGTCCCCTGCGGCGGCGTCTGGCCGCGCGCCCTGGCCCTGGACCCGACGGGCCGCTTCCTGTACGTGGCCAACGAGCGCTCGGGACATGTCGCGTGGTTCTCGGTGGACCCCGAGACGGGCATCCCCCGGCGCGGCGGGTCGGTCAAGGCACCCGCGGCGTCCTGCGTGGTGCTCGACTGAGCGTTGGGCCCAGGGGCCCGGGGCCGGTGATCGGCTCGCCGGAAGGCTCGGTAACCCCGAAGGGCCCGGCTCCAAAGACGGAGCGGGCCCTTCGGGGTTGGTGCCTGTGCGCGACGGCCCGGCCGGGCCGTCAGCGGACGGGTGCGCCCTGCGGCTGCGGCGGCGCGATACCGAGCGCCGACGTGTACTTGGCGAGCGCCAGCTTGCCGATCGCCGGATACGGGCCCAGCGCCTCGGCGGCGGAACAGCCCGCCTCCTTCGCGGCCTCGTCCAGCAGCCCCGGGTCGAGCTCGGGGCCGATCAGATACGGGGCGAGCGCCAGCTGCTGGGAACCGGAGTTGCGCAGCTGCTCGGCGGTGGCCGCGATCGAGCCCTCCTCGTCCAGCGCCGCCGCCATCACGGGCACGGCGAGTCGCGCGGCGAGCAGCATGCCGGTGATCCCGGCCGCCTGCACGGCCTCGTCCCCGCCCACGGACGCCAGGATGATGCCGTCCGCGGCGGTCGCCACGGTGAACAGCCTGGCCCGGTCGGCGCGCGCCAGGCCCGCCTCGGACAGGCGCACATGCAGCGCCTCGGCGAGCAGCGGATGCGGACCGAGCACATCCGTCAGCTCGGCCGCGACCCGGCTGTCCATGACGGCCTGGCGGACGCGGCGCAGCAGCGCGTTGTCCGGACCGGCGAGCAGCGGCACGACCACGGCGACGGGCCCGTCGGGCTCCACCGCGTCCACACCGGCCGCGCGGGCCTGCTCGAAGCGCTGCGCGCGCTCCTCGGAGGCGTGCGCGAGCACCGACTGGAGGGTGGGGAACTCGGCGTCGTCCCCGTCGAGGTACCCGATCCTGGCGTCGAGGCCGGGCAGCTCGGAGCGCGCGATGCTCACGAGCTCCTCGACGAGGCTGCGGGTGGCGGCGCTGGGCGTGCCGGGCACCGCGAGGACGAGCGCGGGCGCGCCCTCGGGAGCCGCCAGTGGTTCCGGCCGGCGGTGCCGACCGGGCTGGCGGGGTCGCGGCATTCGTACTGGCAGGCCGGACGCGGGCCCAGTGGGGGAGCTCATGGCGCCGAATGTTACTGGTTTCCTGGGCTCCCCTGTTCGGGGAGGGTGCAGGTGAGCGGTATCCGTCCGGTTTTGTCTGATGAGTTACGCGCGGAGCGATCTCCCTGGTTATCTGTGGATCACGGAGAGCGATCTTGCGAACGGTTGTCCGAGGCCTCCGTGGCGTCCGAGATGTCCCGTACGACGAACAGCATGCTGTCGTCGCGCGGCAGCGTGAGCCGGTCGTCGGCCAGCTCGACGGCGATGCCCACGGCCCCGTCGAGCGGGTCGCCCGCGGCCGGCACCTCCCGCACGTACGGCAGCCGCTCCGCAAGCGCGGCCCGCAGCGGTACGAGGAGGGGGTCGCCCATCCTGAACAGTCCGCCGGTGAGCGCGAGACGCACCTCGCCCGCCTTCTCAGCCCCTGTGGGCGACACGTCCGCCTCCGTGGGGCACACCGCGGCTGCCGAGTCGGCGATGTGCCGGGCCGCGGCGGCCAGGACGCCGGTCGCGGCCGGGTCGCCGCCTTCGGCGCAGGCGGCCACCTCGGGCGCGAAGGCCGCCAGCACGGCCGGCCGGTCGGGGCGCGGATAGAGCCGGCCCGGCACCGCCGGAGCGGAGCCGAACACCGCCTCCACGCGGGCCAGGAGGGGCAGCGATCCGCCGGGCCGCCCGTCGTAGGCGCGCAGGGCCGCGTCGAGGCCCGCCCGGCCGATCCAGGCCCCGCTACCGCTGTCGCCGAGCAGATGGCCCCAGCCGTCCGCCCTGCGCCACTCGCGCAGGTCGGTGCCGATCGCGATCATCCCCGTACCGGCGGCGACGACCGCGCCCACCCGCTGCCCCAGCGCGCCCGTGTAGGCCGCGACGGCGTCGGCGACCAAGGCCAGCCGCCGTACGCCGAGTTCGCGGGCGAGCGCCGACGGCAGCTCGGCGCGCAGCGAGTCACCCAAAGTGGTGAGGCCGGCGGCCCCGACGGTGACGGCCCGAAGCGTGCCGACCCCCGTGTCGGCCATCAACTGCCGGGCCATGGGCACCAGTTGCGCCAGCAGATGCCCGGCGTCGATGCCGCGCGGGCCGGTGCGCACCGGTTCCCCCGACGTCAGGGGGGCCGTGATCCGGCCCCCGTCGACAGCCAGGACGGCCCGCAGCCCCGACCCGCCGGAGTCCACCCCCAGGACTCCGGACCCGCCGCCCGCCCCACTGCCGGGACCCGTCACGGCAGCCGCCAGTCCACCGGTTCGCCGCCCTGGCGGGCCAGCAGGTCGTTGGCCCGGCTGAAGGGCCGCGAGCCGAAGAAGCCGCGGTCCGCGGACATCGGCGACGGATGCGCGGACTCCACCGACGGCAGGTCGCCGAGGAGGGGGCGGGCATTGCGGGCGTCGCGCCCCCACAGGATCGACACCAGAGGTCTGCCCCGGGCGGCCAGGGCTCTGATCGCCTGTTCGGTGACCTCTTCCCAGCCCTTGCCGCGGTGTGCGGCCGGCTTGCGCGGGGCCGTGGTGAGCGCTCTGTTGAGCAACAGCACGCCCTGCCGGGTCCAGGGGGTCAGATCGCCGTTCGACGGCGGGGGCAGGCCCAGGTCGGTGCTCAGCTCCCGGTAGATGTTGATGAGGCTGCCGGGCAGCGGCCGCACCTCGGGGGCGACCGAGAACGACAGCCCCACGGCGTGTCCCGGAGTCGGATAGGGGTCCTGGCCGACGATGAGGACCCGGACGTCGTCGAAGGGCTGTTGGAAGGCGCGGAGTACGTTCGGACCCGCGGGCAGGTAGGTACGGCCCGCGGCGATCTCTGCGCGCAGGAAGTCCCCCATCTCCGTGATCCGTCCGGCCACCGGTTCGAGGGCTTTGGCCCAGCCGGGTTCGACGATCTCGTGCAACGGTCGTGGTGCCACGGCGTCACCCTACTGCCGTACACGGGCTGTCGATCAACCCGAGGCCCCCGCGCACCCCTCGGCGGCATGTGCGGTGCCACGGGCGGGCGTTGACGCCCGCCCGGGTGCGGGAGGCCGACCGTGTGTGCGCGCTCAATCGATCACCGCGGCCCGTACGCAGAGCACGTCCGGCAGATGGGACGCCAGCTGCTGCCAGGAGTCGCCGTCGTCGGCCGACGCGAACACCTCTCCGTTGCGGTTGCCGAAGTACACACCCGCCGGGTCCGCGCCGTCCGTGCACAGGGCGTCCCGCAGCACCGTGCCGTAGTGGTCCCCCCGCGGCAGCCCCGCGGCCAGCGGCTCCCAGCTCTTGCCCGCGTCCGCCGTGCGGAAGACACGACATCGGCGGTCGGCCGGGACCCGGTCGGAGTCGGCGTTGATGGGGAACACGTACGCGGTGTCGCCGCGGTGGGGGTGCGCGGCCACGGCGAAGCCGAACGTGGACGGCAGGCCCTCGCCGATGTCCGTCCAGTGCGCCCCCGCGTCGTCGCTGCGGTACACCCCCCAGTGGTTCTGCAGATAGAGCCGGTCGGCTGTGGCCGCGTCCTGTGCGACCTTGTGGACGCACTGGCCGAACTCCGGGTCCGGGTCGGGCAGGAACACCGCCGAGACCCCCGAGTTGGACGGCGCCCAGCTCTGCCCGCCGTCCGCCGTACGGAAGACGCCTGCCGTGGAGACGGCGACCGTCACCGCCCCCGGATCACGGGCGTCCGTCAGGATCGTGTGCAGCCCCTCACCACCGCCGCCCGGCACCCACCGCGAGCGGGTGGGGTGCTCCCAGAGCGGGCGGACGAGCTCGAAGGACTCGCCGCGGTCCGCCGAGCGGTACAGCGCGGCGGGCTCCGTGCCCGCGTACACCACGTCCGGCTCGGCCGCCGCCGGGTGCAGCTGCCAGACGCGCTCCAGCGAAGCACCCGTGTCCTGGGGGAACTTGACGGCCGCCTTGGCCGGTTCGGTCCAGGTGCGCCCCAGGTCGTCGGAGTGGAACACCGACGGGCCCCAGTGCGCGCTGTCACCTCCCACGAGCAGTCTCGGCACGTCACGACGGGTGTCGATGGCGACCGAATAGACCGCCTGGGCGTTGAAGTACGGGCTGTCGTCGAACTCCCACGCGCCGCCGCGCCGCCGCCCGACGAACAGTCCTTTGCGCGTGCCAACCGTGAGCAGAACCTCGGTCATGCCGATCCACCTCCGGACGTCGTTGTCTCAGCTGTCGGCCAGTCTGCACCCCACCACTGACAGTCACCCCTGGACGGCATATCGGTGCAGGTCAGGGCGATTCCCAGGACGGGGGGCGGCGCGGCGGCGAAGGGGCGCGGATCCCGTGAGCAACCGGGCGGCCTCTCCCGTATGGGAGGGGGTCAGGTGTGCGCGTGCGGAGAGGGGCCCCGATGGCGGCGGTGCGTGGTCCGAGGGCGTTGCTGTGGCGATGGTGGCCCAATCCGCTGCGGCGGCGCAGCGACCGGATCGAGGCCTGGACCCTGCTCACCGTCTGGCTCCTCGCCCTCCTCGCGGGGACGCCGGCGGGTCTGTGGGCGACCCGGTCGGTCGAGCTCGGTCTCGCGCGCGAGCGTGCCGAATGGCGTCCGGTGACCGCGCTGCTCACCGAGCGCGCGCCCGGCACGGCCTCCGGTTCCGAGCGGGTGTGGGCCGAGGTCCGCTGGTCCGTCGCGGACGGGCGCGCCCACCGGGGGCAGACCCGGGTCGAACCGGGCAGTGCGGCGGGGGCCCCGGTCACCGTGTGGACCGACCCCCAGGGGCGCATGGTCACCAGGCCCCCCACGGAGGCCCAGGCGAGCCTGCGGGCGGGACTGATCGGCATCCTGGTGGGGACGAGCGCGGCGCTCGTGCCCCTCGCGGGCGGGCGGCTGGTCTCGGAGCGCCTGCAGCGGCGGCGGCTGGAGCAGTGGGACACGGAATGGGAGCGGGTCGGCCCCCAGTGGAGGTGGAAGACCGGCTGAAGCGGCGCCGCCTGTCACAGATCCGGCCCCGGCCCCGTCACCTTGGGGAAGACGTCCGCATCCGACGGACGACAACGGACGACACCGGAAAGGTCGCAGCATGAAGATCGTAGTGATCGGCGGTACCGGGCTCATCGGCTCGAAACTGGTGGACAGGCTCCGGGCGGACGGCCACGACGCCGTCCCGGCCTCCCCGAAGACCGGCGTCGACAGCGTCACCGGCAAGGGCCTCGACGACGCGCTGAAGGGCGCTCAGGTCGTCGTGGACGTGTCGAACTCACCCTCCTTCGAGGACAGCGCCGTGCTGGAGTTCTTCCGTACGTCCACGGGCAACCTGCTGGCGGCCGAGGCCGAGGCGGGCGTCGGACACCACGTCGCCCTGTCGGTCGTGGGCAGCGACGCCCTGCCCGCTTCGGGCTACCTGCGCGCCAAGGTCGTCCAGGAGGAGCTGATCAAGGGGTCCGGGATCGCGTACTCGATCGTGCGTGCCACGCAGTTCTTCGAGTTCGTGAAGGGCATCGCGGCCGGGTCCACCGAGGGCGACACGGTCCGGCTGCCCTCCTCGCTCCTCCAGCCCCTCGCCTCCGACGACGTGGTCGCGGCCGTCGCCCGGGTCGCCGTGGCGGCTCCGCTGAACGGCACCACCGAGGTGGCGGGCCCCGAGGAGCTGCGCCTCGACGAGTTCGTCCGCACGGGCCTGGCGGCCGAGAAGGACCCGCGCGAGGTCGTCACCGACGAGTCCGTGGGCTACTTCGGCGCGCACGTCCAGGGGCGCGAGCTGCTGCCGGGCCCCGGGGCCCACCTCGCCGGGACCCGCTTCGCGGACTGGCTCGCCGGCCGCCGGTAGCCCCCGACCGGGGGCGGGCCGGGGGGGCGGACCCCGTCAGACCGAACGGTGGTACTGGTCCGGTACGTGCACGGAGTCCCCGAGTTCGCGGGCCGCGTGCCTGGCCCACGAGGGATTGCGCAGCAGCTCCCGGCCGAGCAGCACGGCGTCCGCCTCACCGTTGGCGAGGATCTTCTCGGCCTGCTCGACCTCGGTGATGAGACCGACCGCGGCGACCGCCATGGAGGTCTCGTTCCTGATGCGTGCGGCGAAGGGGACCTGGTAGCCGGGCCCGACCGGGATGCGTACCCCGGACGCGTTGCCGCCCGTGGACACGTCGACCAGGTCGACACCGTGGGCGGTCAGCTCGGCGGCGAGGCGGACCGTGTCGTCGGCCGTCCAGCCGTTCTCCTCCAGCCAGTCGGTGGCCGAGATACGGAAGAACAGGGGCTTGTCGGCGGGCCACACCTCACGCACGGCGTCGGTGACCTCGAGGGCGAAACGCACCCGGTTCTCGAACGAGCCGCCGTAGGTGTCCGTGCGCCGGTTGGAGTGCGGCGAGAGGAATTCGCCGATCAGGTAGCCGTGCGCGCCGTGGATCTCGGCGATCTCGAAGCCGGCGTCCAGCGCGCGCCGCGCGGCGTCGGCGAACTGGCCGACGACCTCGCGGATGCCGTCCGTCGTCAGTTCGGTCGGCACCGGGTGGGTCTCGTCGAAGGCGAGGGGGCTCGGGGCGACCGCCTGCCAGCCGTACGCGTCGGGTCCGACCGGCGCGCCGCCCGTCCAGGGGCGGTCCGTGGAGGCCTTGCGGCCGGCGTGCGCGAGCTGGATCGCGGGAACCGTGCCCTGCGACACCAGGAAGCGCGTGATCCGCCGGAACGCCTCGACCTGGGTGTCGTTCCAGATCCCCAGGTCGTACGGTGAGATCCGGCCCTCGGCGCTGACCGCGGTGGCCTCGACGATGATCAGTCCCGCTCCGCCGGCGGCCCGCGCCCCGTAGTGCTGGAGGTGCCAGTCGTTCGGCGCGCCGACCTCGGGGCCCTCCGGCGCGGCCGAGTACTGGCACATCGGCGGCATCCAGACCCGGTTCGGGACGGTCAGCTCGCGCAGGGTGTAGGGCTCGAACAGGGCGCTCACGGCGGACTCCGATCATGGTGGGGCCAAGTGGTCGACTCGTACGATAGACATCGTAGTACGGCGGATGTCAAACTACGAGAGTTCTCGTACAATGGGCAGCCCCGGGAAGAGCTCCGGACCCGACGTACTGGAGCATCCGAATCACTGGAGCCGCCGTGACGACCGCCGCCCCGACCGGCAGCAGCCGCGACCTGCCGCACCCGCAGCACGCGGAGATCCGGCTGGAGGCCGTGCTGCACGCGCTCTCCGACCCGCTGCGGCTCCAGGTCGTGCGGGAGCTCGCCGCCGACGGCGACGAGCTCTCCTGTTCGCACTTCGACCTGCCCGTCACCAAGTCCACCACCACGCACCACTTCCGGGTGCTGCGCGAGGCGGGGGTGATCCGGCAGATCTACCGGGGCACCGCCAAGATGAACGGGCTGCGCCGGGACGACCTGGAAGGCCTCTTTCCGGGGCTTCTCGACAGCGTCCTCGCCGCCGCCGCCCGTCAGGCCGCCCGGCTCGGGGGCCGCTGAACCGGCCCGGGCGGGAATCACGGAGGTCTTCGCGCCGGCGGGGACCTCCGGACCGCCTCTCGCCGCAAGGTGGTTGAAGAGCAGGTTCAGCACGATCGCGGTGAGGCAGCCCGCACTGATCCCGCTGTTCACCACCGTCCGGAACCCGTCGGGGAACTTCTCGTACACCGTCGGAACGCCGACCGGCAGCATGCCCACGGCCACCGAGACGGCCACCACGGTCAGGTTGTCGTCGCCCCTGAAGTCCACCTGCGCCGGCGTCCGCAGACCGCTCACGGCGACCGTGCCGAACAGGACCAGACCCGCGCCGCCGATTGTTGATTCCAAGGGTGTTGCCGGTGGGTGTCCTGCCCGGAGCCGCGCCTGTCAAAGGGGTCCGTCGGCCCCGGCCGCCCGCATCAGAGCCTGCCAGTCGGGGAGTTTGACCACGCTCCTGCCCAGGGAGGCGCCCAGGGCGGCTTCCGCGCGTTCGATCGACTGCCAGCCCGACCAGTCGACCGGACGCAGACCCTCGGACCGAAGGGCGGCCAGCGGGTCGGACGCGATCTCACGGCGTACGAGGGCGGGGGCGTCGTCCAGGAGGGACGTCACCGTCTCCTTCGCGCAGGGGCGGTTGGTGCCGATGACGCCGGTCGGGCCACGCTTGATCCAGCCGGCCACGTACTCGCCGGGCGCGACCGAGCCCGCCCGCAGGACGCGGCCCGCGAGATGCGGGACGGTACCGCGGTCCGCGTCGAACGGCAGCCCTTCCAGCGCGACCCCGCGGTAGCCGACCGAGCGCAGGACCAACTGGGCCCCGATGTCCTCGTACCGCCCTGTGCCCGTCACGCCGCCGAGGCCGTCCGGGAGGGTCCGTTCGAAGCGGACCGTGCCCACGCGCCCGTCGCCCGCCGGAAGCAGGGCGACCGGCCGCAGGAAGAAGCGGAGCCGGATCCGCCGGGAGCCGAAGGACCGCGGACGCTCGGCCCACCCGCGCAGCACCTCGACGTTGCGTCGCTGCGCGGCGGGCAGGGCGGAGGGGTCCAGGTACGCGGGATCGAGCGCCAGCTCCGCCGGATCCACCACGACGTCGGTGTCCGGCAGGGCGCCCAGCTCCCGCAGTTCCCTGGTGGTGAAGCGGGCCTGCGAGGGGCCGCGTCGCCCCACCGTCCAGATCTCCCGCACCCGGCTGGCGGACAGCGCGTCGAGTGCCGCCTGGGGCATGTCGGTCGCGCTCAGTTCCGCGGCGCCGCGGGCCAGGATCCGGGTCACGTCCACCGCCACGTTCCCCACGCCGATGACGACCGCCGCCCGCGCGCCCGCCACGAAACCGTCCGCTGCGAACCTGTCGGACGCGACGTCCGGGTGCGCGCTGTACCAGGACACGAAGTCGGTCGCCGACCAGCTGCCGGGCAGCTCCTCGCCCGGCACTCCCAGGCGCCGGTCGGCGGCGGCGCCCACGCAGTACACGACCGCGTGGTAGAGGTCCCGGAGCCGGGCGGCGGGCACTCCCTGCGGGCCGACCCGGACTCCGCCGAGGAACCGCACCCGTTCGTGCTCCAGAACCGTACGCAGCGTGCCCTGCAACGACTTGATCTTCTCGTGGTCGGGCGCCACCCCATAGCGCACCAGGCCGTACGGGCACGGCAGCCGGTCCAGCACGTCCACCCGGATCCCGGGCACCCGCTCCTGCTGGACGAGACCCTGTGCGGCGTACACCCCGCTCGGTCCCGAGCCGACGACGGCGACCTGCAGCACGGCACAACCCCTTCCCCGAGGAGAACGAGAAGCTCGCTGGTGCTTCCAGCATCGCACCGCACCGCGCGCCCGGGGAGGGGCCGGGGCGGGACGCTGCGCCGACCGTGTGCCGCGCGTGCCACGCGCGCGTGCCTGTCCGTGACGGGTGTGATCATGCGGTTACGTTGCGTATGTGCTGGAAACATCCTTTCTTAATCTTTCTGATCGTGATGAGCCGGACGGGGCGGTGTCCGTACGGCGCGCCTGGGAAGTGCGGGAGAACGACACCGCCACGACGTGGTGCGACGTCCGGCTGAGCTTCGCCGACGGCGCCGGTGTCGACCTGCTCGCGGCGGTGTGCGGGGGGTGCGTCTGCATCGAGGACGTACGCGCCCGGCCCGCCCTCTCCCTCGACGACATGGCGGTGCTCGCGGACTGGATCGAGGGCCCGCTCCTGGAGGCGTGCGGGGGCGCGACCGGGGCGGCGGGCGCCGTGGGCGGTGACGGGAGCGCCGGGAAGCGGCACGCGCGCCCCGCACTGCCGCGCGGTGCCGAGAGCCGCCGCTGGGTCGCCGGCGAGTATCTGGCGGCGCAGCGGGCGGGGCGGGACCCGGTGCTCGCGGTGATGTCCGCGACGGGGCACAGCAGGCGGCGGTCGCTCAGCCTGATCGCGGGGGCACGGGACGCGGGTTTCCTCACACCCCGCCACATCCGCCGCTGACGCACCGCGAGAGGCGCCCCCGGAAGGGGCGTGTCACATGTCGCGCATCCTGCTGATCTCGCTCGTCTGCTGGGCGATCACGTCGTCGGCCATTTCGCCGATCTGGATGTTGTTGCCCTGGGAGAGGACGTCCGTGGCCATGGTGATCGCCCCGTTGTGATGGGTGATCATCAGCTTCAGGAACAGCTCGTCGAACGCCTTGCCCTTCGCCGCGCGCAACGTCTTGAGCTGCGCCTCGGTCGCCATGCCCGGCATCACGTCGTGGTGGTGTTTCCCGGACTCCTTGCCGCTCTTCTTGTCGCCGCCGTGGTTCTTGAGCCAGGCCTTCATCGTCTCGACCTCCGGCCCCTGGGAGGCGGCGATCCGCTCGGCGAGCCGTTTCACCGGCGTCGACGAGGCCTGCTTCGGGGCGAGTCCGGTCATCTCGATGGCCTGGGTGTGATGCTCGATCATCATCCGGGCGTAGTCGAGGTCCGCCGAGTTGGGTGTGTCGTCGTCGGAGCGCTGCTTCGCGGCGTCCGCGGCGGACAGCGTCTCGGCCGTCTCGCCCGGTTTGCCCGGCGCGATCACCGAAGGGCCCGTGTCCGGCGCGGACTTGGCCTCGTCGTCGGAGCCGGTGCAGCCGCCCAGTGCGAGAACGGCGGCCGTCACGGACGCCGTGATCAGACGGCGGGACGTACGGCGAGCGGGCACAGTGACCTCCTGCGGCACATGAATCGGCTGGCACCTGACGAGTACGGACACCTGGTGAGTGTCGATGACCGTCCTAGCACGCTTCCGCGTGCCAATGATCAAAAACATTCATTACGAATACGTTGCCACCTGTTGATCTGTGCATGCTGAAGACGATACTGCGGAGGTACCTGAACCGTTCGACTGCGAACGGCTACTAGGGAGGACGCAGTGACCCTGTTGAACAATCACCGAACGCGGCGCAGACGTCTGGGAGTTGCCGCCACCGCGGCCGGCCTGCTGGCCGCCCTGCTCACGGCAGGTCCCGCGGTCGCGACCCCCGACCCCGGGGACGCTCCGGTGACTTCGGAGAAGGTCTCCAAGAGCGCGGCGGCCGAGGCCAGAGCCGCGATCGCGAACGGCGAGATACCCGGGCAGGACGAGATCGTCCACTCGGACAACATCCAGCACCTCGCGAACATCCCGAAGGACGCGCTGCCCGGCACCAACTCGGACCTCGCCTTCCAGGGCAAGTACGCGTTCGCCGGCAACTACGACGGCTTCCGGATCTTCGACATCAGCAACCCGAAGGCCCCGAAGACCGTCTCGCAGGTCCTCTGCCCGGGTTCGCAGAACGACATCACCGTCTCCGGTGACCTGCTCTTCCTGTCCACGGACTCCTCGCGCAGCGACAACTCCTGCAGCAGCACCACGCAGCCCGCGACCGAGAAGTCCTCCTGGGAGGGCATGAAGGTCTTCGACATCAGCGACAAGAAGAACCCGAAGTACGTCGCCGCCGTCGAGACCGCCTGCGGCTCCCACACCCACACGCTGGTGCCGGAGCGCAAGAACGTCTACATCTACGTGTCCTCGTACTCGCCGAGCGCCACGTTCCCCGACTGCCAGCCGCCGCACGACGGCATCTCGATCATCAAGGTGCCGCGCAAGGCCCCCGAGAAGGCGGCGGTCGTCAACTTCCCCGTCCTGTTCCCCGGTGAGGGCCCGGACGGCGGCGGCAACCCGGGCGGTCCCACCAACCCGGGCGTCTCCAAGACCACCGGCTGCCACGACATCACCGTGCTGCCCTCCGAGGACCTCGCCGCGGGCGCCTGCATGGGCGACGGCATCCTGTTCTCCATCAAGGACCCGGAGAACCCGAAGATCATCGACCAGGTCCAGGACAACGTGAACTTCGCGTTCTGGCACTCGGCGAGCTTCAACCAGAAGGCGAACAAGGTCGTCTTCACGGACGAGCTGGGCGGCGGCGGCGCGGCCACCTGCAACGAGACCGTGGGCCCGAACCGCGGCGCGGACGGCATCTACGACATCGTCGGCAAGGGCGACAAGCGCAAGCTCGTCTTCAAGAGCTACTTCAAGATCCCGCGCCACCAGGCCGACACCGAGAACTGCGTCGCGCACAACGGCTCGCTGATCCCGGTCAAGGGCAAGGACATCATGGTCCAGGCCTGGTACCAGGGCGGCATCTCCGTCTGGGACTTCACCAACTCCTCGAAGCCCAAGGAGATCGCCTACTTCGAGCGCGGTCCGCTGAGCACCACGACCATGGTCACCGGCGGCTCCTGGTCCGCGTACTACTACAACGGCTACATCTACTCGAACGACATCGCCAAGGGCTTCGACGTTCTGAAGATCAATGACCGTCGTACGGACCCGGCGAAGAAGAACCGGCTGGACGAGCTCAACGTCCAGACACAGCCGGACTACTTCGACTGACCGGCCCCGTCCGTCTCCTGGTTCGCCACGCCACCGTGACCGGGGCCCTCTTCCGGCTCGCGGCTCCCGGGGGCGAAGAACCGTGAGAGATCCGCGTGGTACGTCCCGCCGGGCGCTTCGGCGTCCGGCGGGGCACCCCGCTCCCAGTCCAGCCCGTAACGACGGAACAGCTCGGCCCTCAGCACCGGCACCGGCATCGGGACCCCGGGCACCAGGGCCGCGTACACCGCGCCCATCAGCAGCGCCCGCAGCATCGGATAGTCGGCGGCGGTGTCCGGCGAGCCGTACCGGGACATGGTCTCGCTCAGCAGCTCGGCCAGCCGGCGCTGCTCCGGACACTGCTTGAACCCCTCGCCCTGCAGGATGCCCGCCATGTGCTGGCGCATCACCACCGGATGGTCCCGGGCGAGGCCCAGAATCGCGTCGATGGCCCGCGCCATCCGCTCCTGCCCGTCCTCGGTGCGCGGCTCGCGCTCCAGCGCCTCGTCCAGCGTGCGGTGCATCAGCCGGTGCACGGCGGACTGGACGAGCAGGCGCTTACCGGGGAAGTAGTACGAGACGAGACCACGCGCGGAGCCCGCGCGGTCCGCGATGTCGCCCAGTGTCGTGGCGTCGTATCCCCGCTCGCCGACGAGCTCCAGAGCCGCCCGCAGAAGCCTCTCGCGGGAACGCCGCCGCAACTCTTCATTGACCGATGCGCTGCGAGGGGACATCCTATGTACTCCTGCGTTGACTGGCTGCCAGCCAACTATACTCAGGGCGTCCGGGCCGGTCCCCTCGGGGACCACTTCCGGGCTGCCGTCCGTCCGGGGCGACGCGGGGGATCGTCCCGGGCGGTCGGCAAGGAAACGGCGCGCCTCTCTGAGGCGCCTGCCGGGGGGCCGATCCGCCGTTCGGCGCTGTCGCCGAGCCCCCGTCCGCTGCTTACAGTGGGCAGGAGTGCCGAGGAGGCGTACATCCATGGATCAAGAGCAGATCCTTACCAGGATCACGGCGATGGTCGACGACGAACGCGCACTCCGGGACGCCCTCGCGTCCGGGAAGATCGACAGCGCGACCGAACAGGAACGGCTCGGCCAACTGGAACGCGATCTCGACCAGTGCTGGGACCTGCTGCGTCAGCGGCGCGCGAAGTCCGAGTTCGGCGAGAACCCCGACGACGCGCGCGTACGGCCGTCGTCGCAGGTCGAGGGTTACCAGAGCTGAGCGGAGGACCGGGAGACCCGGCGCGGACCGGGTGAACCGGGCGCGGACGCGGTGCCGGTCAGGTGCGGACCAGGTCCAGCACCGGCCGTAGTCCGTTCGGCCGGTCGGTCACCGGCAGATGGTCGACGAAGTGCACCCCGCATCCCAGGGTCGCCGCCCCGCCGTCCGCCAGCCGGTCGTCCCCGACCATCAGGGTGTCGCGCGGATCGGCCCCGAGCGCGTCGCAGGCGGTCGCGAAGAGCCGGGCGTCCGGCTTCTGGACCCCGTGCTCGTACGACAGGACGTAGGTCCCCACGTACGCGTCGAGGCCGTGCGCCCGGAACACGGGCCGCAGATCCCAGCCGATGTTGCTGACCACCCCGATCGCGACCCCGCGGTCGCGCAGCGTGTGCAGTACATCGATCGCGTCGGCGTACGGACGCCAGGCGGCCGGGTCCATGTGCCGGTCGTATAGCGCGTCGTACAGCTCCTCGGCGGGCAGCGCCACCCTGCGGCAGGCTCCGGTGTACGCGGCCCGGTGCGCCTCGGCGCTCTCGTCGCGGATGCCCCACAGCGTGGTCAGCTCCGGCGGCACCGGCCCCCGGTGCGGCGCCCCGCCGGGCAGCGCGCCCGCCGCCTCCAGTTCCTTCGCCGCCCGGAGCAGCTCCTGCTCCGGCAGGGACATTCCGGCGTCGGCCAGTACGGCGCGCAGCCAGCTCTCGGTGGATTCGATACGGAAGAGGGTTCCGGAGAAGTCGAACAACACGGCAGCCATGCGGGGGAAGTTACCCGCCTGGCGGTTCGGATATGTCCTTCCGTGTCCCGCCGCCCCTGGTCAGAGCGGTGCCGCTGCGGCGGCTGTCGCCGCCGGGTCCTCAGGGCCTGCGGCCCCGGAAGGTGCGGCGCAGGTCGTCCACCCAGGCGTCGGGGTTCTCCCACGGGATGAAGTGCCCGCCGCGGTCATGGGCGTTGACGTTGACGTGGTTGAACCAGGCGGCCTGCGGGCCGTTCTCGAACGCCCGGACGCGCTCCTCGGCGGTGTGGATGCCGGGCGGGTTCTCGTACGTGACGAAGGTCAGGCCGACCGGGGCCTGTACGACCGGGCTGCGGTCGTGCGAGGGCGCCCACGGGTAGCGGTTGGCGTTGGCGTAGTAACGCATCGACGTGGCGATGGAGTTGTTCACCCAGTAGATCGTGGCGTGGGTGAGCAGGTCGTCCCTGGTGAAGACGGACTCGATGTCGCCGCCGTTGTCGCTCCAGGAGTTCCAGCGTTCCAGCAGCCAGGCGAGCAGCCCGGCGGGCGAGTCGCTCAGCCCGTGGGCCAGGGTGGCGCCGTCGAGCATGTGCACGGCGAGGTGGGACGCCGAGCGGTGGTCCAGCTCGACGACACGGGCGCGGACGTCGGCCGGCTGGTCGTCGGTGAGGGGCCGGTTCCGGGCGAAGTCCCAGGCGCGGGGGCCGGTGAAGAAGTCCAGCGGCAGCCCGGAGCCGATGTGGACGCCGTACAGCTCGTCGGCGTACTTGTGGCCGAGCTGGCTGGAGACGATCCCGCCGATGTCACAGCCCCCGGCCGCGTACTTCTCGTACCCCAGGGTCTGGGTCATCAGGGTGTGCCAGAGGTCGGAGACCTTCCAGAAGTTGACGTCCGGGAAGCCGGTGAGGGGGCCGGGGAAACCGAAGCCGGGCAGGGACGGCACGATGACGTCGAACGCGTCGGCGGGATCACCGCCGAACGCGGCCGGGTCGGCGAGCGGGCCGATCACCTTCGACCAGTGCCAGAACGTCCACGGCCAGCCGTGCGTGAGGATCAGCGGGACCGGGCGGGGGCCGCGGCCCGGCTCGCGCATGAAGTGCACCGGGACGCCGGCGACCTCCACGCGGTAGTGCTCGTGGATGTTGATCGCGGCCTCCGCCCTGCGCCAGTCGTAGCCGTCCCGCCAGTGGGCGACCAGCTCACGCAGATAGCCGTCCGGGACGCCGTAGGACCAGTCCGCGTTCGCCTCGTCCAGCGGCGGACGGGTCGAGGCGAGACGGGCGCGCAGGTCGTCGAGGACCTCGTCGGCCACGTGGATCGGGGTGGGCTGCAGGGGGAAGCTGCGCGCGGTGGTCATGGCATGAGTCCTATGGGTCGGTCGGGTCGGGCGGCCCGCACGCTGCCGGTGCGCACCTACTCGGCGGGTGGCAGCGGGCCGAGGACCGGATTGGTCAGATGCTGGTAGATGATCGAGGTGCGGAAGGCGACGATCTCGCGGCGGTTGGTGAACTGGTCCAGGAGAAAGGCGTGCAGGTGGTCGATGTCCTGGGCCGTGACATGCACGAGGAAGTCGTCGCTCCCGGCCATCGTGTACACCGAGACGACCTCCGGCAGTTGCGTCACCGACCGCTCGAACGCGGTGACGACGTCCCGTCGCAGCGGGCGTACCTGTGTGAACACCATCGCCTGGACCGAGCGGTTGAGGGCCTTGAAGGAGACCTCGGCACGGTAGCCCTGGATGATGCCGCGCCGCTGCAGGAGCCTCGTGCGTTCCAGACAGGTGGAGGGGGCGATGCCGAGCTTCCCGGCGAGGGCGCGGTTGGACTGCCGACCGTCGGCCTGCAGTTCGCGCACGATCGCCGAATCAAGTTCGTCCACGGCTTCCTCCCCTGCCCGCACACCGAATTGAATTCGGTGCCACTCCCGGTGGTCCGCGCAGCAGCCTAGCTTCGGCGCCATGAGTCGAGCATTCGCACATGAAGAGGTCGTCGTACGCCGCGGACGCCGCTCCGGTCTGCCGCTGATCGTCGCCATCCACTCCCGCGCGCTGGGGCCGGCGGCCGGCGGCTGCCGGATGCGCCGCTACGACACCTGGCAGGACGGACTGACCGACGCGCTGCGCCTGTCGGAGGCCATGACGTACAAGTCGGCGGTGGCCGGCCTGGACTTCGGGGGCGGCAAGAGCGTGATCGTCCTGGACCGGGACACCGAAGTCACCCCGGAACTGCGGGAGTCGGCCCTGGAGGACCTGGGCGAGCTGATCGCCTCCTTCGGTGGTTCCTACCGCACCGGCCCGGACATCGGCACCGGCCCCGAGGACATGGAGGTCCTGCGGCGCTTCTCGCCGTACGCGTACTGCGCGCCCGAGGAGCACGGCGGCACCGGTGACTCCGGCGGCCCCACCGCCACCGGTGTCCTCGCCGCTCTGCGGGCCGGCGCGCGGCATGTCTTCGGCGACTCCTCCTGCGCCGGCAGGGCGGTGGTCGTGAGCGGGTTCGGATCGGTCGGCAGCCGGGTCGCGGCGGGCCTGGCCGCCGACGAGGCGCACGTCCTGGTGTCGGACGTGGACCCCTCCCGCAAGGAGGCCGCGCTGGCGAGCGGATACGGGTGGGTCGAGCCCGGCCGGGCCCTGTCGGCACCGGCCGACATCCTCGTTCCGGCCGCCGTGGGCGGGGTGTTCGACGAGGAGAGTGTGCGTCGGCTCACCGCCCCGCTGGTGGTCGGACCGGCCAACAACCAGCTCGCCGACGAGTCGGTCGCCGACGCCCTCGCGGAGCGCGGCATCGTCTGGGTGCCGGACTACGTGGCCGGCGCCGGCGGGGTCGTCTACACGCTCAGCCGGGAGTCGGAGGGCTGCGACCACGAGGCCGCCCTGGAGCGGGTGGAGGGCATCGGCGACACCGTCGCGCACCTCCTCGCCCTCGCACGCACGAGCGGCGAAACCCCGCTGCGGGCGGCCCGACAACTGGCCGACCGCCGCCTGGCGGCGGCGGGCTCCCTGGCGGGGGCGGTGTCGGAGGCGCCGGTGACCGCACGGGCAGCGGGTGCCCGGGCGGTCAGCCGATCGTGACGACCCGTGCCCAGGACGGTGGAGTGTCCGGGACGTAGTCGGGGTTCTCCTCGTCCGCCGCGCGCGCCGGGCGCGGGAAGAGACCGACGACCGTACGGCAGGGCGGTGGCGCGGAGGGCCAGGGGGTCTGGCCGTCCGTGAGGGCGACGATCACGTCGGGGCGCGGCCGGGAGCGCAGCGCCCGCGCGAAACCGGAGCGCAGGTCCGTGCCCCCGCCGCCGACCAGCTCGATGTTCTCCGCCCGGCAGAGCGGCACGGCGACCCCGGCCGCCGCGTCGCAGGAGATCACCGAGACCAGGTCGCGCCGCCCGCCCACCGCCCGCGAGATCGCCGCCACCTCCAGCAACGCGCTGCCCAGTTCGGCGTCGCTCACCGACCCCGAGGTGTCGATCACGACACAGACAGCGGGCGGCGTACGGCGCAGACTCGGCAGCACGACTCCGGGCACACTCGCCGAGCGCCGGGAGGGACGCCGGTAGCTGTGGTTCTCGCCCGCGCCCGGCGCGCCCGCCGCCGCCCGCACCGCCGCACCCAGCAACTGCCGCCACGGCTGCGGCGGTTGGAACGCCTCGTCCGCCCAGCGGCGCCACCCTTGCGGCGCCTCGCCCGGCCGGCCCTTGATCCCCTCCGCGACCCGGAAGCGGACCGCGTCCTGCTGGTGCCTGCTGAGCCCGTGCGCCCCATCGGGTCCCAACTCCCAGGGCCGGTCCTGCCCGTCGGCGCCACTGCCGCAGTCCAGCCAGGCCAGGTCGGCGGCGAGACCGGACAGCGACGCCGTCCCCAGATACTCCTCCATCAACAGCCCGCCCGGCAGCCGCAGCAGGGACGGGAGCACCACCCCGGCGGGCAGCGGCAGACCGTCGCCGTAGATGTCGTCGTTGATCTCGAAATCCGCTGCGATGTTCCGGCGCAGCCTCCCCCAGCCTTCGGACGGGTGGACCCCCGTCTCGCTTCGCTCGCCCGGCCCGAACTCCTCGTGCTGCCGCGCGTACCGCTCGCCCCGGCCGTGGTGGTCCCGGAGCAGATGGGAGACCTCGTGCACCCACACACCCGCCAGTTCCTCCACCGGCATGCGCGCCACGAACCCGGGAGAGACATAACAGCGCCAGTGCGCGTCCACCGCCATCGTCGGCACCGACCGGTCCTCCACCACCCGCAGGGCGAAGAGCGCGTCGGCGAGGTAGGGGCGCACCTTCACCGCGTGCAGCCGGGCGGCCAGCAACTTCTCCATGTCCAGGGGGAGTCCGGCCCGGCCGGCCGCCGCGCCGGGGCCGGCCGACCGCGTCGGCGGGGCCGCCCGCACGAGACGCGGCGGCGCGGGCCGGGGCATGGGACGCGGCCGGGGGTGCGGAGCCCGCCGCTGCGGAGTCCTCGGGGCCCCCGTCATCGGTGGGTTCCCGCCGCCGCGCGCTCGGCAGCGGCGGCTGCCGCCGCGACCCGCTCCACCGACCGGTCGGCCTGCCGGGCGAGACCCACCACCCCGGCCAGCCGGTCCATCGTCTCCGGCACCTCCCAGTCGTCGCGCCGCACCGCGGCCAGAGCCGTCGCCGGGGCGACCAGCAGATCCGCGGTGCCCGTCTCCAGCGCCCGCACCAGCACCGCCCAGGCCGCCTCCCAGCGCGCCCGGTCGGGCCGCGCTCCGACGGCCGCCACCACCGCCTCCAGCGTGGCCTGCCGCAGATCGCCCCGCTCCGGCAGCTCGGCGGCGGCCGGGTCGGCGAGCAGCGTCTCCGGATCAGGCAGGTCCAACCGGTCCAGATAGGCAAGGAGTTCGAGCCCGGGGCCGTCACCCACCGCACCCCGTACGAGCAGGGCCAGCACCTCGCGGGAGACCGAGGCCGCCGTACCGAAGGCCAGCAGGGTCAGCGCGGCGTCCCAGCTCCGGGGCGAGGGCCACGCACCGCCGCGCCGGGTCTCGGTGCTCGGCAGCCGGTGGATCAGTGTCGGCCGGGCGGCGAGGAAACCGCAGACCACGCGCCGAGCGAACGCCACCGCGTCCGCCAGCGACTCCGGTGCCAGTCGCGGCAGTTCGGCCCTCGGCCAGACGCCGCCGAGACCGCGCACCACCACCTCCTGGTCGTGCACCCAGTACAGATGCACGAACCGGTTGGCCAGCGGCGGGCTCAGCTCCCATCCGTCCGCCGCGGAAGCGCGCGGATTGGCGGCGGCCACGATCCGTACGCCGGGCGGCAGTTGCAGCGCGCCGACCCGCCGTTCCAGGACGACCCGGAGCAGTGCGGCCTGCACGGCCGGGGTCGCGGTGGAGAGTTCGTCCAGGAAGAGGAGTCCGCGACCGGCTCGTACGAGCTCCACGGCCCACTGCGGTGGTGCCATCGGTACACCCTGGACGGCGGGATCGTCGCCCACGATGGGCAGCCCGGAGAAGTCGGACGGCTCGTGGACGCTGGCGATCACGGTCGTCAGCGGCAGGCCGAGCGAGGCGGCGAGCCGGGTCAGGGCCGCGGTCTTGCCGATGCCCGGCTCACCCCAGAGCAGCACCGGCAGGTCCGCCGCCACGGCCAGGGTGAGCGCCTCCAGCTGCTCGTCGGGGCGCGGTTCGGTCGTGGTCGTCCGCAGGAGGGACAGGAGGCCGTCGGCGACGGCGAGGTGGGTGTCCGTATCCGGTACGCGGACGGCTACGGGTGTGCCCTCGGCCGGGACCGGGGCCGGGGCAGGTGCGGGCAGGACGGTGCTGAGGCTCATGGGCGTCACCTGGAGGGGGTTGGGGAGGGGGCTGGGGAGGGAGTTCGGAGGAGTGCCGGTCACGAGGCCTGACCGGTGCGGGGCCGGGACCGGCCGATCAGTTTGTTGCGCATCGGAAGCGGTGCGGAACGGTCGAGCCGGGGGCGGTGACCGGCCTTCGCGCGTACGGAACCCGTGCCGCCCGAACCGCCCGAACCGCCCGCGCCGCCTGAACCGCCGCCCGAACCGCCCGCGCCGCCTGGGCCGTGCGTGCCACCCGCTCCGTTCGCGCCGCTTGGGCCGTTCGTGCCCCGTGCCGAAGTCGTACCGGCGGCGGGATGCACGGCGACCAGGCCCGCGCGGAAGAGTCCGTGGTCGACGTGGCGGGCCGCGGCCCGTTCCAGTTCCTCGCGGAGCGGACCGTCGCGCAGAACCGCACCAGCACCGAGCAGGCCTTCGACGACGGCCAGTGCTCCGGCGGTGTCACCGTGGCGGAGCCGTTCCCGGACGGCGGGCAGTGCCTCCGGGTCCCGGTGCACCTTGTCGATCGCCCGAAGGCAGGGCAGCGCGGGTCCGCCGAGCGCCACGAGCAGTTCCTCGCGCCGCAGTTGGACGGGGTCGTGGTCGACCGCGGTCAGCACGCCGTCCCGCGACGCGATCCGATGGACTTCGCCACGGCACTCCACGCGGTGCGGATCGCCGGGTTCGGGCAGGGGACCGCCCACCGGCGCTGCCCCGTACCCCGCCAGCACCGACGCGACGAGCGGATGCAGCCGTCCGGCCGGGAGGAGTCCCGCCCGCAGCAGTTCCAGATCCGGCAGGACCCGTGCCGCCGCTTCCGGCAGCACCGGAAGCGCCGCGACCTCCTGCGGCGGCAGCGCGTCCTCGGGCAGGGGCCGGATCGTGGGGGCATGGCTGTCGTCGGGGGCGACGAGTTCGAGTACGGCCCGTCTGCGGGCACCGAGCCGCACGGTGAAGGCCCCGCGGCGGAGCCCTTCGGCCCGCAACAGCAGTTCGGCCTCGGTAGCCCAACTCTCCTGTGCCCAGGGCGAATCGGCGGGCGGTGCTTTGCCCGCCCCGCACCGCGCCGCCAGCTCACCGCTCCGCGTGGCGTCCCAGAGATGCCGGTGCAGATCGAGCCGGAAACGCCGCTCGGGATGCGGATGGGGGTGGTGTTCTTGGGGCTGATACGCAGGGGACCGGTGTCCGGGGATGCCGTTCCCCGGGCCCTCCCACAGCGCCAGGGACATCCACTGTCCGCCGTCCGCGGAGGCGGGTGGGGTCCGCACCACCAGGTGCGGCGGCGCGCCGCCGGCACCGCCGTAACGGGCGAGCGTGAGGGTCAGTCCGGGCCGTAGTCGCCCGTCCGGGGCGATGCGGGGCATGTGCCAGCGGAGCAGATCCGGTGCCAGTCGACGCAGATCGGCACGGAGCCGGGTGACGACTTGGGTGCCGTGGCGATGGCGCACGGCGCGCAGATCGAGATCGACGTGGACACGGGCGGCGGCGCAAGCCCCCGCCCAGTCGCCGACCGCACGCCCTGCGGTCGCGTTCTCGATCATGGACGGTGGCACGGCGTACTCACGTACGCGCCGCCACATCAGCAGCTGGGAAGGAATCTCATTCGCGAAGCGAGGTGCCATCAGCACTCACCTTGCGCGAATGATTCCCCCAATCCGGAAGAGGAGAAGGTGTTCATCGCCCGCATGCTAACCATGCCGACGACGATCTGTCCTCTCCCTTTTTCCCGCTCCCTTCTTTCCGCGCCGGATCCCGGACGGGGGCTGCCGGCCGCGTCGCGGTGGCAGCCCCCGTCCGGGTCATGGGCGTCGCGCGTGGGCGAAGCCCCGTCGGTGCCAGAGCAGGCCGCCCGAGTGCGCGGGCTCGCCGCCCACCGCGGTCACCCGTCCCACGAGGATCGTGTGGTCGCCTCCTTCCAGGACGTCGTGGCGGACACAGTGGAGGGTCAGTGAGGCGTCCCTGATGACGGGGGCCCGGTGGGAACCGGCGGCCAGGGGCACGCCGTCGAAGCGGTGCTCGGCCGGCCGCATGAAGCGTGTGACCAGGTGTTCCTCACCCGGCCCGAGGAGGTGCACGGCGAACTCCTCGGCGCCGGTCAGCGTGTCGTGCGTACGGGAGTTGCGGTCGAGGCAGACGAGGAACAGCGGCGGCGTGAGCGACAGCGAACTGACGGCGCTGGCCGTCAGGCCGCGCGGCCGGCCCAGGTCGTCGTAGCAGGTGACGAGGGTGACCGGAGCGGCCAGGGCGGACATCGCGGCGCGGAACGCCTCCGAGAGGTCCGGGGCCGGTGTAGCGGGAGGAGCGTGGGTCGGAGCGCCGGTCGAAGTGCCGGGCGGGGACTGGGACGCGAGCAGCGTCGAGCTCATCGGGCCACCTCCAGAGGCCGGGCCGAACCCTGCAGCCAGCGGCCCTCGGGGCGGCCGGAGAACCCGTCCCGGAGGTCCCAGACGACCTGGCCGCCCTTCACCGTGGTGGTGAAGCGTCCGGTGAAGGTCCAGCCCTCGTACGCGGACCAGCCGCACAGCGCCTGTACGTCGTGCGCGGAGAACTGCCAGCGGTCGGCCGGGTTCAGCAGGGTCAGGTCCGCGTCCGCACCCGCTTCGAGGCGGCCCTTGCCGGGCAGGTCGAAGAGCCGGGCGGGTCCCTCGCCCATGAGCCGGGCAAGGTGCGCGGCGGCCTCGTCCGGGGCGATGTCCCGGGTCCGCAGGCCGGTCCAGACGGCCGTGGCCAGCTCCTGGACGCCGGGCAGGCCGGGCGGCGCGTCGGCCGGCGGCCGGTTCTTCTCCTCCACGGTGTGCGGGGCGTGGTCGCTGCCCAGAGTGACGACCTCACCGCGCAGGACGGCCTGCCACAGCCGCTTCTGGTCCCGGCACTCGCGGATGGCCGGGGAGAGCCGGGTCCGCGGACCGCGCCGGGTGGTGTCGTCATGGGTGAAGGACAGGTGATGGCCCGTCACCTCGTAGGTGAGCGGCAGCCCTTCGGCGGCAGCGGCCGACAGCAGATCGGCCTCCTCCGCCGACGACACATGGAGGATGTGCGTCTTCGTGCCGTACTCGCGCACCAGGCGCACGACATGGGCGACGGCGACGATCCCGCCGGACCGCGGCCGGTGCGGCTCGTACCCGCCGTACGTGTCCGGGGCGCCCGCACTCGCGTCGAGCAGGTCGAAGACGTGCTGGTCCTCGGCGTGCAGGACGAGCCGGACCCCGCCGCGGGCGGCGGCGGCGAAGGCCCGCCGCAGCTGCTCGCCGTCCCGGAAGACGACCGGGGCCGTGTGGTGTCCCGCCATGAACACCTTCGCCGAGCTCGCTATCCGCGGGTCCAGTTCGGCCAGCAGCTCGGGGTGGTCGGGGTCGGCGCCCATGTGGAAGCGGTAGTCGATCCACGACGTGCCCTGGATCACGGCCGCCTTGGCGAGCATGCTGCTCTCGTCCAGCGACGGCGGACGGGTGTTGGGCATGTCCATCACGGTCGTCACACCGCCGACGAGGGCGGCCCGGCTGCCGTGCGCCCAGTCCTCCTTGTACTCCAGACCGGGGGTGCGGAAGTGGACGTGGGAGTCGATCAGACCCGGCAGCACATAGCGGCCGTGGGCGTCGAGGCGCGGGCCGGGCGGCAGCGGCTCGCCCGGGGCGTGCAGGGCGGCGATACGGCCGTCCCGGACGACCACCGTCCCCTCGCGTACGCCGTCGGGGGTGACGAGGCGGCCCCCTTCGACGACCAGATCGGCGGGCGGGCCGGCGGACAGGGAAGGAGCAGGGGCGGGAGAGGGGTCGGCGGATCGGGGCTTCAACGGTTCCACGTCAGACTCACCAGTTCCTTGCAGAGGTCGTTGGTCGGTCCCATCAGGGCGACGGCACGGGCGTCGCGGCCATAGCGGTTGATCTCGTTCGAGGCGACGTAGCCGGCCGAGCCCAGCAGCCGCTCGACGGCGTTGATGACGCGCTCGGCGGCCGAGGAGGCGACGAGCTTGGAGTGCAGTGTGGCGATCCCCGGGTCGTCGGCGGTGCGCCGGCCGGCCCGCTCGACGACCGCGCGGGCGGTCTCGACCTCGCCCGCGATGTCCACCAGCCGGTGCCGAAAGGCCTGTTGGGCCAGCAGGCCGCGCCGCTCGGCGTGCCGGTGGGCGAGGTCGAGGGCCGCCTCGGCCAGGCCGACGGACACGGCGCCGAGCGTGGCGCCGCTGTCCCGGACCCCGGCGATGATCGAGGCGGCGGCGCCGACCGGGCCGAGCCGGGCGGTGTCGGGTACGTGGCAGTCGTGCACGGAGACGAAGCCGGTCGCCGAACCGCGCATGCCGGTCAGCCGCATCGAGGTGTCGGGTTCCAGGCCGGACGCGTCCGCCGGTATGAGGAAGAAGGTCTGACCGGCGGAGCCGTAGCCGGTGTCCGGGGCGGCGTCCGCCGCGGGCTCCTCGGTCTGCGCCAGCACCAGGTAGATGTCGGCGAGCCCCGCGCTGGTGGTGAAGGATTTCGCGCCGTCCAGGACCCAGCCCCCGTCGGGCGTACGGCGGGCGACGGTGGACAGGTGCTTCTTGTTGGCGCCCGCCCCCGTCTCGCTCCAGGCGGAGGCGGCGAGCCAGTCGCCCCGGGCGAGTTGGGGCAGCAGCCGGCGCCGCAGCGCCGGGCTGCCGTGTTCGAGGATGCGCCTGCTGACCGCGTAGTGCTGGAACAGCATGATCGAGGCGGAGGCGTTCACCCGCGCCACCTGCGCGACCGCCGAGTTGAGGCCGTGCGCGTCGGCACCGGTGCCGCCGTACTCGTACGGCAGGGCCAGCCCGAGCAGGCCGCTCTCCCGCAGCAGGGCCAGCGCCGGCCGGTCCGGTTCCCCGCTCGCGTCGGCGTCCCGGGCGGCGGCGGCGAGGCGCTCACGCATCGACGCGGTCAGCCCGGTCGCCGGACCGGTGGACGGTTCGGTGCCGGCCGATTCGCCGGTCGGCGCGGGAAGCGGCACGTCTGTCCCGGTCAGTGGCCGGGCTTCGGGCACGGTCAGGCTGTCAGCGGAAGCCATGACAACTCCTCGGAGGTCGGGGCGGGCAGGAACAGGCCGCGGTAGTCGACCTGCTTCTCCGCGACGGAGATCCAGGCGAGCCGGCGGTCGCCGGGGCCGCCCGCGATACGGGCCGAGGCGCGGACCGTGGCGCCCGGTGTGCGCAGCGAGAGCAGGTCGCTGTCCGGCTGCTCCGAGACACCGGACAGCAGGTAGGGAATCGTGCCCTCCACGGCGGCCCCCGTGGCGAGGCAGGTGGCACCGGTGAGCGCCACCGTCGGATGCCAGGACGGTACGGAGATGGCGCGCACCGCGAGGGCGCCCGGGCCGTCGGGCAGCAGCGCGGCCACCTTGGGGAAGGCACCGGTGGTGTCCCAGCCCAGCGCCCGGCAGACCGCGAGGCGCAGCCTGGTCATCCGGTCGAACAGCACGAGGTCGTCGGCGAAGAGGTCCTCGACCGTGTGGACGCCGAGTTCGGCGGCGTGCACGAAGAGATACGGATTGCCCATGGAGACCAGCGAGACCGGGACCGTACGCCCCTCGAAGGGGATGCCGGTCACGGGCTCACCGGTGATCAGGAGCTCGTTCACCGGTCGCGGCGGCGAGCAGAGGAAGTGGGCCGTGAAGCGGGTGCCCCCGTCGTCGGTCTCCTCCGCCTCGCACACCACGTTGTCGCCGTTGTTGAGGACGTTGACCCGGACCCGGCAGCCCGCCACGAGGGGCTGGATCATGCCGGTACGGGCCGCCGCCTCGACCGCCGCCAGGATGGAGTGGCCGCAGGAGCCGCGCAGGTCGAAGCTGTCGAGACGGTCCGGCATCGACTGGACGAAGCGGTAGTCCAGGTCGAACAGGGGATGCCGGGAGGGCTGCACGAGGGCGTTCTTCAGGATGTCCGCGGCTCCCTGGTCGGCCAGGGCCGTCCGTAACTCGGTGAGCCGGGCGAGGAGTTCGGGTTCCGAGGCGGGCAGGGTGCGCGCGTCCAGCACGGCGGTGGGGCAGGGGGTGCCGTGCGCGCGGGCGAGGCTGACGGTCACGCCGCCTCCTGGAGGACTCGTACCGGAGTGTGGAGCGTGACCGGGGCCTTGGCCGAGGCGAAGAACTCCTGGCGCCACAGCTGGTGCGACATCAGGGACCACAGGGCCAGGGATACGGCGTCGCTGGGGCGGTTGGCCTGCTCGTCGAAGAGTGCGTCGACCCGCTCGGGGCGGATCCGTCCGTCGGCGCGCAGGGTGTGGGGCGACAGGACGTCCCGGGCGAGGGTCCACAGCCGCTGGCCGGGCGTGAGCATCGCGGTGACCGGGAGGGTGAAGGGCTGCTTCGGCCGCTCCAGCACACTGCGCGGGATCAGCCCCTGCGCCGCCTGGTACAGGGCCCGCTTCACCCCCAGACCCGGTACGAGCCGCTGCTCGTCGGTGAGGGTGGAGGCGAAGCGCACCACGGACGGCTGAGTGAACGGCAGCCGCACCTCGACCGAGCTGGCCATCGACAGGTGGTCGACGCGCCGCAGGTGGTAGGCGGGCAACCGGTAGCGCTGCTCCACCGCGCCGATGCGCTGCAACCGGGTGCCGGGGCTGCTGTGCAGGATCCGCCGGATGCCGGGCGGCAGGGCGGGGCCGACCGCGTTCACCGCGAAGGCGTACTCGTCGGTGTACAGGCTCCGGCGCAGGGCCCGCGGGACGGCGGCGAGGTGGTCCAGGTAGCCGTCGATCCAGTTCGAACCGTGGTGCGCGGCGACCGCCTGCGTCATCCGCGAGTAGCCGCTGAAGAGTTCGTCGGCCGCGTCACCGGTGAGGGCGACCTTGAAGCCGGCGTCCCGGACCGCGCGGAAGAGGGAGAAGGTGGACAGGGTGATGGGGTCGGCGTTGGGCTGCCCCAGGTGGCGTACGACGTCGGTCATGAGGTCCGGGAAGGTGGCCGGATCGACCTCGACCTGGTGGTGGGTGGTGCCGGCGGCGCGGGCCACCTCGGCGGCGTAGGCGCGTTCGTCGCTGGGCCAGGTGCCGGTGTAGGCGATGTTGAAGGTGTGCAGGCTGCCGGTGCCGCCGCCGTCGCGCAGCGCCCGGGCGGCGAGCGCGGTGACGAGGCTGGAGTCCAGGCCGCCGGAGGTGACGGCCGCGACGGGGGCGTCCGCGATCAGGAGGCGCGACACCTCTTCGGACAGCAGGTCGCGCAGCTGGTCCCCGGCCTCGGCGAGGGTGCGGTCCTTGTCGGGGCGCAGGCCCTGCTCGTGGGCCATCGGGCGCTGCTTGATCCGCAGTCCGTTCCGGTGGCTGAGGAGGACGGTGGCGGCCGGCGGGAACACCTTGATCCCGCGGAACATGGTGCGGTCGCCGAACGGCGTCTTGGAGGTGAGGTAGGCGTCGAGACCCGCCTCGTCCTCCTCGGCCCTCACCCCGGCGAAGCCCAGCAGCGCGGGCAGTTCGGAGGCGAAGTGGAAGCGGCCCGCGGTCCGGTCCCAGTGGTAGTAGAGCGGCTTCATGCCCGAGTCGTCGGTGGCCAGCACCATGCGGGGGGTCTCCCGCAGGTCCATGACGGCCACCGAGTACATGCCGTCCAGGTGCTCGGCGAACCGGTCCCCGTAGGTGATGTACAGGGCGGGCAGGATCGAGCCGTCGCACAGGTCGTCGAAGTGGAAGCCGAGGCCGGCGAGCCGCGAACGCAGCTCGTGGTGGTTGTAGATCTCACCGTTGAAGACCACGGTGACCCGGCCGAGGTGGTACGGCTGGGCGCCTCCCTCGGGGTCCATGATCGACAGGCGGTTGTTGCCCAGGGCCCAGTCGGGCCGGTGGGCGACACCCTGGGCGTCGGGACCGCCGTGGTGCATCAGGTCGGCGACGCGGCGCAGTTCGGCCTCGTCGGAATGGACGTTGAAGGTTCCGTATATGCGGCACACGCTGCGTTCACCTGACCTGGGAGGAGTAGCCGGCGGCGGAGTAGAGCGCCGGGTCGAAGGGGCTGGGTCCGCCGCAGGTCACGAAGCGGCGGGCGGTGGGGCCTGTGTGCGGGTTGCGGGCGCCGTGCAGCACGCCGGGCGCCGCGTACAGGACGTCGCCCGCGTTCACGTCGATCCAGCGGTCGCGCAGATACATCTGGCCGACGCCCTCGAAGGCGATGAACGCCTCGTCGCTGTCGGGGTGGAGATGGACGTTGAAGGTCTCGCCGGGCTGCTGGATGCCGCAGTGCAGGCACAGGCGGCTGCTGCCGTTGCCGGGCCAGAAGACGAAGTTCATGGTGGCCCGGCGCTCGGCGGCGTCGACCTGCCCGGTGCCGCCGAAGCCGCGCAGCTGGGTGGTGTCGTCCCAGAGGGAGGAGTGCAGGACCGGCTCGCTGCCGACGGGCGCGTTCGCGAGCGGGGTGCGCCACACGTACGCGGTCAGGCCCCTGCCGTCCGCCGTCAGGGTGAGGGCGCGGCCGGTGGGGGCGTAGGCGGCGGATCCGCGCTCGACGGGGGAGGTGAGCTCGCCGACGGCTGCGGTGCCCGTCCCCGAGAAGACCACGACGGTGTTCTCCTCGGCCGCGCTGTCGTCGGGGGTGTAGGACTCGCCGGCGGCGATCCGGACGACGTGCAGGGTGACGTGGGTGGCGCCCGCGGCGGGGCTGACGGGGGTGGCGACGGTGGTGCGGGCGCCGACGACGGGACGGAACTCGAACTCGGCCGCGGTGATGATGCGGGCGTCGCCGAGGGCGGTGGTCGGGGAAGGTGCGGATGCGGATGCGGGTGCGGGTGCGGATGGGGTGGATGGGGGCATTCCGGTGGCTGCTTCCTGTGTACGGGGGCCGGTGCGGTGGCGTTGGCCCGCTGGTGCGGGGGAGTTGGGGGAGTGGGGCCGGGGTGGTCGGAGGGGCCCGAGGGGCTGCGGGGGCTGCTTTTTCCTTCCTCCTGGAGGTTCGCGCGGCGGGTTCCCGGTCGTGTCCCGCGTCGCTCCCGCCACGGGGAGTGGCCGCGGGATCCGGGTGGTGCGCACGGGGTGGCGGGGTCGGGTGGGGCCGGGATGCGGACATCCCGGCCCCCCACCAGTCGGCGCTGCGTTTTCCGGGCGACAGCCGGCGTCCGACGGCACGCGAACGCCGCACGGCGCGCCCCCTGAGCGGGGGCGCGCCGTGCGGCGTTCTCTCGTGAGCGGAGGCGTTTGAGGAGCTCCGGGCCGACCCGGGCGGGCCCGAACAGCCCGGCCCAGCAGGTTTCCCGGGCGGCTACGGGCTGAGCCCGATCGGCGCGTCGGTCTGGCCGGTTCGGCCGGTCCGGTCGGTTCGGTCGGTCCGGGTCGGGAACGGCCGGGTCGGCAGGTTTCCTGGGCGGCCACGGCCGAGCCTGGTCGGCCCAGTTGGCCTGGTCGGGTCGGTCGGGCGGGTCGCCCCGGGCCGGACCCGAGCCGGACCGGCCGGGTCAGCAGGCTTCCTGGGTGGCCACCGGCTTGGACCGGTCGGGCCGGTCGGTGGTGGCGGTCGGGGCGTCCGGGGTGGGGACGTTCCTGCCCAGCGCGGGCGGTACCTGCGTGGCCGTGGGCGTTTCGGTGGCTCGCCGCGTCGGCAGCGGCAGTCGCCCCTCCGCGAGGGCCAGCGCCGCGATGACCACCGCCCCGCCCACCGGCACGTTCCAGGTGACGGACTCGCCGAGGGCCGCCGCGCCGACGATCACCGAGAACACCGGGACCAGGTAGTTGACGCCGGAGGCCGTGGTCGGACCGGCGTCCGCGATCAGCCGGTTCATCAGGACGAAGGCGATACCGGTGGAGGCACCGCCGAGCACCAGCAGGGACAGCAGCGGGCCGGCCGTCAGCTCGCCCGGCAGGTCCCAGCCGATGCTGAAGGTGGTGATCAGACCGGTGATGACCATCGCGCAGGTGAGCTGCGCGGCGGTCACGGCGAGCGCCGGGATCTTGTACGGGGCGATGAACCGGCGGAGGTAGACGAAGCTGATCGCGTAACTGATCGCCGCCCCGACGCACGCCAACTGGCCGCCGATGGAGCCGAATCCGTCGGTCCGCCACGGTCCGACCACGACGATAAGACCGACGAAGCCGATCACCAGACCCGTCACCTTGCGGGCCGTGGGCTTCTCCGCGCGGATGGCCAGGGCGGCGAGACCGAGGGTGACCAGTGGCGTGGCGCCCTGGATGACACCGGCGATGGTCGCGGTGGTGTGCTGCTCGCCGACGGCGAAGAGGGTGAACGGCACGACGTTGCCGAACACCGACGCGACGGCGATGTGTCCCCAGACCGCGCGGCCGGGGAAGGAACCCTTCGTCACGGCGAGGATCAGACCGACGACGAGGGCGCCCACGAGGAGCCGCCCGAAGGCGAGTTGGAGCGGGGCGAAGGCGTCCAGCGACACCTTGATGAAGGCGAAGCTGCACCCCCACAGGGCGGCGAGCAGGCCGAAGCGGGCCCAGTTGACGGGATGCATGTGATGACTCCTGAAGGTTGTCGAGCGGGACGGGGTACGGGAGGGACGACGGGGACGGACGCGTACTGGGTCGGTCGGTCGATAGGTCGTGCGGGCGTGCGGCTCAGGGCTCGTCGATCTCGAACTGGTCGTACTTCTCCATGAGCGCGACCATCTCGGCCCGCGACGGGGTGTTCCCGTCGGCCAGCAGCTCCGCCAGACCGGTGAAGTAGGCCTCGCGGTTCTCCGCCGGCGTGAAGATGATCAGCATCTCCGCCGGTGCGTCGCTGTCGTTGCGGAACCCGTGCACGGCGTTCTCCGGCACGTGGAGGAAGTCGCCGGCGTGGGCCTTGTGCCAGCCCGTGCCGTCGTGGACGGTGACCTCCCCCGAGATGACGTAGAACGACTCGGAGATCCGGGTGTGGTAGTGCGGGGCCGCTCCGGCGGCGCCCGGCAGCATGTGGTGGTGGAAGAGACCGAGGCGGCCGTCGGTGGTCTCGGCGAGCGCGATGTACCGGGTGGTGGTGGTCTCCCCGATACGGACCTTGACGGCGTCGCCGAACCTCTTCAGGGTCGAGACGAGCAGCGTCATGACGGGTCCTCCCACATGCTCAGGTACCGCTCGCCGGTGTCGGGCAGGACGGTGACGACGGTCTTGTCCCGGTACTCGGGGCGGGCGGCCACCGACTGGGCGGCGTGCACGGCCGCGCCGGAGGAGACGCCGACGAACAGTCCCTGTCCGGCGGCGAGCCGGCGGGCGGTGTGCAGCGCGTCCGCGTCGCTGACGGCGATCACCTCGTCGATCAGGGAGACGTCGGTCGTCGGGGCGATGAAACCGCCGTTGAGGCCGGGGATGCGGTGCCGTCCGGCCTGTCCGCCCGACAGCAGCGGGGACCCGTGCGGCTCGACCGCGACGATCCGTACCCCGGAGTCGTGTTCCCGCAGGTGACGGGCGATCCCGGTGAGGGTTCCGCCGGTGCCCACCGCGCAGACGAGGGTGTCGACGCGGCGGCCGGTCGCCGTGAGCGCGGCTGTGATCTCGGGTCCCGTGGTGGCGTAGTGGGCCTCGACGTTGTCCGCGTTCTCGTGCTGGCAGGGGAACCAGGAGCCGGGAGTGGACGCGTGGATCTCCTCGGCCTTCTCGATCGCCCCCGGATAGCCGCGGTCGGCGGGGGTCTGGACGACCTCGGCGCCCAGCGCCGCCAGCAGACGCACCCGCTCGGTCGTCGCGTTGTCGGGCAGCACGATGACGCAGCGATAGCCGCGGGCCGCGGCCAGGGCGGCGAGTGAGATCCCGGTGTTGCCCGAGGTGGCCTCGACGATCGTGCCGCCCGGCGCCAGCTCACCGCGCGCCTCGGCCGCCCTGAGCATGTACAGGGCCGCCCGGTCCTTGCTGCTGGACATCGGGTTGGCGGCCTCCAGCTTGGCCAGTATCTCGGCGCCGGGCGCCAGGCCTTCGAGCCTCAGCCGGACCAGCGGGGTGGCGCCCACCAGGTCGTCGATGCCGTCGGCGACGGCCGGCCGGACCAGGGACGGTCGGGAGCTGTGCGGTGCGAGGGTGCGCATGGTGTGATTCCTTGTCAGATCTGGGCCTGCGGGGGGAAAAGGGCGGGAGGCGGACCGGTGACGCGGAGGGCGGACGGCCGGGCGACGATGGTTCCGGAACCGGTGAGCCCGGAGGCGGGAGGTCCGGAGGCGGAAGGCCCGGGGGCGGGGGAGCGGCTACCAGGAACCGGCCGAGGCGATGCTCGCGATGGTGTCCTCGGCCGGGCGGCCCGGTGTGCGTCCGGAAGCGGTGGCGGCCAGCATCCGCATCCCCTCCGGCACGTCCTTGTTGACCAGGGCCTGCGCGCCGATGATCGCGTCGTCGCCGACGGTCACCGGGCCGAGCACGGTGGCGTTGGTGCCGAGGATGACGTTGCGGCCCACGACCGGGTGACGGCGGTCGCCCTGCGGCCTGTTGTTGTCGCTCCACCAGCCGACCGCGCCGAGCGTCACCTGGTGGTAGATCGTCACGTCGTCGCCGACCGTGCACGTCTCACCGATGACGACCGCGGCACCGTGGTCGATGAACACCCGGCGGCCCAGTACCGCTCCGGGGTGGATCTCGACGGCGGTCAGCCGGCGGGCCCAGCGGGCCAGCAGCCGTGCCGTCATCCGGTGTCCACGCGTGTGCAGCCGGTGGGCGACCCGGTGTGTCCACAGCGCGGTCAGTGCGGGGTGCAGCGCGGCTTCGAGACGACCGCGGACGGAGGGGTCGCGTTCGACGACGACCCGCAGGTCCTCCCGCATCACCCGCAGCAGCCGCAGCGTCCCGGTACCGGGGAGCGACGGAGGGGTGGCCGTCGGTACGGCGGCCCGGGCGCCGCCCGCGTCGGTCCGCCGGAAGGGCAGGACAGCGGCGGGCTCCTTGTCAGTGTGCTCCCTGTCGGTGGACTCCTTGTCAGTGGCGCTCATGAGGGCTCCAGTCGGTGAGGAAAAGGCGGCCGTGGACGGTCCGGGGCGGTGTGCGCGGGCACGATCCGCTCCCGGTGAGGAGGGGGGAGCCCGACGGCCGCCGCTGTGGTCGAGGTCCCGGGAAGACCGTGCCCCATCCCGTTCCCGCTCTCTTCCCGCCCGGTTCCCCCTCCCCACCGGTGCGCGGGAGCGGCTCGGCGGCCCGGCCGGGAACGTACGGGGAGGGATCCGGGAACGGGCGGCGGGACACTCCCGTCGAGCGCCACTCCGTGCCGAGAACGCGCGGGCTCGACCGGAACAGTCGGTCCGGCGCCTTCACGTATCAAGGAAGCATCGACACATGTTCGAACCACCATGTGACCGGCCCGCAGTTGACGCAACGTCAGGTGTCGGGCCGTCAGTTGTTCGTTGCACGTGGGACATGGGCGAGCGCGACAGCCGCCGGATCCCGCCCGCCGTCGAGGAGACGAGGAGCCAGCCATGAGCGCGACGGCCGACCGCTACCAAGAGCCTCACCCCCCGGACAGCGCGCCGCAGCGCCTGCTGCTGGTCTGCCCTTCGACCCGCCTCGTCCGTGAGGCCGTCGCGGCGGGGTTCGCCGTACGGGTGCTCGCGGACGCCTCTCTTTCCCCGGACTCCCCGGACTTCCCGGACTCCCCGGACGACGGGGTTCCCGCCTCGATACCGGTGGACCTCGTCGACCTCACGGACGAGGGCGCGGTGGCCGAGGCGATCGACGTCTCGGTCCGCGTCCACGGGACGCAACGGCTGCTGGCCTTCGCGGGCACGGCCGCCCTTCCCGCGGTCGCGAGGACCGCGGCCCGCCTGGGCGTCACCCCCAACCCGGCCGACGCGGCCCGGCTGCTGGGCGAGCCCGTGGCGATGAGGGCCCTGCTCAACGGCAGCAGGCACTCGTACGTGCCCGCCGCCCAGGCCCGTACGGCCCAGGAACTGCCCGCCGCGGTCGAGGAGATCGGCGCGCCGGTCACCGTACGCACGCTGCCGCCCTCCGCGCGGACCGCGGCCGGTCGCAGCGGGGCGCCGGCTGATCGTGCCTATCTGGTGGAGCGGTATCTGGAAGGGCCCGAGTACGGCGTCGTGACGCTCACCGCCGACGGCATGCACCGGGTCGTCGGCGTCGTGGCACTGCACGGCGCCTGGCATCCGAGCAGTCACCTCTTCCCGGCACCGCTCGGGGAGCGGGACGAGGCGGAGGCCCGCGCGATCGCGACCGAGCTGCTCGACCTCGCCGGGTACGAGTTCGGCTACGCCTACACCGTGGTCGTGCTGACGGCCGACGGTCCACGCGTGGTGCGTTCCCGGGCGGACTACCCGGACGAGCCGCTCGCCTCGCTGATCGAGCTCGCGACGGGATTCGGCGCCGAAGCGGAACTCGTACAGGCGCTGGCCGGGAAACCCGTCGACGTGCCGACGGCCGACCGGTACGCGGCCGTCGCGTCCTACCGGTTGCCCGTGGGGCGGCTGTTGTCGGTGTCGGGCCTCGAAGCGGTGTCCGAGCTGCCCGGTGTGCACCGGGTGCACTTCCCGTACGCGTCCGGGGACGACATCCCCGGCCAGGGCGGCGGCGCGGACGGCTATGTGCTGCTGAGCGCGGAGTCCACGCAGGCGGCGGCGGAGACGGTCACCGCGGCGGGACGGCTGCTGCGCGCGGAGGTGAGCCGGCGCCCCGACCACCTCTGAGGTCCGGTACGCCGCTGTCGTACGCGCCCTCCGGACGGCCCCCGGGCCCCCGCACGCCCCCCCCCGCACGGCCCGGAGAAGGCCGTGCGGGCGGTCGTCGTGGGCGTGCGCGCGGGCAGTACCGATGGGGTTCCCGGGTCCTTCCCCGCCGCACCCGACGGGCCGGTAACGGAAGCGGAACGGGCCGGGAGCGCCTGACGCGACCTTTCTTTCTGTCAGCACCGCAGATCGCGACGACAGAAGGCGGACATCATGATCCTCAAGGGCTTCGGAACCTCGGCCGGTCTCCTCGCCTCCGCGGCGGTCACCCTGGCTCTCGCGGCCGGTGTCGCCGCCGGGACCGCCGCCGCGAGCCCCGCCTCGGACGAGGGCCCGAACCTCGTCCCCGGCTTCTCGCTCACTCTGGCCACCGCCTCGGACCGCGGCCCGTCCCGCGTACTCGTCTCGGACGAGGGCCCGAACGTCGTCGTGGCGGGCACGGAGGGTGTGGAGGGTGACGAGGGCCCGAACGTCGTCGTGGCGGGCACCGAGGGTGTTCAGGGCGATGAAGGTCCGAACGTCGTGACGGCCGGTGCCGAAGGCGACGAGGGCCCCAACGTCGTCACCGACGGGGTGAACGGCGACGAGGGACCCAACCTCTACGCCGCATGAGGCACTTGAGCCACACGAGCCGCTTGAGCCACACGAGCCGATTGAGGCACTTGAGCCGCCTGAGGCCCGACCCCGGACGTCGCGTCCGCCCCGTTCGCTGAATCCCGCCCCACCTGCCGATGCCCGCCGTGACGAACGGCGGGCATCGGCATGGGCGGTTCACCCGACCGGCAGGTCAGTCCCCCCGGCGGTGCCGGCCCGGAATCCCCATGGCGAGGAACGCCTCCTCGGCGGCGGCCCCCCGCTCGGCCGCCCCCTCGGCGTCACCGAGCGCCGCCAGCGACCGGGCGATGCCGTCCAGGGCGTAGGCCTCCTCGACCCGGTGGCCCAGCCGGGCCGCGGACGCAAGGGCCCGCCGGTGCAGGTCCAGCGCCCGCTCGTGGTCACCGTCCCGATGGAAGAACCGTCCCGCGGTGTTCCACACGGTGACCTCCCGCACGGGCGCGTCCTCAAGACCCTTGGTGGCAAGGGCGTCCTCCACCCAGGGCAGCACCTGTTCCCGCCGCCCCAGCCGGCCCTCGGCCTCCGCGGACAGGACGAGCTGCAGCGCCCGGTCGGCCGGGGCCAGCGCACCGGGGGCACGCTCGCGGGCCGCCGCCAAGGTGCGCGCGGCCGTCGCCACCTCGCCCATCGCCAGCTGTACCTGCGCGAGATCGCTCAGCCCCACGAGCTCCTTCTCCGACGCGCCGAGCGCGCGGGCCAGTTCGATGGACCGGGTCGCCGCGCTCAACGCCTCCTCGAAGCAGCCGCGCTCCATGTAGACACCGCTGACGTTCGACAGGGACTCCGACTCGGCCCGCTCGGCGCCGAGTTCGCGCTTGAGGGCGATCGACTGCTCCAGCCGCGGCAGTGCCTCGTCGAAGCGGCCGGTGGTGGCGAGCAGCAGCCCCAGTACGCCGGTGTCCTTGGCCTGGCCGCGCCGGTCGCCCAGTTCCACCGCCAGTTCGTGGGCCTCGACCGCCGCCGCTATGCCGTCCTCGAACCTGCCGCGTTTCCAGCAGGCGACCGCCAGGTTGGACAGACTCAGCCGCAGCAGGTCGGCCTCGTTCAGGCGGCGGGCCGCGGCGAGCGCGGTGCGGCACAGCGCGAGGAAGTCGTCGAGCCTGCCCCGCAGATCGAGATGGAAGACGACGTTCGCCGCGAGCAGGGCGACCTCGCGGTCCAGGCCCCGGCGGAAGGCCAGGGCGATCGCCGCGAGCAGACTGTCCTGTTCGCGCTCGAACCAGTCGCGGGCGGCCTCGGGCGTGGCCAGCGGCGCCAGCTCCGGCTGGAACGAGGGCGCCCTGCGGGCCATCCGCACCCGGCCGGGAAAGAGCAGGTCGCAGGCGGCGTCCGAGGCGGCGAGGGAGAACTCCAGCAGGCGGCGTACCGCGCCCGCGGCCTCCTCGGAGAACTCACCGGTGCCACCGGAACTGCGGGTGTGCGACAGCAGGAGGGCGAAGCTGCGCACGAGGTCGTGGAACGCGTAGCGGCCCGGCTCGTGCTGCTGGACGAGATGCATGTCCAGCAGGTACTCCAGGACGTCCTCGGCGTCCCTGACCCCCAGGTCGAGCAGGGCCGCCGCCGTGTAGACGTCGAGATCGGCGCCCGGGTACTGGCCGAGCAGCCGGAAGGACTTGCGGTAGTCGGCGCCCAGTCCCTCGTACGACAGCCGCAGGGTGACCTCCACGCTGCGTTCGCCGGCGCTGAGTTCGGCGAGGCGGTGGGTGTCGTCGCGGAGCCGGTCCACGAGGTAGCGCACGGTCCAGCGGGGCCGTTTGCGCAGCCGCGCGGCGGCGATGCGCAGGGCGAGCGGGAGGTGTCCGGCCAGGTCGGCCAGATCGGCGACGGCCGCGGGTTCGGCCTCCGCACGCCGCTCTCCGATGATGCCGACGATCAGCGAGACGCTGTCCGGCGGCGCCATCGTGCCCAGGGACACCGAGTGCGCCGCGTCGAGGTCCACGAGCAGGGCACGGCTGGTGATCAGGACGACCGTGCCGGTGGGCGAGGCGAGGAGGGGCTTCACCTGAGCCTCGTCGACTACGTTGTCAAGGAGCAGGATCATCCGGTGCTTGGTCATGGTGGAGCGCCACAGGTTGATACGGCCCTGGGGGTCGTCGGGGATGCGTTCGCCCGGGACGCCGAGCATGCGCAGCAGGGCCTCGGCCGCGGCGGGCGGGGCCAGGGGTTCCTCGCCCGGGGTGTAGCCGCGCAGGTCGAGATGGAGCTGGGCGTCGGGATACCGCTCGGCGAGACGGTGTGCGGCACGCACGGCGAGGGAGGTCTTGCCGCTGCCGCCCATGCCGTCGATGGCGATGATCAGGGGCCCCGAGCCGGTGGCGCCCTCGACGAAGCCGAGAAGCTTGTGCAGTTCCTCCTCGCGGCCGGTGAAGTCCCGCAGGTCGTAGGGCAGGGTGGAGCGGCTGCCGGTCACCGCCGGGGCCGCGGCCGGGGAGGGCGTGGCGGCGGTCAGTGAGGCCTCGTTGCGCAGGATGGCCTGGTGCAGCTCGCGCAGCGCGTCGCCCGGCTGGATGCCCAGTTCCTCGTCGAGCAGGGCGCGGATGTTCCCGTACTCCTCCAGTGCCTCGGCCTGGCGGCCCGAGCGGTACAGGGCGAGCATGAGCTGGCCGCGGAGGGTCTCGCGCAGCGGGTTGCCGCCGATCGCCTCGCGGATCCCGGCGACCAGTTCGGCGCCCTCCCCGGCCTCCAGCCTGAGATCGAAGAGCTGCTCCACCGCGGTCATGCGGCGTTCCTCCAGCGAGGCGGAGGCCGCGTCGACGACCGCTCCGCCGTGGCCGGACAGCACCGGGCCGCGCCACAGGGCGACGGCTTCGCGCAGCAGCGCCGTCGCCTCCACGGTGAGACCGGCGGCGGCGTGGTCGCGTGCCCGCCGCAGGGCGTCGGTGAACTGCAGCAGGTCCAGTTGTTCGGTGGTGACGGCGGCGCGGTAGCCGGGGCCGTCCGTCGCGATGAGGGTGCGTCCGTCGGGAATGCGCTGGCGCAGTTCGGCGACGGCCTTGCGCACCTGGTGGGCCGCGGTGGCGGGGGCGTCCTCGTCCCAGACCGCCTCGACGAGCCGGTGCACCGGCAGGACGCGCTTGGGTTCGAGGAGCAGGGTCACCAGGACGCGTTCGCTGACGGGCCCGCCGACGTGGACGCGCTCGTCGCCGTCCCAACATTCCAGAGAGCCGAGGATGCGAAACCGTACGGGCGGTGTTTGGCGCATGGCGCGTGCCCTCTCCTCGGTCCGGGGGGCCACCACCCCGCCGTTCGCCTGCGGGGAGGAGCTCGCGGCGGAACCGCGGAGCGCTTCCCGTTCCTCGATGTTCCGCAGGGAACCGCGCTGGGCGGCCATCACTGTCGTGTACATCCTGACCCACGATGTGTACCGACCGGTGCGTCTTCATACGTCTCGTGGCCGAGACCGGGGGCGCGCTGGTGGATATAGGACAAGTTTTTGTAGGGGTTTAGGCTTTGCGCAGGTGGCCGACGCGTGAAGGGGGCGGGTGCAACGGGCGGACCGCGGACGGGCGTTGCGGACCGGGGGTCGCCACCGCGGAAAAGGCCTTCCCGGGGCGCGGGAACGGCACGGCGAGAAGCATCGTTATGCGCCGACCGCGTCGCGCAGCGTAGTTCCCGTACCCTTCCCGTCCGCTTGCCGGACCCGCCGCCGGTGGCCGACAGCGGGAACCGCCGGCCACCGACCGTGTGCGTCCGTCGGTGTCAAGGGCGCCTCGACAGCGCGGGTTCGGAGTCCTGGGGCACCGGCGCGGGGTCCGCCGGCTCGTCGATCGGCGTGTCGGCGAGAAGGCCGCCCCGCCCCCAGTGATCCTGCTCGACATCCCGTACGAGCACGGTCACGACGTCTCTCGGGCATCCCGCGATCCGGGCCACGGTCGTGGTCAACTCGTCCACGAGATCGGCTCGTTTCTGTCGGTCGTTGCCCTTCCACCAGTCCACGGTCACCACAGGCACGGTTCTCTCCTTGTTCGTAGGGTTCATTCGTCGTCTTCGTCGTGTTCGCCGGCGGATGCGAGGGATCAGTCGGGAGCCTTCTCGCCCGCCGGGAACTGGTCGAATCTGCGCGCCAGTTCCGCCAGCATCTCGGGGGTCGGTTCGGGCGACGAGTTCAGCAGGTCGCCCAGTTCGCGGAAGTACCGCTCCCGGCCGCCGTCCGGGGTGAACATCACCAGCAGGGTGGCGGGGTCGGCGCCGGGGTTGCCGAACGCGTGGGTGGTGCCGGGCGGCACCATCATGAACGTGCCGGGACCGGCGGTACGCCGCTCCGCGCCCAGGGTGAGCAGGACGTCGCCGCTCGCCACGTAGAACATCTCGGTCAGTTCGTTGTGGAAGTGCAGGGGGGCTCCGGGTGCGCGTGGCGGGAGCCGGTGTTCGGTGAGGCCGAAGCGGCCGGCCGTGTCGTCCCCGGTGACGAGGAAGGAGACGGGGGTGCCGCCGACGACGGTGGTGGGACCGGCTCCGGGCCCGATCACCCGGGGGAGCGTCACGCCTCGCTCCCGCCATCGGTCCGGACAGCCGCCGTACGGGGCGACAGGGTCCGCAGCGCCACCCCCGCCGCGATCAGGGCGAGCAGGGCGGTCAGCGCGTACGCCCGGCTGAACGCCCCGCCTGCGGGCGCGTCACCGAGGACGAGGACCAGTACGGCCAGTCCCATGGCACCGCCCGTGTACTGCGTCGTCGTCAGTACGGCGGACGCGGTGCCCTGCTCGCTGTCCGGCACGTCCTTGGTGCCCGCGATGTACATCCCCGCGAAGGCCATGCCCTGGCCCACCCCGCTGACCAGCAGGCCCGGCAGTACGGCCGTCCAGTAGTCCGTGCCGCCCGTCCCGAGGCCGAGCAGGGCGAGGCCCGCCGCGCCCACCGCGAATCCGGTGGCGAGGGTGCGGCGGATGCCCCAGGGCCCGGCGAGCCGCCCGGTGACGAGGTTGCCCGCGACCACGCTCGACGCCAGCGGCAGGAAGGCGATACCGGCACCGAGCGGACCGTAGCCCCACACGTCCTGGAGGAAGAGCGTGATCAGGAAGAACTCGGCGCCGACGCTCGCCATGTAGAGCGCCGACATCGTGCTCGCACCGGCCAGCGAGCGCACCCGCAGCAGGGCGGGCGGAATGAGCGGGGTGGCGGCCGGGCGCCGGTCGTACGCCGACCAGGCCGTGCCCAGCGCGACGGCCGCGGCGAGGCAGCCCAGGCAGGACGCGGAGGCCCAGCCGTCGACCGCGGCCTGGGTGAGCGCCGCCACCAGGAAGAGCACGGCGCCGGTGAAGAGCGCGGCGCCGGGGATGTTGAGGTGCCGGACCGAGGCCCTGGTGCGCGCCCCGGCCGGCAGCACCCGCAGTGCGAGGACGACGGTGACCGCGATGAGCGGCACGTTCACGAAGAACACCCACCGCCAGGAGAGCGCCGCGGTCAGCACACCGCCGATCAGTACACCGGCCGCGAGTCCCACCGCGCCGATCGCGCCCCAGACGGCGAGCGCCCGCGCACGGACGGGACCCGCCGGGAACGCGGCACCGATCAGGGCCAGCATGGCCGGGGTCAGGGCGGCGGCGCCGATGCCCTGGACGGCTCGGGAGGCGACCAGCAGCCACTGGTCCCCGGCCAGGCCGGCCGCGAGCGAGCCGAGACCGAACAGGGCCAGCGCGCCGAGGAAGAGCCGGCGCGGCCCGGTCAGGTCGGCGGCCCGGCCCCCGACCACGAGGAAACTGGCGAAGAAGACGGCGTACGCCGACACGACCCACTGGAGCCGCTCCGGGGCGAGGCCGAGGCCCGATCCGATGCTGGGCAGCGCCACGTAGATGATCGAGTAGTCGAGTGCCACCAGGAACTGGGCGATGGACAGCGCAAGCAGCGCGGCCACCATACGGCCGGTGAACCGGGTGGACGGGGGAGTGGGTCGCGGATGCGGAGTGGGGGAAGGGTCGTCGGTCCCGGTGGAGGTCGGGGGAGTCTGGGCGGTGGTCATGACAGGGCTCCGGTCGGTTCCGGGCTGGTCCCGGTAAGGGCTCGGGCAGGGGCTCGGCGCGTGACTCGGGCGGTGAGCGGTGTGCCCCGCAGGAGAACATCGGTCACCGAGGGGAAGTCGGCCACGACATGGTCGGCCCCGGCGGCACGCAGCGCCTCGGCGGTGTCCACGCCGTAGGAGACGGCCACGGTCCGCAGGGCGGCGGCGCGGGCCATCGCCATGTCGGTGACCGTGTCGCCGACGTACCAGGACCGCGACGCCCGCGCGCCGAGGTCGGCCAGGGCCCGCAGCGCCATGTCGGGGTGGGGCTTGCCGCGTTCGACCATGTTGTGGCAGACGACGGTGTCGAACCGGTTGAGGATGCCGGTGGCGTCCAGCAGCGCGTGGGCACTGGCGTAGATCTTGGAGGTGGCGATGCCGAGCGGATGCCCCGCCGACCGCAGCCGGTCCAGCCCTTCGGCCACGCCTGGCAGCAGGAGCTCCGGTCCCCGGCTGAGGACATCCGTGGTGAAGCGGCGGCGGTAGCGGGCGGCGGCCTCGGCGGTCACGGTGTCGTGGACGCACGTGCCCAACAGCCGCGCGAGAGAGGCCTCCAGCGGTTTTCCGACCGTGGCCAGGACGTCCGCGTGGGAGGGATCGGCGCCGAGACCTCGCACCACGTCACCGATCAGACCGGCGATGGCGGACGGGGTGTCGGCGAGCGTGCCGTCGATGTCGAAGACGAACGCGGAGGTCATGCCACGCCCACCTGCCCGTCCGGCTCTGCGGTGGCGGCGTAGGCGACCGCGAGGTGCCCGGCGAGCCGGGCGGTGCTGATCAGGACCTCGCGGTTGGCGGCGGCGGAACGGCCCTGCGTGGCCCGCGAGACGGCCTTCATCAGGTACGGGGTCGCGGCGGGACCGCGTACCCCGTCGGCCTCGGCGGCGCGCAGTGCCTCCTGGATGACGCCCTCCATGAAATCGGTGTCCAGGGCGTGTTCCTCGTCGATGGGCGCGGTGATCAGGGCGCCGCCGGGCAGCCCGGCCGCCCAGTGCATCCGTACCGCGCGGGCGATGTCACCCGGGTCGTCGATGCGCTGGGGGACGCGCAGACCGCTGGAACGGCAGTAGAAGGCGGGAAAGTCGTCGAAGCGGTAGCCGATCACCGGCACACCGAGCGTCTCCAGGTACTCCAGGGTCAGGCCCAGGTCCAGGATGCTCTTGGCGCCCGCGCAGACGACGGCCACCTTGCTCCGCGTGAACTGCACGAGGTCGGCGGAGATGTCGAAGCTCTCGGCCGCGCCGCGGTGGACACCGCCGATGCCCGCGGTGGAGAAGAACGGGATGCCCGCGAGATCCGCGGCGACGATCGACGAGGCCACCGTGGTGGCACCCGGGCCGCCACCGGCCAGTACGACACCGATGTCGCGGCTGGACACCTTGGGCACGTCGGTTCCGACCGCGAAGCGTTCCATGTCGTCGGGGGACATGCCCACGGTGAACCGGCCGCGGTCCAGCCCGACGGTCGCCGGTACGGCACCCGACTCCCGGACCGCCTTCTCGATGGCGAGCGCGGTCTCCACGTTGCCGGGATAGGGCAGCCCGTGGGCGATCACCGTGGATTCCAGGGCGACGACAGGCCGGTTCTCGGCCAGCGCGTCACCGACTTCCTCACTTGTACGCAGCAGTGGGTGCACGAGGGTCTCCTGAACGGTTCGTCGAACAGCGGTCGGGGGCGGAGGCGGCGCGTGCGACCCGGACGGCGCGGGATGTGCGCCCCTCCGTGTCACCCGGTCACCTTGTTGTCCGGTCACCGGGACTGTCCCGGACCCCGTTCCCGTTCCGTTCCCACCCCGTGGCCGCCCCGCTTCCCGCGGTGTCGGTGCCGGGCGCTTGAATGGCCCCATGCACCTCCACGATGTCGCCGCGCGACTGCCGGATCCCGCCGAAGTCCTCGACCGCTGCGGCTCGTTGGCGGTCCTGCACGCGGTCCTCGAACCGGATCCCGCGCGTCGGGGCTGCACGCTCGACGCGACGGAGGCGGGGTCGCAGAGCGCGCGACTGCGGCATCCGGACGGCCGGTGGCTGAGCGTCGGTTTCTCCGGTGCGGGGGCGCTGCTGCACTGGCATCAGGAGCCGGGGGAGGGGCGGGCCGGAGTGCTGGACGACGTCCCCCAGCCCCTGTGGCGGATCCTGGAGGACGCCTCGTGCGACTGCCTGGGCGACGCGCGGCTGATGGCCGCCGCGCTCTGGCGGGAGACGGCCGACGACAACTGGCGGGCGACCGACGACTCGGCCCCGGGTGCCGCGCCGTCGCTCCTCCGCTGCCTGACCGGCCGTTCCCCCGAGCGCGCGCGCCGGTTCGCGCTCAAGCACTACGGCAGGGGCGGGGGCGCGGAGGCGGTCCACCACTTGATGGCCCTGCCACAGCCCGCCGGAACGCCGCCCGCTCCAACAATCGCCACGCCTGCCGACATACCGTCCGCTCCAGCGTCCGCCACGCCGACCGGCATACCGTCCGGTCCGCCGTCTGGCACGTCGTCCGGCGGACTCGCCTCTGCCCGTACGTCGCCCGGCGGGCTCGTCCCCGCCCGTGCACCGTCCGGTACCTCGGCGGGTACGTCGCCCGGGGGGCTCGTCCCCGCTCGGCCGGCGTCCGGCCCGTTGCCCGGCACGTCGGCCGGCGGGCTCGTCCCCGCCCGTGCCCCGGCCGGAGCCGGGTCGGACCCGGTTGCGGGGCGCCGCGCAGCGCGCACCGCCGGGAGGCCACCGCTCGCGTCGGTCGACCGCCCGCTGTCACCGGTCGAGCGCTCACTCGGGGCGGTGCCACCGCCCCCGCCCCGCCGACGCACCGAGCTGTTCCGGCGTCGTGACGGCTCCGGGCTGGTCACCACCGCGGTCTTTCGGCGTCAGGCCGTCCACGATCGGCAGCACTTCACCGACCTCGCCGCCGGCGTCGACGGCGACATGGTGGCGATCGGCGGCGGCGCGACCGCCGTGGACGCGCCGCGGGGCGCGCTGCTCACCGCCTCGTACCCGGCGGACGACGGATCGGCCTGGCTGGCGTCGTCCAAGGACCACAACGTCCCGCAGCCCCACCGGCTGACCGCCTTCGCGATCGGGATGCGGATCGACGGAGTCACCCGTGAGCGGCTGGCCGGGGAACTGCTGACCGTCGTGCGGACCCGCAGCGGACACGCGGCGCATCCCTTCGCCTCCGCCCGGCCCCCGGCGGGGCACACGCTGATCGGCGGGGGATTCCGCGTCAACTGGCGTGATCCCGGGGGTAGTCACGCCGAGGGCAACCTCGCCACCGCGTCCTTCCCGCGGGCAGGAGGCGCCTGGACCGCGCGTTCCAAGGACCACCGGGTCTCCAGCCCCTGCACCATCGACGCATACGCGATCTGCCTGAAGTCCTCTTTCGTCGTCGGCGGCGTCCGGTACACCGTCGACGTCCGGACGGACTTCGCCGAAAGCGGCGGCGACCCCGTGCCGCATCCGTCCGCCACGCTGCCGCTCCCCGCGAGCGGACACGTGCTGACCGGCATCGGCGCCGAGGCCCTCCCCACCGAACCGGGCTCCCTGCTGTGGCGGTTGGAACCCACCGCGGACGGTACGGGCCCGGGTGTCAGGTCAGGATCGAAGGACCACGTGGAACGGTCCCCCGGCACGCTGTGCGCGTGGGCGCTGGGCATCCGCCTGATACGGAGCTGACGACGAGGCTGCCGACAAGCCGATGTCGGCGCCGACGAGCAGGAACTCCGTAGGCAGTGCCGTTACTTGCCGAACAGTCCGGTGACGACGTCGGCGATGCCGTCGAGGAGACCCCCGGAAGGTGTCCCGCTCGGCGAGGGCTCGGCCGAGGTGTCCGGGGCGGTGGAGGCGGCCGTACTCGGAGCCGTGGTCGGCTCCTGGGCCGCGTCGGGGGACGCCGTGCGGCCGGGCTGTGCGACGACCGCCTCCTCCGGGTCGGCGGACGCCGCCCCGGCGTCGCCCGCCTTCGCGGACGAGCCGGCCGCGGACGGCTCGCCGGACGAGGAGTTCGAACCCGTCCCGCCGGACGGCGAACCGCCCATCGCTTCCGGGGCGGTGTCCTCGGACGGCCGCCGGATCGGTGATCCCGCGGCGGTGGACGAGGGGCCGGCCGCGGTCGGTGCGCCGGACGTCGGCCGTTTCGACCGCTGGGCCTCGTCCACGCTCAGGTCCTGGCCGCTGTCGCCGAGCACGCCGGGTATCTGGAGCCAGGGAGCGGTGGAGTTGCCGTCGGCGATCGCGATGCCCAGGGTGGCGGCGGAGCACACGCACCCGGCTGCCACCAGCCAGCCCATCCGGCGCATCCGGCCGGCCCGCCGCCCGCTGGGATCGACGAATATCGGCGCCCCGCCGACCGATTCGGGTTCCGCCGGGTCGCGGTCCATGACGTCCGTACCGTGCTCCGGGCGTATGTGCCCTTCCTCGCCCGCCTTGCCTGCCATGCAACTGCCCTCTCACCGTGCCGGGGTTCGTGTGCGCACCGAGTGTCGTCGGTCCGCAGAGGTGATCCGTTGCCACTGCCGTGCACGGATTGGTCCGAAGAGGAGAAATTCCGTCCGGACCGGTCGTTGACAGCTTTGGCTAATAGCATTAGCTTATGGCTAACAAGATTAGCCAGAGGGGCGGCGGGAAGAGCCGGCCCATCCGAACCGGGAGATGTCATGACCGAGTACCTCGCCGTCGACGGCGGCACGATCGCTTACGAAGTGGCGGGGTCCGGCCCGCTGATCGTCCTCGCGCACGGCATGGGCGACAGCCGCGCCGCCTACCGCGCGCTGATCCCGCCGCTGGTGGCGGCCGGCCACCGCGTCGCCGCCGTCGACCTGCGCGGTTGCGGCGAATCCAGCACCGAATGGCCCGCCTGGAGCCGTACCGCGATCGCCGGCGACCTGCTCGCCCTGATCCGGCACCTCGGCGGCCCGGCCGTGCTCGTCGGCCACTCCATCTCCGGCGGGGCCGCCACCATCGCCGCCGCGCAGGAGCCCTCGCTGGTCACCTCGGTCGTCGAACTGGCGCCGTTCACCCGCAAGCAGTCGGTGAGCCTCGGTGACCTGCGCCTCAAGCGCTACCGGCAGGGCATGCTGCGGCTGCTGGGCGCCGGCGTGTTCGGCAGCGTGCGGCAGTGGCGCGCGTACCTCGACGTGGCCTACCCCGGCGCGAAGCCGGCCCACTGGGCCGAGCGGCTGGGCCGCATCGATACGCTGATGCGCGAGCCGGGCCGGATGAAGGCCATGCAGGGCATGGGCCGCAGCGCCCCGACCGACGCGGGCGCGCAGCTCGGCAACGTCCGCTGCCCGGTCCTGGTCGTGATGGGCACCCTCGACCCCGACTGGGCCGACCCGCACGCCGAGGGCTCGGCGATCGTCGGTGACCTGCCGGCCGGCCTCGGCCGCCTTGAGATGATCGAGGGCGCCGGACACTACCCCCACGACCAGTTCCCCGACGAGGTGCTTTCCCTGGTGCTCGACTTCCTCCGCACGGACACCGCCCGTGCCTAGGGCAGGACTGGACCCGGCGGCCGTGGTCGCGGCCGGTGCCGCCCTCGCCGACGAGGTGGGCTTCGCCCGGCTGACGATGGGCCTGCTGGCCGAACGGCTCGGCGTGCGTACACCGTCCCTGTACAAGCACGTGAGCGGCCAGGACGATCTCAACCGGCGCATCGCGGCCCTGGCGGTGAGCGAGGCGGCCGACGCCGTCGGCGGGGCGGTCCAGGGATACGCGGGCCGTGACGCCCTGGGCGCCGCCGCCCGCGCCTTCCGCGCCTTCGTCGTGGACCACCCCGGCCGCTACGCCGCGACGATCGGCGTGGAACCGACCGGCCCGGACGACCCGATGGCCGTCGCGAGCCTGCGACTGCTCGGCGCCTTCAGAGCGGTCCTGCGCGGCTACGCGATCGCGGAGCCCGACGTGGACCACGCCCTGCGCATGCTCCGCAGTCTCTGCCACGGGTTCGCCACGCTGCAGGCGGGGGGCGGCTTCCAGTGGAGCGCCGACATCGACGAGAGCTTCGAGTGGCTGATCGCCTTCGCCGACCGGGGCCTGCGCGCGGTCTGAACCCGCGGTGTCAGTCGGTCCGCCCCGTCCCGGCGAGCGAGGCCCGCTGCCGTGCCGCACGCACCGCCGCGGACAGCGCGGCGATGTCGTAGGCGCCGTGATGGCGGCGGCCGTTGACGAAGAACGTCGGTGTGCCCGACACCCCGCTGAGGTCGGCGGACTCCACGTCCGCGGCGACCCGGGCAGCGCCCGTACCGGCCCGGAGGTCGGCGCGGAAGCGGTCGATGTCGAGGCCGATCTCCGCCGCGTAGCGCAGCAGGTCCTTGGGCAGCAGATCCCCTTGATGCCGCATCAGCTGCTCGTGCATCTCCCAGTAGGCGCCCTGCCGGTCGGCGGCCTCGGCGGCCTCCGCCGCGAGCTGCGCGCCCGGGTGCACGTCCGGGAGCGGCAGATGCCGCCACACGTACCGTACGTCGCCGAAGTCGGCGAGCAGCTCGCGCACCACGGGCTCGGCCAGCCCGCAGTAGGGGCACTCGAAGTCCCCGTACTCCAGGAGCGTCACGGGTGCGTCCCGGGGGCCGCGTACGTGGTCGCGGTCCATGTCGACGGGGTCGCTGAGGTCGACGATGCTCTGCCCCGTGCCCAGCAGGGCGCGGGCCCGGGACGGCCCGGACAGCGCGCCGGTCACGGCGGTGACCAGCCAGGCGAGCAGGAACGAGCAGAGTACGGCGCCGAGGACGCCGATCTTCGCCTGCTCCAGCCGGTCGCCGTCGAAGGCGAGCGTGGCGATCAGCAGGGACACGGTGAAGCCCACCCCGGCCAGGGTGCCGCCCGCGGAGATGGCGCCCCAGCCGACCGGCGGACGCAGGCGCCCCTTGCTGGCCCGGGTGGTGAGCCAGGTCGCGCCGATGATGCCGACCGGCTTGCCGAGCACGTAGCCGAGGAGGATGCCGAGGGTGACCGGTGAGGTGAACGCGCCGGTCAGCTGGTCGGCGCTGAGGGTGATCCCGGCGTTGGCGAGGGCGAACAGCGGCACGATCACATAGCTCGTCCAGGGGTGCAGCGTGCGCTGGAGCCGGTCGTTGGGGGAGAGCGTCGAGGCGATCTGGCGCCTCACGGTGCGTTCGAGTTCGGGGGTCGGCTGCTCACGGAAGCGCCGGAACTGTCTGCTGGCCTGCTCCAGGTCACCGCGCTCCGCCGGGCGGGCGTACGTCAGCAGTCCCATCGCGAGGCCGGTCACCACCGGGTCCACCCCCGACTTCAGCAGCGCCACCCAGATGGCCACGCCCAGGACGGCGTACAGGGAGGGGACGCGCATGCCGAGGGTGCGGCGCACCAGCAGTACGACGGCGAAGAGGCCGAGCGCGGTCAGCAGCGCGGGCACGGCGATGGCCCCGCTGTACGCGAAGGCGATGACGGCCAGCGCCAGGAAGTCGTCGACGACGGCGACGGTGAGGATGAAGACCCGCAGACCGCCGGGCAGCCGGTTCCCGAAGACGGCGAGCATGCCCAGCGCGAAGGCCGTGTCCGTGGACATGGCGGCGCCCCAGCCGTGCGCGGAGTCCTCGCCCGCGTTGACCGCCAGATAGATCGCGACGGGTACGAGCATGCCGCTGAGCCCGGCGAGCAGCGGCAGGGTGATCCGCCGCCGCTCGCGCAGTTCGCCCATGTCGAACTCGCGGCGCGCCTCCAGGCCGACGACGAAGAAGAACAGCGTCATCAGCCCGCTGTTCAGCCACTCGCGCAGCTCCAGGGAGACGCCGCCCGAGCCGACACGGACCGACAACTCGGTCTCCCACAGGGACGCGTACGAGCCGGCGCCGGTGTTGGCCCAGACGAGGGCGGCCAGTGCGCCGGTCAGCAGGAAGGCGGCGCTGCCGGTCTCCGTGCGCAGGAAGGCGCGCAAGGGGCTGCGGGGGGCGGTGCCGCACAGGGTCTGCAGCGCCGGCGGTGGGGTCTCGGATGGCACGGTCACCCTCTGATTCTGACCCCACTCATGATCCGGCACCCGACGGGGGCGCCGGGCGGCGGCGTCAGCGGTGCGCCGTCGAGGAGAGCAGCATCGGCAGGGAGACGTAGTCGGCGAGCGCCCGCTGGCCGGCGATGTTGGCGTGGATGCCGTCGCCGGTGTCGTACGCCGGATTGATGCTGTTGGGCTTCAGCGGGTCCTTCAGTACCTGGTCGAAGTCCATCACGCCGTCGCAGGTCCCGTCGCAGGTGTTCCCCTTCTTGACGTGGGTGCCCACCGTGTGGCGGTCGAGGTTGTTCCGGTCGGTGTAGCCGGGACGGGGGGTGATCGGCGTGACGTAGACCTTGATCCCGGCGGCCCGCAGCCGCTCGAACACCGCGTCGTAGCTGCGCAGGATCAGCTCGGCGTCGCAGCCGTTGGCCAGGTCGTTCGTGCCGTAGTAGTAGAGGACCCCGGTCACCCCGTGCAGGGCGAGCACATCGCGGTCCAGCCGGGACGCCGCGTCGAGACCCCGTATCCCGGCGGGATTGCGGGGGCAGTCGGCCGAACTGGTCGTGCCGCCGATGCCCGCGTTGGCGATCGCGAGCTGCCGGGTGCGGGGGAGTTCGGCGGTGATGCGGCGGGCGAGGTCGTCCGTCCACCGGTGGTCGGTCCCCTCGGGCGTGCAGCCCGGCCCGCAGTCGGTGCTGCCGGTCCCGTCGACCACCGAGCTCCCGTACGCGACGATCGTGCCCCTGAGCTTAGGGCTGTGCACGTCGACGGCGCTGACCAGGTAGGTGGAGCCCACCGTCTGCGTGTACGCGTCACCGCTCGCCTCGGCCGTGTGGTCACCGGAGCCGGGCGCGGTCAGGTAGTTGGAGCGGAACGCGCCGGTGTGCCGTCCCGGCGCGACCGTGCCGGACACCGACAGGGAGACCGCGACGTCGTCCTGCGCACGAGTCTTGAGCGCCGCCGCGTCGCTCCACACCTCGCCGCCGGCCGGTACGACGACCTCGCGCCGGCCGTCGAAGGTGACGGGGAGGACATCGCCCTCGACGGCCGCGCCGTCTCCGGCGCTGTGGCCGACGGTGGCGGCGTCCACGGTGAGCGGCGTCGTGCCGAAGGTGTTCTGGATCCGGACCCGCAGTGCCCCGCCGCCCTGCCCGAGATGGGTGATCATGCGAACGGACTGGTCACGCAGCGGAGTCGGGGCGAGTTCCTGCTGGGACTGGGCCCAGGAAGTGAACCAGGCGCGGCCGGCCGAGGAGGAGGGGGCGGTGGCCGCGGTGGTCTCCGCGGTGGCGGCCGTGGTCGCGGAGACCGCCGACCCCGACGCGAGAAGCGTCAGGGCCAGGGCCGGCGCCGCACGGCGCGGGGAGGGCATACGGAAAGGGGGCATGGAGGTCCCTTCGGTGACGTACGGTCCCGGCGCGCAGGCACAACTGCCGGGACCCGGCGGCTCATTCCCGTATGGCCTGCCCCTGGGGCTCCTGCGTCAGACGTGACGGCCGGTGCCAATTACCGGATCACTTAGGGGAGTTGCCGCCGCGCCCGGCCCCTGGTGAGGGGCCGGGCCGAGAACCCCGTGGTCACGAAACGCGGGCCACACCCGTGTAGATGCCGCTGCCGTCGGCCTCCCGCACCTTCCCCGAGGCGTCCCACTCCGTGGCCGTCACCAGGCCCGGCGGCATCAGTTCGAGGCCGTCGAAGAACCGCTCCACCTCCGCCCGGGTGCGGAATCCGAGCTGGATGCCGCCCTTGGCGTACTCGGCGGTGACCTGGGCCGCCAGTTCCGGATACAGGTCGGAGGCCGCGTGCGACAGCACCAGATAGCTGCCCGGCGGCAGGGTGGCGACCAGGTCGCGGACGATGGAGTGGGCGTCCTGCTCGTCGGGGATGAAGTGCATGAGCGCGATCAGCGACAGCGCGATGGGACGGCTGAAGTCCAGGACGCGCCGGGCGTGTTCGACGATCGCCTCCGGCTGCCGCACATCGGCCTCGATGTAGTCGGTGACTCCGCCGGGACGGCTGACCAGCAGCGCCTCGGCGTGCCGCAGCACGATCGGGTCGTTGTCGGTGTACACGACCTTCGCCGTCGGCACGATCTCCTGCACGATCTGATGGAGATTGGGCTCGGTGGGGATGCCCGTACCGATGTCCAGGAACTGGTCGACGCCCTGGGCGGCCAGCCAGGCGGCGGCCCGGTGCATGAACTGCCGGTTCTGCCGGGCCGCGTCCTTCGCCTCGGGCGGCAGTTTCTCGCCCACCGCCTCGTCGACCGGGTAGTTGTCCTTGCCGCCCAGCAGCCAGTCATAGACCCGCGCGGGGTGCGCCTTGTCGGTAACGATCTGCGAGAACCGCTGTGGTTCGGTCGACATGACAAGCAACTCCATCGCGCCAAAGAACGGGTTGGATCAACTATTGATCACGTCAGTGGAGTACATCATGTGCTTCGCGCGGGAGGGAAGCGCCGGGCGTACGAGACCATCGCGAGCGCCACCGTCAACGCGCCCAGGAGCCAGCCGCCGAGCACGTCCGTCGACCAGTGCACGCCCAGCCAGATCCGGGTGAACCCCACCCCGGCGACGGACACCACCGCCACGGCCAGCGCGACCCGCCACAGGACGCGCCCGGCGCCGTACAGGCGCAGGACCCACAGCAGCAGGCCGCACGCCACCATGGCCGTCATGGCGTGCCCGGACGGGAAGGCCGCGAAGTGGGCGGAGTCCACCGGGTCGGACCAGACGGGGCGCTCGCGGTCCACGGCCGCCTTGATCCCCTGCGAGAGGAGCGCGGCGAGGACACAGGTGGCCGTCAGCCACAGGGCGAGCCACCACGCGCCGTGGTGCAGCACCAGCCAGAGCACGGTGACGGCGATCAGGGCCCGCATCGTCCAGGGATCCCACACCCAGTCGGTGAGGATGCGGAACGCCTGCGTCAGGTCCGGGTCGTCGACCGCCCAGCGGTGGGTGGTACGGGCGATGTCGCCGTCCAGGGCCATGAGCGGCTCCCAGGAGGCCGCGACCAGGACGAGCAGCAGCACGGTGGGCGGAGCGAGAGCCATGGCAACGCGCAGGGCGATCCCGGGGCCGGTCGCGTGGGGCGGCGAGTCGACGGGAGAGTGCATACGCCGATCCTCGCCGACAGGTGGGGCCCGAGGCGAACCCGGGGCTTTCCCGCGTGTGCCGCCTCCCCTTACCCGAGCGCCCGCAGCCCCGGCCCGAAGGCCACCAGGAGCGGGATCACCGGCACCAGCGCCGCCGCCGCGGTGAGCCTCAGCCGGTGAGTGGGCGGGAGCCGGTCCGGGGGAGTGAGCAGCCGGTGGACCCGCTGCGGAACGTGGGCCTGCGGGGTGGGGCAGGGGCCGAACACCCTGCGGTCCTCGTTGAGTTCCACCAGGGCGAGGGCCGTCGTCAGCCGGCCGAACCGGCGCGAGGCCATGTCGTCGGCGGCGAGTTCCACCAGGCGGTGCATCTCGTCGCGGAACGCCGCGAACACCGGGACCTGCGGAAAGCCGCCCGCCAGCGCCGCCGAGGAGTGCAGCAGCCAGTTGTGCCGGGCGCGCGCGTGGCCCTGCTCATGGGCGAGCACGGCGTCCAGCTGCTGTCCCTTGAGGCGGCGCAACGCGGCGGTGGTGATGACCAGTTGGGGCGCGGCACCGGGCAGCCACCAGGCGTCGGGACGCTCCCCCTCCAGGACGACCAGCCGCTCACCGCCCGGCTCCTCACCGGGCAACAGCGGTGCGCGTACCAGGAGTTCGGCGCGCCGGCGGCGGCGTCGGGCCGCGGCCCGGCCGATCTCGCGGGCCAGCATGGCCGCGCTCCACGCACCGCCGATTGCCAGCGTCACCGCCGTCGTCGCGGCCCAGGGGCCACCGGCGAGCGCGTAGGCCTCCACCACGGAGTGCGGAGCGGGGGCGAAGAGCCGGCCGCGCACCGCCTGCCAGGCGGCGGACGCGCTGAGCGCCATCGACAGCAGGCAGCAGAGCAGCACGGCCACCACCACGCACTGCCACGCCCACAGGGCGACCACCGGTTCACGGTCCTGCCAGGTCGCCCGCGCGAGCAGCCGCGGAGCGAGAACGGCGGCCAGGGCGCCGAGCAGCAACAGTGCTGCGGGGACCATCATGGAGGCAGCCTATGAGCGCGGCGGTGCCGCCGGATACGACTGTTCGCGGCAAGTGACGCAGACCACGATTCCGTACAGTCGCGAATCCCCTCAGAGGGTGAGGAGCATCGCCAGCATCCCTATGCCCATGGAGAGCCGGCACGCCCGCGCCAGCTCCAGCCGGTCGCCCCAGCCGGGCGCGCCGAGAGCTCCCGCCGGACCGCCGGCCGCGACGGGTACCAGCCGGGTCCCCGTCCACAGCACGTACGCCGTGAAGTACAGGAGGAGGCCGCCCGTCAGGACGGGTATCCCCGCGTGGGTCCCGGTCGCCGCCATCGCGGCCATGTACACCATGGCGAGGGCGCCCACCAGATGGTGCAGATGGTGGGCGCTGCCGCGGGCCGCCCACAGGGCGCGCAAGGCGGCGGCCCCGAACACGGCCGCGTAGACGGCCCAGGCCCAGCGCGGCGGCGCCAGTACCGCCGCGGGCACCGCCATCGCGGCCATGCCGAATCCCATCAGCGCCTCGCCGCCGGCGGCGAGGCGCTGCTCCTCGACCCGGCTGCGCATCCTGAGCAGGCAGTACGCCCCGGTCGCCGTGCACAGCGCGACGAGCAGCCAGCCGGACGATCCCGCTCCCGGTCCGTGCACCGGGCACCTCCCCGCTCGACGGTGTCGGACAATCCGGTCGAAGTGATGCCCAGGCCGGAGCGCCCACAAGCGGGCGCAAGCGAGCGCAGGGGCGTACAGGGGGAGCGTGCGGGGGGTGCGTCGTCGGTGACGGCACGGACGACGGTCTATCGTTTACTAGTAAAATACCTGCTAACCTTCTGGGATGAGCAGTGTCCGTGCCCGCCACCGTGCCGCCCCCGTCCGCCGACTGCCCCTCGCGGGCGTCCTGCGCCTCAACCGCCCCTCCGACATCTGGTTCAAGCCCGCGTTGAGCGTGGTCGTCGCGGTCGGCGTGCCGAACCTGACACTGCTGGCGCTCGGCCGGCTGGACCTCGCCCTGTACTCCATGGCCGGCTCCCTCTGCGCGCTCTACGCCCACAACCTCCCGTACGCGGCCCGCGGCCGTGCCCTCGCGTGGGTCGTCCTCGGGATGCTTGCCTCGGTCGCGATCGCCCTGGTCACGGCGTCGCTCACGTCATCCGCTGTGGTCCTGGTCGCGGTCGGCGCGCTGCTCGCCGCCGCGCACAAGGCAGTGAGCGACCTGACACGGATCGGCCCGCCCGGACCGGTGATCTTCACCTTCATCAGCTCCGCCTCCCTCTTCGCGCCCCAGACGCTCGGCCAGGTCCCCGGCCATCTCGCCCTCGCCGCCGGGGCAGGCGCCTGGGCCTGGCTCATCGGCATGGCACCGGGCCTGGTACGCCCGCACGGCCCCGAGCGCCGGGCCACGGCCCGCGCCCTGAACGCGGCTGCCGCGTACGTGGACCTCTACGTGGACGCGGACGGGCCGGTGTCCGCCTCCGGCAGCCGCGGCGCGGGCCACGAGCGGGCCCGCGCCGAGGCTGCCGCCGCCGTGCACGCCGCCTGGCAGTCGCTGCTTGCCGCCGGCGCGCGGCCGGAGCCCCGCCGCGCCCTCGAAGGGCTCGTCGTGCGGGCCGAGGTCGCGCTCGCGGCCCCCGCCGACACGGACCCCGCCCGACTGCGCGCCTGGGCGCGCGACCTGCGCGGCACGAACCCCGTACCCCGGGTGGCGTCCGGGTGGGACGCGGACGAACTGCTCGGCGTGGAGGTCGAACTGGCGGAGGCGGGACGACCGACTCCAGGAAAGAGCGGAAAGAGCGGGAAGAGCGGGAAGAATCCGAGGAACGGGACGAGGTGGTGGACCGGCAGGCTGGCCCCCCTCCTCCCGCTGGCCCTGCGCACCGCGCTCGGTTGCGCCCTCGCCGGTTACGTGTCCCTGGCGCTCGGCGTCGGCCGCCCGTACTGGGCCCTGGTCACCGCGGCCTCGCTCTACCAGGCGAACCTCATGCTGACCTGGAGCCGGGGCGTCCAGCGCGTCGTCGGTAACCTCGTCGGCGTCCTCCTCTTCGCGGCTGTCGCCCCGCTCGCCCACCTCGGCCCCGCCGCCCTGGTCCTGTGCTGCCTCGCCTTCAACTTCGGCGCGGAGGCGCTGATCAGCCGCAACTACTGGCTCGGCAGTATCTGCGTGACGCCGATGGCGCTGCTGATCACCGAGTTCACCGGCTTCCAGGAGCCCGCCGCGCTGATGGCGGACCGGGTCGTGGACACGGTGGTCGGCGCGGTCGTCGGTTTCGTGGCTGCGGTCGCCGTCACCAACCGGCGTGCCGGGGACCGGATCGAGGACGCGCTCGCCGCCGTGGAACGCGCCCGTGACCACGCGGCACGGCTGATCGCAGCCGATCGGCCCGGCCCGGGCGCACTGGAGGCAGCCCGGCGTCGGCTGGCCGCCGCGCTCGTCGAACTGCGCGCCACGGCCGACGCCGCGGCCGGCGAATGGTGGCTGCGCGCCCTGCCGCAGGAGCGGGTGATGCTGGCCGAGCAGGCCGGACACCGTACGCTCGCGGCGACGGTACGACGGCAGGGACCGCACGTTCTGGAGGACGCAGAGGCATGACGGCAGCGAACGGTCGGAGGGCGGTCGGCGCCGACGCCGCCGGGGGCGGAGGACCGCAGGAGGACGGCGGAGGCGCCGGGGCAAGGCGGCCGGTGGCGGGCGACACGGTCGCCGCGGTGGTCCGGCAGTGGCGAACGGTCCATCCCGAGCTCGACACCGGGCCCATGGAGGTCATCGGCCGGATCAACCGCTGTGCCGCGCTCCTCCAGCAGGCCGAGGACGCGCCGCTGCGGCACGCCGGGCTGACCCGCCCCGAGTTCGACCTCCTCGGCGCACTGCGCCGCACGGGCCTCGAACTGACACCGGGCGAGCTGGCCCGGGAGACCTTCTCCTCCGGGGCCGCCGTCACCAAGCGGCTCAAGCAGCTGACCGAGCGCGGTCTGGTCGAGCGGCGCGGCGACACCCGCGACCGCCGCGTCGCGCATGTCCGCCTCACGGACACCGGGCGCGCCCTCGTCGACGGCATCCTCCCCGCGCAGCTCTCGTACGAGACGACGGTCCTCTCCGGCCTCACCACCCCCGACCAGAACACCCTCGCAACCCTGCTGGCGACCCTCCTCACCCAACTGGAGGGCCACCGGAACACCCCCCACACCTGAACGACACGACCACCCCGGCCGCCGAGGCGCCCGTAAGGGGCGCGGGGAACGGCGCGACCAGCCCTTACGGCCGGCACGGTGCACCAGGAGGACGCATTCTTCGCTGACGCCCGGTGGTCGGGCGTATCCACGAGGGCCGGGCTGCCGAAGGCGCCCGAAGGGGGCGCGGGGAACGGCGCGGCCAGCCCTCACGGCCCGCACGGTGCACCAGGAGCACGCATTCCTCGCTGACGCCCGGTGGTCGGACGTATCCACGAGGGCCGGGCTGCCGAAGGCGCCCGAAGGGGGCGCGGGGAACGGCGCGACCAGCCCTCACGGCCCGCACAGTGCACGAACGACCCGCATCCGCCGCTGACGCCCAGTCGCCAGACGCACCCGCAACGCCCCGGCCGGACGCTGAACCGGCGTCTCAGCCCGGGCGCCGAACCGGTGACGAGGGGTCCGCCGCGGTCGTCGCCCCGTCCCCGCGCAGGGGCCGGAGCATCAGCGGCACCGCGGTCGGCACCCCCTCCTCCCGGGCCTCCAGGCCATAGGCGTCCCACCACTCGGAGCTGCCGTCCTCGATGCAGCGCAGCAGCACCCCTTCGCGCAGCGCCCACGGGCAGATGGTCACCTCGTCGATGCCCATCAGCTTCATCGTGGTGTGCGCGACGAGCGCTCCGGCCAGGGACTGCCCGGCACGCGCGAGGGAGATCCCGGGCAGCAGGGCGCGCTCGGCGGCCGGCAGTGCCGCCAGCCGCTCCACGGCCCTGCCCAGGTCGGAGCGGGTCATGGTCCGCGTGGTGAAGGGCCCGGAGCGGCCGGGAGCGGCCCCGCACAGCCGCCCCAACTGCTGGAACGTCCGCGAGGTGACGACCGCGGTCCGCGGTGCCTCCCACCGGATGCGGGCGGCGACATCGCGCAGCTGATGGCGTACGTGGCGACGCAGCAGCCGGATCCGGTGCGGCGACGGCGGATCCTGGCCGCGGAAGAACTCCCTGGTGAGGAGGTTGGCGCCGAGCGGCAGCGCGATGGCGAAGTCGGGCAGCCGGCTCCGCCCGAAGGCCACCTCGAACGAACCGCCCCCGATGTCCAGCAACGCCAGCGGTCCGGCGCGCCAGCCCATCCAGCGCCGGGCGGCCAGGAAGGTCAGCTCGGCCTCCACCTCGCCGGGCAGCACATGCAGCTGCACCCCCGCCTCCGTGGCGATCCGGTCAAGGACCTCGTCGCGGTTCGGGGCGTCCCGCACGATCGCGGTGGCGAACGCGAACGGCCGGTTCACCCCCCACCGGCGGCCCTCCGCGCGGGTGTCCCGCACCGCTTCCACCAGCCGGTCCACCTGTTCCGCCGGCAGATGGCCGCCACGCTCCACGTGGGCCGACAGGCGCAGCTGACGCTTGGCGGTGTGCACGGGAAGCGGAACAGCTCCATCCGTTTCCGCGATCACCAGTCGCACCGTGTTCGAGCCGACGTCGAGTACACCCATTCGCATCCCTTCCCCGTACCCCCCGCGGTCCCCGGCACACCGCCGACCGCGCACCGGTCCCGCCCTGTTTGGGTCGTTCTGGACGGGTACTCGGGCCTTCATGGAGAGCTTCGGCAGGGACGCAGTCATCCCGCACGAGGTCGTGGCCGGTTCCGCGCCCTTCGTCGTGGGGCCCCTCGTGGTGGGACTTCTGCTCACGGCCATGCTGGTCGTCGCGGTGTGGTGGGGCATGCGGGTGCGCAGCCGCGAGCCGGGACCACCGCGCCCCGAGGACCAGCCCCGGCTGCCGGAGACGGGCGCGGTGCACGAGATCTCGGAGATGCGCGAACCGGACGAGATGCCGCACGACGGCAGTGTCCTCACCCCGCACGAACTTCGTTCCGCGGGCAACATGTCCACTCGGCGGGCCAGGGACCAGAAGCGGCGCAGGTGGAGCCGTAACAGCAGTGGCGGCTTCGGTAGCGGTGGCCTCGGCAGCCACTGACCCGACCGCGACTCGCCCGCCCTTCGACGACTGGACGGCCGGGGTGAGGGCACTCGGGTGCGGCTGCAGGGAGAACGTTTCGGGTCCCCCCGACCGGCTACTCGGGATGTATGGTGCAAATCGGATACACAATGATGACCGAACAGGCCGGCCCCCGTGAGCTCGTACAGCACGTGGTGGCCGCCGAACGGGCGGGCTTCGACTTCTCGGTCACGTCCGACCACTACTTCCCCTGGCTGACCGAGCAGGGACACGCGCCGTACGCGTGGAGCGTCCTCGGGGCCGCCGCGCAGGCCACGTCCACGATCCCCCTCATGACGTACGTGACCTGTCCGACGACCCGCTACCACCCGGCGGTCGTCGCGCAGAAGGCCGCCACCACGCAGCTGCTCGCCGAGGGCCGCTTCCGCCTGGGGCTCGGCTCCGGCGAGAACCTCAACGAGCACGTGGTGGGCGGTGGTTGGCCCGCCGCGCACGTGCGCCTCGAGATGCTGGAAGAAGCCATCGAGATCATCCGCGCGCTGTTCGAGGGCAAGAACGTGAACCACCACGGCACGCACTTCGACGTGGAGAACGCCAAGCTCTTCGATCTGCCGGACGAACCGACGCCGATCGGCGTCGCCGTCTCCGGCGAGCGCTCCTGCGCCCTCGCGGGCCGGCTGGCCGACCTGGTGATCGCGACCGAGCCGAAGGCCGAACTGATCGAGTCCTTCGACCGGCACGGCGGCAGCGGCAAGCCCAGGGTGGGCCAGTTGCCCGTCTGCTTCGACACCGACAAGGACGCCGCCGTGGCGCGGGCGCACGAGCAGTTCCGCTGGTCGCTGGGCGGCTGGCCGGTCAACTCCGAACTGCCGGGCCCGGCGGCCTTCGACTCGGCCACCCAGTTCGTCCGGCCCGAGGACGTCGCCGAGAGCGTCCCGTGCGGCGACGACGTCGAGGCCTTCGTCGAGGCCGTCCGCCCCTACGCCGAGGCGGGCTTCACCGAGGTCGCCCTCGTCCAGATCGGAGGAGACCACCAGTTCCCCTTCCTGGACTGGGCGGAGAAGAAGCTGCTGCCCGCGCTGAGGAACCTGTGAACGCCGAAGTGAAGGGATCACCATGGCCATCGCCACGTACAGCCTCGTAGCACTCGACTGCCCGGATCCGCCCGCGCTGGCGGAGTTCTACGCGGGCGTCCTGGGCGGAGAGGTCAAGCGGGACAGTGACGACTGGTACGACCTGCACGTGCCCGGCGGCCATCGCATCGCCTTCCAGCGGGTTCCGGAACACCGCCCGCCGAACTGGCCGAGCGCCGACGGCGGCTCCCAGCAGCTGCACCTCGACTTCGACGTGCCGGACCTCGACGAGGCCGAGGCCCAGGTGCTGGCCCTCGGCGCCACTCCGCTGGACCTGGACGACGAGGGGGGCCGCCGAGGCTTTCGCGTGTACGCGGACCCGGCGGGCCACCCGTTCTGTCTCTGTCGGCACTGACGCCCCGGCCACACCGCCCGCCCGGTTCACGGGCAACTGCCCGGCCGACGGACGGTGGTCCGGCGCCACCGTTCGTCGGCGGGCTCAGCCCGGCGAACCCGTCGGCTCCCCCTCTCCTGCCCCTCACGGCCGGTACCGCAGCGGATGGTCCGACGGCACCTCCACCACCGCGATCCGTGTGCCGTCCGGGTCCGTGAGCCACATCTCGACCAGTCCCCACGGCTCCTTCACCGGTGGCCGGTCCACCTCGACACCGGCGGCCACGAGTTCCCCGTACGCCGCCCGTACGTCGGCGACCTGGAGCCACAGCCCGACGGCGGGGGAGGGCGGTTCCGTGGAACGGCCCGAGATCTCCAGGAAGCCGCCGCCCAGGAAGTAGACGGTGCCGCGCTCGGGGCCCGTACCGAACTCGCGGTAGACGGGCAGCCCCAGCTTCCCGCCGTAGAAGGCACGGGAACGCTCGGGGTCGGCGGGGCGGAGCAAGGTCCGGCTGCTCAGTACATGCATCATGCGTCCCGAGCGTAAGGGGAGTGGACCGGAGCGTTACTCTCGTCCGTGCCGAGCCGCGCCCGAGATCGGAGAATCGCTCCATGCCCACCGCTCCCGACGGACCGACCTTTCGCTACGCCGTCGACACCGACGTGGACGCCCTGGTCGCACTGATCGAGTCGGCCTACCGGGGGGACTCCAGCCGGACCGGCTGGACCACCGAGGCGGACATCCTGGAAGGGCAGCGGACGGACCCGGAGGGCGTCCTCGCCGTCATCAAGTCGCCCGACAGCGGACTGCTGATCGTCGAGCGCGACGGCAGGGTGGTCGCTTGCTGCCAGATCGAACACCGCGGTACGCACGCCTACTTCGGCATGTTCGCGGTCAGCCCCGCACTCCAGGGGGCGGGGCTCGGCAAGGTGATCATCGCCGAGGCGGAGCGGCTGGCCCGCGAGACCTGGGATGCCGAGGAGATGCACATGACCGTGATCTCCGTACGCGAGGACCTCATCGCCTGGTACGAGCGACGCGGCTACCGCCGTACGGGAGAGATGACTCCCTTCCCGTACGGCGACGAGCGGTTCGGCCTGCCGCAGCGGGACGACCTGCAGTTCGAGCTGCTGACGAAGCCGCTCGCATGATCGTTACGCCGCGCCTCGCCCGGTCGGCGTCGGTTATGCCGTGAAACGGCCGGTGCGTTTGATCTCCGGGTAGTCCGTGGTCGCGCCGTCCAGCTCCAGGGCGCGGACCAGCCGCAGATGGTCCTGGGTGTTCACCACCCAGCCGATGATCCGCAGATCCGCCTTGCGCGCACGCTCGACGGTCTCCAGGGTCAGCCGCCGGATGTTCAGCACCAGGGTCGTGGCGCCGACCGCGGTCGCCCGCTCGACGACGTCCACGCCGTAGCGGCTGGCGACCAGCGCCGTACGGACGCCCGGCACCAGTCGCGCGATCTCGGCGATCGCCTCGTCGTGGAAGGACAGCACCTCGACCCGGCCGACCAGGTCGCGCCGGTTCATCACCTCGGCGAGCGCCCGTGCCGCGGCCACGTCCTTGATCTCCGCCTGGAGCGGGGCCGTGACGGCGTCCAGGACCTCCTCGAACACCGGCACGCGCTCACCGCGTCCCGCGTCCAGCACCCGCAGCTCCGCGAGGGTTTTCTCGGCGATCGGCCCCGAACCGTCGGTCGTACGGTCCACGTCGGCGTCGTGCATGACGACGAGCGCGCCGTCCTTGCTCAGATGCAGATCCAGCTCGATCAGGTCGAGACCCGCCTGCTGTGCGGCGGTGAAGGAACGAAGGGTGTTCTCCGGTTCGACACCCATGATCCCGCGATGACCGATGGTGAGGAAGTTCAAGGGTTGACTCCGCTTCCGTCGACGGCGGCTCGGCTGCCGCGCGGGGCGGTCCCGTGCCCACGCGGCAAGGCCGCAGCCTAATGGCCACGATGCGTGTTGTACCCGCTCCGGTGGCCGGGAATGACGCCTGCGTGCCGGGAGAACGGGCCCCGCCGCCCCCTCGCGGCTCACCCCCGCGTGGGCGAGTCCTCAACGGGTTGACCGAGCCCGGCTGCCCCGGTCCGGCGGCGGACCGCACGAACCTCGGCAGCTACCCCGGCGACGACGGAAGTATGCGCACTCATGGTGTCCCGCAGGAAAAACAGCGGTGAAGTTGCGGGAGGGCAGGATAATCTCCCGAGGCTCCACTTGTCCCGGGGAGTCCCCCACGCATACGGTGTCCATACGCGAGGTTCTCCCGTGGAAGGTGAGTCATGACGGAAATTCTTGTGCCGGTGGGTGCGGAGGAGCAGATTCCTCCCCGGAGCAGGGTGGTGAGCCACCCGGCCTGGCCCGTGCTCAAGGATGCCGTGGAGCGGATCCGGCCATGGCAGTCCAAGGACGGGTCGATCGACTTCGACGCCGAGGGCGCTCCCGATCCGGCGGACGCCGACCTGGCCGTGCGCCGCGTCATGGACACCGTCCAGGAGCTGTCGCCGCTCGTCCCGCACGACGCGGAGTACCACGCGGCGCTCGTCAAGGACCTGCGCCGCTGGGCCGACGGCGGCTTCAAGGTGCCCGACTTCCTCGACTCGCTGCTGGCCTTCCAGCCCGCGGCACACCGCGAGGACGGCCTCGAACACCTCGTCCTCTTCCCCATGTACACGCAGAACGGCAATCCGGACCGCAACTTCGAGGCCGTCGTCCTGCGCATGGTTTGGCCCGACTGGCTGGCCGAGCTGGAGCGCACCCGCTACGACAACCCGCTGTTCTGCGGCATCACCTTCGAGGACTTCACCGCCGGGTACGACACCAACTCGGCCGTCCTCTTCCCCGAGACCATCGCCGTGCGCGAGGCCCCGGAGCGGTTCAGCTGGGGCGGTATCTTCTGCGACCGCGAGGCCGCCCGCTTCCGCAAGGTCACCGAGGCGGCCGTCGGCACGCTCGGCCTCGAACTGCCCGACGACATCAGCGAGATGGTCGGCGACCAGAAGCGCTGCGAGCAGGCCTTCGTCCTGTGGGACATGGTCCACGACCGCACCCACAGCCACGGCGACCTGCCCTTCGACCCCTTCATGATCAAGCAGCGCCAGCCGTTCTGGATGTACGGCCTGGAGGAGCTGCGCTGCGACCTCACCGCGTTCCGCGAGGCCGTGCGGCTGGAGGCCGACGGCTTCCCGCAGGGCCGCGACGTGCAGTACGCGGTGCTGTTCGACCGGATGTTCCGCTTCCCGGTGACCGGCGACCGCGTCCGCAACTACGACGGCCTCGGCGGCCAGCTGCTCTTCGCCTACCTGCACAAGCACGACGTCGTCCGCTGGACCGACAACAAGCTCTTCATCGACTGGCAGCGCGCCCCGCAGGTCACCAACGACCTGTGCGCCGAGATCGAGAAGCTGTACCGCGACGGCATCGACCGTCCGAAACTCGTCCACTGGTTCGCCGCGTACGACCTGGTCTCCCAGTACCTCGCCCCGCACCCCGGTTCCCGCTGGGCGAAGGGTCCCGACGCCCTCGATCTGACGCTGCCGCCGCGGAAACTGGTGGACGACGTGCTTCCGGACGAGTTTCCCCTGAGCATGTTCTATGAGGCACTCTCCAAGAAGCTGAAGAACGTGATCGCGCAGACGAAGGGCATCACCGCGGCGAGTGCCGAGCGGGTGGCCGCGTGAGCGACCGCGTCCGGAACACTGCTCAGGAGGCGAAGACCATGGGGAACGGCAGCGGTGGGGCACTGAGCGGCGCGGTGATCGCGGTGGCCGGCGCGGGTGGTCCGGTGGGCCGGGCGACCCTGCTGCGGCTCGCCGAGGCCGGTGCCGTGGTCGTGGGGGCCGACAACGACCCGGAGCGGCTGGCCGAGGCCGTGGACGCGGCCCGTTACGCGCACGGCGGCGCCACCGTCGTCGGCGACACGGTCGACCTCCTCGACCGGGACTCGGCCAGGGACTGGGCCGCGCGCACGGAGAAGGAGTTCGGGCGGGTCGACGGACTGGTCCACCTCGTCGGCGGCTGGCGCGGCAGCGAGACCTTCACCAAGACCAGTCTCGACGACTGGGACCTGCTGGAGCTGCTGCTCATCCGTACCGTGCAGCACACCTCCCTCGCCTTCCACGAGGCACTGCAGCGCAGCGACCGCGGCCGGTACGTCCTGATCAGCGCCGCGGGCGCGGGCAAGCCCACCGCGGGCAACGCCGCGTACGCCGCCGCCAAGGCCGCCGCCGAGGCGTGGACGCTGGCCATGGCCGACTATTTCCGCAAGGCCGGGAAGTCCGAGGGCGCCGATGGGCCGACGTCCGCCGCCGCCATCCTGGTGGTGAAGGCGCTGGTGCACGACGCGATGCGCGCGGAGCGGCCGAACGCGAAGTTCGCGGGCTTCACGGACGTCGAGGATCTCGCCGAGTCCATCGCCGGTGTCTGGGAGCAGCCCGCCCGAGAAGTGAACGGAAAGCGTCTGTGGCTGACCGAGAAGCCGTGAACCCCGGCCGGGAGGCCGTGAACCCGCCGAAGACGGATGCCCGGCGGCGCCACGACCCGCAGGTGCGCGGCTTCGCCAGCGACAACTACGCGGGGGCCCACCCCGAGGTCCTCGCAGCGCTGGCCCTCGCCAACGGCGGCCACCAGATCGCGTACGGCGAGGACGACTACACCGGCCACCTCCAGCAGGTGATCCGCGGACACTTCGGGGCGGGCGCCGAGGCGTACCCCGTCTTCAACGGCACGGGCGCCAACGTCGTGGCACTGCAAGCGCTCACAGACCGCTGGGGCGCGGTGATCTGCGCGGAGAGCGCGCACATCAACGTCGACGAGGGCGGCGCTCCCGAGCGCATGGGCGGGCTCAAACTGCTCACGGTGGCCACGCCCGACGGCAAGCTCACGCCCGAGCTGATCGACCGGCAGGCCTACGGCTGGGACGACGAGCACCGGGCCATGCCACAGGTCGTGTCGATCACCCAGAACACCGAACTGGGCACGGTCTACACGCCCGACGAGGTCCGCGCCATCTGTGAGCACGCCCACGGACACGGCATGAAGGTGCACCTCGACGGCGCCCGGATAGCCAACGCCGCCGCCTCCTTGGACGTACCGATGCGGGCGTTCACCAACGCGGTCGGCGTGGACGTCCTGTCCTTCGGCGGCACGAAGAACGGCGCGCTGTTCGGCGAGGCCGTCGTCGTCCTGAACCGCGACGCCGTCAGCCACATGAAGCATCTGCGCAAGCTGTCGATGCAGCTCGCCTCCAAGGCGCGCTTCGTGTCGGTGCAGTTGGAGGCCCTGCTCGCCAAGGACCTGTGGCTGCGCAACGCCCGCCACGCCAACGAGATGGCCCAGCGCCTGGCCGAGGGCGTACGCGCGGTGCACGGCGTCGAGATCCTGTACCCGGTACAGGCCAACGCGGTCTTCGCCCGCCTGCCCCACGACGTGAGCGAACGCCTGCAGAAGCGCTACCGCTTCTACTTCTGGGACGAGGCCGCGGGAGACGTCCGCTGGATGTGCGCCTTCGACACGACCGAGGACGACGTCGACGGTTTCCTGGCGGCACTCAAGGAAGAAATGGCGGCCTAGCGCCGGCCTGGCGCTCCCCCCCCGAGGACTCCCGGGCAACGCCCGAGGTACGGCCCGTGACCGGGCCGTACCTCGGGCGGAGCGCTGTGCGCTCAGCGGGCCTCGGAGGCCTTCACTTCTTCGGGGGTCGGGGCCGTGCCGCCGAGGTGGGCCGGCATCCACCAGGTGTCGTCCGGGCCCTTGGGACGTACGGGATAGGCGCGCTGCGCGGCTTCCAGGAGTTCCTGTACGCGCTCTCGCACCTGCCGGGTGATCGCGCCCGCGTACTTGTCGCGGGAGGCCTCGATCGCCTCGCCGACGCGGATGGTGATGGGGGTGTGACTGCGCTTGAAGTTGCGCGGGTGGCCCTTGGTCCACAGCCGCTGCGTACCCCACACGGCCATCGGGATCAGCGGGACGCCCGCCTCCTGGGCCATGCGCGCGGCACCGGACTTGAAGCTCTTCAGCGTGAAGGACTGGGAGATCGTGGCCTCGGGGAAGACGCCGACGATCTCACCGGAGCGCAGCGAGGCCAGCGCGTGGGCGTACGCCGTCTCTCCCTGCTTGCGGTCCACGGGGATGTGCTTCATGTTGCGCATCAGCGGCCCGGAGACCCGGTGCCGGAACACCGACTCCTTGGCCATGAAGCGGACGAGGCGCTTCTGCGGCAGGGCGGCGAGGCCGTCGAAGATGAAGTCGAGATAGCTGATGTGGTTGCTCACCAGCACCGCTCCGCCCGTGCGCGGGATGTTCTCCGTCCCCTTGAGGTCGATCTTCAGGTCCCAGGCCTTGAACAACGTCTGGGCGAGACCGATGGCGGGACGGTAGACAAGCTCAGCCATGAACGGAGTGGACCCTTCTCTCTGTTCTGCCTGGGAAGGGGTGCTCCCGGCGGGAAACTTACGCTGCCGTAGGTTTACGGCGTTGCGCAGATCGTGCCCGAAGAACGGACGAGTGACCAGTCCTCGTGCCCGAGATTGGCGAGATCCTCGTCACGTCACCCCTTGATCCACCTCGGCGTTTTACGCTGCCTTTACTCCGTGCGAACCGCCACTCGCCGTACGAGCAGGTACATCTCGCACCCGAGGCAGTACCCGAACACCGCGTTGAGAAACGCCGCCGCGAGCGCCGCCCCGGTCGCGGCGAGTCCCAGCCACTCGGGGCCCGCCGAGTAGCCGACGAGACCGATCACCGCGAACGCCAACCCGACCGCCTGGGCGAACCGCGGCGGCTCGGGCGCCTCGAACTCCGTGGGCGGCGCGATCCGCGGACGGACGACCCGGCGGAACAGCAGACCGTACGGGGAGCGGCCCACGCCGCCCGCCGCGCCGAGCGCGAACGCCAGCGTCTGCCAGGCCAGGAGCCAGGCGCTGCCGGTGATCAGTACGGCCGCCAGGACCACGGCCGTCACGGCCGCGCCGAAGCGCGGCCCACGTGCGTCGATGTTCATGAATCAAGTATTCCGCAGGCAGAACTCTCCGCGGCCCGGGGAATCTTTGCGGTCTCGTGAACGCTGAACCCGGGGATGACCGGACTTGCGGTGTGTGTGGTGGTGCTCGCCCTCGCGAGCGCCTACGGAGTGCTGAACCGACGGCGGAGCGGGAGAGTCAGAGTGCGCGGGCGGGATGGCGGGAAACGGCTGGGCGCGGCCGAGTTGGGTGAGGACCTCGGCGAGCGGGCCACCCTCGTGCAGTTCTCCAGTGCCTTCTGCGCCCCCTGCAGGGCGACCCGCAGGGTGCTCGGGGAGGTGTCCGAAGTGGTCCCGGGTGTGCGGCACGTCGAGATCGACGCCGAAAGCCGCCTCGGACTCGTCCGTGAACTGGAGATCCTCAAGACGCCGACCGTGCTCGTCCTCGACGCCGAGGGCCGCATCGTGCGCCGCGCCACCGGACAGCCGCGCAAGGCGGATGTGATCGCCGCGCTCGGTGAGGCGGTCGGCACCACCTGATCGTGAGGCAGGAGGCCCTCGGTGACGCATCTCCCACATGCCGGGACGCACTTGACTGCATCAGCCACCTATCGTCAGTCTGACCGTATGTGCACGGAACTCCTTCCTTGCGGGCGCTGTCCGGGCTGCTGAGCAGCCGAGGACCCCCGCCGCCGGCTTCGCGCAGAAGGACGACTCCATGACGGCCACGCCCGATCTCCGTACCTCCCGACCCGCCTCCCCGGACCTGCTCCGCTCCGTCTTCCGGCAGCACGCCGCCGGGGTCGCCGTGATCACCGCACGCGGCGACGAGGGCCCCGTCGGCTTCACCGCCACCTCGCTCGCCTCCGTGTCCGCCGAGCCCCCGCTGATCTCCTTCGGCATCGGGACCGGCGCCTCCAGCTGGCCGGCCGTCTCCCGGACGGACCACGTGGGCATCCACGTCCTCGGCGAGCACCAGCGGGAACTGGCCGCCACCTTCGCCCGCAGCGGCGCCGACCGCTTCGGCGGGCCCACCGCCTGGCGGGAGGGCCCCGAGGGGGTCCCCGTGCTCGATGACGTCCTCGCCTGGCTCGTCTGCAGGGTGGTCGCCCGCGTCCCCGCCGGGGACCACCGCGTCGTACTGGCCGAGGTGGAGCTCGGAGAGGCGGCCGGTGCGGGCCGCCCTCTGCTGTACCACCAGGGGCGGTTCAACGCTCTGCGGGAATAGCGCGGTCGGGACGGTTGTGCCTGGCCGCCCGGCCCGCTCCGTCCGCCGCCGTCTGCGAACACGTCGAGTTCCGATTACGCTGCGTTGCGAAGGTCACAGTTCAAAGCGCTTGCTTAGAGGGAACCAGCTACGGGACGGTAGAAGCGCGTACTGGCGAGTAATATTTCGTTCGGAGCGCGGGTCGCCCCCACCGGGAACGGCCGCTTCAGGCGCCTATGCTGCCCGTAGGCAGGCAGCCCAGAAAAGACGATGCAGTAGGAGAGCCGGCGTGAGCTTGAGGATCGTTGTCACCGTGAAGTACGTGCCCGACGCCACTGGCGACCGGCACTTCGCCGAGGACCTGACCGTCGACCGTGACGACGTGGACGGCCTGCTGTCGGAGCTCGACGAGTACGCGGTCGAGCAGGCCCTGCAGATCGCCGACGAAGCGGACGACGCCGAGATCACCGTCCTGACCGTGGGCCCCGAGGACGCCAAGGACGCGCTGCGCAAGGCGCTGTCCATGGGCGCGGACAAGGCCATCCACGTCGAGGACGACGACCTGCACGGCACCGACGCGATCGGCACCTCGCTGGTGCTGGCCAAGGCGATCGAGAAGGCCGGCTACGACCTGGTCATCTCCGGCATGGCCTCCACCGACGGCACCATGGGCGTGCTCCCGGCGCTGGTCGCCGAGCGCCTGGGCGTCCCGCAGGTCACGCTGCTGTCCGAGGTCTCCGTCGCGGACGGCGTCGTCAAGGGCCGCCGGGACGGCGACAGCGCCTCCGAGCAGCTCGAGGCCTCCCTGCCCGCCGTCGTCTCGGTCACCGACCAGTCCGGCGAGGCGCGTTACCCGTCCTTCAAGGGCATCATGGCCGCCAAGAAGAAGCCCGTTCAGTCCTGGGACCTCGAAGACCTGGAGATCGAGGCGGACGAGGTCGGCCTCGGCGGCTCCTGGACCGCCGTCGACTCCGCCACCGAGCGCCCGGCGCGCACCGCGGGCACGATCGTCAAGGACGAGGGCGAGGGCGGCAAGCAGCTCGCCGAGTTCCTCGTGGGCCAGAAGTTCATCTGACGGCTGGCGGTCCGGGGCCGCCCCCGGGCCGACACAGCATCTGCGCCCCGCAGTCGCCGCCCGCCCCTCATCTTTCGCAAGCAGGAGAGAAGAAGTCCCATGGCTGAAGTTCTCGTCTACGTCGACCACGTGGACGGCGCCGTCCGCAAGCCCACCCTGGAACTGCTGACGCTGGCCCGCCGCATCGGTGACCCGGTCGCCGTCGCGCTCGGCGCCGGCGCCGCGAACACCGCCGCCACGCTCGCCGAGCACGGCGCCGCGAAGGTGCTCACCGACGAGGCCGCCGAGTACGCCGACTACCTCGTCGTCCCCAAGGTGGACGCGCTGCAGGCCGCCGTCGAGGCCGTCTCCCCGGCCGCCGTGCTGGTCCCCTCGTCCGCCGAGGCCAAGGAGATCGCCGCCCGCCTCGCGCTGCGCATCGGCTCGGGTGTCATCACCGACGCCGTCGACGTCGAGGCCGGCGACGAGGGCCCGGTGGCCACCCAGTCGGTGTTCGCCGCCTCGTACTCCACCAAGACCCGCGTCTCGAAGGGCACCCCGGTCATCACCGTCAAGCCCAACTCGGCCCCCGTCGAGGCCGCCCCGGCCGCCGGCACGGTCGAGGCGCTGTCCGTGACCTTCTCGGCGCAGGCCACCGGCACCAAGGTGACCGGCCGCACCCCGCGCGAGTCGACCGGGCGTCCGGAGCTCACCGAGGCCGCGATCGTGGTCTCCGGCGGCCGTGGTGTCAACGGCAGCGAGAACTTCGCGATCATCGAGGCGCTGGCCGACTCCCTCGGCGCGGCCGTCGGGGCCTCGCGCGCCGCGGTGGACGCCGGCTGGTACCCGCACACCAACCAGGTCGGCCAGACCGGCAAGTCCGTGTCCCCGCAGCTGTACATCGCCAACGGCATCTCCGGCGCCATCCAGCACCGCGCCGGTATGCAGACGTCGAAGACGATCGTGGCGGTCAACAAGGACGCCGAGGCCCCGATCTTCGACCTCGTCGACTACGGCGTCGTCGGCGACCTCTTCGAGATCGTCCCGCAGCTCACCGAGGAGATCAAGACCCGCAAGGGCTGAGCGCTCTCCGCGCGTGCGGCCCCCCTCGACCGGCACGGTCGAGGGGGGCCGCACGGCGTTCCGGGCCTCTACCGGCCCAGGATCAGGGACGCCTGTACGGGCAGGTGGTCGCTCGGAAACTGCCCGTCCAAGGAGAAGGTGTTGATGGACGCCCGGCGCGCGCCCACCCCGGGGGAGGCGAGGATCCAGTCGATGCGGTCACCGTCCGGGGTCAGCGGCCGGTAGCCGTGGAACGTGGCGTACAGCTCGCTCCGCTCGGCCGCCGTCTCCCAGGTGTCGACGAGGCCGGCGCCCAGCATCGTGTCGTAGACCGGGTTCTGGTGGGCGGCGACGTTGAAGTCGCCGGTCACCACCAGGGGCACCGAGCGGTCGAGCCCCGCGATCCGCTCGGCGATCAGGGCCGCGGCACGCGCGCGTGCGTGCTGACTGGCGTTGTCCAGATGGGTGTTGAGGAAGCAGAACTCCCGCTGCCCGTCCCGCAGGTCGCGGAAGCGGACCCAGGTCACCATGCGGATGGAACCGCCGCCCCAGGTGTTCGAGCCGATCACGGCGGGCGTGTCCGACAGCCAGAAGTGGTCGTACTCCACCGGGGCGAGTCTGCGGGTGTCGTAGAAGACCGTCATGAACTCGTCCCGGCTGCCGCCCGCGCGGCCCGTGCCGAGCCACTCGTAGTGCCCGCCGAGATCCGTGGCGATGTCGCGCACCTGCTGATAGAGGCCTTCCTGGGTACCGATGACGTGCGGCCGTTCCCGGCGCAGCAGTTCACGGGTGACGGGGCGGCGGACGGCCCAGCTGTGAGGTTCGGCGGTGCTCGCGTACCGCAGGTTGAAGGACATGACCTCCAGCTGTCCACGGCGGTCGTCCGCCGAGGCGGACGACCTGGAGAGCGCCGTACTGGAAAGGGGCAGGGCGACCGCGGCGGTGAGCGCGGTCTTGAGTCCCAGGCGGCGCGTGACTCGGCTGTGACGGGGCACGGGATGCTCCTTCTGTGGCCAGTGCCGGTCTGTGGTGCGGACCGTTTCTGCGACGGATGCCGGGCGAGTCGTGCGCCTTGCAGTCTCGAAGTTGGGCGTGAACATGTCGAGACACCGGGATGGCCCCCGGGACAAGGGGGTGCAATGAGGGTGTTGACCAGCCGTAGGGTCGCGGATAACTTCGCTCTACGGATTGTTGATTCCGCTGAGCGGAAAACAGGAGGGTGTGGAATGGGTCAGGGTCAGCAGGAGAAGGTGGCGACCAGCCTCGCCGGTGCCGTCAGCGAGGAGATCAGCGCCTCCCTCGCCCCGGTCGACGCCGAGTTGGAGCGCCGCTACCCCGGAGACCCCGGCACCCGCCAGCCCGTCCACACCGTGTACGTCCCGGGCGACGCCTTCGCCGCGGACACCCTCCGCTCGTGGGGCGACCAGGCCCTCGCCGCCCTCGAACAGCACGCGCCCGACGCCGAGTCCTTCGCCGCCGTCCTCGGCCTCTCCGACGACCTCGCGGAGCCCGTGTACGCCCGCGTACGCGCCAAGCTGGAACGCGAGCCGGTCGAAGACCTGCGCGTCGACTTCGAGGACGGATACGGACCGCGTCCCGACGCCGAGGAGGACGAGACCGCCGCCCGGGCCGCCCGGCTGATCGCGGAGGCCTACCGGGACGGCACGGCCGCCCCGTACATGGGCATCCGGATGAAGTGCATGGAGGCGCCCGTCCGCGACCGTGGCATCCGCACGCTCGACATCTTCCTCACCGGACTCATGGAGAACGGCGGACTCCCCGACGGGCTGGTGCTGACCCTGCCGAAGGTCACGTACGCGGAGCAGGTCACCGCGATGGCGCGGCTCCTGGAGGAGTTCGAGAAGACCCACGGCCTTGAACGGGGGCGGATCGGGTTCGAGATCCAGATCGAGACGAGCCAGGCCGTCCTGGCCGCCGACGGCACGGCCACCGTCGCCCGGATGATCCAGGCCGCCGGGGGCCGCGCGACCGGCCTGCACTACGGGACCTTCGACTACAGCGCCTGTCTCGGGGTCTCCGCCGCGTACCAGGCGAGCGACCACCCGGCTGCCGACCACGCCAAGGCGATCATGCAGGTCGCCGCGGCGGGCACCGGCGTACGGGTCTCGGACGGCTCCACCAACGTGCTGCCGGTCGGCCCGACGGCGAAGGTCCACGACGCCTGGCGCCTGCACTTCGGGCTCACCCGCCGCGCACTCGCCCGCGCCTACTACCAGGGCTGGGACATGCACCCCGGGCACCTCCCGACGCGGTACGCGGCCGTGTTCGCCTTCTACCGCGAGGGGTTCGAGCAGGCCGCGGCCCGCCTCGTCGCGTACGCCAACCGCGCCGACGGCGATGTGATGGACGAGCCCGCCACCGCCAAGGCCCTCAGCGGCTATCTGCTGCGCGGCCTGGACTGCGGGGCCCTCGACGTCGGGGAGGTCGCGCGGGCGACCGGCCTCACCCGCGCGGACCTGGAGGGCTTCGCCGTGCCGAGGCGGGCCGACCTGACTGTCTCGGCCAAGTAGCGGCCCTGTCACAGCCGCTGCCCACGGCGCTCCACCCCGCCCGAACCCCGTACGCTGGGCGCCACTTCATTGACGTGTCACAGGCAGGAACGGGGCAGCGGTGTCTGCGGGGGAGAACCAGCAGCCGGGGGAGCGGACCCGGCCCGGGGAGAACGAACAGCCGGACGGCGCCGGACGGCTGCTGGCCGGCCGCTACCGTGTCGTGGCGCAACTGGGACGCGGCGGTATGGGCGTGGTCTGGCGGGCCCGCGACGAGGTGCTCGGCCGCGAGGTGGCGGTCAAGGAACTGCGCACCTACACGGACGCGGACGCACCCGAACTCGCCGGCCTGGGCCTGCGGATGCAGCGCGAGGCCCGCGCCGCGGCCCGGGTGCGCCACCCCGGAGTGATCGCCGTGCACGACGTGGCGGAGATCGACGGCCGCCCGCTGATCGTCATGGAGCTGGTGGACGGGCCGTCCCTGGACGACGTCCTGCGCGAGCGCGGCACGATCGGCGCGCGCGAGGCCGCGGGGATCGGCGCGAAGGTCATGGACGCGCTCGCCGCGGCCCACCGGGCGGGAGTCCTGCACCGCGACGTGAAGCCGGGCAACATCCTGCTCGACCGCTCGGGACGGGTCGTCCTGACGGACTTCGGCATCGCCACGATGGACGACCCCGGCGACGGCTCCAGCACGCATCTCACGCGCAGCGGTGAACTGGTCGGCTCCCTGGACTACCTGGCACCCGAACGCGCCCAGGGGTACGAGCCGGGCCCCGCCTCCGACATCTGGGCGCTCGGTGCCACGCTCTACGCGGCCGTCGAGGGGTCCTCGCCCTTCCGTCGCACGTCCACGTGGTCCACGCTCACGGCGATCGTCGTCGACCCGCTGCCCGAGCCGCGCCAGGCCGGGCCACTCGGTCCCGTCCTGCGACAGCTGATGCACAAGCAGCCCGAGTCCCGCCCGGAGGCCGACCGCGCGAGCGAACTCCTGGAAGCGGTGGCGACGGCGACCGATCAGGACTCGACCGGCCAGGACCCGGTCGGTCAGGGTGCGACCGGCCAGGACTCGGCGACACGCGGACTGAGGGCGCCCGCGCCTCCGGCACGGGACGCGACCGAGCGGAGCGTGCCGGTGATCCCACCGGGTTTCGGGCCGCCCCAGCCGATACCGCAGACAGCCGCTCCGGCCACTCCGGCCGCCCCGGTCACGTCCGCCCCGGCCGCGACCACCGCGCCCCGCCGCCGCAGGGGCCGCGTCCTGCTCGTCGGCGCGGCCGTAGCGGTCGCGCTGGCCTCGACCGGGGTCATCATCGCCCACCTCACGGACTCCGACGACTCGGGGTCGGCCGCCCGGACCGGGGCCTCCCGGAACGCGGACGACGCCGTCTCCCCGGGCGCCACCCGCGGCTCGGTCGACCTGACGGACGACAAGAAGTCCACGAAACGGGACGACAAGAAGGAGCCGCCGTCCCCGGGCGGCACAGCGGACGCGACCGAGGACACCGACCGCGCCGAGGACGCCGAAGCGACGGACAAGACTCCCGCTGCCTCGCCCGGAGCCACCAAAGGCGCTACCACGGGCGGGAGTTCGGGCGGCGGGGAGAGTGCGAGTCCCGCGGCGGCCTGCGATGCCATCGGCGGCGGCAAGTACAACTGCCAGGTCTGGAAGACCGCGACCTCCTACACCGCGGCCGGAGCGCGGGCGGGCACCCTCAACGCCGGCACCAACTACTTCTACTGCCAGCAGAACCTGGGGCGCCGCGAGACCTCCGGGAGGTGGACGAACACCTGGTGGGCCAAGACCGACGACGACAGCGGCAACACCGGCGTCTACGTCAGCGACGTCTACCTCCAGGGCGGTGACAACGACTCGCCGGTGCCAGGACTGCCCGTCTGCTGACCGCGTACGTACTTCTCCAGGCCGGAAGCCGTCGTGCGCCCCTCCCGGGCGAAGAGCCGGGTCCCCTCGGCACACAGCCGCAGGTCGCCGCGCGCCCGGGAGCAGAACTCCTCGGGTGTGGACCCGAACAGCTTCCGCAACCCCGCTGACTCGGCGAGCAGTTGAGCGAGCAGCCGCCGCTCGCCGGGGTGCACGCGCGGAGTCCCGGTGCCGTCCTGGAGGACACCGTGACGGTTCACGTAGAGATGAACACCGTCGAGCGAACCACCCGAGCCGCCCGAACCGTCCGAGCCGCCTGAATCGCCCGAATCATATGGATCGCTTGGATCACCGGGGTCCGGCTCCGGCTCCGGCTCGACGCGGAAGCCGGTCGAGGGCAGCACCACGCGGTCGTACGCCCCCGACGGCCTCGTCACCCCCTCGCTCGCGTCGATCGCGGCCAGCTGGGCCGGGTCCAGCCAGGTGAGGAACAGCTCCCGGGTGTGGCCGGGGGCGCGAAAGGGCGCGGCGGAGACATATCCCAGGGCGCTGACGTGCGCCGACACACCGATCTCCAGCCCGGTGACCCGCGCCTTCACCAGGGGGATCGGGGACGACAGCTCGTACTGGCGCATCTTGTGCCGGAGCTGGGCGGGAGAGGCGTTCGAGCCGACCGCGAGGACGGGTACCCGGCCCGGGAACGTGCGGCGGGTCAGGGGCAGCAGCCGGTCCCCGTCGAGCAGCCCCGACTCCGCGGGCCAGGCGCCGGGATAGACCAGGGGGTCCTCGCGCGGCGCCACGGCCAGACCGAGGGCTTCGAGCGTGCGGTCGGCAAGGTGGTGCGGCGGCTCGCCCATGTGTCAGGCGGCGGGCGGGAGTTCACCCGAGCCGCGGGTGATCAGCCGGGTCGGGAGTTCGATGCGCTCGGGCAGTACGAGCGAGCCGTCGAGCTGGCGGAAGAGGCGGTCGGCGGCGGTACGGCCGAGCTGGGCGGCGTCCTGGGCGACGACGGTGACCCCGGGCTGCAGGAGGTCGGCGAGCTCGATGTCGTCGAAGCCGACCAGGGCGACCGGGCGGGCGCGCTCGGCGATGACCCGTACGACCGTGACCGTCACGCGGTTGTTGCCCGCGAAGACCGCGGTCACGGGGGAGGAGCCCGAGAGCATCGTCTCGGCCGCCAGGCGGACCCGCTCCGGGCCGGTGACGCCGAGGGACATCCAGTCGGGCTCCACCGGAATGCCGGCGTCCTCCATCGCGGCGCGGTAGCCGCGCAGCCGCTCGGCCGCGGTGTGGATGCGGGGCATGTCCCCGATGAACCCGATCCGGCGGTGGCCGTGCGCGATGAGGTGGGCGACGCCGTCGCGCGCGCCGCCGAAGCTGTCGGACAGGACGACGTCCGCGTCGATCTGCCCGGCGGGACGGTCCACGAACACGGTGGCGACGCCCGCCTTTATCTCGGGCTCCAGATAGCGGTGGTCGTCTCCGGCCGGGATGACGACGAGACCGTCCACGCGGCGCGCGCAGAGCGCGAGGACCAGTTCCTGTTCGCGGTCCGGGTCCTCGGCGCTGGAGCCGTTGATGAGCAGGGCACCGTGGGCGCGGGCCACCTCTTCCACCGCCCGGCTCAGCGGGCCGTAGAACGGGTCCGCCAGGTCCTCCAGGACCAGGCCGATGCTCGCGGTGCGGCCCTTGCGGAGCACGCGCGCGCTGTCGTTGCGCCGGAAGCCCAGCGCGTCGATGGCCTCCTGCACCCGGCGCTCGGTGTCGGGGGTGACCCCGGGCTCACCGTTGACTACGCGCGATACCGTCTTCAGGCCGACCCCGGCACGCGCGGCGACGTCCTTCATCGTCGGGCGGTTGCCGTAGCGGCTCTCGGTTCGGCGGGTGGTCTCGGCCACGATGCGCTGTCCTGTCCTGTAGTCCTGTGGGGCCGCGTCGGTCGTGACGGGCTCGCTGGGCACCCGGATCGGGATGTGGCGTCGAGCATAGAGCCTGGACAACGTTGTCAGATGCGAGAGAGACTGTCCATCGTTTTCTCCGGCCCGCTCTCCCCACCGCGCGACCGGCCTGCCCTTTCCTCATGGTCCATCGGGATCCGATCGGGAGAACTGACACTGATGCACACCGACCTCGTGGCCGCGCTCGACATCGGCGGCACCAAGATCGCCGGAGCGCTGGTGGACGGCCACGGCCAGATCCTGCTGCGCGCCCAGCGGCCGACGCCCGCGCAGGAGCACGGCGACATCGTCATACGGGCCGTCGAGGCCGTGCTGGGCGAGCTGACCGCCTCGCCGCTGTGGAGCGGGGTCACGGCGGTCGGTATCGGCAGTGCCGGTCCTGTGGACGCCTCGGCGGGCACGGTGAGTCCGGTGAACGTTCCCGGGTGGCGCGACTACCCCCTCGTCGAGCGGGTGCGGGCCGTGACGGGCGGGCTGCCCGTCGAGCTGATCGGCGACGGGGTGGCGATCACGGCGGCCGAGCACTGGCAGGGGGCAGCTCGTGGTCATGACAACGCGCTGTGCATGGTCGTGTCCACGGGGGTCGGCGGTGGCCTGGTCCTCGGGGGGAAGCTGCATCCGGGTCCCACGGGAAACGCCGGCCACATCGGTCACATCAGTGTGGATCTGGACGGCGACCCGTGCCCGTGCGGGTCGCGGGGGTGCGTGGAGCGCATCGCCAGTGGGCCGAACATCGCGCGCCGCGCCGTCGAGGGCGGCTGGCGGCCGGGTCCGGAGGGCGACGCCTCCGCTGCCGCCGTGGCCGCCGCCGCCCGCGCGGGCGACCCGGTCGCGACGGCCTCCTTCGAACGGGCCGCGCAGGCCCTTGCGGCGGGCATCGCGGCCACGGCGACCCTGGTGGAGATCGACATAGCGGTGATCGGCGGGGGAGTGGGCAAGGCGGGCGAGGTGCTGTTCGCACCGCTGCGGGCCGCTCTGCGCGACTACGCGACGCTGTCGTTCGTGCAGCGGCTCACGGTGACACCCGCGCAGATGGGAACGGACGCGGGCCTCGTGGGCGCGGCCTCGGCCGCCCTGAGCCGCCACCCGACCACGACGGCGGCGGTCGGCTGAGCCGCCCGCCGCTCTTGGCGCGAGGGGCCCGACGGCGCTGAGGGCGCGGGTTCCCCGCACGTCAGAGGGGTGCGGGGACCCACGCGCTCAACGACGGCCGCCCGACACTGGCGGACTGCCGCACCCGTGGGGCCCGAGCCCGGGGTGCCTTCCTGCCGTGCCGTGGGGTGGCTTCCTTTCGTGGCGTGGCTTGCGGTCGGTGGGGTTTGGGGGCGCGGGGAACTGCGCGCTCGGCGGCAACGGGGTCGTGCTTGACGGTTTGCGCGCCTGTGGGGCCGTGCCGTGGGGTGGCTTCCTTTCGTGGCGTGGCTCGTGGTCGGCAGGGTCAAGGGGCGCGGGGAACTGCGCGTGCTCAGCCACGGCGGGGCGCACCCGGGTGACCACCGCGCCCCCTCGGGCCACGCCCCGGGATGGCTTCCCGTTGAGGCGCGGCCCGCGGCCGGTGGGGCTCGGGAGACCGCAGAGCCGCGCACTCAGTCGTAGTGCGGCCGTAGTGCGGCGGTGGGTCAGCAGGTCAGTTGCGCCGCCGCCCAGTCGCCGTGGTCCGACGTGATCCCGTCGCCGCCGTCCGTGACTACCAGACGCACCACCCGCGCCCCGCTCACGTCGGCGACCAGCGCCCGCGCCGCGTCCGCGTTCGTGAGCACCCCGGTCGACGCGACCTTCGTACCGTCGGCCCAGATCTCGAAGGCGACGGACCCGTCGGCGCCCTCCTCGTCGTCGACACCGACCTGCGCGCCGACGCTCTCGCAGGCCCCGCCGGTGTAGTACTCGACGTTGCTCTCCGCATGGACGCCGAGCCCGGTGGCGTACACGGCCCCGTTGATCGTGAGCGGCCCGCCGTCCCCCGCCGCGCTCTCACCGTTGCTGGTGTCGCGCTCGACGGGCCCCCAGCCGTTGGTCGTCGACAGCCAGGGCAGAGCGCCGAGGTTCGACGTGCCGGAGGGCGGCGCCACCGCGACGGTCGCCGTCAGCGGCAGCACGCTCTCGGCCCGCACCCCGCCGGGCGAGCGGTACACGGCCTTCAGCGTCACGTCGTACGCCCCCGGTGGCGTGCCGGCGGGCGCGGTCACCGTCCACTTCGTGCGCAACGCCCTGCCCGTCGGCAGCGAGCCCGCCGTGGTCGGCGAGTCGGCCTTGACCTTCCACCCCGAGGGCCCGGTCACGGAGACGGAGACGCGCTTCGCGGGCGTGCGGCCCAGGTCTGTGACCGACGTCGCCAGGGCGGTCGCCTTGCCCGCCTCGGTCAACGTGCTGCCCTCCACGCCGAGTTCGACGGCGGGCGGGTTCCCGGCCCACCGCCCGTCGGCCGAGACGCGGACGAGGACCGTGCCGTGCGCGGGGACGGTCGCCGAGATCGTGCCCGCCGTGTTGTAGCTCTTGTGCTGCCACAGGTCGCGCAGTGTGTAGGCGTCGGCGTCGGGCAGCCCGACGGCCTGCGCGCTGGTGGCGATCCGCTGCGGACTGCCGCTCTCGTTGAAGAGGGCGACCGCGCGGCTGCCGTCCTTCATCTCCTTGGCGACGACCCACCGGCCGCCCTCGGAGGAGAGCACCTCGCCCTGCTTGCCTAGCGGGTCCTGGTCGACGGCGATGACCTCCTTGTTGCCGATGACGGTGAAGGTCTTCTCGGACGCGGACCGCAGATCCGAGCCGATGAGCAGCGGCGCGGCCATGATCGACCACATCGAGAAGTGCGTGCGGTACTCGGTGTCCGTCATCCCGCCGTTGCCGACCTCCAGCATGTCGGGGTCGTTCCACCGGCCGGGCCCGGCGTACCGCGCGAGCGGCAGGTTCTGCTTCATGATCGAGAGCATCGAACCCCAGTTGTCGCTGATGTCCCCGGTCGTACGCCACAGCTGGCCGACGTCGGCCGCCCACTCCCAGGGCTTGTTCTCGCCCCACTCGCAGATGCTGTAGACGATGGGGCGGCCGGTCGCCTGCGAGGCGGCCTTCAGGGCGTCCCGCATCGTCGTGTAGCGCTGTCTGGCGTCCACGCCCTGGTTGTTGCAGTTGTCGTACTTGAGGTAGTCGACACCCCAGTCCGCGAACTGCTGGGCGTCGCTGTACTCGTGGCCGAGCGCCCCGGGAAATCCGGCGTCGTTGCAGGTCTTCGTGCCCGCGCTGGTGTAGATGCCCAGCTTGAGTCCCTTGGCGTGCACGTAGTCCGCGACCGCCTTGATCCCGCCGGGGAAGCGGGCCGGGTCCGGTACGAGTTTGCCGTCGGCGTCACGGGCGGGCAGTGCCCAGCAGTCGTCGAGGTTGACGTACTCGTACCCGGCGTCCTTGAGGCCCTTGTCGACGAAGATGTCCGCGATCCCCTTGACCATCGCCTCGTCGAACTCCGCACGGCAGTGCGTCGAGTTCCAGTTGTTGAAGCCCATGGGCGGGGTGAGGGCGAGCCCGTCGGTCGGGGCCCGCCCGGCCGACACCGACGTGGCTGGTACCGACGTGGCCGGTGTCGCGGCGCCGGCGGCCGGGACCGGACCGGCCAGCTCCCAGGTGCCGGTCAGGCCCAAGGCGCCGAGCAGCCCCGCGGTGAGTGCTCCGACCACTCTTCGGCGAGTTGTGCGGGTGGGAAGGTGACGCATCGTTACGTTCCTCCGTACTCGCGAACGGTTGGATGTCCGCATGTCCGCGTCATCCATGCGCGATTACGGTAGGACCTGTTGCACTGTGGTGGAAGAGGGGCGGTCGTGGTCCGTCCAGGTGGTTCGATATTCCGTCAAAACCCTTGACCTCGCGTCTTGGAGTGTGCGAGCCGGGCGGGACGTGCGGTTGTGTTGAATTGAGCCAACGCGATCCTTCGCCTGTGCGGTCGGCGCTCCCCGGGTACTTGCGCCCGACGCGCTGCGCACGACATCGGATGACAGCGGACTCGGTGGAGAGCCGACCGTGGGTTTCGGCCAGTGCGACCGTGACCCCTGGGCGGGTCGGCAGTTGAGTGGGGCATGAAGAAGCGCAGCATGCTCGCCATCGCCTCCCTCGCCACCGGCTTCGTGGTGGCGGCCGTCACCCCCTCCCACTCCCTGGACGGTGACGCCCTCAACAGCCTCAGCACGCTCGACCTCCAGGACACCTTCAGCACGGTCGACCAGACGATCAGCGACGGCAGCCTCGCGACGGACGGCAACTCCCCGGCGCAGGAGGGCTGACCAGGCTGACTGGGCCCTTCTCGCCCGTACCGCACTGTCGCGACCTGGAGCCCGGCCCGCTGAGGGCCGGGCTCTCGTGCGTCTTCGAACCCTCGAACGCGCGGCGTATGCCTCTCGCTCACCCGGTGTTGCGAGACCAATAGAACCTGAGACCAATAGAACCTGAGACCAAGAGAACCTGAGACCAAGAGAACCTGAGGCCGCTCAACCGCCGTTCGTGGCGTCCAGCAAACTCTTGGGGCGCATGTCGGTCCATGTCCTCTCGATGAAGTCGAGGCATTCCTGACGCGCTGCCTCTCCGAAGACCGACTCCCATCCGTCCGGCACGTCGACGAATGTGGGCCAGAGGGAGAACTGGCCCTCCTCGTTCCTCAGAACGAGGTAGTTGGCGTCCTGATCCTCAAAAGGGTTCGTCATCATCCAGTCCTGTCTGTCGCTCGAAGGGAGGAGTTACTCATCGGGAAGACTCTCCGTCCGCTGCGGTGGCCAGCCATTCGGCAACGTGGTTCCACAGCAGGGAGAGCATGGGAGGGTCGGCCATTTCGTCATGAGAACAAGGCAGCCTCGACTCGCTTATGTGCCCGGACGTATAGGGCTGCCACATGGCACGGCCCCAACCGTCCTCCAGTTCGTGCGACGAGATGAAGAGGACGTCGCCGTGGAACCTGCGAGGGTAGTGGTTCACGTAGACGCGGGTGTTGTTCGCGATGATCCTCGCCCGTACTTCGGCCTCTTCTTCTGAGATCTCGCTGCGGAAGTAGTCGGGAAGCCCGGCGAGATCACGGAGAGACGGCGCCTCGTCGAGAATGTCCGGCGCACCCTCATGACCGTCGCGGCTGTTGTCATCGCGTTCCCGCATTACTCGACGGATGAGCTCCACGGATTCCCGGCCCGCCTCGTCCAAGTCGAATGTGTCGAGTGGGGCGGGTGCATAGCCACCCATGATGACGAGTGCCACCTGCTGGCCGTCCTCGTGCAGTTGGACCGCCATCTCCTGCGCCACGCGGCCTCCCATCGACCACCCGAGCAGACGGTACGGACCGGACGGTTGCACGGTACGCAACTCCGCGACGTACTCTGCCGCCATTTCCCGGATGGATCCCGGCAACTCTCCCGCACCGTCGACATCCCGCGCCTGCACGCCGTACAGGGGGATGTCAGGGGGTACGGATCCGGCCAGAGGCGCGAAGCACCAGCTCAATCCGGATCGTGGGTGGACGCAGAAGAGAGGCGGCTGGTCCCCGTGCGTTCTGATGGGAAGCAGCGTGCGGAGGGATTCCGTCGTCAGGGGGAAACTGAGCCGATGCGCGAGCCCTGCGACGGTAGGCGTTTCCATCAGCATCTGGAGGGACACCTCGACACCCATGACGGTACGGATCCGACGTACCAACTTGACCGCCAGGAGCGAATGTCCGCCGCGTTCGAAGAAATTGTCCGTGACGCCGATGTGCGGCACGTTCAGTTCTTCGGCGAAGATTCCGCACAGAACTTCCTCCTGGATGGAGGAGGGTTCCGGGCTCGGCGCGGACGCGGTCGGGTCCGACGCCGGAAGTGCCCGCCGATCAAGTTTCCCGTTCGCGGTCAGCGGCAGCGCGTCCAGGGTCACCAGTGTGGACGGCACCATGTATTCCGGCAGCCGCGCGCCGAGATGGGTGCGCAGGGCAGCGGTGTCGACTGCGCCGGTGTGACCGGCGGCGGGTATGAGGTAGCCGACCAGGCGCTTGTCCCCGGGACGGTCCTCACGCACCACCACCGCCGCTTGGGCCACGGACGGATGGGCGAGCAGCCCGGCCTCCACCTCCCCCAACTCGATCCGGAAGCCCCGAACCTTCACCTGGTCATCCGCACGGCCCAGATACTCCAACTCCCCGTCGGTGTTCCAGCGGGCCAGATCCCCGGTGCGGTACATCCGCCCACCCGGACTGAACGGATTCGCCACGAACCGCTCCGCAGTCAGCCCCGGCCGGGCGTGGTAGCCGCGGGCCAGTTGCGCGCCGGCGACGTACAGCTCACCCGCGACACCCACCGGCACCGGCCGCAGGGCCGGGTCCAGCACGTAGACCCGGGTGTTCCACACCGGGCGGCCGATCGGCGCGGCACCCCCGGGCCAGGCCGCCCGGTCCGTCGGGAGTGTATGGGCGGTGACCACGTGGGTCTCGGACGGACCGTAGTGGTTGTGCAGCACCGTCCCGGCCGCTCCTACCAGGTCACGGACCCGGTCGCTGAGCACGAGGGCCTCGCCGGCCTGGGAGACATGACGTAGCCGAGGCAGATCCGTGCCCCGCTCGGCCACGGCCTCACCGAGGGCGTCCAGCATCATGGTGGGGGCGTACAGCTCAGTGGTCCGCTGCTCCCTCAGCCATGTCGCGAACTCCTCCGGGTCACGCCGGGTCTCCTCGTCCGGCACCACCAGGGTCCTGCCGTCCAGGAGAGCCGAGAGGATCTCCTGGGCCGAGACGTCGAAGCTGACCGCGGTGAACTGGGCGACCCGCGAACCGGGCTCCGCGGGGATGGCGGAAGCGTGCCAGGCCAGCAGGTTGAGCAGCGCGCCGCAGGACATCACCACACCCTTGGGACGCCCGGTGGAGCCGGAGGTGTAGATCAGGTACGCGGGGTGCTCCGGCAGCAGCGGACCGGTCCGTTCCCCGTCGCCAGGGGCCTCGGTCGGCAACGCGACGAGTTCGGCGACTGTCCCGGGGTCGTCCAGCAGCAGTGTGGGCCCGGCGGTCGTACGCCCGGCGACCTCCGCGGTGGTCAGCGTCAGCGAGGGGACGGCGTCGGCCAGCATGAACGCGATCCGCCCGGCCGGATACTCCGGATCGATCGGCAGATAACCGGCGCCCGATTTCAGCACCGCCAGCAGACCGACGATCAGGTCCACCGAGCGGGGCACGGCCAGCCCGACGATGCGCTCGGGGCCGATACCGCGGCGGATCAGCAACCGGGCGAGCCGGTTCGCACGTTCGTCGAGCTCGGCGTACGTCACCTCGGTACCGGCGAAGACCACGGCGGTCGCGTCGGGGGTGCGGGTGGCCTGGGCCTGGAACAGCTCCGGCAGCGTCGCCGCCGTCACCTTGCGGGTGGTGTCGTTCCATCCTGCGACGACTTGGTGTCGTTCCTCTGCTGACAGTACGTCCACGCCGCTGACCTGCTGGTGGGGGTGGGTGGTGACGGTGTCCAGGACGCGGACGAACCGCTCCGCCAGGGTCTCCACGGTTGTGTGGTCGAACAGGTCGAGGGCGTAGTCGATACCGCCGGTAAGACCGGCCGGACGGGTACCACGGCCCGTACGGCTGCCGGAGGGAGTGTCCAAGTCCGTCTCGGTGTGGGCGTGGAAGGTTTCGCTCAGGCTGAGGAACAGGTCGAATTTGGCTGCCGGTTCGCCGGTGGGCAGGTGTTCGGTGTCGATGCCGGGGAGATCGAGGGCGGCCTCTGCGGTGTTCTGCAGGGCGAGCATGACCTGGAACAGGGGATGGCGGGCCATCGACCGGACCGGGGCGAGGTCCTCGACCAATCGCTCGAAGGGCACATCCTGATGTGCGAACGCGGCCAGACCGTTCTCCCGGACCTGCTCCAGCAGCGCGGCGAACGAGGGATCACCGGAGAGATCCGTGCGCATCACCAGCGTGTTGACGAAGAATCCCACCAACTCGTCCAGCGCCTCGTCCGTGCGGCCCGCGACCGGAGTGCCCACCGGAATGTCCTGTCCCGCCCCCACCCGGCACAGCAACACCGCCAGCGCCGCCTGCAGCACCATGAAGACCGTCACGCCTTCGGCGCGGGCCAGTTCGGCCACCCGGGCATGCAGCTCAGGGGGCACCCGGACATCCACCCGGCCGCCACGGTGCGAAGCCACCGCCGGCCGCGGCCGGTCGAACGGCAACACCAACTCCTGCGGTATCCCGTCCAATGCCTTGCGCCAGAAACCCAACTGCCGGTTCAGCACACTGTCCGGATCATCCTCACCTCCCAGCAGCTCGCGCTGCCACACCGCGTAATCCGCGTACTGCACCCCCAACGGCACCCACCCAGGCACCCCATCAGCAACACGAGCCCCATAGGCAACCGACACATCACGCGCCAGCGGCCCCATCGACCACCCGTCACCGGCGATGTGGTGCACCACCATCACCAGTGCGCTTTCAGTCGGTCCGGTCCGCAGAAGCCACGCCCGCAGGGGAGGCTCAGCCGCCAGGTCGAAGGCACGGCCTGCCAGCTCGGCAACCGTCCCCGCCAACCCCTCCTGCTCCACCTCGATCACCGGCAGATCAAAAGAGGCAGGCGGCGGAAGGATCTGCTGATACGGCCTGCCCTCATCGGATGTGAAGACGGTCCGCAGTACCTCGTGCCGGCCCACCACGTCACCCAGCGCGGCCTGTAGAGCACCGACATCCAACGCCCCGGTCAGCCGCAGGGCCACCGGAATGTTGTACGTCGCCGAGGGACCCTCCAACTCCGCCAGGAACCACAGTCGTTGCTGCGCGAACGAGACCGGTAGCCTCCTGGGGCGTGCCCTCGCGACCAGTGCGGGACGTGCCGCGCCCGAATCCGTCAGACACCGCGCGAGTCCGGCCACGGTCGGAGCCTCGAACAGCGCCCGCATCGTGACTTCCACGCCGAGGGCCGTCCGGATCCTGTTGGTCAGCTGCACCGCGAGCAGGGAGTGGCCGCCCAGTTCGAAGAAGTTGTCGTCCACGCCTACGGTGGGCAGGCCGAGGACTTCGGCGAACACCGAGCACAGGATTTCTTCCTGCACCGTGGCAGGCCCCCGGCCGCGGTCGCCCGCCTGGTGGTCCGGGGCGGGGAGCGCCCTACGATCCACTTTGCCATTCACCGTCAACGGCAGCGCATCCAGAACCACCAGCGCGGACGGCACCATGTACTCCGGCAACACGCTCTGCAGATGCGTACGCAGGACAGCGCTGTCGACACCTCCTGGGCCGCTCGCCGAGGTGAGGTAGCCGACCAGGCGCTTGTCACCGGGGCGGTCCTCACGCACCACCACCGCCGCCTGACCCACGGACGGATGGGCGAGCAGCCCGGCCTCCACCTCACCCAACTCGATCCGAAAACCCCGTACCTTCACCTGGTCGTCGGTCCGCCCGAGATACTCCAACTCTCCGTCGGCGTTCCAGCGGGCCAGGTCACCGGTGCGGTACATCCGCTCACCCGAGCCACTGAACGGATTCGCCACGAACCGTTCCGCCGTCAGTCCCGGCCGGCCCAGATACCCCCGCGCCAGGCCTGCGCCGGCCAGGTACAGCTCGCCCGCGACACTTACCGGCACCGGGCGCAAGGCCGAGTCCAGCACGTACACCTGGGTGTTGAGGATGGGCGTGCCGATGGACGGGGTGACGTCGTCGTCGGTGGACAGAGGTCCGGTGGTGGTGGCGCAGACGGTGGATTCGGTCGGTCCGTAGGCGTTGACCAGACGACGGCCGCCGCCCCAGAGCGCGGCCAGGTTCTGGCTCAGGGCTTCACCGGCCGTGATGAGGGTGGTGAGCGACGGCAGGCTGTCCGGCTCCATGAGAGCCAGCACCGCGGGGGGCAAGGTGGCATGGGTGACGGATCGTTCGGCGACGAGGCGGACGAGTGCCTGGCCGGGGAGCAGGTCGTGGGACGGGGCCGCCACCAGGCAGGCGCCGTTGCACAGGGCCATCACCGTCTCCCACACGGCCGCGTCGAAGCTGGCCGAGGCGAACTGCAGCACCCGGCTCCCTGCCGTGACCGCGAACTCCGCCGCCTGCAGGCTGGTCAGGCTCGGCAGTCCCTGATGCGTGACGGCCACCCCCTTGGGCCGTCCCGTCGAACCGGAGGTGTAGATGACATACGCGGGGTGGGCGGGCAGCAGAGGGATACGACGTTCGGTGTCCGTGAGGTCGGAGGTGTCGAGCCTCTTGAGTGCGGCAGTGGCACGGGGGTCGTCGACGGCCAGGTGGGGCACCTCTTCGTCGGTGAGGCGGGGGGTGAGGCCCGTGGTGGTGAGCGCCAGGAGTGGCTGGGCGTCGGTGAGCATGTAGGTGACGCGGTCGGCGGGGTAGTCCGGGTCGACGGGCAGATAGGCGCCGCCTGCCTTGGTCACCGCGAGGAAGGCGACGACGAGGTCGGCCGAACGGGGCATCATCACCGCGACCAGCGACTCGGGACCCACTCCACGATCGACCAGCAGCCGGGCAAGCCGGTTGGCACGCGAATTGAGTTCCGCATAACTCAGTTCCACGTCCTCGAAGACCAGCGCGGTCGCGTCGGGGGTGCGGGTGGCCTGGGCCTGGAACAGCTCCGGCAGCGTCGCCGCCGCCACCTCCCGGGCGGTGTCGTTCCACTCGACCAGAATCCGCTTCCGCTCCGCCGGATTGAGGACGTCCACCGCGCTCATCCGGTGGTGCGGTGCTGTCTCCAGGGCTGTGACGACGCTCTCGGCGGCGGTGTGGACCATGGCGCACAGCGATGGGCCCGAGACAGGTTCGGCGACCTGCACCGTGAAGGCGAAGCCGTCACCCGTGTCGTCGACGCTCAGGGCGACCGGGTAGTTGGTCCGCTCCTGGTCGTACAGCAACTCGACGCCGTCGAGGCCGTTGTCCGTGCGTGGCTCGCTGCTCCTGGAGTGCCGGTAGTTGAACAGGGAGGTGAACAGCGGGGTGTCCGCCTTGATGCCGCTGGCCTGGCGGGCGAGCTTCAGAGGGGCGTGTTCGTGGACGAGCAGGTCGGCCAGCTGGTTCTGCACCGACCGGACCGTGTCCCCCACCGGCGCGCCGTGCGTCCGTACCCGTACCGGCAGGGAGTTGATGAACAGGCCAAGAACGCGGTCCGCGCCGCTTCCCGCGGCCATACGGCCGAACAGGACCGTCCCGAACACGACGTCGTCCCGGCCCGAGGTGGCTGCCAGAACCCGCGCCCACACCACATGCAGGACCGTGGCCGGACTCACGCCCAGCCGGCGGGACTGGCCCCGCAGTCGCCGTGCGAGGTCCGCGTCCATCACGCGCCGGGACTCCGTCACCCCGGTGCCGTCGCCGCGGACGTCGAGCAGGCCGAACGGAGCGGTCGGCTCGGTCACGTCTCCCAGCAGGGTGGAGAAGTATTTCTGGTGTTCCTCCTGCGCCACCCGTAGGCGGGCCTGGGCAACGAAGTTCCGGAACGGCAGGGGCGCGGGCAGAGTGTCCTCGCGGCCCGTGGTGAATGCGCGCACCTCTTGCAGCAGTACGTCCAGCGTGGTGTGGTCCGAGATCAGGTGATGGGCCTGGACGAGTGCGAGCCGCTGACCGTTCACCGGGTCGGTCGCCGTGTACACGCGGATCAGCGGTGCCTGGCCGATGTCCATCGATCCAGGACACGCGGCCAGCATCCGGCCGGTCGCCTCGTCGTCAGGGCCCTCGGGCAGGTTGACGTCTTCCACCGGAATCGCGGCCCGACGCACCACCACCTGGACGGGTTCGCGCAGTCCTTCCCACAGGACGGCGGTCCGCAGGATGTCATGCCGGTCGACGACTTTCTGCAGTGCGCTCACGAACCCGTCGAGCCGCTGCCGGGAGTCGAACCCCAACAGCACCGGCAGTACGTACACGTCGGCGCCGTCACCGGAGTCACCCATCAGGTGGTGGAAGAGGATTCCTTCCTGGAGCGGTGCCAGCGGGTACACATCCGCCACGTTGCCCGCTCCGCCGGGCACCCGGGCCACGATCCGGTCGATCTCGGCGCTGGTCAGATCCACCATGGGGAGCATGTCGGGGGAAAGGGTCGCGGCGTTCTCCGGGATCCGGTTCTCCGGCACCGCGACCTCGGCCCGCCCTTCCGACGCGGCCAGGCCGGCAGCCGTGGGCGCCGTGAACAACGACCGCACGTCGACCGACATCCCCCGGGCACGGAGCAGCTCGACCACCCGCACCGCGAGCAGTGAGTGGCCGCCCAGTTCGAAGAAGTTGTCGTCCACGCCGACGGTGGGCAGGCCGAGGACTTCGGCGAACACCGAGCACAGGATTTCCTCCTGCACCGTGGCCGGCCCCCGGCCGCGGTCGCCCGCCTGGTGGTCCGGGGCGGGCAACGCCTTCCGATCCAGCTTGCCGCTCGCGGTCAGCGGCAGCGCGTCCAGGGTCACCAGCGTGGACGGCACCATGTATTCCGGCAGCCTCGTGCCGAGATGGGTGCGCAGGGCAGCGGTGTCGACTGCGCCGGTGTGACCGATGGCGGGTACGAGGTAGCCGACCAGGCGCTTGTCCCCGGGACGGTCCTCGCGTACGACAACCGCCGCCTGACCCACGGACGGGTGCGCGCTCAACGCGGCCTCCACCTCACCCAGTTCGATCCGGAAACCCCGAATCTTCACCTGGTCGTCGGTTCGCCCGAGATACTCCAACTCTCCGTCGGCGTTCCAGCGGGCGAGGTCGCCGGTGCGGTACATCCGTTTGCCTGAGCCGCCGTAGGGGTTGGCGACGAACCGCTCCGATGTCAGTCCTGGGCGGCCCAGATATCCGCGGGCCAGGCCTGTGCCGGCCAGGTACAGCTCGCCGGCGACACCTACCGGCACCGGGCGCAAGGCCGAGTCCAGCACGTACACCCGGGTGTTGGGGATGGGCGTGCCGATGGACGGGGTGACGTCGTCGGCGGTGGACAGAGGTCGGGTGGTGGTGGCGCAGACGGTGGATTCGGTCGGTCCGTAGGCGTTGACCAGACGACGGCCGTCGGCCCAGAGCGCGGCCACGTTCTGACTCAGGGCCTCGCCACCGGCGATGAGGGTGGTGAGCGACGGCAGGCTGTCCGGCTCCATGAGAGCCAGTACCGCGGGAGGCAGAAGGGCGTGGGTGACGGATCGTTCGGTGACGAGGCGGACGAGTGCCTGGCCGGGGAGCAGGTCGTGGGACGGGGCCGCCACCAGGCAGGCGCCGTTGCACAAGGCCGTCACCGTTTCCCATACCGCCGCGTCGAAGCTGGCCGAGGCGAACTGCAGCACCCGGCTCCCTGTCGTGACCGCGAACTCCGCCGCCTGCGGGCCGGTCAGGCTCGGCAGTCCCTGATGCGTGACGGCCACCCCCTTCGGCCGTCCCGTCGAACCGGAGGTGTAGATGACATACGCGGGATGCGCCGGCAACAGGGGCGTACGGCGCTCGGCGTCGGTGAGGTCTCTCGCGGCGAGCTCGTCGAGCGCGGTGAGGGTACGAGGGTCGTCGACAGCCACGTAGGGCGGATGGCTGACGGTGAGGCGGGGGGTGAGGTCCGTGGTGGTGAGCACCAGGAGTGGCTGGGCGTCGGTGAGCATGTAGGTGACGCGGTCGGCGGGGTAGTCCGGGTCGACGGGCAGATAGGCGCCGCCTGCCTTGGTCACCGCGAGGAAGGCGACGACGAGGTCGGCCGAACGGGGCATCATCACCGCGACCAGCGACTCGGGGCTCACTCCGCGATCGACCAGCAGCCGGGCAAGCCGGTTGGCACGCGAATTGAGTTCCGCATAACTCAGTTCCACGTCCTCGAAGACCAGCGCGGTCGCGTCGGGGGTGCGGGTGACCTGGGCCTGGAACAGCTCCGGCAGCGTCGCCGCCGTCACCTTGCGGGTGGTGTCGTTCCATCTTGCGACGACTTGGTGTCGTTCCTCTGCTGACAGTACGTCCACGCCGCTGACCTGCTGGTGGGGGTGGGCGGTGACGGTGTCCAGGACGCGGACGAACCGCTCCGCCAGGGTCTCCACGGTTGTGCGGTCGAACAGGTCGAGGGCGTAGTCGATACCGCCGGTCAGACCGGCCGGACGGGCATCACGGCCCGCACGGCTGCCAGGGGGAGCGTCGGTGTGGAAGGTCTCGGTCAGAGCGAAGGACAGGTCGAATTTGGCTGCCGGTTCGCCGGTGGGCAGGTGTTCGGTGTCGATGCCGGGGAGATCGAGGGCGGCCTCTGCGGTGTTCTGCAGGGCGAGCATGACCTGGAACAGGGGATGGCGGGCCATCGACCGGACCGGGGCGAGGTCCTCGACCAATCGCTCGAAGGGCACATCCTGATGTGCGAACGCGGCCAGACCGTTCTCCCGGACCTGCTCCAGCAGCGCGGCGAACGAGGGATCACCGGAGAGATCCGTGCGCATCACCAGCGTGTTGACGAAGAATCCCACCAACTCGTCCAGCGCCTCGTCCGTGCGGCCCGCGACCGGAGTGCCCACCGGAATGTCCTGTCCCGCCCCCACCCGGCACAGCAACACCGCCAGCGCCGCCTGCAACACCATGAAGACCGTCACGCCTTCGGCGCGGGCCAGTTCCGCCACCCGGGCATGCAGTTCAGCGGGCACCCGCACATCCACCCGGCCGCCACGGTGCGAAGCCACCGCCGGCCGCGGCCGGTCGAACGGCAACACCAACTCCTGCGGTATCCCGTCCAATGCCTTGCGCCAGAAACCCAACTGCCGGTTCAGCACACTGTCCGGATCATCCTCACCTCCCAGCAGCTCGCGCTGCCACACCGCGTAATCCGCGTACTGCACCCCCAACGGCACCCACCCAGGCACCCCGCCAGCAACACGAGCCCCATAGGCAACCGACACATCACGCGCCAGCGGCCCCATCGACCATCCGTCACCGGCGATGTGGTGCACGACGACGACCAGGACGTGTTCGTCGGTACCTGTCTGGAACAGCGAGGCCCGCAAGGGGGTCTCGGTCGCGAGGTCGAAGCAGTGACCCGCCGCCCGGTCGACCGCCGCCCCGATTTCGGTCACCCGCTCGACCGCCAGGGACACCGACACCTCGTCGACCGGAAGGATCCGCTGGTAGGGCTGTCCGTCCACCGTCGCCAACACGGTCCGCAGCACCTCGTGCCGGCCCACCACGTCACCCAGCGCCATCCGCAACGCCTCGACGTCCAGGTCACCCGTCAGCCGCAGGGCCACCGGAATGTTGTACGTCGACGACGGGCCCTCCAACTCCGCCAGGAACCACAGTCGTTGCTGCGCGAAGGAGACCGGCACCCGTTCCGCCCGCTCCGCGCGGACCAACGGCAGCCGCCGTACATCCGAAGACGCCAACCGATCCGCCAGAGCGGCCACGGTCGGTCCCTCGAACACCGTCCGGATCGCCACCTCCGCGTCGAAAACCGACCGGACACGACTCACCAACCGAGTCGCCAGCAGTGAGTGGCCGCCCAGTTCGAAGAAGTTGTCGTCCACGCCTACGGTGGACAGGCCGAGGACTTCGGCGAACACCGAGCACAGGATCTCTTCCTGCACCGTGGCCGGCCCCCGCCCGCGGTCGCCCGCCTGGTGGTCCGGGGCGGGCAGAGCCCTACGATCCACTTTGCCGTTCACCGTCAACGGCAGCGCGTCCAGAACCACCAGCACCGACGGCACCATGTACTCCGGCAACACGCTCTGCAGATGCGTACGCAGGACAGCGATGTCGACGCCCCCTGGGCCGCCCGCCGAGGCGAGGTAGCCGACCAGGCGCTTGTCACCGGGGCGGTCCTCACGCACCACCACCGCCGCCTGACCCACGGACCGATGGGCGAGTAGCCCGGCCTCCACCTCACCCAACTCGATCCGGAAACCCCGTACCTTCACCTGGTCATCAGCACGGCCCAGATACTCCAGTTGTCCCTCGGCGTTCCACCGCGCCAGGTCCCCGGTGCGATACATCCGCTCACCTGACCCACTGAACGGATTCGCCACGAACCGTTCCGCCGTCAACCCCGGCCGGCCCAGATACCCCCGCGCCAGTTGGGCACCTGCCAGGTACAGTTCGCCCGCCACCCCCGGCGGTACCGGCCGCAAGGCGACGTCCAGCACGAAGACGCTCGTGCTGGGGACGGGGTGGCCGATGGGGACGGCACCCGGTGCATCCGGGTCCTCGGGACGGATGGTGAAGGTGACACATCCGACGGCCGCCTCAGTGGGCCCGTACTCGTTCGTGATCAGCACGTCCCCGTGCGCGGACCGCCACCGTGTGAGCTGCTCACCCGTGAGGTTCTCGCCGCCGACGACGAGGTCTCCCCGGATGAAGGATCCGGCGGGCTCCTCGGACAGCAGGATCAGGTGACTGGGCGTCACTTTGAGGAAAGTGGGCGCCAGTTCGGTGGCAAGCCCGTCCTGGATGTCCGCGATGTGCAGGGCGCCGCCCGAGATCAGCGTCCCGTACAAGGGTGTGACGGTCAGGTCGAACGCGACCGACGAGTGCAGCACGGTCCGGCCGCTCAGCCCGGGGTATGCGCCGACTGCCCAGTCGAGGTAGTGGGAGACCGCCGCGTGGCTCACCTCGACACCCTTGGGGCGTCCTGTGGAGCCGGAGGTGTAGATCACGTAGGCGGGGTGGGCGGGCAGGAGCGCCGCCGCTCGTTCGTGCTGCGTGAGGTTCCCCCCGGCCATGGCGGACAGGGCCGCGGTGGTGTCCGGGGAATCCGTCACGATGCGCGTCACACCGTCGTCCGCATCGGTGTCCGTGTAGGTGTCCGCATTGGTTCCCGTGTTGCTGTCCGCACCCACCGCGCCTGTCACTGCCTGGTGTGTGACCAGCGCTCTGACCTGGGCGTCGTCGAGCATGTAGGTGATGCGTTCGGCGGGGTAGGCAGGGTCGATCGGGACGTACGCGGCTCCGGTCTTGACCACGGCGAGGAGTGCGACGACGAGGTCGGGGGAGCGGTCCATCAGCACCGCCACACGTTCTTCCGGCCCGGCACCCCTCTCCACGAGGAGGCGGGCCAGCCGGTTCGCGCGCGTGTTCAGCTCCGCGTAGGCCACCTCGGCGTCGTCGAAAACCACCGCGGTCGCGTCAGGGGTACGTGCGACCTGAGCCTCGAACAGTTCGGCCAGCGTGGTCCGCGGAACTTCGTGGGCGGCGGCGCTCCCCACTCCGTGCAGGGCGTTCCACCCGGAGAGGATCCGTTCCCGCTCCGCGGTGTCCAGCACATCGATACGGCTGACCGGCACCGACGGATCCGTTGTCACGGTCTCCAGGACCAGGAGGAAGCGCCGCACGATCGCCTCGACGCTCGCGGGATCGAACAGGTCGGTGGCATAGATGACCAGTCCGGTCAGGCCCGCTGGGATGCCGTCGTCGGTGATCTGCTCGGCGAGTTGGAAGTCCAGGTCGAACTTGGCCGGGACGACGCCCGCGAGCAGTACCTCGGTGTTCAGGCCGAGCAGGTCGAGGCGGACCGCGGCGGTGTTCTGCAGGGTGAGCATGATCTGGAACAGCGGGTGGCGGCTCATCGACCGGACCGGGGCCAGGTCCTCCACCAGCCGCTCGAAGGGCACATCCTGATGCGTGTAGGCGCCGAGGTCCGTTTCCCTCGTCCTGGCCAGCAGTTGCAGGAAGGTCGGGTCGCCGGACAGGTCCGAGCGCAGGACGAGGGTGTTGACGAAGAACCCGACCAGGTCGTCCAGCGCCTCGTCGGTGCGGCCGGCGACCGGGGTGCCGACGGGGATGTCGTCTCCGGCCCCGAGGCGGTGCAGCAGGACGGCCAGCGCCGCCTGCACCACCATGAACACGGTCACGCCCTGTGCTCTGGCCAGTTCCTTCAGGGCACCGTGGATCCGGGCGTCGATGGTCAGTTCGACGCTTCCGCCCTGGTGGGTGGAGACCGTTGGCCGTGGCCGGTCGAACGGCAACGTCAGTTCCAGGGGCAGGTCGGCCAGTGCCTCACGCCAGTAACCGAGTTGTCGGGACAGCACACTGGCCGAGTCGGCTTCCTCACCGAGCAGTTGGCGCTGCCACCGGCTGTAGTCGGCGTACTGCACCGACAACGTTGCCCAGTGCGGCGTCCGACCGGCGGACCGTGCCGTGTAGGCGGCTGACAGATCACGTGCCAGCGGCGCCATCGACCATCCGTCACCGGCGATGTGGTGCACGACGACGACCAGGACGTGTTCGTCGGTACCTGTCTGGAACAGCGAGGCCCGCAAGGGGATCTCGGTCGCGAGGTCGAAGCAGTGACCCGCTGCCCGGTCGACCACCGCCCCGATATCGGTCACCCGCTCGACCGCGAGGGACACCGACACCTCGTCGACCGGAAGGATCCGCTGGTAGGGCTGTCCGTCCACCGTCGCGAACACCGTCCGCAGCACCTCGTGCCGGCCCACCACGTCACCCAGCGCGGCCTGTAGAGCACCGACATCCAACGCCCCGGTCATCCGCAGGGCCACCGGAATGTTGTACGTCGACGACGGGCCCTCCAACTCCGCCAGGAACCACAGTCGTTGCTGCGCGAACGAGACCGGCACCCGTTCCGCCCGTTCCGCGCGGACCAACGGCAGCCGCCGCGCATCCGAAGACGCCAACCGATCCGCCAGAGCGGCCACGGTCGGTCCCTCGAACACCGTCCGGATCGCCACCTCCGCGCCAAAAACCGACCGGACACGACTCACCAACCGAGTCGCCAGCAGTGAGTGGCCGCCCAGTTCGAAGAAGTTGTCGTCCACGCCTACGGTGGACAGGCCGAGGACTTCGGCGAACACCGAGCACAGGAGTTCCTCCTGCACCGTGGCCGGACCCCGGCCACCACCGGACGGCTGGAACTCCGGCGCGGGCAGAGCCCCGCGATTCAGCTTGCCGTTCACCGTCAACGGCAGCGCGTCCAGAACCACCAGCACCGACGGCACCATGTACTCCGGCAACACCCTCTGGAGATGCCGACGCATGACAGCGTTGTCCAGCCCCTCCGGGCCGCTCGCCGGAACGACGTAGCCGACCAGGCGCTTGTCGCCAGGACGGTCCTCGCGTACGACCACGACCGCCTGAGCCACTGAGGGATGGGCGAGCAGCCCGGCCTCCACCTCACCCAGCTCGATCCGGAAACCCCGTACCTTCACCTGGTCATCGGTCCGCCCCAGATACTCCAACTCGCCATCGGTGTTCCAACGGGCCAGGTCGCCGGTGCGGTACATCCGTTCACCCGAGCCGCTGTAGGGGTTGGCGACGAACCGCTCCGATGTCAGTCCCGGCCGGCCCAGATACCCGCGGGCCAGGCCCGCACCGGCCAGGTACAGCTCACCCGCGACACCCACCGGCACCGGACGCAGGGCCGGGTCCAGCACGTACACCTGGGTGTTCCAGATCGGACGGCCGATGGGGACGCCGCTGTCGCCGGTGTCGCTGTCACACGTCCATGCGGTGACCTCGACCGAGGCCTCGGTGGGGCCGTAGAGGTTGTGCAGCGGAATATCCAGAACGTTCCGGAAGTGCCTGACGACGTCTCCGGCAAGTGCTTCGCCGCTGCAGAACACGGCTCGCAGGCCGGTACAGGCGACGGCGGCCGGTTCACGGAGGAAGACCTGCAGCAGGGACGGAACGAAGTGCGCGATCGTGACATGTTCGCGTTGGATCAACTCTGCCAGGTATCCGGGGTCGCGGTGGCCCGAGGGCTTGGCGACGACCATCGTCGCGCCCTGCAGCAGCGGCCAGAAGAACTCCCGTACTGACACGTCGAACCCGAAGGGGGTCTTCTGCAGCACCCGGTCCGAGGCGGTCAAGTGGTAGGTGCCCTGCAGCCATGTCAGCCAGTTGACGATGCCCGCGTGTGGTACGGCCACACCCTTCGGCTGTCCGGTGGAGCCTGAGGTGTAGATGACGTAGGCGGGGTGAGCGGGCAGCAGGGCGGCACGGCGTTCGGTGTCGGTGGGGTCGGTGTCGTCGAAGCCTTGGAGCGCGGTCATGCTGCGGGGGTCGTCGACGGCCAGGCACGGCACCTCTCCGCCGGTGAGCCGGGAAACCAGGTCCGTGCTGGTGAGCACCAGACGGGGCCGTGCGTCGGCGAGGACGTGAGTGACGCGGACGGCGGGGTAGTCCGGGTCGACGGGTACGTACGCGCCGCCGGCCTTGACCACCGCCAGGAGGGCGACCACCAGGTCGACGGAACGGTGCATCATCACCGCGACCGGCGACTCGGGTCCCACGCCCCGGTCGATCAGGAGCCGGGCGAGGCGGTTGGCCCGCGCGTTGAGGTCCGCATAGGTCACCTCGGCACCCTCGAAGACCACCGCGGTCGCGTCGGGGGTGCGGGCGGCCCGGTCCTGGAACAGCTCCGGCAGCGTCGCCGCCGTCACCTCCCGGGCGGTGTCGTTCCACTCCTCCAGGACCCGTCGCTGCTCGGAGCGGCTCATCAAAGTGATCCGGTGTACGCGTTCATCCGCGGCGGAACTCGCCATCCAGTTCAGCACGCCGAGGAACTGGGCGGCGTGCTCCTGCACCGCTTTCCGGCTGTAGAGATCCGGATTGGCCTCCACGACCACGGACATCCTGCCGTCGGACGACCTGTCGTACACCGAAACCGACAGGTCGTTGAAATTTATGCCACCGAGCCCGTGTGCACTGCTGGAGGCACCACCGAATTGCACGTCGTAGTCGAAAGAAACGATATTGACCAGCAGGGGATACAGTCCGCTGCGCCCTACGAGTTTCAGGTCCCTGAGAATGTCCTCGTAGCGGTACCGCTGATGCCGCAGAGCGTCTCGCACTCCGCGAGTCACCTGCTTCACGAGTTCCTTCACGGTGGCCTTCGGCTGCACCGCGAGGCGCAGCGGAACGATGTTGGCCGTCATTCCCGGGATGTCCCGCAGTGCGGTCTTTCTGCCCATGACGGGGACCCCGAGGATGATGTCCTCCTGCCCTGTCGCGCGATGCAGGTGGGCGGCGCTCGCGGCGACGGCCAGGCCCGACAGGCTTGTTCCCAGGCGACGCGCGGAGCTTCGGAGTTCCGTGGCGGCGTCGGGGGAGATGCGGATCGTGTGCCGTGTCAGCTCATGGGGGACGGTGGAGGGTTCCCGGCCGCTGAGACTGACCGGCCGAGGACGATCGGCCAGACGTTCCGACCAGTACTGCCGGTCCGCTTCGAATTCCGCTGACGCCCGGTAGTCGGCGTCGGCGTCCATCAGTACGGAACTCGATGGCGGCGCACTGTCCGTGGGCTCTTCACCGGCCAGCAGTGCCGTGTAGACCGCGGCGACTCGGGAGGCTATCCGGGATCCCGCGAGTCCGTCTGCGACGATGTGGTGAATTCGCTGGTACCAGAGGAAGAGGTCTTCCTCCACCTTGATCACGGCCTCGGTGAAGAGTTCACCGTCCCGGAGATCGACCGGGCGCCGCATGTCCGCCCGCATCCAGCTCTCGGCGCCGGCCCGTGGATCTTCCTCACGGCTCACGTCGATCACGTGGAACGGCCAGTCGTCCCGCCGGTCGAAACGCTGCCGCGGAACCTCGTCCGCGGCCCCCTCGAAGCGCAGACCGAAACAGTCCACTTCCAGGACGACCCTCCGCAGGGCCGCCTCGAATAACTCCGTGTCCACCGCTCCGTGAATCTCTATGTATTCACCCATGTTGTAGATCGGGTTATCCGGATTCAATTGCTGCGCGTGCCATACGCCAAGCTGTCCGGCCATCAGGTCACGATGGTCACTATGCGATCCAGACATTCCCGCACCCCGGTCAACGCTCACGCCCCGAAAGGGGCTATTAAATCAAGCAATTTGACAGCAATGTATAGCTACTTCAATGTATATCCACTTCACCTTCTCAAGATGAACTGGGGACTGTCAACCATCTGGTTGAATTAAGCAACTAAGGCGTTTCGTGCCCATTTGCGACGCCCAAAGCGGACCGCTTTGTCACCTTTTATCGTCAATAACCGCATGGTGAAACGCCCGGAATCTCCGCACTGGCGAAGCTTTTTTACCTGCCGGTAATTCCACCGCGGCGGCTTCCGGATCGCATACTTGACGGTAACTCCGCATGTCATGGATTTCCGGTTCGCAAAAATCAATGAGCCGACACATGTCCGGGGCGTCGCTGAGCACCGCGAACCACGCGCCGTCCGGCGAGGTCGCGTGGTCGGGGGCCGGATACAGCGCCACCGCACCGACCGCAGGACCGGCAAGGCCACCATCGCCACCGTCCGGGCGGTCACCGGTCGGCATGAGCTGCCCGGTGCGGGGGGTACGTACAGCGAGGTGACGGTCTCGATGGAGGAGCGGATCGGGGCGTATCTTCAGGGCATATGGGAGAAGGAGGTGGTGGGAGCCGGGCTGTGGACACCCTCATTTCCCCTGCCTCTCCCAGACGAACCGGCGAATCCGGCTCTGCCGCTGGTAAGCGGCCATCCCACCCTGGAGTGCTAGTGATTGTCGTCTGGATCAATGGTGCGTTCGGTGCGGGGAAGACCACCACCGCACGGGAGCTGATCGACCTGATCCCGAACAGCACACTCTTCGACCCCGAGCTGATCGGCACCGGGCTGGCACAACTGCTGCCCGCCAAGCGCCTCGCCGAGGTCGGCGACTTCCAGGATCTGCCGATCTGGCGGCGGCTCGTGGTCGACACGGCCGCCGCGATGCTCTCCGAACTGGGGGGCGTGCTCGTCGTCCCCATGACACTGCTGCGCCAGGAGTACCGCGACGAGATCTTCGGCGGACTCGCGTCCCGCAGGATCGCGGTTCGCCATGTGGTTCTCGCCCCGGCGGAAACGATCCTGCGCGAACGAATAGCCGGCCGGGAGGTCCCGCCCGACCTCCCCGACGGGGAGATCCGCGTGCGCCAGTGGTCGTACGACCAGATCGAGCCCTACCGCGCCGCCCTGGCCGGCTGGCTCACCGCGGACGCCCACCCCGTCGACAACGGCACCCTCACCCCGTACGAAACCGCTGTGCGCGTCGCCGAAGCCGTGACCAGCGGATCCGCGCCGGTCTGCGACATCGTGCAGACCCCCGAACCCACCTCGGAGACCGTCGCGGCGGGGGTGCTCCTCTTCGACGAGCTGGACCGGGTACTGCTCGTCGACCCGACGTACAAGGCCGGCTGGGAGTTCCCCGGCGGCGTCGTCGAATCCGGCGAGGCACCCGCGCGCGCGGGCATCCGCGAGGTCGCCGAGGAGACCGGCATACGGCTCACCGACGTCCCCCGCCTGCTGGTCGTCGACTGGGAACCCCCGGTGCCGCCCGGCTACGGCGGCCTGCGTCTCCTCTACGACGGCGGCAGGCTGGGCGGCGGCGAGGCCCGGCAACTGGTTCTGCCGGGCCCCGAACTGCGCGACTGGCGCTTCGTCACCGAAAAGGAGGCCGCCACACTCCTGCCGCCCATCCGCTACGAGCGCCTGCGGTGGGCCCTGCGGGCGAGGGAACGGGGCACGGCGCTGTACCTGGAGGCAGGCGTACCGCAGGGGTAGCCCTCCCGGAATTCCCTTTGCTGTTCAGCCCGTCCGGCGTTCGCTTTCGCTGTTCAGCCCGTCCGGCGTTCGAGGACGAGGCCGTTCAGACCGACGGGGGCCTGGGAGCGCAGCCCCCAGAAACCCGGGGGCACGCCCGATCCCGCAGGCGTACCCCTGTTCACGACGCCGCGTAGTTCCGGAGGAACAGCGCCTCCGCGACGGCGAGCCGCTCCAGCTCGTCGGGCGACACGCTCTCGTTCACGGCGTGGATCTGCGCCTCCGGCTCGCTGAGCCCGATGAGCAGGATCTCCGCCCGCGGGTACAGCGACGCGAGCGTGTTGCACAGCGGGATGGAACCGCCCTGCCCCGCGTACTGCATCTCCGCCCCGTCGTAGGCGACACCCATCGCCTCGGCCATCGCCGCGTACGCGGGGCTCGTGGTGTCGGCGCGGAACGGCTGCCCCTGCCCGATCTGCTCGGTGCTCACCCGCGCTCCCCACGGCGTGTGCGCCTCCAGATGGGCCTGGAGCAGCTTGGTGGCCTCGGCGGCGTCCACGCCCGCCGGCACGCGCAGGCTGACCAGCGCGCGGGCGCCGGCCTGCACGGACGGGGTGGCGCCGACGACCGGCGGGGCGTCGATGCCGAGTACGGTCACGGCGGGCCGCGCCCAGATGCGGTCGGCGACCGTCCCGGAGCCGATCAGTTCCACCCCGTCGAGCACCTTGGCGTCCTTGCGGAACTGCGCCTCGTCGTACTGCAGGCCCTCCCACGACGACGTGCCCGCGAGCCCGTCGACCGTCGTCGAGCCGTCCTCGGCGCGCAGCGAGTCGAGTGCGCGGATCAGCGCGCTCAGCGCGTCGGGCGCCGCGCCGCCGAACTGGCCGGAGTGCAGATTGCCTTCGAGGGTGTCGACCTGGACGCGGACGAGCGTCATACCGCGCAGCGCGGTGGTGACCGTCGGCACCCCGACCCGGAAGTTCCCGGAGTCGCCGATGACGATCGCGTCGGCCGTCAGCAGCTCGGGGTGTTCCTCCGCGTACCGCTCAAGACCACCCGTGCCCTGCTCCTCCGAGCCCTCGGCGATGACCTTGACGCCGACCGGGACGCCGCCGTTCGCCTTGAGCGCGCGCAGCGCCAGCAGGTGCATGATCAGGCCGCCCTTGCAGTCGGCGGCCCCGCGCCCGTACCAGCGGCCGTCCCGCTCGGTCAGCTCGAAGGGCGGCGTCCGCCAGCCGGCCTCGTCGAGGGGCGGCTGCACGTCGTAGTGCGCGTACAGCAGAACGGTCTTGGAGCCCTCGGGGCCCGGCAGGAAGCCGTACACCGACTGTGTGCCGTCAGGGGTGTCGAGCAGGGCGACGTCCTGGAAACCCTCGGCGCGCAGCGCGTCGGCCACCCAGTTCGCGGCGCCCTCGCTCTCGCTGCGCGGGAACTGGTCGAAGTCCGCCACCGATTTGAAGGCCACCAGCTCGGTCAGCTCCGTCTTCGCCCTGGGCATCAGGGAGACGACGGTCTCGGCGACCGGATTCGACGACATGGGCACGCTCCGTGTGGGTGCGACGTTGTACGGGTGGGTACGGCTGCGAGTGCGCGCGAACGGGTGTGCGCGCTGCATACGCTGCCGATCCTCCCACAGCGGTCTTCGCCGGACGCCGCCGTAGGATGCGTGGAGCAGGTGCGGCAGGCGGCGGGATCGGAGCAGCAGACCATCGTGAGCAGCGAGAACTCTTCGGACGACGGACAGGACGACGGGCAGCAGGTGTGGGACGTCGTCGTGGTCGGGGCGGGACCGGCGGGCGCCTCGGCCGCCTATGCGGCGGCGGTCGCGGGGCGCCGCGTCCTGTTGCTGGAGAAAGCGGAGTTGCCCCGCTACAAGACATGCGGCGGCGGCATCATCGGACCCACCCGGGACGCGCTGCCGCCCGGTTTCGAGCTGCCGTTCCGGGACCGGGTCCACGCGGTGACGTTCTCGCTCGAGGGCAGGTTCGCCCGGACGCGCCGCTCCAAGCAGATGCTCTTCGGGCTCATCAACAGGCCGGAGTTCGATCAGCAGCTGGTCGAGCACGCGCAGAAGGCGGGCGCCGAACTGCGGACGGGGGCCACGGTCACGCGGGTGGAACAGCACGGCTCGGCGGTCCCCGACCGCCGCTCGGTCGCCGTCGTCCTCCAGGACGGCGAGACGCTGCTGGCGCGGGCGGTGGTCGGCGCGGACGGCAGCGCCAGCCGCATAGGAGCCCATGTCGGGGTCAAGCTCGACCAGGTCGACCTCGGCCTGGAGGCGGAGATCCCGGTGCCGGAGACCGTCGCGGAGGACTGGAAGGGCCGGGTCCTCATCGACTGGGGCCCGCTGCCGGGCAGTTACGGCTGGGTGTTCCCCAAGGGCGACACGCTCACCGTCGGGGTGATCTCGGCGCGCGGCGAAGGCGCCGCGACCAAGCGGTATCTGGAGGACTTCATCGCCCGGCTCGGCCTGGCGGGCTTCGAGCCCAGCATCTCGTCCGGGCACCTGACCCGCTGCCGCGCCGACGACTCGCCGCTGTCGCGGGGCCGGGTGCTGGTGTGCGGGGACGCGGCCGGGCTGCTGGAGCCGTGGACCCGCGAGGGCATCTCCTTCGCGCTGCGCTCCGGGCGGCTCGCTGGGGAGTGGGCGGTGCGGATCGCCGAGGCCCACGACGCCGTGGACACGCGACGGCAGGCGCTGAACTACGCCTTCGCGATCAAGGCGGGCCTCGGTGTGGAGATGAGCGTCGGCAGGCGCATGCTCACGATCTTCGAGCGCAGGCCCGGAGTGTTCCATGCCGCGCTCACCGGGTTCCGGCCCGCGTGGAAGGCGTTCGCGGGGATCACCCGGGGCGCCACCTCGCTGGGCGACATGGTCCGCTCGCACCCGGTGGCGGAGCGCGCCCTGAGCAGGATCGACCGCTGACGGCTCACAGCTGACGGCTCACGCTTCACGGCTCACGGCTCACGGCTGACGGCTCTCCGCGAACCGCGGTCACCGGCTGCCGGCTGTCGGCGGTGGCGGGCCGCGTGCGTACTCCGTGGGGAGTACGGGTGATCGCCACGCTCGGCGGACGCCCCCGGTGGGCCCTGACGTCTAGCGTGGCGGGCATGGAAGAGCGGCGCACACGCCGGTGCGGCGGACCTCCCTGGGCCAGGGGCGGTCCGCCGGGGAGCCGGTGGCACGGGCCCCCGTGGTGGAACCACCGCGGGGAGGAGGAAGAGGGCGGCGGCAACCCCCGGTGGCCGTGGCGTTCGACGCTGCTCCTCACCGTGTTCGTCATGGCTGGCAGCTCGTTCGCCGCCGAGGCGCAGCCCGCGCGCGAGCAACTCGACGCCCTCGCGCGGGCCCTGCTCCTCACCGGGTCCGTCCTGCTTCTGTGGCGGCGGCGGTACCCGGCGGCGGTGCTGTGCGGCACCGCGGCCTCGGCCCTTGTCTACTTCAGCGCGGGATATCCGTACGGACCGGTCTTCCTCACGGTCGCGCTCGCCTGCTTCAGCGCGGTCCTCGCCGGGCACCGACGGCTGGCCTGGGCCGTCCTCGGCACGCTGTGGACGGTGCGTCTCCTGGTGGGGCACTGGCTCTACCGATGGCTGCCGCCGAAGGGCGACCCGGCCTCCTCCTGGGGTGAGGAGCTCGTCGTCGCGGCCTGGATCGTGGCGATCCTCGCGCTCTGCGAACTGGCCCGGGTCCGCCGCGAGCAGTGGGACCGCGACCGGGCGGAACGCCGCCACGCGGTCAGCAGGCGCGCCGACGAGGAACGGCTGCGCATCGCCCGTGAGCTGCACGACGTCCTGGCGCACAGCATCTCGGTCATCAACGTCCAGGCCGGGGTCGGCCTCGCGCTGCTCGACTCCGACCCGCAGCAGGCACGTACCGCGCTCACCACCATCAAGGCCGCCAGCAAGGAGGCGCTGGGGGAGGTGCGCCAGGTGCTCGACACGCTCCGCACGCCCGGGGACGCGCCTCGTGCTCCGGCGCCCGGCCTCGACCGGCTACCCGAACTGGTGGAACAGGCGGCGGGCGCCGGTCTGACCGTCGCCGTCGAGAACCGGGACGGGCACGGGAAGCTCTCGCCGGGCGCCGATCTCGCGGCCTTCCGCATCGTCCAGGAGGCGTTGACCAACGTCGTACGGCATTCCGGGTCGCGGCACGCGCGCGTGCGGGTCGACCGGGCGGGCGGCGCCCTGCGGCTCCGTATCGACGACGACGGCCCGGCGACCGGCGTGGAAGCGGGCGGCAGCGGCAACGGACTGGCCGGAATGCGGGAGCGCGCGGCGGCCCTGGGTGGCACCATCGAGGCCGGACCCCGGGAGGGCGGCGGGTTCCGCGTGTTCGCCGTGCTGCCCTTGAAGAAGTCCCGCATCCCCGAGGAGGACCGGTGATCCGCGTACTGCTCGCCGACGACCAGTCGTTGGTCCGCGCGGGATTCAGGGCGCTCCTGGACGCTCAGCCGGACATCGAGGTGGCCGGTGAGGCCGCGGACGGGGCCGAGGCCCTGCGGGGAGTACGCCAACTGCGGCCCGACGTCGTCCTGATGGACATCCGTATGCCGGTGCTCGACGGCCTCGCCGCGACGCGTCACATCACCGACTCCGCGGACCTGGCGGACGTCAAGGTCGTCATGCTCACAACCTTCGAACTCGACGAGTACGTCTTCGAGGCGATCCGTTCCGGGGCGTCCGGCTTCCTGGTCAAGGACACCGAACCGGAGGAGCTCCTACGGGCCGTCAGGGCGGTCGTCGAGGGTGACGCGCTCCTCTCGCCGGGGGTGACACGGCGGCTCATCGCCGAGTTCGCGGCCCGCTCGAAGGAGCCGGCCGAGGGCGACGCGCTCGCCGGACTCACCGAGCGGGAACGAGAGGTGATGGCGCTGGTCGGCATCGGCTTGTCGAACGACGAGATCGCGCGGCGCCTCGTGGTGAGCCCCTTGACGGCCAAGACCCACGTCAGCCGCACCATGGTCAAGCTGGGCGCTCGCGACCGCGCCCAACTGGTCGTGCTGGCCTACGAGTCGGGCCTGGTACGGCCGGGCTGGCTGGGCTGACCCCCCGCCCGGAAACGGACCAGCACCGAGATCACCCGTAGGAGGAAAAGGGCCGCGGCGAGCGCCGTCCCGGTGACGCGGAGGACCTTTTCGAGCGTCGTCGGCAGGTCGAAGAGGAGCGCGGGACCGGCCAGGACCCCGAACAGCACGGCCGCCGCGAACGCGGCGCTGGCCAGGGCGTAGCCGATCTCCACCGTGATCGCGTCCCGCTCGGACTGGGTCCGTCGCCCCCTGATGTGTTCCATACGGGGAGTGTCACAGCCGGGCGCCCGGCGGGGCAAGGAAGTTCGCCGTTGCTACAGTGCGGCCATGGCGGCTGGGGAGCAGGCCGAGCAGGGGCTCGTGGAGCGGTGGCGCGACATCCTCGCCGTGCACGCGCGCACGTCGTGCGAACTCGACCGCGCGCTGCATCCACACGGCCTCGGCGCCAGCGACTTCGAGGTCCTCGACGTGCTGGCCGCGGACGCCCCCGTCGGCGGCGGGACCGCCTACCGCGTCCAGGAGATCGCCGAACGGGTCCATCTGAGCCAGAGCGCACTGTCCCGCCTGATCGGCCGTCTGGAGAAGGACGGTCTCGTGAAGCGCTGCATGTGTCCCGAGGACCGGCGGGGCGTGCGTGTGTCCCTCACGGAGAAGGGTCGCGCCCTGCACGGTGAGGTACTGCCGCTGCAACGCGCGGTGCTGGCGCGGATGTTGGCAGGCGGGCCACGGGACCGACCGCCGCCCGCCCCTCCGGTGCCGGGCTGAGGCGGACCGCCTGTGAGCGGCTGTCGGCCGCCGCAAGCGGTGCCCTAACGGGCGGTCGGCCCCGCGGAGTTCTCGTCGGAGCCGTCCTCGGAGCCCTCGTCGAAGCTCGCGAAGTAGGCGGCGGCCATGTCCTCGTCGGCGTGCCCCTGCGCGGCGGCCCGGGCGAAGCGTTCGGCGCTCGCCGCCGCGACGTCCAGACGGACCCCGTGCTGCTCGCCGGCCTCCACGATGAGACGGGCGTCCTTGGCCGCGGTCGACACGGCGAAGGCGGCGGGCGACAACCGGTCCTCCAGGATGAGGGCGCTCTTGGCGTGCAGATATCCCATGTCGAGCGGGCCGCCGGCGATGGCGTCGAAGAAGCTCTGCGGATCCACGCCCAGCGCCTTGGCCAGGGCGAGGGTCTCGCCGGTAGCGCTGGTGGCGGCGATGACCCAACTGTTGGCGACGAGCTTGAGACGGGTGGCGCTGCCCGCCGCCCCGTCCTCGCCGGTCCACACGGTGCGGGCGCCGACCGCGTCGAAGACCGGCGTCACGGTGTCCCGGCCCTCGCTCGGACCGGCGGCCAGGACGAGCAACTGCCCGGCCTCGGCGGGCTGCCGGGTGCCGAGCACGGGCGCGTCGTAGAAGACGAGGCCCGTCTCCCGGGCGAACCCGGCCAACTCGGCCACCCCGTCGATGCCCGCGGTCGTGGACTGCACCCATGCGGTGCCCGAGCGCAGGACGGGCGAGGCCTGACGCATCACGTCCAGCGCGGAGGGTCCGTCGTACAGCATGGTCAGCACGACGTCGGCGCCCTCCACGGCCTCGGCGGGCGTCCCGGCGACGTGCGCGCCGTCGGCGGCGAGCGGTTCGGCCTTGTCCCGGCTGCGGTTCCAGGCCCGGACGGTGTGTCCGGCACGCGCGAGGTTACGGGCCATCGCGGCGCCCATGATTCCGGTACCCAGGACACTGACGGTGAGCTTGTCGGTCATGACTTCAACTTCCCTGTGCGTTCGCGGGCGGTGGACACCCACTCTGCCAGCGACGACAGGTCTCCCGGCGCGGGGCCCGCCACCGGCGCAGCGGCGGGCCGGACCCGTGCAGGGCCCGAACCCGCCGCCTGGACCGGAACCGCCGACCCACGGCCGGACAGCTGCCGTGAGGGTGAGGGCACTCGGCGCGGCGCCGCGCCCTAACGGCGCGGGCGGCCCTCCTCGTCGTCCTCGACGTCGGCGGCGATCCGCTCCTTGCGGACCTGACCCGTGACGGTCTCCTCCTCGGTGACCTCCTCGGTGCTCAGCCGCACCCGCTCGACCGGAACCGTCTCGGTCTCCACGACCGGGCGTTCGGCGTGCAGCGTGACCTCGTGCTCGGCCTCGGAGATCTCCGCGCCCGACAGGGCGTCGCCGACGTTCGCGTCCGTGATCGGCTCGCGCACGACGCGTACCTCCTCGTGCCGCAGGGGCACCGTCTGCTGGACCTCCTCCGTCACCACGTACTTGCGCAGTCGGGCCCGCCCCGTCTCGTACCGTTCGGCGCCGACGTGCATGTGCTCCTCGGACCGGGTCATCGCCTCGTCCTCGGGCGTGGTCATGCCCGTGCCCGTACCCATACCCGTGTCCGTGCCCATGGCGCCGGCGGCCCCGGCCGTACCGGCGGTGCCGGAGTGGGCCCAGCCCTCTCCGCCCGGCTGGTTCGCCTGCTGCCAGGCGTCGTCCCAGGCGATGCCGTAGTACTCGTACAGCCGGACCTCCTCCGACTCGGACAGGTGGCCGCCGCTGTCGACGTCCACGTTGGGCGCGTCCTTGACCATGCCCTTCGCGTAGGGCACCTCAAGGTGCTCCTCGACGATGACCGCCTCCCGGATCGGCACGAACGACTCGTTGGTGCCGAAGAAGCCGGTCTTGATGCTGACCCATTCCGGTCGGCCGGTCGCGTCGTCGAAGAAGACGTGGTTCGCGTCCCCGATCTTGCTGCCCTCGGCGTCGTACACGGGATGTTCCAGTACTGCCGGGATCTGTTCCTGGGTGATCATGCTTCAGCACCCTCCTTCTGAATCCGGTGTGCTGTCCGGGTCACCGCGACAGAAGGCGTGAAACATACTAAAAGCGACAATAGTGATAGAAGTGGCAACTACTTCGCGGCCGGTTGAGGCTTCGTGCGGGCGCGGGTCACGAGCTTGCGCAGCAGAGGCCAGAGCAGGATCAGAGCCGTCACCGCGTACACGGTCACCGAGAAGGGCGTGTTGACCAGACCGGACACGCTGCCGTCGCTGATCTGCAGGGCGCGCCTCAGCTGTTGTTCGGCGTTCGGGCCGAGGATGACGCCGATGACGGCCGGCAGCACCGGCAGACCGTACCGCCGCATGCCGAAGCCGATCAGGCCGATGATCAGCAGGATCACCAGGTCGATGACCTCGCCGCCGACCGCGTACGCGCCGACCGCCGCGAAGAACAGGATGCCCGCGTACAGATACGGGCGCGGGATGCGCAGCAGCTTCGCCCAGACCGGGGCCAGCGGAAGGTTGAGGGCGAGCAGCAGCACCATGCCGACGAAGAGGGAGGCGATCAGCCCCCACACCAGATCGGGCTCGCGCTCGAAGAGGAGCGGACCCGGCTGGATGCCGTACTGCTGGAACGCCGCCAGCATGACGGCCGCGACCGCCGTCGTCGGCAGGCCGAGCGTCAGCATGGACACCAGCGTGCCCGCCGCGGACGCCGACGCCGCGGACTCCGGCCCCGCCACCCCCTCGATCGCGCCCTTGCCCCAGTCGTCCGGGTGCTTCGACAGCCGCTTCTCCGTGGCGTACGACAGGAACGTGGGGATCTCCGCGCCGCCCGCCGGGATCGCGCCGAAGGGGAAACCGATCAGCGGACCGCGCAGCCATGACCGCCAGGTCCGCCGTACGTCGTCGCGTCCCAGCCAGGGCCGGCCCACCGGAATCGGCTTGCCGGTGCTGCGCCGCAGATGCGCCGCCACCCACAGGGCCTCGCCGATCGCGAACAGGCCGACCGCCACGATCACCACGTCGATGCCGTCGGCGAGTTGCAGCGAGCCGAAGGTCAGCCGCTGCTGCCCGGTCATCTGGTCCAGGCCGACGAGGCCGAGGGTCAGGCCGATGAGGAGGGACGCCAGTCCCCTGATCCGGGACGAGCCCAGCACCGACGTCACGGCGATGAACGCCAGCACCATGATGGCGAAGTAGTCCGGCGCGCCGATGTCCACCGCCAGGTCGGCGACCGTCGGGGCGAGCGCGACCAGCAGGACGGTACCGATCAGACCGCCCGCGAAGTGGCCGATGGCGGCGGCGGCGAGCGCCTGCGCGCCCCGCCCCGCCTTGGCCATCGGGTTGCCCTCCATGGCCGCGACCACGGCGGCGCTCTCACCGGGCGTGTTCAGCAGGATCGAGGTCGTCGAACCGCCGAACATCGCCCCGTAGTAGATCCCCGCGAACATGATGAACGCGCCGACCGGTTCGAGTCCGTACGTCACCGGCAGCAGCAGGGCGACGGCCATCGCGGGCCCGATGCCGGGCAGCACGCCGATCGCGGTGCCCAGCAGCACACCGAGGGCCGCCCACAGCAGGTTGACCGGCGTGAGGGCCGTACCGAAACCGTCCATCAGGGAGTTGAGGGCGTCCATGTCAGAGCACTCCCATCAGCGGACCACCCGGCAGCGGTACCCCGAGCAGATTGTTGAAGACGGCGTACGTGAACAGGGAGAGGACAGCCGCGACGAGAGGGTCCTTGTCGAGCCGGCGGCTGCCCAGCGCGAAGGCGGCGCCCCAGAAGAGGAGAGCGCCCGCGACGGGGAAGCCGAGCGGTTCGATCAGGACGGCCGAGCCGAGGAACACCCCGGCGAGCAGCAGCACCGTACGCCAGTCGGCCGGTTCGGACAGGTCGACGTCCTCGCCGCCCTCCGCCTCGCCGTGCCCGCCGCGCAGGACGTCGACGGCGAGCAGCGCGGCGATCACGAGCAGTCCGACGCCGACCACGATCGGGACGGTCTTCGGTCCGACGGGCCCGCGCTGGGTGATGTCGACGTCCATGGTCAGCGCGTCGGTCAGGACGAGCACGCCGAGTGCCAGCAGCAGGACGCAGACGCCGAGTTCGGAGTGCTCCCGCAGCCAGGTGCGGCGCGCGCCCGCGGGCTTCGGAGAGGCGTCGGGAGTGGGCGGCGTCCCGGGGACGCCGGTGGTCTGAGTCGTCACAGTCCCAGCTCCTTCAGCACCGACACCACGCGTTTGTCCTGGGCGTCCAGGAAGTCGCCGAACTTCGCTCCGGTCAGGAAGGCGTCGTCCCACCCGTTCGTCTTCAGGGACTTCTGCCACTCGGGGGAGTCGTGCAGCTCCCGCACGAGGCGTACGAGCTTGTCGCGTTCGGCGTCGGACAGACCCGGTGGGGCCACGATGCCGCGCCAGTTGGTGAAGTCCACGTCGTAGCCGGACTCCTTCAGGGTGGGCGCGTCCAGCTCGTCGACCCGCTCGGGTCCGGTGACCGCGAGCACCCGCAGCTCGCCCGCCTTGATCTGGTCGAGGTACTCGCCGACGCCGGACACCCCGAAGGCGACCTTGTTCCCGAGGATCGACGCGAGCAGTTCGCCACCGCCGTCGAAGGGGATGTAGTTGACGTCCTTCGGGGCGATGCCCGCGGCCTTCGCCATCAGCATCGGCGCGAGATGGTCGGGCCCGCCGGGCGACGAACCGCCGCCCACCGGCAGCTTGCCGGGCTTGTCCTTCCAGGCCGCCACGAGCTGGTCGACCGACTTGTACGGGGAGTCCTTGGAGACCACGACGACGTCCTGCTCCTCGGTGAGCCGGGCGATCGGGGTGGTGTCGGCGAGGGTCTTGGGCGCGTCGTTGGAACGCACCGCGCCCACCACGCCCAACCCCATCGACATGGCGAGCTTGCCGTTGCCGTGCTCGCTCACCAGCCGGCTCAGCCCGACGGTGCCGCCGGCGCCCGGCAGATTGAACACCTCGATGTTGTGGGTGAGTTCGGCGTCCTCGGCGTTCTTCGCCGCCGTACGGGCCGTGATGTCGTAGCCGCCGCCGGGCGTGTTCGGGACCATGAAGCGCAGGCCCGGGATCTGGGTGCCGGTCTCGGCGCCACTGCCGGCCGTGAGCAGCGGAGGTCCCACGAGCACGAGCACGGCGGCCCCGAACAGGGCGAGGGGAGGGCTCAGGCGCACGCGTTCCACCACCTGTACATGAGATGCGGGGGGAGGGGCGTCCCCGTACTGGAGCCGGGGGATACGGGGACGCCCTGGATGGGGGGAGGGTGTGGTGACGTGGGCCACATACTGCCCGCCCGCCGGGAGGCTGTCTCTCTTGCGGAATCAACGGAGGTTGTGGTCTTTGTGTCAGCTCCGCTCCCTCCCTTTTCCTGGCCGCGGGCGGGGGCCATGATGGTGCGACCCGGCAGCCGAGCCGTTCACCGCCGTGTCAGCCCGGCCGTGTCAGCACGAGAGATTGAGTCCGTCGTGGTCGCCGCCTTCCGTCGCCAGACCCTCGCGGGAGAGATGCTGGTGCTGCAGCTCGCCATCGTCGTGGTGGTGCTGGTGGCCGTCGCCGCGGTCTCCCTCAGACAGTCGGCGACGACCTTCAACCGCGTCGAGGGCCGCCGGGTCATGGCCCTCGCCGAGCAACTGGCCGCCACCCCGCTGACCCGCAGCCTGCTGCTGCGCCCGGCGCCGCAGCAGGCCCTCGCCCCGCTGGTGAACTCCACGCAGACCCAGTCCGGGGTCACCTCGGTGACGGTCGCCGACGCCGACGGCCGGATCGTCAGCTCCACCGACCCCACCGCGATCGGCGGCCGGCTCTCCCTCGGCGCGGGCGTCGCCGACGGCCGCGGCTGGTCCGGCTCGCTGACACTGCGCGGCAGCCGCGAACTCGTGGCCCAGGTACCGGTGCTCGGCGCGACGCAGGAGAACCTCGGAGAGCCGCTGGGTACGGTGATGATCGGCGAGGCGGACCCCACGGTGTGGCAGCGGCTGAGCGGGGCGTCCTCCTACCTCCTCGCCTATCTGGGCATCGCCAGCGGACTCGGCCTGATCGGCTCCTGGCTGCTCGCCCGGCACGTAAAACGGCAGACCCTCGGCCTGGAACCACGCGAGATCGCCGGTCTGGCCGAACACCGGGAGGCGATGCTGTACGGGATCGCCGAGGGCGTGATCGCCCTGGACCCGCAGCACCGGCTCACCCTGGCCAACGACATGGGGCGCCGCCTGCTCGACCTGCCCGCGGACTGCGTGGGCCGCAGCCTCGCCGACCTCGGCATCGAGGGACGGCTGCGGGACGTCCTGGCGGGGGACCGGAAGGGCGAGGGCGGCGAACGCGACGAGGTCGTCGTCCTGCACGGCCGGGTGCTGGTCATGAACCGGATGACCGTCGCCAAGGACGGCCGCCCGCTAGGGTCGGTCACCACGCTGCGGGACCGCACCGAACTGGCCGAGCTGGAACGGGAGATCGGATCCTTCCGCAGCTCCTCGGAGCTGCTGCGCGCGCAGGCCCATGAGTTCGCCAACCAGCTGCACACCATCTCGGGGCTGATCCAGATCGGTGAGCAGGACGAAGTCGTGCGCTACATCCGGGCGTTGAGCCGACGCCGCCAGTCGCTGGACGTCACCCTCAGCCGCCGCGTCCGCGACACCGCGGTCGCCGCCCTGCTGCTGGCGAAATCCTCCCTGGCCGCCGAACGCAAGGTCAGCCTGCGCATCTCGGACGCGACCGCACTCGACCGGCTCACCCCGGAGGACGCCGCCGACGTGGCGACGGTGGTCGGCAACCTGGTCGACAACGCCGTGGACGCCGCGGCGGCGGCGACGGGCTGTGACCCGCACGGCCGTGAGATGCAGGGCGATGACCCGCACGGTCATGACCCGCACGGACGTGAGGTGCCGGGCCGTGAGGCGCTCGGCAGCCGCGAGGGGCCCCTCGGGCGTGAAGCCCCCGTGGGCCACGAGGCGTGGGTCGAGGTCGAACTGCGGCAGGATGCCTCCAGCGTGGAGATCGTGGTCCGCGACTCGGGCCCCGGCGTCGCTCCCGAGCTCGCCCGGGAGGTGTTCTCGCACGGCTTCACCACCAAGGCGGCCCAGGAGGGCGAGCGCGGGATCGGCCTGGCGCTCACCCGGCTGGTGTGCGAGCGTCATGGCGGGGAGATCTCGGTGACCAACACCCCCGACGGGGCGATGTTCACCGCACGCATGACCGTCAGCCACCTCACCGACGCGGTGGCGGAAGGAGCGACACGATGAACGGGGCGCCCGGCGGGGCAGACACGACCGCGACGGCCGGACGCGCCGACGGGTCCGACTCGATCGACGTACTCGTGGTCGACGACGACTTCATGGTGGCCCGGGTCCACCGCGCCTTCGTCGACCGCGTCGAGCAGTTCCGGGTCGTGGGGGTGGCCAGCACCGGCGAACAGGCCGCCCGCGCGGTCGACGAGTTGCACCCCGACCTCGTCCTGCTCGACCTGTACCTGCCGGACGTCTTCGGGCTCGACGTGATTCCCCGGCTGCGTACCGCGGGACACGACTGCGACGTCATGGTCATCAGCGCGGCACGGGAGACCGACACCGTCCGCGGTGCCGTCCGGCACGGGGTGGTCGACTACCTGCTCAAGCCGTTCGAGTTCGCGGACCTGCGGGCCAGGCTCGAACGGTACGCGGTCCGGCGCGGCCGGGGGCTCGCCACCGTCGTGGAGGGGCAGGCCGACGTCGACCGGGTGCTGACCGGGGCGGCGGTGCCCGCCTCGGGGCCGGCCACCCTGCCCAAGGGGCTGAGCGTGGAGACGGCCGCGCTGGTCGAACGCACTCTGCGCACCGCCCAGGACACCCTGTCCGCCGCCGAGTGCGCGACCTTGGCCGGTATCTCCCGCGTCAGCGCCCGCCGTTATCTGGAGCACTTCCACTCCCGCGGCAGCGCCGAGGTGACCCTGCGCTACGGCGCGGCGGGGCGTCCCGAGCGCCGCTACCGCTTCCACGGCCAGGCACGCGCCCACGGACGACCCGGCCGACCCGGCGACGAGGCCCGTGCCTGACGGACTTCCCCGGGGGCGTCCGTGCGTCCGTGCGGAGGCGCGGGTCGCGCCGGGCGACGGCAGGGTCAAGGCGCGACAGCCCCCTACCGCCGGATGGAGACGCCGGTGACCCGGTGCTCCAGGACCACCGCTGGTAGTTTTTCACCATGCGGGAGACGAGCCTCCACCTCGGTGAGCCGCCCGTCGTGGTCAACGCGGGCGTCGGCGTGCACGGGGTCGCGAGCCGCACGGACGTCTTCCGGCTGCCCGAGCTGTGGCAGCTGCACCTGTACCAGTACGAGGCCGAGCTGACCGTCGACGGCGCACCGCACGTCATCCGGCCCGGCCGGGTCGGCCTCGTCCCGCCGGGCGCGACGGTCCGCTACCGCTACCGGGGCCGCTCGGAACACCTGTACGCGCACCTGCGCATACCCGCCGCCGGGACGCCGCGGACCGTGCCCGTGCTGCAGGACACCGGAGCCGAACTGCCTGTGCTGACCGGGCTGTTGCTCCAGGCGGTGGTCTCCGCGCCGAGTGAACCCGAGCGCACCAGGGCCGAGATCTGGACCGCTCTGTGGCGCGTCGCCCAGCTGGCTCCGGCCGCCGAACGGCCCGGCCCGCATCCGGCCGTCACCGCCGCGATGGCGTACGTCGAGGGCCACCTCGCCGCCCCGCTCACCGTGCCCGCGGTGGCCCGCGCCGCGGGCGTCTCGCACAACCACCTGACCCGGCTCTTCCGCGCCACGACCGGCACCACCGTGGTCGCGTACATCCGCCGCCGCAGGCTCGACCGCGCGCGGCACCTGCTGCGGGCCTCGACCCTGTCCATCCCGGCGGTCGCCGCGTCGGTCGGCATCCCCGACCTCCAGGCCTTCAACAAGGCCTGCCGACGCGAACTCGGCGGATCACCGCGCGCCCTGCGCGGCGGGACCGGTCCTACCGCGGGCCCTGCTTGACGGCCTTCAGCACCACGAACTTCGCGTCACTCGCGACCAGTTCACTGTTGCCGAAGAGACGCCGCAGCTTCACGTGATAGCCCAGATGGCGATTGCCGACCACCCACAGCTCCCCACCCGGCCGCAGCGCGCGGCGTGCCCCGACGAACATCCGCCACGCCGTGGCGTCGGTGGTCGCCTGGTGCGAGTGGAAGGGCGGATTGGTCAGGACGAGGTCGACACTGTCCTCCGGGACGCCGTTGAGGCCGTCGTCGACGCGGAACTCCGCCTTGCCGTGCTCGGCCGTGTCCTCGGTGTTCACCCGGTACGTCGCCTCCGCGGAGGCCACCGCCTGGTACGACTCGTCCACGAACAGCACCTCGGCCTCCGGCCGCGCCAGTGCCACCGCGGTGCCGACGACGCCGTTCCCGCAGCCCAGGTCCACGACACGCCCGGCCCCGCCCCCGTACGACAGATGCTGCAGGAAGAACCTGGTGCCGATGTCCAGACGCTCGGCGCAGAAGACGCCCGCCTCGTTGACGACCGTACGGCCGGAGACCGGGCCGATGCCGTCGGGCAGCGTGTAGCGGAGCGGCCAGGGGTTCGCCGAGGGCACGATCCCGGGGTTCGGTGTGCAGAAGATCAGCCGGGCCTTCTTCTCGGCCAGCGACGTCCGGGTCGGCCCGAGGATCCGCTCGAACAGCTTGAGCGTCGAGGTGTGGATCTCCTTGACCATGCCGGTGCCGACGACGACCGTGCCCTCGTGCACCGAGGGCGCCAGCCGCAGCAGCTGGTCCTCCAGCAGCGCGAGGCTCTTGGGGACGCGCACCAGCAGCACGTCGACGCGCTCGGGCACCGCGTCCTGCGTGGTGAGAAGGCGTACGGACGCGTCGTCGGCGCCGTTGCGGGCCAGATTGGCGCGGGTCGCCTCGCGGGTGAGGAACGAGTCGGTGATCTGCGCCGGCGCGTGCGCCCGCAGGGCGGTGGTGAGGGCACCCCAGCGGTCACCGACCACGACGACCGTGCCGTCGAGCGCCTGGCCGCTGTCCGCGAGATGCCTCAGCAGGTACTCGTCGGAGGCGTCCCACGCGCGGAGCTGGTCACGGGAGTCCTCGGGGAAGCGCGCCAGCATCAGCTCGGCCGAGGGGGTCGTCATACGGTCGGTCATCGGGTCCAGGCTATCTGAGGCGCAGCTCAGGGACGCCCGGCGGCCACCCGAGGGTACGAGGGGAGAGTGCGCGGACCCCGCGCGGACCCTGAGCGAGGATGGGAGCCATGGACGCCGAACTGTTTCCCAGGAGCCGGACGGAGATCGCGCCGGGCGCCGTGCACGTGCCGGACTGGCTGCCGGCCGGGCGCCAGAAGGAACTCCTGGAGGCCTGCCGCGACTGGGCCAGGCCGCCCGCCGGACTGCGCACGGTCCGTACCCCGGGCGGCGGCACCATGACCTCCCGGCAGGTCTGCCTGGGATGGCACTGGTATCCGTACGGGTACGCGTCAACGGTCGTTGACGGAGACGGGGCGCCGGTGAAGAAGTTCCCCGCCTGGCTGGGGGAGCTGGGGCGCCGGGCGGTGCGGGACGCCCTCGGGGAGCACGCCAATATGGAGGTGGCCGGCGGCCCGCCACCCCCGTACGACTACGACATCGCGCTGATCAATTTCTACGACACCGACGCCCGTATGGGGATGCACCGCGACAGCGACGAGAAGTCCGACGCCCCCGTGGTGTCACTGAGCCTCGGTGACACCTGTGTCTTCCGGTTCGGCACCACGGAGTCGAGAGGCCGCCCCTACACGGACGTGGAACTGCGCAGCGGCGACCTGTTCGTGTTCGGCGGGCCGGCCCGGCTCGCCCACCACGGGGTGCCGCGCGTCCACGCGGGTACGGCGCCGCCCGAGTTGGGACTCACCGGCCGGTTGAACATCACCCTGCGGGTGAGCGGCCTCCGGAGCGCGTGAGCGGCTACTGACCGGTCACCGGGCCACCGGATCATGGGAGACTCGGCCTCATGAGCGGCGATGCGGCCCCCGGAGCGGCGGGAGAAGGAAACACCAGGACACGGCTGGACCGAGGGCGGGGTGCGCTCGGACCCGCGCTGGAACTCGTGCACACGGGACGCGCGCCGACCCGGGCCGTGCTCACCGCCGAGCTGGGTGTCACCCGTGCGACGGCGGGCGCGGTCGCCGCCGAGCTGGAGGCGCTCGGCCTGATCCGCGTCGACGCCCGCCCGGGCGCCGCGGCCGGTTCGCAGGGCCGCCCCTCGCACCGTCTCGAACTCGCCGAGGACGGCCCCGTGGCACTGGCCGCCCAGGTGCACGCCGACGGCTTCCGCGCCGCACTGGTCGGCCTCGGCGGCCGGCTCGTGGCGACCGCGCCGGGCTGCGAGACCGTGGACGCCGACCCGGCGAAGGTGCTCCGCTCGGTCGTGGAGGCGGGCGCCGAACTGCTGCGGGAAACGGGCCGCCGCTGTGTCGGCGCCGGGGTGGCCGTCCCGTCGGCCGTCGCCGAACCCGAGGGCACCGCCCTCAACCCGCTGCACCTGGCCTGGCCGGCCGGGGCGCCCGTGCGGGAGATCTTCGCGGAGTGCGTCCGTGCGGCCGGGATCACCGGCCCGGCGTTCGCGGCCAACGACGTCAACCTCGCCGCGCTCGCCGAGCACCGGCACGGCGCGGGCCGCGGTGCCCGCGACCTGCTGTGCGTGGCGACCGGACACCGCGGAGTGGGCGGCGCGCTGGTGCTCGACGGGCGTCTGCACACCGGCAGTTCGGGCCTCGCGCTCGAAGTCGGCCACCTCACGGTCAGCCCGGAGGGCCGCGCCTGCCACTGCGGCAGCCGGGGCTGCCTGGACGTCGAGGCGGACCCCCTGGCGTTCCTGACGGCGGCCGGCCGCGACCCCGGCCCCGAGGTCTCACTGCTCCAGCAGGCCAACGAACTGATCCGCGACCACCGCGCCGACCCGGGTGTACGCACCGCCGTCGAGACGCTGATCGACCGGCTGGGCCAGGGCCTCGCGGGCCTGGTCAACATTCTCAACCCGGATCGCATCATCCTCGGCGGCCTGCACCGCACACTCCTCGACGCCGACCCGGAGAGGCTGCGGGCCGTCGTGGCCGACCGGAGCCTGTGGGGGCGGAGCGGTGGCGTCCCCATCCTGGCCTGCACGCTGGACCACAACAGCCTGGTGGGTGCGGCCGAGTTGGCGTGGCAGCCGGTACTGGACGACCCGATCACGGCCCTGACACACACCTGAGCCACAGGCCGGAGCCGTACGGACGCGCCGCCCACGACCACCAACTGCCGACCGCCACCCGCCGACCGCCGCCGTGGGCCTGGCCACCTCCAGGGTGCGGGTCTGCCCCGCCCGTGACCCGCTCACCAGTGCCGTCCCCGTCGTAGCCGATCACGTCCCGGGGCCGACAGATGCAGCACGCGGTATGTCTCTCCGTCGGTCTTGGGCAGGTCGTGGGCCCAGAGGGAGAAGTGCACGACCTCCCAGTGACGCGGGTCGATGGCGGTGGCGGCGCCCACGACGCCGTCCAGTGCGGCCAGACGCCCCGTCTCCAGGGCGGCCTCGCGCGCCACTTCGGCGAGCGGCACCCCCTCGGGCACGCTCACCCGCCTGCGTACCGCCACCGTCGGCGTGGCATCGGCGGCGCCCCCGTCCTCGTACGCCAGGCCCGCCCAGTGCTGCACGACGGGGCGCCCGAAGTCGTTCACGAGCCCCTGGAAGCCGGGCCCCCAGAGGAAGGAGTTCATGCCCTCGGGGGTGTCCCACAGATAGAACGGCGCGTACTGGTTGACCGGCGAGCCGTCCACTCCGCGTTCCCGCAGCAGATAGGCCTTGAGCCCGAGCCCGTCCCAGTCGTCGAGCAGATGCCCGGCGCGGGCCACCCGGTCCCGGACGACACCCGTGTCGTAGTCCGCGGGCAGGGTGATCTCGTACTGCATGGCGTGCATCGATGCCTCCCGGCTGGTCAGCTGATCAAGTCCTCGGGCGGGTGGGGGAGTCGTGGCCGGGAGCGCGGGGCGTGAGGAGCGACAGCAGCCCGCGGATCCCCGTGTCGAAGGCGGCGGCCGACCCGGACGCGCGGGCCAGCACGTAGCCTCCCTGGACCGTGGCCACGATCGTCGCGGCGATCTCCTCGCCGTCCAGCGCCGAGCCGAACTCGCCCAGCTCCTGGCCCTCCTCGACGATTCCGGCCAGCCGCTCGCGCAACCAGTCCAGCGTCTCGTCCACGGGCGCGCGCAGTGCGTCGCTCGCGACGACCTCCGGATCCATGGTCAGCCGCCCGACCGGACAGCCGCGCAGGACGTCCCGCTCGCGCCGCAGATACGACTCGATCCGTTCGCACGGGGAACCGGGCCCGCCGAGCACCGCTTCGGCGGTGGCGCGCATCTCCTGTGCGGTGCGCCGGACGGCGGCCAGGGCCAACTCGGGCTTGCCGGTGAAGTGGTGGTACATGCTGCCCTGGCCGGCCCCGGCCCGCTGCAGGATCGCTTTCGGGCTCGTGCCCACATATCCGCGCTCCCACAGGAGTTCACGGGTGGCTTCGATCAGACGCTCCGGAGTGCTCACACAGTCACTGTACATACTAGTAGGTACAGCATTGGGCGAGAGGGACCGGAATCAGCCGTGCTCCTGCTCCCACGGAGGTACGCGCACTGCCGCCGGCCGTACGACGACCCGGACCCCCTCTCGGCGCGAACCTCGAAGCAGCACCGCAACGCCCCTCAGTGGAACTCCCGAGGAGATGACCTCAGATGCAGACCCTGGCGAACTGGGACGGCGGGCCAGGCCAGGCCCGTGGATCCTGTTCCTCCCGTTGCTCTGGGCGGCCGTCGTGGCCGGCGGCGTGACCGCCCTGCGCCGCACGGTGTGGCGCGGCCGTCGCGGCCCCTGGCACGGCCCCGACCGGCCCCGTCCGTCCGGCGACTCGCCGATCGCGCTGCTGGGCAGGCGCTTCGCCGCCGGTGAGATCGACGAGGACGAGTACTGGCGCCGACTCTCCGTCCTGGACGAGCAGTTCGGACGCACGGGGAAGGGGGACGCGGTGTGAGCGGCCCTCGCTGGGGGTCAAACGCCGGACGGGCTGAAGGTATCCGCCCGTCCGGCAAGACTTCAGCCCGTCCGGCGTTCGAGGACCGGGGGTTCGGGGGCGGAGCCCCTGAGCACGTGACGGGACCGGGTAGGGGCGGCGGGGGGTGAAACCCAAACCCCACCCCCCACCCCCCAGCGGAGCGACCTGTCACCGCCCGGTCAGCCTGCGACGGCCGACCGGGCGGGAGCGTGTCCCCCAGGAGCCGCCGCCAGCCCGCCCCCGGCCCGCTCGACCTCCACCCCCGCGAACCCGACTCCACCCGCCGCCGCGACAGCGGAGTACGGCGGACGTACAGGCACCGCCGCCGCCGGGGAGGGAGCCGTGAGGGTGAACCACACGACCTTCCCCGACTCGCCGTCCGGCCGCACACCCCAGCTCTCACTCACCGCGGCGACCATCGACAGGCCGCGCCCGCAGGTCGCGAGGGAGGTGGCGTCCCGTACCTCGGGAAGGCGTGGGTCGCGGTCGTGCACCGACACGGTGAGCCGGTCGAGCAGCAGCTCGATCTCGACGGTGCACAGCTTGTCGGGCCGGGCATGCAGATGGACATTGGTCAGCAGCTCGGTGACACCGAGCGCGGCCCGGTCTATCAAGGGATCCAGACGCCAGTAGCGCAACTGCGCAGATACGATTCTGCGGACCTGGCCGATCCGCGACGGCAGAGCGTTGAGCTCGACCGTGCAATGTTTGCTTGGCTGGCTGATCACGGCTGCGACTCCCCGAATTGAGGTCCGGAAGAAGACGAGTGCGGATCCAGCGGGCTGCCTGCGCGCGCCGACCGCCTGCTGTCAGTGGCCGGCGGGCTGGTTCGCAGCGTTATCGCCGGTAAACCCAGAGTGACGTGACAACAGAGTGGCTCAGGAGGCGCGCTCCCGCAACTCGCGGTGATCTCGGCGGCCGGACGGACGGCGCCCGGCCGCGGGGCTCAGCGCACGCGTCCCGCCGCGTTGCGCACGGCCTCGATGAACCTGTGGGCCGCCGGCGGCCCCGGCTCTCCCGGCGCCGGATCGTGGTCGCCGAGGGTGAGCAGATAGCGGGTGCCGTTGACGTCCGCCAGCGCCCGGTCCGCCTGGGCGAACCACGGCTTGGACGCACGGACCGCCTGCACCGGCGCGCTGTCGATCTCACTGCCGTAGCTGGTGAGCAACTCCAGCCTGCCGTCGCTGATCCGGACCTGCCCGGCCCGGGTGAGCGAACGCAGCCGCTTCCCGATCCGCACGCCTGTGGCTGTGAACTCCGGCTCCGCCATGTGCCCCACCCCCTGGTGCGCTTCGGTCGTGCCTCGTCGTGTCTCGTCGTGCCTGCGGTCGTGCACACGGGTCGTGCCCCACGGTGCGTACGGGGCAGGCCCCGTCATGCGTACGGCGCGGGTCCCGTTCCATTGTGCGTCCCGCCGGGACCGGCGTCCTGTGCGTGCAGTCTGCCCGCGCACGGCGTCGAGCACCAGTGCGCATCGCGGCGTGGCACATGCCCTGTGGCGCACTCGCGCGAATGCGCCCCCCAACCCCTCCGCGACCGACCGCACCAGGAGTCCCTTTGAGGTCCTCAAAGGAGTGTTTATGCAGGTGAGGGGCGTGCGCGAAGGTGCCTATGATCGAGGCGTCCGACCGCGCGACCCGACGTCGGTACCCACCCGAAGGAGCCCCGCCGTGACCACCCCGCAGCAGGCCCGCCCCCACGAGCCGACGGCCACGCTCGATGTCGACCACAGCGACGCGGAGTACCGGCACTGGCTCAAAGAAGCCGTGCGGAAGGTCCAGGCCGACGCGAACAGATCGGCCGACACCCATCTCCTGCGCTTCCCGCTGCCGGAGCGCTGGGGCATCGACCTGTATCTCAAGGACGAGTCCACCCACCCCACCGGCAGTCTCAAGCACCGGCTGGCCCGCTCGCTGTTCCTGTACGGACTGTGCAACGGCTGGATCCGGCACGGCCGGCCCGTCATCGAGGCGTCGAGCGGTTCGACGGCCGTCTCCGAGGCGTACTTCGCCAAGCTGATCGGGGTGCCGTTCATCGCCGTCATGCCGCGCACCACGAGCCCGGAGAAGTGCCGGCTGATCGAGTTCCACGGCGGCCGGTGCCACTTCGTCGACGACCCCCGGACCATGTACGCGGAGTCGGCGGCCCTCGCGGCGCAGACCGGCGGTCATTTCATGGACCAGTTCACTTACGCGGAGCGGGCCACCGACTGGCGCGGCAACAACAACATCGCCGAGTCGATCTACCGCCAGCTGGAGTTGGAGCGGTACCCCGAGCCCGCGTGGATCGTGGCCACCGCGGGGACCGGCGGCACCTCCGCGACCATCGCCCGCTATGTGCACTACATGCAGTTCAACACCCGTATCTGTGTGGCCGACCCGGAGAACTCCTGTTTCTTCGAGGGCTGGACCACGGGTGACGCTGAGGTCACCACCGACTGCGGTTCGCGGATCGAGGGCATCGGCCGGCCGCGGATGGAACCGAGCTTCGTGCCCGGCGCCGTCGACCGGATGATGAAGGTGCCGGACGCGGCGAGCGTAGCGGCCGTGCGGGCGCTGGAACGGGCCATCGGGCGCAAGGCGGGCGGCTCGACCGGCACGGGCCTGTGGAGCTCACTGAGGATCGTGGCGGAGATGGCGGCGGCGGGACGGACCGGGAGCGTGGTCACCCTGCTGTGCGACCCGGGGGACCGCTATCTGGACAAGTACTACTCCGACGACTGGCTGGCCGGTCAGGGCCTGGACATCGCACCCTACGAGGCCACGATCGACGCGCTGCTGGCCACGGGGGTCTGGCCCGCGTGAGAGGTCCGTCCACAGGGCGGCGCGGGCCCCGGCGTGGACGCGGGCCCGTGCGGGGCGCGTCCACGCCGGGGCGGAGACTCAGGCGTCCGGCGCGTCCTCGTCCTCCGCCTCCGGTTCGCCCGCCACCACCAGGCGCCGCAGGTGCTCGGAGATCTCCGTGCGCGCCTCGGCGGGCAGCCCGTCGTCCGTCACCAGGGTGTCGATCTGTTCCAGCGCGGCGAACGAACTCAAGCCCACCGTGCCCCACTTGGTGTGGTCCGCGACCACGACGACACGCCGCGCGGACTGCACGAGGCGCCGGTTCGTCTCGGCCTCCGCCAGATTCGGTGTGGACAGCCCCGCCTCCACCGATATGCCGTGCACTCCGAGGAAGAGCACATCGAAGTGGAGCGCCTCGATCGCCTGGTCCGCGACGGGACCCACCAGCGAGTCCGAGGGGGTGCGCACGCCGCCCGTCAGCACGACCGTCGCCGCCCCCTGCCGCTGCCCCGACGTGCGCTGCGCCGAGTGGAAGACGTCGGCCACCCGCACCGAGTTGGTCACCACCGTCAGGTCCGGCACGTCGAGCAGCTGATGGGCGAGCGCGTACGTCGTCGTGCCGCCGGACAGCGCGATCGCCGTGCCCGGTGACACCAGCGACGCGGCGGCCCGCGCGATGTCCTCCTTGGCCGTCAGCTCCAGACCCGACTTGGCCTCGAAACCCGGCTCGTGCGTACTCGCCTCGACCACCGGGACGGCGCCGCCGTGCACCTTCTCGACCACGCCCTGGCGGGCGAGCGCGTCCAGGTCGCGACGGACCGTCATGTCGGACACGCCGAGTTTCCTGGTCAGTTCGTTCACGCGGACGCCGCCGCGCCGCCGGACCTCGTCCAGGATCAGAGCGCGCCGCTGCTCCGCGAGCAGGTTCTGATTCTCGCTCACGTCCGCTCCGGTTCCCTTCGCCTCGATGCGCTCGGCATACGCCTGTGCAGCCCCTGCGTCGAACACCGACAAGGACGTTCCCCCCACCTGTGGACCGCGGGACGCCCCATCCTCGCACGGGGTGCCGCAGGTCGCGCCACTGCCTGTGGCGACCCGCACACGTCACGCTGCCACCCCGGGTCCGGCCCTGTCACACGGATCGGGGAGATTCCGTGACGAGTGGTGCGCGCAGCGTCAGCAGAGGCGATCCTGGTTTCCTGGACATGACACATGTCGTACGGGCATCACGGGGGACACACAACAGTGGAGCGTCTACAGGGGCACGTCCCGACGAACGAGGCGAACGGTTCAGGTCCGCGCCAGGCGGCCGACACCGCGCTCGAACTCCTGGTCCACGGCGTCGGCGGCACGACGCCGCAGGAAATGCTGAACGATCCGCGCACGGTCCGGATCACCGGCGACGACACGGCCGCGGTCTTCCGCCGCGCCGACGACGTCGACGCCGAGACGAACGCGGCGCGGCGGCCCGCGGAGCACCAGGGCAAACCGATTCCCGAGGCGTACGTCTGGTGCAACCTCACCTCGGGCAACGGCTCCAGGGCGCTGTGGCTGCTGCTCCTGCCGTTCATGGTGGTCAACCTCGCCCACTGGATGCGGCCCACGGTGAGCGACAACCGCAAGCCGGCGGTCCGCCTCTACGGACTGCTGGTGCGCCTGGCCGGGCTGACCCTCACGGTGCTCCTGGTCGCCGCGGCCTGCGAGGTCGCCCTCGACCTGGCCGCCTGGCAGTGCGCGGGAACACCCGACTGCGCCAGGGAGCACTCCTGGCTCGGCTTCCTTTCCCCGGCGGTCTCCGACGACGGCTGGTGGAGCCAGCCGGGCCGCCGCCTCGCCCTCGCCGCACTGGTGCCCACCGCACTCACGGGGCTCCTCTGGTACCTCGCGCACCGCACCTGGAGCGCGTACGAGTCCCAGCGGCCGAGGCCGCGCGAGGACGAGCCGGAGGAGGGCAGCAGGGCAGGGCTCGGCCGTCCCGGCTTCTGGTACGGACGCCGGCTGGTCGCCCGGCTCCGGGTCGCCCACACCGCCGCGGGACTGCTGACGATCGCCGCGGCGGTCGGCGCCGCCGCGGCCCGCCACGACCGCGAGGCCGGCGGGCCGGTCGTCCTGGACGTGCTCGGGTGGCTCCTGAACGGGGCGTTCGCGCTGGGAGCGGTCCTCGTGCTGTGGGTCGTCTGCAGCCGGGGGCGCAGCGAGCGCCGGCTCGACCGGCAGCTCGACGCGGCCCTGGTGCGGCGGCTGCCCCTCGGCTCCCTCGCCCTGCTCGTGCTCACCTTCGGCTACGCGGGCTGGTCGCGCCCCGAGTGGCGGTCGGACCACCGGCTGGTCGGCGGCGGCACCGCCTTCGGCACCCTCGCGCTCGTCGAGTGCCTGCTCGTGATCGTCCTCGGGGTGGTCGCCCACGTCCTCTACCGCGCCCAGCCGGATCCCCGTACCGCGATGCGGGGTCTGGCGGGGCCCGCCGTCGCGATGCTGGCCTGCGCGCTGGGCGGGGTGATGTCCGGCGGGGTCTCCCAGCGCGTCGCCGACTGGCTGGACGGCACCGGCCACACGATCGCGGGACCCCCCGTCCTGCTGACCTGGCAGGCGTCCGTCATCCCGCCCCTGCTGCTCGTCCTGTTCGTCCTCGTCGGCTGGCTGGCCCGGCGCACGGTGGTGCTGCGCCGCACCGAGACGGCGGCGGTGGATCTGGCGTACGAGGACGAGCCCAAGGACGAGGCCACCACCCGCCGCATCGCGAGCATCCGTGCCATGGCCTCGCTCACCGACCGGGCCCCCAGGATCATCGGCATCACCTCCGTGGTGACGCTGGTCCTGGGCGGCCTCGCCGTCGCGGGCGCCCTCGCCACCAAGGACGCCCCGGGCGAGGCGGCCCACGACGCCTACCCCGTCGTACGGGGAGCGGCCGAGACCGCGCAGGCCCTCGGCTCCTGGCTGATCGGTGTCGGCTTCATACTGTTCGTCACCTGGGGCCGCCGCGCCTACAAGGACCCGACGGCCCGCCGCACCATAGGCATCCTGTGGGACGTCGGTACGTTCTGGCCGCGCGCGGCGCACCCGTTCGCGCCCCCTTGCTACGCCGAGCGCGCCGTACCCGACCTGACCTGGCGCATCGCCGGCTGGATCCGGGCCACCGGCGGCCGTCTCGTCCTCTCCGGCCACTCCCAGGGCAGTGTCCTCGCGGCCGCCGCGGCCTGGCAGCTCGAACCGGCGGTACGCAAGCGGGTCGCGCTGCTGACCTACGGTTCACCGCTGGAGCGGCTCTACGGGCGCTGGTTCCCGGCACACTTCGGACCCGCGGCGCTCAGCGGCCTGCACCGGGACGTCGACTGCTGGCGCAACCTGTACCGGGCCACCGACCCCATCGGCGGCCCCATGCGGCTGCCAGGCGACTGCGGCCCCCAGGTCGACCGTGAGGCCCTGGAGGACCCGCTCGCGTACTGCCGGTCGGAGAAGCACCCGCTGCCCGCGCCGATCCTCGGCCACTCGGACTACCAGGCGGACCCCGTCTTCGCCGAGGAGCGCGAGAAACTCCTGGCACGCCTGAGGCCGGACGTCCCGGCCCCACGACCGGGCACGGACCCCGACTAGGCGCCGCTCAGGGGAGTTCCGGCAGGTCCTCCGCGTACAGCAGGGTGAGGTCGTCCGTGCTCGTCTCGGCGAGCTGGGCGACCCGTCCCGCGTGCCGCTCCACCATCGCCTCGAAGGTCTGCCGCGCGGTACGCCCGTTGCCGAACGCCGGGCCCTTCGGGATCGCCGTGAAGTACTCGACCAGGGCCTCCGCCGCGCCCGGCGCCAACCGGTACTCGTGCTCGTCCGCCTGCTGCTCCACGATCCGCAGCAGCTCCTCGGAGCCGTAGTCGTTGAAGGTGATGGTCCGTGAGAAACGGGACGCCACACCGGGGTTGACCGACAGGAAGCGCTCCATCTCGGCCGTGTAGCCCGCCACGATGACGACCACCGCCTCCCGGTGGTCCTCCATGAGCTTCACCAGCGTGTCGATCGCCTCGCGGCCGAAGTCGCGCCCCGAGTCCTCGGGCGAGAGCGCGTACGCCTCGTCGATGAACAGGACGCCGCCGCGCGCCTTGTCGAACGCCTCCTGCGTACGGATCGCCGTGGAACCGATGTGCTCGCCGACCAGGTCGACCCGGGACACCTCGACGAGGTGTCCCTTCTCCAGGACACCGAGGGAGGCGAGGATCTCGCCGTACAGCCGCGCGACCGTCGTCTTGCCGGTGCCGGGGGAGCCGGTGAAGACGAGATGGCGCCGGGCCGAGGCCGCCTTGAGGCCCGCCTGCTGGCGTCGGCGGCCCACCTCGATCATGTCGGTGAGCGCCCGCACCTCGCGCTTGACGCTGTCGAGGCCCACCAGCAGGTCCAGTTCGCCGAGCACGGCCTCCGAGGAGCGCGCGGGCCGCTCGGGCTCCGAGGCGGCCACCAGCGGCTCCTGCTCGGTGACGCGCTGGCCCGGGATGGTGCCCAGCAGACCGGAGGACTGTCCCGCGGTCTGTACGACGGGTTCCGGAGCCGGGGTCCGCGCGTGGGCGCTCTCGTCGCTCGTGCAGTCCTCCACCAGCGGCCCGGTGCCGGCTGCCTGGTCGCCCCCGGCGTCGGCGAACTCGTAACCACCGCGCGCGCACCGCTCCGTACGGCACTTCTTCAGCGTGGCGCGGCAACCGTCGATCACATGGAAGCCGTAACCGCCGCTGCCCGTCACCCGGCAGCCGTGGAAGCTGCCACGGCCGCCGGCGGACACATAGAAACCGGCCTCGGCGGGCGAGGTGACCGTGCACCGCTCGATGGTGGGATCGGCGCCCTTGGTGACGATCACGCCCGTCTGCGTGCCGTCGATCGTGCAGGCGGAGAGCGTCCCGCCGCTGCCGTGGTCGCGGAACCAGGCGCCCGTCGCCGCGTCCCGGATCCGGCAGTCGTCGAGCTGCGCGGTGGCGCCGTCGCTCACCGACACGGCCGTGTTGCGGACCTGGGTGATGTCACTGTCGACGACGTCCGCGCGCGAGCCGCGGTCGAGTACGAACAGGGCGTCCGGCACGTCGTGCACCCGGCACGATTCGAGGACGACCGTGGCGCCGTCGCTGACCCACACCGCGGGGTAGTCGCCCGTGCTGTCGTGGATCTCGCACTGGTTGGCGTCCACGCGCGTGCCGGGATCCCAGACCGACAGGCCGTTGCGCCCGAACTGGCGCACCGTGGAGCGCGTCATGGTGAGGACCGAGCGGGAGCGCAGATCGACCGCGTTCTCCGGGATGTCGTGGATACGGCAGTCGGCGAGCGTCAGCACCGCGTCCGTGTCGAGCGTGACCCCGTCCGACGTCGTGCGGTGCACATCGCAGTCCGTGAGGTGCGCCGTGGCCCGCGCGGAGATCTGTACGCCGCTGCCCCTGACCTCGTAGACCTCGCAGCCCACCGCTTCGAGGGCGGACTGCTCGCCGGTCACCGACAGGCCCGCGCCCGCCGTGTGGTGCACCCGGCAGCGCTCCAGCCGCGGATGGGCACCGCCGCGCACCGAGACACCGGACTGGCCGGCGGCCACGACCTCGCACTCCTCGAAGACCCCGCCCCCGCCGTCGAGCACGGAGATGCCGACGCCCGCCGGATTGTCCACCGTGCAGCGCCGCACCGTCGGGCGCGCGCCGCCGCGCACCTCGACGCCGGCCGCGGACCGCGTGACGATCCGGATGTCCAGGAGCTCCGGGGTGCCCTCCTCGACGAGGAGCGCGGGCGCGGCCGAGTCCTGGCCCTCCACGAGCAGGTCCTGGACCACCGCGGAGGCACGTACGGTCAGCGGCACTCCGTCGACGGGCGCGATGCGCACGGAACCGGCCGATCCCTCGGGACCGCGCAGCGTCACCGCCCGCTCTATGACGAGGTTCTCCCGGTAGGTCCCGGCAGCGATGGTGAGCACGTCACCTTCGGCCGCGGCCTCCAGGGCGGCGGCGAGCGATGCGTACTCACCTGTGCGGCGCCGCCACCGCGACGTACCGGTGTGCGTCACCTGGACCGTGCCCTGTGCCATGGCGCTGCTGTGCCCCCACCTTGTCGTACGCGGGTCCTGAGAAACCGTGTTCCCGGAGCCCGGCCGTCAACTCGGCCCGCGGGGAACGGGAAACAGCCTCTCATGACGGTGCCGAACACCTCGGCCGGTCCACCGTAGCGTGCGCGGGGCCGCGCGGTTGACCGGAGCACGGAGGCCGTCAGCTGCCCGTGCCCGTCCTGCCCCAGTCCGGCCCGGCCCGTGACCACGCCTGGTCCCAGCGGTCGTACCTGCGCCGCACCATGTGCCAGAGCAGCACCCGCCGGGTGCCCTCCACGAGGCCCGCGCAGGCGGCGGCCGTGCCGAAGCCGGCGAGGACGGCGTGCGTCGCGGCGGTCGCGGTGTCCAGCGGCCGGCCCACTATTCGGCCCTGTCCGTCCGTCCACACCGTGAAGTGGTCGCCGCGCTCGGGGGCCTTGAGGTCCGCCATGGCCGTGCCCCGGCGCTCGGTGCCGTCCGGTGCCGTCCAGCGGGCCAGCACCCGGCTGTGCGAGTCACGTCCGGAGGCCGTCTCGGGGTCGGGGTCCAGCGGAGTGCGGTCCGATCTCCTGAGCACGGTCGCGACCACCGGGTGGTGGTTCGCCCGCTGCTCCCGCACGGACCGCTGCAGGGCGTCCCCGGCGAGTCCGCCGACCAGTACACCGACCAGGGGCGCGGCGACGAGGATCAGCAGAAGTGTCCCCAGCGCCAGCCACGCCTCGAAGAGATCCGTCGTACGCCGAAGCGGGTTGTGCCGCCAGCGCCAGAGTCCCGGGATCGCCCGCACCGTTCCGCACCCCCTTTCCGCGTCCGTGGTAACCCCCACCGGAGCCGTTCACACGCGGGGCCGGGCAGAAGAGAGCGGGATCACCTCTCCTGCCGGGCCTCTCATGAACTTCTCACACGGACTCAACGGCTGTGCCCGGTGCGGGTGTTCCCCGGACGGAGTTCTGGCCGAAGTCCTGTTCGAGGATGCGCACCGGGTCGCCCACGCGCACCGAGCCGGGGGACTCCGGTACGAGATTCTGCCCGAAGACCAGCTTGACGCCGAAACGGCGGTGACGTGCGAGGGTGCGCAGCGGCTCCCTGCCGCGCGCGGCCGTCGTCCGGTCGATGGTGGTCACGACACAGCGCCCGCACATCTTGGCGACGCGCAGGACGACTTCGTCGACGGCGATCCGGGACCAGCCGTCCTCGGCCCAGGCGGCGGTGGCCCCCGACCACGATGTTCGGCCGGAAGCGGTTCATGGGGAGCGGTCCCTCCGCGGGCCGGTCGCCCCGCGCGATCAGCGCGTTCAGGGCGTCGAGCGAGGCGAGGGTGGTGACGAGAGGGGATAGCCGTCCGCGAAGCCGACCGTCTCGCCCGGCCGCTCGAACCGCGGGTCGACGGGTCTGCGGGTGGCCGGGTCGTCGAGATGCGCCAGGCGCACCGGCAGGCCGGGGAAGTCGCTGAACCAGGCGTCCGCCGTGACCCCGGCGAGGACCCCCTCCACCCTGTCGTTCCAGATCTCCACCGTCGTGGTGCCGCCCGGTCGGGGCACGGGCACGGGCACCGTCAGCGGCTCATGGCCGGGCGCGGACACCAGGATCGCGCCGCCGTCCAGGGAGCCGGCGCGGACCAACGCCATCCGCGGGTGCGCGCGTTGGGTGATGATCCGGTCCTTGCCGTCGGTCAGCACCCCACGCCGGTCGCCCGCCGGACCCCATGGCTCCGCGACGACCTCGTGCGGGTCGTATCCCGCGCCCGCCTTCAGCGGGTGGACGTGGATCGAGTGCAGTACCGGCTTCGACATGAGGTCATCCTGCCGGAGGGCTCGGACAACCTCCGCCGCATCACCCTCAGTAGCCCCGGTACTGCTGCTGGTTGTACGGGTCCTGGTACGGGGCCGGAGCGGGGCGCGGGGCCGCGGGGGCGGGACGCGGTGACGCCGGACGCATCGCCTCGTAGCCCGTGCCGCCGCCGTTCATGGGGCGCTGCGGCTGCTGTGCCTGGGGGCCCGGGTAGCCGCGCGGCGCGCCGCTCTGCTGCGGGATGTACGGGGCCGCGGCCTGCTGCAGCGGAGCCGGTTGCTGGGCCTGGGGGTAGCCGTACTGGGGAGCCTGCGGGGAGGGTGCGGCGGGCAGAGCGGGCAGTGCCGACGGAAGCGCGGGCAGGTTGCCGCCCGTGTCGTACGCCGCGGGAACCCGGATCGGGGCGATCTGCGGGGTGCCGCGCTCGGCCACGAGGGAGTCGTAGATCGGGGTGTCCGGGAAGGAGGCGGAGTAGTAACCGCCGCCATAGGTGGAGCGGGGGGAGGTCATGGGACATAAGTTAAGCCCACGATGTGCTGGTTGGGGAGACCGATAAGAGGGTTGTTTTCGGTGTCGGCAGTGGTGCGGGACCCTCAATGCGAGCGAACTTGGCGAAAAAGGGCAGCGGAGAGTGCACGGATCGTGTAAAGGCCGTGTTCCGGAGGGGTTACCCACGAGTCGGCCGCTGATCTTCCGGGCCCGGTCATGGGCGTTCGCGGCCCGGGGGATTAGGTTGGCGCAGAACGGGCGAACGTACCGAGTCGCGGTCGTCGCGGAGACACCCGATGGGGGCGGACATGTCAATGCCTAAAGGATCGAACGTCGCGGTGCCGACGACGGGGCTGCGCGTCGAGCTGGGCTGGCGGACGGGTCCCGGAGTGCCCGACGCGGACGCCTCCGCGTTGCTGCTGGCGTCCGGGAAGGTCCGCTCCGACCAGGACTTCGTGTTCTACAACCAGCCGGCACACTCCTCCGGCGCGGTGCGCCACGAGGGCAAGCGCAACGCCGGCGGCCAGGTGAACGACACACTGTTCGTCGACCTCGCGCGCGTGGAGCCCGGCATCGAGACGGTGGTCCTCGCCGCCTCCTCGGACGGCGGCACGTTCGGGCAGGTCCCCGGCCTTTACATCCGGGTGCTCGACGCACAGCAGGGCACGGAGGTCGCCCGTTTCGACAGCGAGGGCGCGAGCGTCGAGACCGCCTTCGTGCTCGGCGAGTTCTACCGCCGGCAGGGCGCCTGGAAGTTCCGTGCCGTCGGACAGGGCTACGACAGCGGACTCATGGGACTGGCAACGGACTTCGGGATCACCGTCGACGAGCCGCAGCAGCCGGCGCCGCCCGCCGCCGTCGCCCCGCCGGTCACCGCCGCCCCGCCGCCGGCTCCGGTGGCCCCGCCGGTCACCGCCCCCCGGCCGATGACGCCGCCGCCCGCCCCTCCGGCGCCTCCCGCCCGACCCGCGGCCCCCGTGCGCCTGACCAAGGTCACGCTCACCAAGGACGCCCCGTCCGTCTCGCTGACCAAGCAGGGCGGCACCTCGGGCGTGATGCGCGTGAACCTCAACTGGACGGTGCGCAAGCAGTTCTCGGGCTGGCAGGCCAAGCTGGGCCGGGCGATCGCCATGCACGCGGACCTCGACCTCGACCTGTGCGCCCTCTACGAACTGTCCGACGGAAGCAAGGGCGTCGTCCAGGCCCTGGGCAACGCGTTCGGAGCGCTGCACCAGCCCCCGTTCATCCACCTCGACGGCGACGACCGGACCGGAGCGTCGTCCAGCGGCGAGAACATCAGCGTCAACCTCGACCACATCCGCGACTTCCGCCGCATCCTCATCTTCGTGACCATCTACGAAGGGGCGCGTTCCTTCGCCGACCTGGACGCCTCGGTGACCCTTCAGCCGCTGCACGGCGCCCCCGTCGACTTCTCCCTCGGGGAGTGCACCGTGCCCTCAACGGTCTGCGCCCTCGCCCTCATCACGAACACCGGCAGCGACCTCGTGGTCCAGCGCGAGGCACGCTTCCTCGTCCCCGACCGGGGCGTGAGCCCCCAGCGCACCGTGGACTACGCCTACGGTTGGGGCATGAACTGGACCCCGGGCAGGAAGTGAGCCGACGCGCGGCGCCCGCTCAGGGGCCGGGCGCCGCGTCGGGACGTGCGTAGGTGCGGCCCTTCCAGGCCGCGCCGCGCCCCCTGTAGTGCTGCACCGCGGAATCCACCGTCATGAAGAGGTACATCAGGGCCGTGAACGGCAGCAGCGGGGCGAGCGCGAGAGGTTGACGGTAGTACCGCAGCATCGGCAGATACGTCACCGTCATCAGCAGCCACGCCAGTCCGCCGGCCGCCGCCGCGAGGTGGGCGCCCGCCACGAGACCCACGACAAGGGCCACCGGCGGCACCAGATACACCACCGCGAGACCTGCCACGGTGCCGGCGAGCAGCAGCGGGTTGTGCCGCAGCTGGGCGTACGCGCTGCGCGAGACCATCCGCCACAGGTCGTCCAGCCGCGGATAGGGGCGCACGCTGTCCACCCGCTCGGCGAGCCCCAGCCAGATGTGCCCTCCGGAGCCCTTCACAGCCCTCGCCATCGCCACGTCGTCGATGACGGCCTGCCCGATGGAGTCCGGGATCCGGGCCCGCTCGGCGGCCGTGGCCCGCAGCAGGACGCAGCCGCCCGCCGCCGCGGCGGTCCGCGAGCCCTGCCGGGCGATCCACCGGAACGGATACAGCTGCGCGAAGAAGTACACGAACGCGGGCACCACGAGCCGCTCCCAGACGCTCTCCACGCGCAGCCGGGCCATCTGGGAGACGAGATCGAAGTCCCCCGCGACGGCCGAGGCCACCAACTCCCGCAGACTGTCCGGCGCGTGGGCGATGTCCGCGTCCGTGAGCAGCAGGAACTCGGGCCCCCGCGCGCGTGCCAGGCCGATGCCGTGCCGCACCGCCCAGAGCTTGCCGGTCCAGCCCGCGGGCGGCTCCCCGGGCGAACCGACGGTCAGCGGCAGCCCGCCGTGGCGCCGCCCCAGCTCACGGGCCAGCTCCCCGGTCCCGTCCGAACTGCCGTCGTCGACGAGGAAGACCTCGGCCCGCCCCGGATACTCCTGCGCGAGGAGCGAGGGCAGACTCTCGGACAGCACGGCGGCCTCGTCGCGGGCCGGCACCACGACACACACGGACGGCCAGCTCTCCGGCTCCCCGCGCGGCGGCAACCGCAGGTCCGTACGCCAGAAGAAGCCCTGGCCGAGCAGCAGCCACAGCCAGGCGGCCAGCGATCCGACAGCGGTCCACACAAGGGCGCTCACCCGCCGCAGTCTGCCCCACCAACGCGGCCCGTTGAGGCGTATCGACTATGGTGACCGGGTGAAGATCGCGCTCATGGACTCCGGAATCGGACTGCTCGCGGCGGCCGCCGCGGTACGTCGACTGCGCCCCGACGCGGAGCTCGTTCTCTCCTCGGACCCCGGCAGCATGCCGTGGGGACCCCGTACGCCCGAGGACGTGACCGCGCGCGCCCTCGCCGTCGCGGAGGCCGCCGCCGCGCACCGGCCCGACGCCCTGATCGTCGCCTGCAACACCGCGTCCGTGCACGCCCTGCCCGCCCTGCGGGCCCGCCTGGAGCCGGGGATTCCCGTCATCGGCACGGTCCCCGCGATCAAGCCGGCCGCGGCGGGCGGCGGACCCTTCGCGATCTGGGCCACGCCCGCCACCACCGGCAGCCCCTACCAGCGGGGACTCATCCGCGAGTTCGCCGACGGAGCGAGCGTCACCGAAGTGCCCTGCCCCGGCCTCGCGGACGCCGTCGAGCACGCCGACCAGACGGCCGTCGACGCAGCGATCGCCGCAGCGGCGGCGCGCACCCCCGACGACGTGACGACCGTCGTCCTGGGCTGCACCCATTACGAACTGGTCGCCGACCGCATCCGCGCGGCCGTCCAGCGGCCCGGCACGGCCCCGCTCGTCCTGCACGGCTCGGCCGGCGCCGTGGCCGCCCAGGCACTGCGCCGGACCGGGGCGACCGCCGCCCCGCAGGCGCCCGGCCGGGGCACGCTCACGGTGCTGCTCGGCGGCCGGGAGGGCGTACTGCCCGCCGCCGCGCTGACCTACGCCGAGGCGCGACTGCTCCAGGCGGTCAGCCCCGCCCGCTGATCCGCCCGCCGACCCGCTCTCCGGCCCCGGGGCGGCCCGAGTGTGCGACGGCGCTCGTCCGGCGGAGGCCCCGCCTCCACGCGCCACGGTCACGGTCCGCGATCAGGTGCCCTCGCTGCGGAACGTGAGTACGCTCATTGGCATGACGGACCACCCCCACGGCGAACAGGGCGCTGCCGACGCCCCGCATACCGAGGTCTGGCACGGCCGCGCGTCCAACCGTATGCAGTGGCTGCTCGCGACCATCGGCGCCGCCTGCCTGGCGCTGGGCATCCAGCTGGCCGTCGACTCGACATGGACGTCGGGCATCGCCGCCCTGGCCATGTCCGTGGTCGGCTGCATCGCGGCGGGGCTGCTCGTCCTCTTCGGGACGCTGGCGTTCGTGCATGTGGCCGTGAAGGTCGACAAGGAGTGCCTGGAAGTGCGCTGCGGCCACATGGGTGTGCCGCGCCGCCGGATCCCGCTGTCGCACATCACGGGGGCCGACTTCGCGCCCCGGGTCACTCCGCGGCAGTGGGGCGGCTGGGGGTACCGCTGGCGGCCCGACCAGGGCACCGCCGTGGTCGTCCGGCGGGGGGAGGGGCTGGTGCTCCTGCTGGGCGACGGACACACGTTCACCATCACCGTGGACAACGCGGAGGCGGCCGTGCGGGTGATCCGCGACCGGCTGAGGATCGCCGCCACGGGCCGCACCCGCTGACGCCGTAAGCGCTGTCACTGTCCGGTGGTCGGTGGTCGGTGAGCAGTGTCCGGTCCGTAAGCGCTGTCCTCCCCTGTAGGACCGCCCCCTGCGGAACCACTCTCCCGTCCGGGGCCGCCCGCTACCCCGTGGGGGTCGGGACGGTCGGCGCGGGGGGCGTGGGACGCGCTGTGGCCAGGCCCGCGAGCAGGCCCGCGCCCGCCGTGACCGTCGTGAAGCTCAGGGCGTTGCCGACCGAGGCGATCGCGGCCAGCGCCGTCAGGGCGGCGCCCGCGGTGAGTACCAGCGGTGTGGGGCGTGGCGACCTCCACAGGGCGTACAGCACCCAGCCGAACACCGCGGCGAGCAGGACCACGCCGAGGATCCCCTGCTCGGCGGCCTGCTGGAACGGTGCGGAGTGCGGTTTGCCGTCGGGCGGCAGCGACTGCGTGGCGGTCGGGCTCAGCTCCGCGAAGCGCCCGGGGCCGACGCCGAGACCCGGTTCCCGGGCCGCCATGTCGAGCGCGTCGTGCCACAGCAGCACCCGGTGCGGGGTGAGCTGCCCCTCCAGGGACGAGGCCAGGCCGTCCGGCAGCGCGTTCTCGGCCGTCGCCCAGGTCGCGCCGGTCACCAGGGCCACGGCGAGCGCGAGACCGCCGAGCCCCACGGCGCGACGGCGCATACGGTCGGCGGCGAGCGAGCAGAGCAGCACTCCCAGACAGGCCACGAGACCCGACGTCGACCCCAGCACCGCCGCCGTGACCGCGATACCGGCGGCGAGCAGCCGCAAGGCGAGCCGCAGTCCCGGCGGACGGGCCGCCCAGGCCGCACAGCACGCGGCCCCCGCGGAGAGGGTGAGCAGCGCGGCCGTCGCGCCCGTCTGGCCGAGCGGCGAGGTCACCTGACTGCCCGGATTCATGTGCGGGGCAGCCACGGCGAGGCCGAGTCCGGCGAACGCGCCCGCGCCGGGCACGGCGACCGGCAGCAGTTCGCCGCAGATCCGCCCCACCGCGTAGCCGGCGGCCACGGCGAGCACCGCGAGCAGGACCCCCTCGGGACGGCCGCCATGGACCGCGGCGGTGATCAGGGACCAGGCGGCGCACGCCGCGAGGACGAGGACACCCGTCGCGTCCGACGCGCTGCGTCTGTCGTGTGCCGACGCCGGACCGGTCGCCGAAGTCATCCCCGTGGACCCCACCCCGACGCCCCCCGACCTGTGACGGGCCTCGACCGCCCGGCCGGAAACGGCCTGTGCGTCGATGGCTCCGGCACACCGTAACGGGTGATGCGCCGGTTTGTGGACGAGTTGCGCAGAAACGATGCGGCAAGTGAGGGGTAAACGCCCGGTCAGTACCCGCTCGGTGCCCGGCGCGCGCACGGCCGGGAGCCGGGACCGCGCTGTCGGCGCCGTGGTCACGCGCCGTAGACTCCCCGGGTGACCGCCACAGCGACCCCCGTAGACGAGCCGGAACAGCTCGAACCGCAGGACCGGCCCGTTTCGCGCATGGTGCGCCTGGCCCGACGGCTGCTTCCGGCCGCCGCCGCGGCACTCTCCGGGGTGCTGCTGTACGTCAGTTTCCCGCCGCGCACCCTGTGGTGGCTGGCCCTGCCGGCCTTCGCGATCCTCGCCTGGTGCCTGCACGGCCGCACCTGGAAGGCGGCCCTCGGCCTCGGCTACCTCTTCGGTCTCGGCTTCCTGCTGCCGCTGCTCGTCTGGACCGGCGTCGAGGTCGGCCCCGGGCCGTGGCTGGCACTCGTCGTCATCGAGGCGGTGTACGTCGCGCTCGTCGGCGCCGGCATCGCGGCTGTCTCCAAGCTGCCCGGCCGGCCGCTGTGGGCCGCCGCCCTGTGGATCGCCGGTGAGGCGGCACGCGCGCGCGTGCCGTTCGGCGGCTTCCCCTGGGGCAAGATCGCCTTCGGCCAGGCCGACGGGGTCTTCCTGCCGCTCGCCGCCGTGGGGGGCACCCCCGTGCTCGGTTTCGCGGTCGTCCTGTGCGGCTTCGGCCTGTACGAGACCGTTCGCCTGGGCCTCGAAGCGCGCCGCACCCGTGTCGTACGCCGGGGGGCCGCCGCGGTGGCCCTGCTCGCACTCGTCCTCCCCGTGGCGGGCGCCTGCGCCGCACGGCCCCTCGTCAGCGACAGCGCTGAGGACGGCACCGCGACCGTCGCCGTGATCCAGGGCAACGTCCCGCGCGCGGGACTCGACTTCAACTCCCAGCGCCGCGCGGTCCTCGACCACCACGCCCGCGAGACCGAGCGCCTCGCCGCACAGGTCAGGGCGGGCAAGGCTGCCCAGCCCGACTTCGTGCTGTGGCCGGAGAACTCCTCCGACATCGACCCGTTCCGCAACGCCGACGCCTATGCCGTGATCGACAAGGCGGCCCGGGCGATCGGCGCGCCCATCTCGGTCGGCGGCGTCGTGGAGAAGGACGGCAAGCTCTACAACGAGCAGATCCTGTGGGACCCGGTGAAGGGCCCCGGCGCCACCTACGACAAGCGGCAGGTCCAGCCGTTCGGCGAGTACCTGCCGATGCGCTCACTCCTCGGCGCCATCAACGAGAACTGGACGTCGATGGTCCGCCAGGACTTCAGCCGGGGCGACAAGCCGGGCGTCTTCACCATGGCGGGCACCCAGGTCGGCCTCGCGACCTGCTACGAGGCCGCCTTCGACTGGGCCGTGCGCGACACCGTCACCCACGGCGCCCAGCTCATCTCCGTACCGAGCAACAACGCCACGTTCGATCGCAGCGAGATGACGTACCAGCAGCTCGCCATGTCCCGTATCCGGGCCGTCGAGCACAGCCGGACCGTCACCGTGCCGGTGACCAGCGGTGTCAGCGCCATGATCATGCCGGACGGGCGGATCACTCAGCGGACGGGCATGTTCGTGGCGGACTCCCTCGTCCAGAAGGTGCCGCTGCGCTCCTCCGAGACCCCCGCCACCCGCTTCGGCATCGCGCCCGAGATGGTGCTGGTCCTGATCGCGGCGGGCGGCCTCGGCTGGGCGGTGACCTCGACGGCCCGTGCACGACGCGGCGGGCCGCGCGGAACGGCCCGTTAAAGTCGGCGTATGGCTACCCCTGACTTCATCCGTACGATCCGGGCCGACGCCGGCCGGCAACTGCTCTGGCTGCCCGGAGTCACCGCCATCGTCTTCGACGACGAGGGGAGGATCCTGCTCGGGCGCCGGGTCGACACGGGCAGGTGGGCGGTCATCGGCGGGATGGCGGAGCCGGGGGAGCAGCCCGCGGCCTGTGCCGTCCGCGAGGTCCACGAGGAGACGGGCGTACGGTGCGTCGTCGAGCGGGTCGTTCTCGTCCAGGCGCTGGAGCCGATCACGTACCCCAACGGCGACATCTGCCAGTTCATGGACATCACCCTGCGGTGCCGGGCCGTGGGCGGTGAGGCCCGTGTCAACGACGACGAGTCACTTGAGGTCGGCTGGTTCGCGCTGGACGCCCTGCCGCCGCTGGACGAGCACGCCATGCTGAGGATCAAGCAGTCCACGCAGGACGGGCCGACGTGGTTCGAGACAGGTCCGACGGCCTGAGACGCGGTCCGGAACGTCTCGTGGGGGCTTCGACCCCGCACCTCCCATCGCCGCACCTCCCATCGCCGGGACGGCCGGGAGAGCCTGCCGTCGGGGGCGCAGACCGCGGGCGTGCGTGCGGTGATCTTCGGCAGGCGGGGTTCCATGGCGTAGCCGCGCACCGCCTCGTGGCCTTCCTGGACCCGGTCGAGGACGGTCAGCGCGTCGATGACGTACCGGGTCAGGGCCGCCTCCTCGCCCGGCCGGTAGAAGGCGCGCCGGTTGTCCCACAGCGCCCGCAGGTGCGTGCCGACAAGGGTTCGGTCGCGGGTTCCTCGACGGACGGCCGAGGACCGACGGCGGCCCGAGTGCGGTGCGTCTCGACCAGGACCGGCAGCGAAGCGGTGTACGCGGGTACATGGAGCAGGGCCGGGAGGCCTCGCCCTCCCGGCCCTGCTCCATGCGGGATGTCAGCTCGCCTGCGCGAGTCCCAGCGCCACGTCGACGATCATGTCCTCCTGGCCGCCGATCAGCCCACGCCTGCCGACCTCGACGAGGATCGTGCGGACGTCGACGCCGTAGCACTCGGCCGCCGCCTCCGCGTGCCGTAGGAACGAGCAGTCCGCGCTCGACGGACGCGCGCATCCCCAGTTCGAAGACGAGTCCCGACAGGCGGGAACGCTCCTGGACACGGTCCAGGAGCCGGGCCGCCACGAGGTCGCGGAGCACCCGGTGCAAGGTGCTCTTCGCGAACCCCGTACGCCCCCGCAGTTCGGTGAACTCCAGGGTGGTGTCCTCGGCGGTGAACGCCTGCGGCACGGCGAGGGCATTGCTCAGGACGCCGCTCGGCGCGTCGTTGCTCAAGGGGGTCTTCTTTCCGGGGCGTCGCAACGTTCCGACTGTACGGGACCACGAGCGCCGTCGCGGTGACGCTGCGTGACCGGCATCGCATCCCGATCTCGCGCGGCACGGTGTCGGGCCCACGTGGTTCGACTCCACCATCTGAGGATGAGCCGAAGCCGCCTCCCGGCCGGACCGTGGCGTCGTTGTGCAGCCTCCTGTCCGGTCCCGTCCCGTCACGAGATATCTTGATGTCGAGCAATGTTGCAGACTTTGCAGACGTGGAGCGGAGCACCCGGTGACTGACTCGACCATCATCTACACGCACACTGACGAGGCCCCGGCCCTCGCGACGTATTCGTTCTTGCCGGTGGTCCAGGCGTACGCGTCGCAGGCCGGTGTCACTGTGGAAACCCGTGACATCTCGCTGGCCGGGCGGATCATCGCCCTCTTCCCCGAGTTCCTGGACGAGGGACAGCGCATCCCCGACGCCCTCGCCGAGCTGGGTGAGCTGGCCAAGACGCCCGGCGCCAACATCATCAAGCTGCCGAACATCTCGGCCTCGATCCCGCAGCTGAAGGCCGCGATCGCCGAGCTGCAGTCGCAGGGCTACGCGCTGCCGGCCTACCCGGACGACCCGAAGACCGACGAGGAGCGCGACATCCGCGCCCGCTACGACAAGGTCAAGGGCAGCGCCGTGAACCCGGTGCTGCGCGAGGGCAACTCCGACCGCCGCGCCCCCGCGTCGGTCAAGAACTACGCCAAGGCCCACCCGCACCGCATGGGCGCCTGGACCGCCGACTCGAAGACCAACGTCGCGACCATGGGCGTCGACGACTTCCGGTCCACCGAGAAGTCCGTGGTGCTCTCCGAGGCCGGCTCCCTGCGCATCGAGCTGACCGGCGACGACGGCTCCACCACCGTCCTGCGTGAGTCCGTACCCGTCCTCGCGGGCGAAGTCGTCGACGCCTCCGTCCTGCACGTCGCCGCGCTGCGCGAGTTCCTCACCGCGCAGATCGCCAAGGCCAAGGCCGAGGGCGTGCTGTTCTCCGTGCACCTCAAGGCCACCATGATGAAGGTCTCCGACCCGATCATCTTCGGCCACGTGGTGCGCGCCTTCTTCCCGAAGACGTTCGCGCGGTACGGCGAGGCGCTCGCGACCGCCGGTCTGACCCCGAACGACGGCCTCGGCGGCATCTACAAGGGCCTCGAGTCCCTGCCCGAGGGCGCGGAGATCAAGGCGTCCTTCGACGCCGAGCTCGCCGAGGGCCCCGAGCTGGCCATGGTCGACTCCGACAAGGGCATCAGCAACCTGCACGTCCCCTCCGACGTCATCGTCGACGCCTCCATGCCGGCCATGATCCGCACCTCCGGCCACATGTGGGGCCCGGACGGCCAAGAGGCCGACACCCTCGCGGTCCTGCCGGACTCCAGCTACGCCGGGGTCTACCAGGTCGTCCTCGACGACTGCCGCGCCAACGGCGCCTTCGACCCCGCGACGATGGGCACCGTCCCGAACGTCGGTCTGATGGCACAGAAGGCCGAGGAGTACGGCAGCCACGACAAGACCTTCGAGATCGCGACCACCGGCACGGTCCGCGTCGTCGACCAGGCCGGGAACGTCCTCCTGCAGCAGGCGGTCTCCGCGGGCGACATCTTCCGCGCCTGCCAGACCAAGGATGCCCCGATCAGGGACTGGGTCAAGCTGGCCGTCACCCGCGCCCGCGCCACCGGCGACCCGACCGTGTTCTGGCTGGACGAGACCCGCGCCCACGACGCGAAGCTCATCGAGAAGGTCAACGCCTACCTGCCGGAGCACGACACCGAGGGCCTGGACATCCGTGTCCTGTCGCCCGTCGAGGCCACCAAGCTCTCCGTGGAGCGCATCCGCCGCGGCGAGAACACGGTCTCGGTCACCGGCAACGTCCTGCGCGACTACCTGACCGACCTGTTCCCGATCCTGGAGCTGGGCACCAGCGCCAAGATGCTCTCGATCGTCCCGCTGATGAACGGCGGCGGCCTCTTCGAGACGGGTGCCGGCGGCTCCGCGCCCAAGCACGTGCAGCAGCTGGTCAAGGAGAACTACCTGCGCTGGGACAGCCTGGGCGAGTTCCTCGCGCTGGCCTCCAGCTTCGAGCACCTCGCGCAGACCACCGACAACGCGCGCGCCCAGGTCCTCGCCGACACGCTCGACCGCGCGACGGCCACGTTCCTGGAGAACGACAAGTCGCCGAGCCGTCGCCTCGGTGGCATCGACAACCGCGGCAGCCACTTCTACCTCGCCCTGTACTGGGCGCAGGAGCTGGCGGGGCAGACCGACGACGCCGAGCTCGCCAAGGTGATCGCTCCGCTCGCCGAGACGCTCACCTCGCAGGAGGAGACGATCGTCTCCGAGCTCAACGCGGTGCAGGGTTCGCCGGCCGAGATCGGCGGCTACTACCAGCCCGACCCCGCCAAGGCCGCGGCCGTCATGCGCCCGTCCGCGACGCTGAACGCGGCGCTCGCCACGCTGGCGTAAGCGCGCAGCTCGGCGCGTGACCGGTCGCGCCCGCGCGGCGGAGTCGCCCACCGACACGGCCCCGCGTCCCTTTCGAGGGGCGCGGGGTTCGCCGTACCCGGACTCCTGACGGGCCGGACAGGGCAAGTCGGCGCGAAGTCGGTACGCGCGGCCGACGACGTCAGAGGCGGCCCGCCCCCGTGTACAGGTCCAGTTCCCCCTCCAGTTCCACGGCCAGGACCGTCGCCTGTTCGTCCAGATCGGCCGCCTCGGGCGCGTCGATCCAGGTCACCCCCGGTACGGTGTCGAGCCCGCCCGTGACGTGGTGGCCCAGTTCCGCGCCCGTGCCGAGGACCGTGACCCGCCGGACCCGGTTCCGCAGCCCCCGTACCGCCACGGAGTCGCGCGGGGCGTCGAAGCAGACCAGATAGAGCGTGCGACGGTCGGCGGACAGGGTGCTGGGGCCGTAGTGGTGCCCGGGCGGCAGCCCGGCGACCGTGCCGTACACAGCGTCCGAGTGCCGCCCGATCCAGGCGCCGAGACCCTCCATGCGGGCGATCTGTTCCTCGGGGATCGTGCCGTCCTCGCGTGGCCCCGCCGCCAGCAGCAGGTTGCCGCCCATGCCGATGGTCTCGGTGAAGTACCGCACCAGCTGGCGCACCGACTTGAAGGCGCGGTCCTGCGGCCGGTGGCTCCAGGAGTCGTTGATCGTGAGGCACAGTTCCCACGGGCCGTCCGGGGCCCGCAGCGGGGCGCCCTGTTCCGGCGTGGCGTAGTCGCCGTGGCGGAGCATCCGGCCGTTCAGGATGGTGTCCGGGTTGCCCGCGAGGATCTGCTCGGCGAGCTCGTCCATCCGCCACTGCTCCTCGGTGCGCTCCCACTCGCCGTCGAACCAGAGGATGTCGGGCCGGAAGCGTTCGACGAGTTCACGGACCTGCCCGTCGCGGTACGCGAGATACCGTGCCCAGGCCGCCGGGTCCTCCTGGCCGGGCTCGGCCTGCGAGTACGCGTTCAGCGGCACGATGTACGGCCCCGGGTGCCGCTCGCTCGCGTAGTCCGGGTGGTTCCAGTCGGAGTGCGAGTAGTAGAGGCCGACCTTGAGATCCCGGGCGCGCAGCGCCGCCACGAACCCGGTGACCAGGTCGCGGCCCGCCGGGGTGTCCCGGACCACGTCGAGATTGCGGTGGCCGGTGTCCCAGAGGGCGACGCCGTCGTGGTGCCGGGTGGTGAGGACCGCGTACCGGGCGCCGACGCGGGCGAACAACTCGGCCCAGGCGTCGGGGTCGTAGCGCGAGGCGGTGAACCCGTCGAGCTGTTTCATGTACTGCTCGTACGTCATCTCGCCCGTGTAGAAGGACCAGGACTCGGCGGCGCCACCGACGGCGTAGACGCCGTAATGAATGAAGATGCCCAGCTTGGCGCCGGGGAACCAGGGTTGCATCGGCATGCGCCCACGCTAGACGCGCGCCTTCGGCGGCGCGTGGGCGCCGGTCACCACTACTGGTCCGTTCTCACCCCGCGACCCGCGCGCCGCACGATCCCTTCACCTGTTCCCCAAGGACCCCGGGCGCTCATCCCGTGACCGTTGGGTGACGGGTGTGTGGAGCGGGCATGGCACCCCGCAGGACGGGTACGCGACCAGCCGCGCCCGAGTCGGAGACGACACGGGCGGCCTGTTTTCGCCACTACGTCTGGATGTGCCATGGAGATTTCCTCGAACGACAGCGCCACGGTGGAGGCCCAGCGCGCGCTGAGCGTCCTGGCCGAGAACGCCGGGGACGACGCGGCGCTGGACACGCTGGCCGGTAGTGACGTGCTGGTCCCGGTGCCCGACGACGCCGAGGACGCGACGGTGGCCGACCCCACGGTGGTGGCCCTGCCCGTCCTCGAACAGCCGGGCTCCGACCCGCTGGTCCCGGTGTTCACCTCGGAGGTGACGATGGCCGAGCTGCTGCCGTCGGTGTCGCGCTACCGCCTCGTTCCCCTCGGGACGCTCGCCGCGCAGTGGCCCGCCAGTGACCTCTCGCTGAGCATCGACGCCAGCACGCCGCACGGACTGACCCTCGACTCACAGGGCGTACGCACCCTGCTCGCGCCCCGCGCCTGAGCGGTGCGGCACGGCCGGGGGATCGGGCCCGGCCACCTGTCGGAGGGGGAGCGGCCGGGCCCTGGGGCACGGGTCTGCTCCCGCTCCCGCGCCCCTGGTCCCAGGCCGTGCGGGATGAACGGCGCCGACACCGCTCATCCCTGACGCACGGGCGCCGTGATCAACGGTAGGACGTCACCGCCCCGGAATCGCTCCGCAAAGCGCGGCGCTTGTCCGCTATGCGAGGTGACGCCCGTCAGCCGGACCGCAGTGTCTGCCCGGGCGACGTCCCGAACCGCCTCCGGTAGCGCTGCGCGAAGCGCCCGAGATGCGCGAAGCCCCACCTGTACGCCACCTCCGTGACCGTGATCGTCGCGGGGTCGGCCGCGAGCAGCTGCTCGTGCGCCCGCCGCAGCCGGACCTCGGTGACGTAGGCGGTGGGGGACATGCCCACATGTTTGCGAAAGGCCTCCTGCAGGGCCCGTACCCCGATCTGGGACAGGGAGGCCAGCCGCGCCGCGTCGTAGTGCTCGTCCGGCCGTTCCTCGATCGCCTCCATCACCCGCCTGACCGTCGCGGGCCGCGCAGCCGGCACGGGCGCCTCCAGTGCGCCGCGGTAGGAGTGGCCGCACGCGAGCAGCAGACCCTCCAGCAGGGTCTGTTCGATACGCGAGCGGATCAGGGGCCGGCCCAGCAGTCCGTTCGAGGGGTTCTTCTCCCGCAGACACCACAGCGCGAGGTCCGCCCAGCTCCGCCCGGCCCCCTGGCCGACGTCGATGTAGGTCTCGAAGGACGGCGGACGCCGTACGGGCCCGCCGAGCAGCGCCCCCAGCCGTTCGTGCAGGGCGGCCATGTCGATCTTCACGGTGAGGGCACGGCAGTCCGCCGACCAGTCGTCCACCTCGATCCCGCGTTCCGGCTGGAGGAACACCGCGCGCTCCGGAACGGTGCAGGACGGCGCCCCGTGCCCCTGCCGGCAGCGGAAGCGCCCGGTGAGCGGCACGGTCACGTGGTAGACGCGCGGCTGTGCGAAGCCGATCGTCACCTCGGTACCGAAACTGACGTCGCCGACGGTCAGCGCGCCGAGGTCGGCCACACCGAGCCGGGTCACGAAGTCCTCGGACCGGCCCCGTACGTCCAGGCGAAGGTCGTAGTAGTGCTGCGCGATGACGACATGTGACTCGTCCAGGGACCGCGTCTCGTAGCTGCGTACCCCGACCCGTAATCCTTCGTCTGCGACCACCGTGATCCCCCCGACACAGACCTGTCGCCGTCCTGGCGTACGGCGCCAGGTGCGACGGTACGGGATGCGGCGCGCCCGGTGGAGGGATCGTCAGGCGTCGGCCATCATGCGCGCCAGGGCGGTCCGCTGCAGGGGGCGTACCCGGGTGTGCAGGTCGTGGCCCTTGCGGGTGAGGGCCACGCGGACACCGCGCCGGTCCTCCTGGCAGACGCTCCGCTGCACCAGGCCCTCCTTCTCCAGGCGGCCGAGCAGCCGGGAGAGGGCGCTCCGGCTCAGATGGATCCGGTCGGCGATGGTCTGCACGCGGCACTGCTCGGCGGGGAGCGGGCCCGTCCCCGCCCGCGGGCGGGGAGCCTAGGTGCTCGACGACACGAGGATGTCGAGCACCTCGAAGTCACTGGCGCCCAGTCCGTGCGGATGGAGTTCACGGTCGATCTCGCACATGGTGCGCGCGTGCACCGACAGGATGTCCCGCCACCGGTCCGCCAGTCGGGAAGCGGCCGTCTCTGCCGCCATGGCGGCACGGTAACAGAGGAGAGACCACTTGTTGCGTATGCAACTGGTGCGGTTGCCTACGGTTGACCGGCCCAGGGTCAGGATGCCTCCTGGACCAGGCCGATGGCGTTGCCGTCGACGTCCTTCACCGAGGCGATCAGCATGCCGCCGCCGACGTCCTGGACGTCCTGCACCACCTCGGCGCCGGCGCCGACGAGAGCGGCCAGACCCGCCGTGATGTCATCGACGTACCAGTAGGGGACGGGCCCGGTCAGCCCCTTGGCGTGGCCGTGCGGGTCGAGCCCGACCTCGGGCCGCCCCGGCGCCCGGAAACCCACGTAGTACGCCTCGTCCACGTACGGCTCGACTCCGAGGAGCGCGCCGAAGAGGGCCTTGGCGCGGGCGAGGTCCTTGACGGGGTAGGTGAGGGTCTTGAGGCCTTCGGGCATGACGGGCTCCTCCGCAGTCGTGATCGCAGTTCGTGATCGCAGTTCGTGATCGCATTCGCATTCGCAATCACGAGTCGTGATCGTGAGTGGTGACGGCACCGGCGGTCGTTCGTCCGTCGGTGCCACCACGCTACGACCGGGTGGTGCCGGGCCGCTTCTCCGATCCTGACCGGTCACGGGCGGGGCGGCCGGTGCCCCGTCAGCCCGCGAAGATCTCCACCACCGACCAGACGGCCAGACCGAGCATGCAGATCCCGCCGACGCGCTGCACGGTCTTGAGGGGGACGCGCTTGGCGATGAAGCGCCCGGCCAGCAGCGCCAGCGCGGAGACCGACATGAGCGCCGCCGCCGAACCGACGGCCACGGACGCGATGCCGTTCGTGGCGGCGAGGTTCGCGGTCGTGATCTGTGTCAGATCGCCCCACTCGCTGATGAAGACGGCCATGAAGGCGGTCGTGTAGACGGGCCAGAAGCCGGTGACGGTACGGCCGCCGGCATCCTCCTCGTCCTCGTCGTCGCCACCGCGCAGCAGCATGAAGGCGCCGAACGCGAAGAGTGCGGCCGAGACCGACTTGACGGTCCAGTCGGGCAGCAGGCCGATGAGGCTTCCGGCGCCCACCGCGATGGCCACGTGGACGATGAAGGCGGTGGACGTGCCGAACCACACGTAGAGGGGCCGCATGCGCGTGCCCATGGCCAGCGACGCGAACATCGTCTTGTCCGGCAGCTCGGCGAGGAAGATCAGCCCGAAGGCGGTGAGGATCGCCAGAGGGTCGAGATGCATTCCGGTGGCTTTCTGTAGGGACCGGGCCCCCGGATCTTCGCGAAGCGCCCTCGGTCGGGGCGACGGGAGAACCGATCGGCCCGGCATGTCGGGTGTGCCGCGGGATCGCGGGCACACAAATGCCTGGCCGAAGGTCTCGTCCACCCGTTTTCACACGGGCCCGGCCACCGGGAACCCGAGGGCTCCAGTGTGTCGACGACCGGTTCGCAGGACTACTCCCCTTCGCAGTCACTCAGTGTACAGGGCATCTGTTTGTGTGTCGCATGGGGCCGGGATGAGTGGGTAGAAGAGGTGCATTCCGCGCGGACGGACCATCTCCGGGCAATCAGGCCTCCGGAGGCCGCGCGGGGAGGACGGAACGCGGCACCATGACCATGATCGACGCGACCGACGACGACACCGCCGACGTGATCCTCCGGGCCCTGAGCGTCCTGGCCCACGACGCGGGGGACCGTCGCGCCCGGGCGGCACTCGCCGGAACCGACGTACTGATGCCGTCGTACGGCTCCGACGACGACGCCGGGGACCCGATACGGCTGACCCTGCCCGTGACGGGGCGGACCGTGCTCGTCTTCACCTCGGAAGCCCGTATGGTCCACTCCCTGCCGGGCGTCCGTCACTACCGCCTCGTCCCGCTCGGCACGCTCGCGGCGTACTGGCCCGAGAGGAACCCCTCCCTGACCATCGACGCCGGCTCACCGGACAGCGTGCTGCTGACCGCCGAGGGCGTACGGACCCTGCTGTCCGCCGACGGTCGGTGATCCCTCGCCTCAGGTCGACCGGCGTTTGACCAGCTCCGTCGGCAGGATCACCGCCGCCGGATCCTCGCCGCCGATCTGGGCGAGCAGCACCCGCACCATCTCGGAACTGATCCGGTCGTACGGCTGGCGGATCGTGGTGAGTTGGGGGCTCGCCGCGACCGCCGCCGAGGAGTCGTCGAAGCCGCCCACGGCGACATCGCCGGGGACGCTCCGGCCCGCCCGGTGCAGCGCGCTCAGCACGCCCTGCGCCATCAGGTCGGAGGCCACGAAGACGGCGTCCATGTCCGGCGCCCGCTCCAAAAGGAGCTCCGCACCGGCCTCGCCGCCGGCCCGGCTGTAGTCGCCGGACGTGACGAGGCGTTCGTCCAGGTCGATGCCCGACTCGGTGAGCACCTCGCGGTAGCCCGCCAGGCGCTCGACACCGCCGGGGGTGTCGAGGGGACCGGTCACCATGCCCACCCGGCGCCGGCCGAGCGACACCAGATGGCGCACCATGTCCCGGGCGCCGTCCCGGTCGTCCGCGGCCACGTAACTGATCTTGGAGCCGACGCCGATGGGCTTGCCGCACATGACGAGCGGGACACCGGCGTCGCGCAGCTGCTCGGCCACCGGGTCACCGGAGTGGCTGGACACCAGCAGCACGCCGTCGACATGGCCCGCCGTGATGTACCGCGTGATGCGGCGCCGTTCGTCCTCGGTGCCCGCCAGCATCAGCAGCAACGGGATGTCGTGGGCCGCCAGTGCCTGCGTACAACCGCGCAGCAGGACGTTGAAGTTGGGGTCCTCGAAGAACCTCTCCTGCGGTTCGGTGAGCAGGAAGCCGATCGAGTCCGAGCGTCCGGTGATCAGCGAGCGGGCGTGCCGGTTCACGACGTAACCCGTTTTGCGGATGGCGGCGTTGACCGCTTCCTGTGCGGCGGGGCTCACATAGTGCCCGCCGTTCAGGACACGGGACACCGTCCCCCTGGAGACCCCGGCCTCGCGCGCGACGTCGTGGATCGTCGGCGGTCGGCGCCGGCCCCCCGATTGGCTCATGGTCACGACTTTACGGCTCCCGACAGCAGATCGAGACTCCAGAACCGCTGGACGACCAGGAAGAGCGCGACGAGCGGGATCACCGCGAGCAGTGCGCCGGTGATCACCAGCGTGTAGAGGGCCGGAGTGTTGGAGCCCTGTTCGAGGAGCGTGAACAGACCGAGGGTGATCGGGAACTTCTCGTCGTCGCTGAGCATGATGTACGGCAGCAGGAAGTTGTTCCACACGGCCACGAACTGGAACAGGAAGACCGTCACCAGGCCGGGCACCATCATCGGCAGCGCGATCCTGGTGAAGATCCGCAGCTCGCTCGCGCCGTCCATCCGTCCCGCCTCGACGATGTCGGCGGGCACGGCCGCCGCGGAGTAGATCCGCGCGAGGTACACGCCGTACGGGGACAGGACCAGCGGCAGCAGCACGGAGGCGTACGAATCCGTGAGGTCGGCCTCGGCCATCAGGAGGTACTGCGGGATCGCGAGGATCACGGGCGGCATCAGGACGCCGGCGAGGAGGATGTTGAAGACGGTCTCGCGCCCGCGGAAGCGGTAGATGGCGAGGGCGTAGCCGCTGAACGCCGAGACGGCCGTCGACAGGAAGGCGCCGAGCCCCGCGTAGAGGGCGGAGTTGGCCATCCACTTCCAGTACACGCCGTCGCGGTAGGCGTTGAGGTCGGAGACGTTCTGGGTGAAGCCCGTGCCCGGCAGGAACGTGAACGTCGAGAACAGTTCGCTGCCCGACTTGGTCGCCGCGATCACCACCCAGGCCACCGGCAGCAGGCAGTAGAGCGCGCCGATCAGCAGGGTCACCGTCGGAACGAGGGCGATGCGGCGGCGGCGCGGCGGCGGCCCCTGGGCGGTGCCGGGCGTCGTGCCCGCGGCCGGCGCCGCCTTGCGGACGGCGAGAGAACTCATCGTGCTGCCTCCTGCCTGGTACGGGAGTTCGCGGCCCGCAGGAAGCCGAAGGACAGGACCAGCGTGACGAGCGCGATGATCACCGCGGTCGCCGCGGCGGAGTGGATGTCGCCCTTGCGGAAGGCGTCCTGGTACACCTTCATCAGCGGACTCCAGGTGGTGGAGACGGAGTTGGTGAGGGGCCTGAGTGTGGTCGGCTCGCTGAACACCTGGAGCGTCGCGATGATCGAGAAGAAGAAGGTGAGCACCAGCGACGGCACCACCATCGGGATCTTGATCCTGAGCGCGGTCTGCAGCGGGGTGGCGCCGTCCAGCTTCGCCGCCTCGTGGACCTCGGCCGGGATGGCCCGCAGCGAGGTGTAGATGACGATCATGTTGAAGCCGGTGCCGCCCCACACCGCGATGTTGGACAGCGCGAGGTACAGCGGTCCGCCGTCCAGCAGGTCCGGCTGCGGCAGGCCCAGCCGGTCGAGGACGAAGTAGAAGGGGCTGACGTCCGGCAGATAGAGGAAGCCCCAGAGCATCGCTGCGACGACACCGGGGATGGCGTACGGCAGGAAGATCGCGAGCCGGGTGACGGGGGCGAGACGGACCCGGTCGGCGTCGAGCATCAGCGCGAAGAGCAGCGCGAGTCCCAGCATCACCGGGACGACGACGGCGCCGTACCCGAGCACGCGCAGCGCTCCGGCGAGCAGTTCGGAGTCGGTGAGGGCGTCGGCGTAGTTCTCCAGGCCGGCCCACACCTCCTTCCGGGCTCCGGAACCGAGGCCCAGGCCCTTGACCTGCACCTTGTGCAGGCTGAGCCAGATCGCGTACCCTATGGGCAGCGCGAAGAACAGGGCGAACAGGATCGTGGCGGGCAGGAGGAAGGCATAAGGGGCACCCTTGACCCCGTACGCCTTCCGGTTCCGGCGTGCGCTCGTCACTCCGCGACCTCGAAGCCCTGCTTCTCGAGGTCGGCGACGGTGTCGTCCTGCATCTGCGCCAGGGCCGCGCCGAAGTCCGACTTGTTCTTGGCGGCCTTGCCGAAGGCGTCGTTGAACGTGGTGTACGCGACGTTCACGTTCGGGCCCCAGGCAGAGGGGGCGGTGGTCTTCGCGATGTCGGCTGCCCGCGTGTAGAAGTCCGGCTGGTTCGAGAAGTACGCCGGCGGCTCGGCGAAGGCGTCACTGGTCTGCGCGGTGGTGGCGGCCGGGTAGATGCCGCCCTCCTTGGCCAGCGCGGTCAGCGCCTCGGGGTCCGTGTTCAGCCAGGTGGCGAACTTCGCGGCGGCCGACCTGTGGCCGGAGTCCGTGGTGACGGCCGTGGACGAACCGCCCCAGCTGCCGGTGACGTCGTCGGAGGCGGACCACTGCGGCAGCGGGGCCATCGCCCACTTGCCCTTGGTGTCGGGCGCGGCGGTGGTCAGGGTGCCGGGCGCCCAGACCGCGCTCACCCAGGCGATCTGCTTGCCGGTGTTCAGGGCCTTGTTCCAGGCGGGGGTGTACATCGGCTGGTTGTCGATCGCGCCCTCCTTGACGAGACCGCCCCAGAAGTCGGCGACCTTCCGCGAGGCCGCGTCGTCGATGCCGACCTTCCACTTGTCGCCCTCGGTGGTCCACCACTTGGCGCCGGCCTGCTGTGCGAGACCGGCGAACAGCCCGGAGTCGTTGGCGGAGAACGTGGTCAGGTCCGTCCCGGGCGCCTTCTTCTTCAGCGCGCGGGCGGTCTCGGCGAACTCCTCCCACGTCGTGGGGACTTCGAGGCCGTACTTCTTGAAGAGGTCCTGGCGGTAGTAGAACATCATCGGCCCGGAGTCCTGCGGGATCGCGTACACCGCGTCCGAGCCCAGCGTGGTCTGCTGCCAGACGCCCTCGGCGAACTTGTCCTGCACGCCGTCCACGTCATCGGCTATGTCGGCGAGCGCGTCATTGCTGACCAGTGTGGGCAGGGCCTGGTACTCGGCCTGGACCAGGTCCGGGGCCTTCTTGGCCTTGTGCGCGGTGAGGATCTTGGTGACCAGTGCGTCGCCGGACGCCTGCTTCTTGACCGTGACCTTGATCTGGTCCTTCTTGCCCTGGCCGTCGTTCCACAGGTCGACGACCTTGTCCATGCCCGGCGTCCAGGACCAGTACGTCAGCGAGACCGGCCCCGAGTCCCCCTCGCTGTCGTCGTCGGAGGACCCGCAGGCGGCGAGCGCGGTGGCACCGAGGGTGACGGCGACCGAGATGGTCACGAGGCGGCGCAGCTTCGTGTGTGGCATGGATGTATCTCCCTGACCGTGGTCTCCGCCTGCTGCGGAGGCCTGCCATGCTTCTGTGAGCGTTCACAGTAGAGAAACATCCCGGACACTTGTCAATGGTTGTTGCTCTGCGGTTATCTTGGCCTCGCGCCACTGGACCAGTGTGTGCACGTTCCCAAGAGATCGATTTACCGGGAGACAATCCATGCCGGAGTCCATACCGGAGTCCAAGCCGGAGACCACCCCCAAGGGCCTCGCACGGCTCGCCTTCGGTGGGGACTACAACCCCGAGCAGTGGCCGGAGTCCGTCTGGCCCGAGGACGTCCGGCTGATGCGCGAGGCCGGCGTCACGATGGTCAGCGTCGGGATCTTCTCCTGGGCGCTGCTCGAACCCTCGCCGGGCACCTACGACTTCGGCTGGCTCGACCGGGTGCTGGACCTGCTGCACGAGAACGGGATACGCGTCGACCTCGGTACGCCGACGGTCGCGCCGCCCGCCTGGTTCTACCGGGCACACCCCGAGGCGCTGCCGGTGGCCGCCGACGGCACCCGGTACGAGTTCGGCTCGCGCGGCGCCATCTGCCACAGCAACCCGCACTACCGCGCCGCCGCCGCGAACATCACCGAGCGGCTGGCGCAGCGGTACGCCGCACATCCCGCGCTCGCCCTGTGGCACGTCCACAACGAGTACGGGGTGCCGGTCTCGGCGTGCTACTGCGAGAACTGCGCGGCGCACTTCCGCCGCTGGCTCACCGAGGCGTACGGCACGGCCGGCCCGGACGGTGCGGTCGCTGCGATCGACGCGGTCAACGAGGCCTGGGGCACGGCCTTCTGGGGCCAGCGGTACGCGGACCTCGACCAGATCAACCCGCCCCGGCGGGCCCCGACCGTCGGCAACCCGGGCCAGGCGCTCGACTACAAGCGGTTCGCCGACGCCACCATGCGCGAGAACTTCGTGGCCGAGCGGGACATCCTGCACCGCCTGGCGCCCGGCATCCCCGTCACCACGAACTTCATGACCGCCCTCAGCCAGTGCGACTCCGTCGACTACTGGGCCTGGGGCCGCGAGGTCGACCTGGTCAGCAACGACCACTACCTGATCACCGACGGCCGCCGTACGCACGTGAACCTGGCGATGGCCGCCGACCTGACCCGTTCCGTGGCGGGCGGCGCCCCCTGGCTGCTGCTCGAACACTCGACGTCCGGCGTCAACTGGCAGACCCGCAACCCCGCCAAGGCGCCGGGCCAGATGGCGCGCAACTCGCTCGCCCATGTGGCCCGGGGCTCCGAAGGCGCGATGTTCTTCCAGTGGCGGCAGTCACGGCGCGGCGCGGAGAAGTTCCACTCGTCGATGCTGCCGCACGCGGGCACCGACTCACGTGTCTGGCGCGAGGTCGTCGAACTCGGCGCGGCCGTCGACGCGTTGAGCGCTGTGCGCGGTACCCGCACGGTCGCTGAGGCGGCCGTCCTGTGGGACTGGCACTCCTGGTGGGCGCAGAACCTCGCCTGGCGGCCGAGTGAGGACCACGACCCGCGCGAGCGCGCCGACGCCTTCTACGAGGCCCTCTACGACCGGCACCTCACCGTCGACTTCGCCCACCCGGAGGCCGACCTGTCGGCCTACCCCCTGGCCGTGGTCCCGGCGCTCTACCTGATGACCGAGGCCGCCGGACAGAACCTCCGGCGGTATGTCGAGGGCGGCGGCACGCTCGTCGTCTCCTACTTCTCCGGCATCGTCGACGAACACGACGCCGTGCACGACGGCGCGTACCCCGGCCCGCTGCGGGACGTGCTCGGCCTGACCGTCGAGGAGTTCTCGCCGCTCCTCGCGGGCGACGTGGTCCGCCTCACCGGTCCCGACGGCTCCGAACTCGCCGGTGACGTGTGGAGCGAGTTCATCGTGCCGCGCGGCGCCGAGACCGTGTGGACGTACGCCGACGGGCTCGCCGCCGGGCATCCCGCGGTCACCCGGCACCGGCTCGGCGCGGGGTCCGCGTGGTACGTGTCCACGCGGCTCGGGGCCGACGGGCTCGACGCGCTGATCGGGTGGGCGGCGGACGACGCGCGGATCGCTCCGCGGGCGGATCTGCCGCGCGATGTCGAAGTGGTGCGGCGGGTGGGGGAGTCGGGGGTGTTCCTCTTCGTGGTGAACCACTCGGGGGCGGAGGTCAAGGTGTCGCTCGACGCGCACGGTGCTGAGTTGCTGACCGGTGAGCGGGTCGCGGGGAGGCTCGCGGTGCCGGCGGGGGCGGTGCGGGTCGTACGCCTCGACGACTGACCCACCCCACGGATTTCGCCCCCGCCGCCCCTACCCTTCCCGTCACTGCATGGGCTGCGCCCCTCGCCCCCTGCTGCGCAGTTCCCGCGCCCCTGAAACCCCCTGGGGGCGGGGAACTCGCGAAACAGGGGCGAGGGGGCAGCCTTATGCATGTCCGCGGGAACGGGTAGGGCAGCAGCGAAACAGCTCGCTCCCGTCTGCGCACGGCCGCGCGGGGTTCATGTCCGCATCACGTCGAAGGGACAACGACGACGATGTTCCATCCCAGACGCACCAGCCGCACCCTCAAGACCCTGCTCCTCCCCCTGGCAGCCACCCTCGCCCTGACCCTGCTCCCCGCGCAGAGCGCGAACGCCGCCACGCCCCTCACCAACCCCGGCTTCGAGGCGAACAGCACCGGCACCGCCACCCCGACCGGCTGGACGGCCCACTCGGCCACGGGCCAGACCGCCGCCTCCTTCACCGAGGCGGGCGGCCACAGCGGCAGCTACCGCCTCTCGCACTACTCGGCCGCCGCCTACAAGGTGGAGACCTACCAGTACCTCTCCGGCCTCACCAACGGCACCTACAAGCTCACCGCGTGGGTGCGCTCGGGCGGCGGCCAGAACTCCGCCTATCTCGCGCTCAAGAACTGCGGCAGCGCGGAGCAGCGCACCGACATCCCCGTGTCGTCCAGCGGCTGGCTCCGGATCGTCACCTCCGTAGCGGTGACGAACAACCGGTGCACGATCAGCGTCACCTCCGACGCCAGGGCGGGCAACTGGATCAACGTGGACGACCTGACCTTCGCGTCCGGGTCATCAGCCCTGTCCGTCAAGGGTTCTGACGTGTCGTCACTCGCCAAGAGCGAGGCCAAGGGCGGCGTCTACAAGAACAGTTCAGGCGCACCCGGTGACGCCCTCGCCATCCTCAGGTCCGCCGGGCAGAACTACGCCCGCCTCAAGGTCTGGGTGAACCCCGCCGACGGCTACAACGACAAGACGCACGTCCTCGCCGTCGCCAAGCGCGTCAAGGCACAGGGCATGAAGCTCCTCGTCGACTTCCACTACTCGGACACCTGGGCCGACCCGGGCGCCCAGGCCAAGCCGGCCGCCTGGTCCGGACACTCGTACAGCCAGCTGAGGACGGACGTCTACCACCACACGTACGACGTGCTGAACGCCCTGAAGGCCCAGGGCACCACGGCCGACATGGTGCAGGTCGGCAACGAGATCAACGGCGGCATGCTGTGGAACGAGGGCTCCACCTCGAACTGGCCGCAGCTCGCCGGACTGCTCAACTCGGGCTACGACGCGGTCAAGGCGGTCAGCTCCGGTACGACCGTGGCGATCCACCTCGCCGAGGGCGGCGATCTGGCCGGCACCCGCTGGTGGTTCGACAACGCGGTGTCCAACGGCGTGAAGTTCGACATCGTCGGCCTGTCCTACTACGGCTACTGGCACGGCACGCTCGCCGACTTCCAGACGACCCTGGACGACGCGGCGTCCCGCTACGGCAAGCCCGTGTACCTCGCCGAGACGGCCTACCCCTTCCGGCTGGACAGCGAGGACGCGACCGAGAACATCATCGACCTCGCGAGCGAACTCGTCCCCGGCTACGCCGCCTCGCCGGCGGGCCAGACCCGGTGGATGAAGGATGTCGCGAGCATCGTGGAGGCCGTCCCGAACGGCCGCGGGCTCGGCGTCTTCTACTGGGAGTCCACCTGGACCGCGGTGACCGGCAACGGCTGGGACCCGACGGACCCCTCGTCCGGCAACGGCTGGGAGAACCAGGCCCTGTTCGGCTACGACGACAGGGCGCTGCCCGCGATGGCGTGGTTCAGCCACCGCTGACCGCCCGCACATGACTCGCCACCACAGGCGGGTGGGGTGGCGACGGACATCCGTCGCCACCCCGTGGGGCTGTCGTCACTCCCGCCGGAACGGCTCCCGCAGCTTGAACTTCTGCAGCTTCCCGGTGGCCGTGCGCGGCAGCGCCGCCACGAAGTCGATCCGTTCGGGTGTCGTGAAACCGGCGAGCCGCGTACGGCAGTGGGCCGTCAACTCCTCGGCCTTGCGGTCGGAGATCACCAAGTACCCCTCGTCGTCGAGGTTGTGGTTGGACGCGGTCAGCACCTCCCCGTCCGAGCCGACGCCGACGCGGTCCGGGTAGACATGGGCCGCGCGGTCCAGGAAGTCACGGACGGTCAGCGGGTAGTACACGGCAGCACCTCCGGTTCGGTGGTTCCTTCCCACCTTGCCGGGCCGCCCGCGTACCCCGTGGACCCGTTGCGGACCGACACGACCGCGGAGTACTGTCCAACACACTTATTCAATATATTGAGTATCGGTGTCGGTGTCGATAGCGGTATCAGGTGAGACAAGAGAAAGTTGAGAGGTGGAGGATGACGCACCCCTTCCGCAAGGCGGTCGAGGACGGCGACCACGCGGCCGTCGTCGACCTGCTCTCCGAGGACGTCGTGTTCACCAGCCCGGTGGTCTTCAAGCCGTACGCCGGAAAGGCGATCACCTCCGCGATCCTGGGCGCCGTCATCGAGGTGTTCGAGGACTTCCACTACGTCCGGGAGATCGCGGACCCCGGCGGCCGTGACCTCGTCCTCGTCTTCGAGGCGCGAGTGGGGGACCGGGCCCTGCAGGGCTGCGACATCCTGCACTTCGGCGAGGACGGCCGTATCGACGACCTCACCGTCATGGTCCGGCCCCTGTCGGCCGCCCAGGCGCTCCAGGCGGCGATGGCGGCCCGCTTCGACGCCATCGCCGAGAAGGCGCCGGGCGCCGCCTGACCGGTGCCGGCGGTTAGCCTGACCTCTGGTCCGAGATCAGGAGACACCGCCCATGACCAGCCCCCGGCCGAAGACGCTGGACGAAACGGCGTCACCCGGTGCGCCCGCCCGGCGCGCGTCCGTCTGGCGTGGGCAGGGGCCGGCCGTGGCGGTGGTCGCGATGGGCGGCGCGGCCGGCGCGTCGGCGCGCTACGGGGCGGCGCTGCTCTGGCCCGCGCAGCCCGGCGGCTTCCCGTGGACCACGTTCTGGGTCAATGCCGCCGGATGCTTCGCGATGGGCGTCCTCATGGTTCTGATCACCGAGGTGTGGGTGCCTCACCGGCTGGTCCGCCCCTTCTTCGGCACCGGGGTGCTGGGCGGTTTCACCACCTTCTCGACCTATGCCGTCGACATCCAGCGGCTGATGGCCGAGGGCCACCCCCGGACCGCCCTCGCCTACCTCGCGGCCACGTTCGTCGCGGCCCTCGCGGCGGTCTGGACGGCCGTGGCCTCGACGCGCCTGGTGTGGGCCCGGTGGAACGCGGGACGGGGGACCTCATGAGCTGGCTGCTGGTGATCGTCGGCGGCATGGTCGGCGCGCCCCTGCGTTACCTCACCGACCGCGCGGTGCAGTCCCGGCACGACTCGGCCTTCCCCTGGGGCACCTTCACCGCGAACGTCGTCGGCTGCCTGGTCCTGGGCACCCTCACCGGCGCGGCCACGGCTGGAGCGGTCTCCTCGCACCTCCAGCTCCTCCTCGGTACGGGCCTGTGCGGGGCGCTCACCACGTACTCGACGTTCTCGTACGAGACGCTGCGGCTGGCCGAGAGCGGCGCTCGTCTCCACGCCGCCGCCAACGTGGTCGCGAGCGTGACCGCGGGGCTCGGGGCGGCTTTCGTGGGGGTCGCGGTGGCCGGGTCGATCTGGGCCTAGTGCTGGATTCCTCAAAGAAGGTACACATAGCGGCGTCGTAGAGAGCGGGTTGGTGGTGCCGCTCTGCCCCAAACCCAGGGACGTGCACGGGAGTTGAGTTGGTCGGTTGCGAGGGTCGTGGCCTGGGCGATGTCGTCGGGGTTGGCGAACGACCGGCCGGCGAGGGCGGCCTTGCGGAAGATGCGCCACCAGCCTTCCTGGAGGTTGAGCCAGCACGCGCCGACGGGGATGAAAGAGTGGTGGATGCGGGGATGTTCCTCGAGCCAGGTCCGGGTGGACAGGCTGTTGTGGCTGGACAAGTTGTCGGTGACGATCCAGATCTCCCCGGTCGGGTTGGCGTCCTCGACCTGTTGCAGAAACCGCTGGTAGAAGACGCTGTTACGGGAGGAAGCGGTCATGGTGATCTGCTGGCCGTCCCGGACGCGTAAAGCCCCGTAGACCCAGGTTTTCTCGGGCCCACGGCTGTAATCGAGCTCGGCTTTGATCCGGCGTCCGTCGGGTGACCAGGCGGGTGCGGGCGGGAAGGTCCGGGGGATCACTGGCCCCAGCTCGTCGGCGCAGATCACCGTCGCGTCGTCGGGCGGGTGGGTGTAGAGGCCGATGATCCTTGTCCTTTTGGGACGAAGTCCGGGTCCTTCGACCGCGTCCAGGACCGGGTGCGGCGCCAGCGCACGCCCTCGGCGAAACAGGATACGGCGCACCTGTAGGCGGCCTACCTCGATCCTCTCGGCCCGCGCGGCCGCGGCCAGAGAATCCAGTGTCCACTCGGCCGGCCCGGACTCGTCGAAGGCCCACAGTTCTGCGACGGGTTCCCACCGCAGTCGCCCGGCGGCACGGTCTTGACCAGGAGATGATCGGGATCGTTCCTGCTCGGTGATGCGTCGTCTGCGGCCCTGCCCGCCAGATCATCGAGTCCCTGCAGGCCGATCGGTTGAAGCGGTGCAGCCAGCAGCGGACCGTTTTCTGGCTGCAGTCCAGCTCCACGGCGATCGCGGCACCCGCAGCGCCCACGACCAGCTCCGGCAAATCATTCGGGCCCGCATCACCGCATCCCGCGGAGCCTTCCGTGCCCGTGACAGGCGCGGACGACGGCCGTTCGTCCTCGTCACGCTCGGTCGTGCCCTTAAAACCATCGCCCAGCACCCGCCCCGAGCACCTCCAGCTACCCCGCCACCAGGACACTCACCTGCGGTGAAGAGGAATCCGGCACTGGTAGTGCCGTTTAGCTCTATGCGTTTTCGCTGATCAAGAGCATGTTGGGTGTGTGTGGATACGCATGAAGTGAACCGATTGCGGGCTGGGTTGGCGCTCTTCGTGGAGAACGCGTTCGCTTCAGTGCCGCGCAAGGATCAGCAGCGGTGGGGCGAGTGCTATCTGCAGGGGCTGATGCTGGACAGCCGGCGCAAGTCGATCCAGCCGATGGCCGAGCGGCTGCGGACGGCAACATGCAGGCGCTGCAGCAGTTCGTCAGCCAGTCCCCGTGGGAATGGACGCCGGTGCGACGGCGGATTGCCGAGCGTCTGGTCCAGGTGGTGAAGCCTGAGGTGAAGTAAGGTGGTCGACGACGTGTCGTTCCCCGGTGCGGCAAGGCGTCGGTCGGGGTGGCCCGCCAGTATTGCGGAGCGGTCGGTAAACGGGCGAACTGCCAGGTCGCGGTCAGTGTCCATGCGGCCACCGACACCGCCTCGTGCCCATTGGAATAGCAGCTGTATCTGCCGCGGGAGTGGACGGACAGGCCGGACCGGTGCCGCAGAGCGGGCGTGCCCCGAGGTGGTGCACCAGGAGAAGTGGCGTCTGGCGCTCCGGCCTCCTGGACACACTCGCCCAGTGGCAACTGAAGGCGCCCGTCGTGGTCGCTGGCGCCGGCTACGGCGTCCATGCTACGGATCAGTCTCCGGGAACAGGGAGACCATCCTGTGTCGCGCACACAAGGCAAAGTCGCTCACCCGGAGGATGCCGAGCCGCACCGGCCCGCTTACGGCGGGCTCGGGCCGCCTCCTCTTGCCCGCTATCGCACTCCGCCGCGAGCCGTCCGCGCCCTCGCGGCGGAGGTGGGTGCCGAACAGTTCACCGAGGTGACCTGGCGGCAGGGCACCAAGGGCGCGATGACCTCGCGGTTCACGGTGCTGACGGTGCGGCCCGCGGGCAAGCAGTCCCTGGCGGCCGCTCAGGAAGCGGGCGGCGGCCGCAACCGGTGGGACGGTGTCCTGCCCACCCAGACCCTTCTGGTCGAATGGCCGCACGGCCAGGACGCCCCGACGGACTACTGGATATCGAACCTGCCTGCCGCCACTCCGGCAGCTGACCTGGTGCGGTGGGCGAAGATGCGCTGGCGGATCGAGCACGACTACCGCGAGCTCAAGCACGGGTTGGGCCTGGACCACTTCGAGGGCCGCACCTGGCGCGGCTGGCACCACCACGTCACCCTCGTCACCGCTGCCCAGGCTTTCCTCACCCTTCGCAGGCTCGACCCAAAAGCCGAGGCACCAGCCCGAGCCTCTACCAGACCCTCGACGCACTCCAAGACCTGCTGAGGTGCTGGACCGGCACATGCACCACCTGCCATCGCCCCCTCAAAACCGGCAGAACCAGGACAAGAACCTAACGAAGTACTACTAGTGCTGGATTCCTCTTTCACTGGGTATATGTCCTGGTGGCGGGGTAGTTGAGGGTGCTCGGGGGCGGGTGCTGGGCGATGGTTTTATGGGCACGACCGGAGCGTGACGAGGACGAACGGGCCGTCGTCCGGCGCCTGTCACGGGCACGGAAGGCTCCGCGGGATGCGGTGATGCGGGCCCGGATGATCGAGCTGAGCTGGTCGGGGCTGCGGGTGCCGGCGATCGCCGTGGAGCTGGACTGCAGCCAGAAAACGGTCCGCTGCTGGCTGCACCGCTTCAACCGATCGGGCCTGCAGGGACTCGATGATCTGGGCGGGCAGGGCCGCAGACGACGCATCACCGAGCAGGAACGATCCCGGATCATCTCCCTGGTCAAGACCGTGCCGCCGGGGCGACTGCGGTGGGAACCCGTCGGAGAACTGTGGGCCTTCGACGAGTCCGGGCCGGCCGAGTGGACACTGGATTCTCTGGCCGCGGCCGCGCGGGCCGAGAGGATCGAGGTAGGCCGCTCACAGGTGCGCCGTATCCTGCTCGCCGAGGGCGTGCGCTGGCGCCGCACCCGGTCCTGGATGCGGTCGAAGGACCCGGACTTCGTCCCAAAAGGACAAGGATCATCGGCCTCTACACCCACCGCCCGACGACGCGACGGTGATCTGCGCCGACGAGCTGGGGCCAGTGATCCCCCGGACCTTCCCGCCCGCACCCGCCTGGTCACCCGACGGACGCCGGATCAAAGCCGAGCTCGATTACAGCCGTGGGCCCGAGAAAACCTGGGTCTACGGGGCTTTACGCGTCCGGGACGGCCAGCAGATCACCATGACCGCTTCCTCCCGTAACAGCGTCTTCTACCAGCGGTTTCTGCAACAGGTCGAGGACGCCAACCCGACCGGGGAGATCTGGATCGTCACCGACAACTTGTCCAGCCACAACAGCCTGTCCACCCGGACCTGGCTCGAGGAACATCCCCGCATCCACCACTCTTTCATCCCCGTCGGCGCGTGCTGGCTCAACCTCCAGGAAGGCTGGTGGCGCATCTTCCGCAAGGCCGCCCTCGCCGGCCGGTCGTTCGCCAACCCCGACGACATCGCCCAGGCCACGACCCTCGCAACCGACCAACTCAACTCCCGTGCACGTCCCTGGGTTTGGGGCAGAGCGGCACCACCAACCCGCTCTCTACGACGCCGCTATGTGTACCTTCTTTGAGGAATCCAGCACTAGGGTCTGTCTGACGGATCCCCGAGGCCGTACCTCGCCCGCCGTCCGGACCCGGCTCCGAACCGGCGACCTTGACAGTCGCCTTCCGCGCCCCGCAGGATCACCCCCGTGAACCTGTCAGACAGCCAGACAGCTGGCGGCTCCGTGCCGAGGCGTATCAGCGCCATGGAAGCCGTGCTCGGGCATCTTCGCGGTGCCATCGAAGGCGGTGAGTACGCCGTGGGGGACAAGCTGCCCTCCGAGGCGGAGCTGTGCCGGCGGCTGGAGGTCAGCAGGCCCGTGCTGCGGGAGGCCCTGCGCGCCCTGCAGACCATGGGGCTCACCGTGTCACGGACCGGCAAGGGCACGTTCGTCGTGTCGGCGGGCCCCGTCGAGGACCCCACCTTCGGCGACTACACGGCCAGCGACCTGATGGAGGTCCGCCGGCACGTCGAGATCCCGGTGGCCGGATACGCGGCGGTCCGCCGGACCCCCGAGGACCTCGACCACCTGGCCCACCTGCTCGACCGGATGGAGCGCGAGCGGGACACCACCGCGTGGGTCGCCATGGACACGCTCTTCCACCTCGCCGTGGCCCAGGCCGCCCAGAACCCGGTCTTCCGCCGCGTGATCGAGGAGATCCGGGACGCGCTGGCCCGTCAGTCGGCGTTCCTCACCGAACTCGGCGGCCGTCGCGAACAGTCCAACCGTGAACACCGCGCCATCGTCGAGGCCCTCGTCGACGGCAGCGCGGCCGACGCGACCGACGCCATGGCGCACCACCTCGACCGCGTCGGGACGACCCTCACCGCGATCGTGCGCCCCGAGCGCACCGACCCCGCGGGCACCCCCACAGAAGGCGGAACACACGCGTGAGCGAGCAGTCCCTCGAAGAGCACGAAGAACAGACGCGGCCGACGCAGACGAAGAGGAGGGCGAGCGGTCATGTCGACGCAGGTGACGCGGGGTACAGCAAGTCCCTGAAGTCCCGGCACGTCAACATGATCGCCATCGGCGGGGCCATCGGCACCGGCCTCTTCCTCGGCGCGGGCGGCCGGCTCGCCGACGCGGGCCCGTCCCTCTTCATCGCGTACGCCGTCTGCGGGATCTTCGCCTTCCTCGTCGTCCGCGCCCTCGGCGAACTCGTCCTGTACCGGCCCTCCTCCGGCGCCTTCGTGTCCTACGCCCGGGAGTTCCTCGGCGAGAAGGGCGCCTACACCGCGGGCTGGATGTACTTCCTGAACTGGGCGACCACCGGAGTCGCCGACATCACCGCGGTCGCCACCTACACCCACTACTGGGGCATGTTCTCCGACATCCCGCAGTGGGTGATCGCCCTGATCGCGCTCGCGGTCGTGCTCACCGTGAACCTCATCTCCGTGAAGATCTTCGGCGAGCTGGAGTTCTGGTTCGCCATCGTCAAGGTCGGCGCGCTCGTCACCTTCATGCTGATCGGGATCTTCGTCCTGGTCACCCAGCATCCCGTCGACGGAGCCACCCCCGGCCCCTCCCTCATCAGCGACAACGGCGGTCTCTTCCCGAGCGGTCTGCTGCCGATGCTGCTGATCATCCAGGGTGTCGTCTTCGCGTACGCCTCCGTCGAGCTGGTCGGCGTCGCGGCGGGCGAGACGGAGAACCCCGAGAAGATCCTGCCGAAGGCGATCAACTCGATCATGTGGCGCGTCGGCCTCTTCTACGTGGGCTCGGTGCTCCTGCTGTCCATGCTGCTGCCCTGGAACAAGTACACCGCCGGGGAGAGCCCGTTCGTGACCGTGCTGTCCAACATCGGCATCCCGGCCGCGGGCGGCGTGATGAACCTGGTCGTGATGACCGCCGCCATGTCCAGCCTCAACTCCGGCCTGTACTCGACCGGCCGCATCCTGCGCTCCATGTCGATGGCCGGCTCGGCGCCCAAATTCACCTCCGTGATGAGCCGCAGCCAGGTCCCGTACGGCGGAATCCTCCTGACCAGCGGTATCTGCGTGCTCGGTGTCGGGCTCAACTTCGTCGTGCCGGCCGACGCCTTCGAGATCGTCCTCAACTTCGCCGCGCTCGGCATCCTCGCCACCTGGGGCATGATCATGATCTGTCATCTGCAGTTCTGGCGGAAGTCGCAGGAGGGCGAGGTTGACCGCCCGGACTACCGGCTCCCGGGCTCGCCCTGGACCGAACTAGTCACCCTCCTCTTCCTCGCCTCCGTCCTGGTCCTGATGTACGCGGACGGGGGAGCGGGCCGTACGACGGTCCTGTGCCTCCCGCTGATCGTGGCCGCGCTGGTGGCGGGCTGGTACGGAGTACGTGCCCGGGTCACCGCGCTGCGCAACGGCCGGGTGGACGCATGAGCACCGAGATACTCGCCGGCTGCGGGAGTTCGCTCGGCGCGGCGCCCTCCGTCCGGGAACCGCTGCACGCGCCCGTGGCCCATCTCGTACGCGGCGGTGTCATCGAAGGCATCCACTACGGCTCGGTGGTCGTGCTGGCCGCCGACGGGAGCGTGGACCTGCAGATCGGCGACATCGAGGCGGCCTTCTACCCGCGCTCCGCGCTCAAACCCGTCCAGGCCGTGGCGATGGTGCGGGCCGGGCTGCCGCTCGACGGCGAGCTGCTCTCGCTGACCGCGGCCAGCCACTCCGGCGAGGAACGCCACCTCGCGGGTACGCGGCGGATCCTGGAGCTCGCGGGGCTGACGGAGGACGATCTGCGCAACGTCCCCGACCTGCCCTTCGACCCGGTCGTCCGGGAGGACTGGATCCGCGCGGGTCGGCTGCCGTCGAGGCTCGCCCAGAACTGCTCGGGCAAGCATGCCGCGATGCTCTACACGGCACGGCTCAACGGCTGGTCGCTCGACGACTACCTCGACCCCGCGCACCCCCTCCAGCAGGCGATCGAGGAGATCGTCGAGGACCTGACCGGGCAGTCCGTCGCCCAGGTCACCGTCGACGGCTGCGGTGCCCCGCTGTTCGCCGTCTCGCTGCACGGCCTCGCCCGCGCCGCCGCCCGGATCACGACCGCGCCGCCCGGCACGCCCGAGGCGCGGGTGGCCGACGCGATGCGCGAGCACGCCGAGATGGCGTCCGGCTCCGGCCGGGACGTCGCCGCGCTGATGCGCGCCGTACCGGGGCTGCTCACCAAGGACGGTTTCGAAGGGGTGCAGGTCGCGGCGCTGCCGGACGGCCGCGCCGTCGCCGTGAAGATCGCCGACGGCGCCGACCGCGCACGCGTACCGGTCACCGCGGCGGCCCTCGCCCGGGCCGGCGTCGACCCGGCGGCGCTCACCGAGTTCGCCGGCGCGCCGCTCCTCGGAGGCGGCGCGGTGGTGGGCCACATCCGCCCGACCCGCACACTCGACCCGCTGACGGAGCCGCCGCCGACGCCACTGTCGGGCCGGCCCGCCTGACCGGCCCACCCGGACGGCCCGCCCGGCCCCACCACCAACTCCCGACAGAACTCCCGGCGCACTGTCGGGACGATCCGCCGAAAGAAGAACCGCACCGACATGAACGTCCGCAGTGAGCACGACCTGCTCGGCGACCGTGACGTACCCGCCGAGGCGTACTGGGGGGTCCACTCCCTGCGAGCCAGGGAGAACTTCCCCATCACGGGCATGCCGATCTCCGCGTACCCGCACCTGATCGAGGCGCTCGCCGCGGTCAAGGAGGCCGCCGCCCTCGCCAACGAGGAACTCGGCCTGCTGGAGCCCGTGAAGGCGGGCGCGATCGTCGAGGCCTGCCGGGAGATACGGCGGGGGAAACTGCACGACCAGTTCGTCGTCGACGTCATCCAGGGCGGGGCCGGCACCTCGACGAACATGAACGCCAACGAGGTGGTCGCCAACCGCGCGCTCGAACTGCTCGGTCACGCCAAGGGCGAGTACGTGTTCCTGCACCCGAACGAGCACGTCAACCTCGGGCAGTCGACCAACGACGTCTACCCGACGGCCGTCAAGGTCGCCACGGTGTTCGCGGTGCGGGGACTCCTGGACGCGATGTCCGTCCTGGAGGACGCCTTCGCGGGCAAGGCGGTCGAGTTCCGCGACGTGCTGAAGATGGGGCGTACGCAGCTGCAGGACGCCGTGCCGATGACGCTCGGGCAGGAGTTCTCGGCGTACGCGGTGATGCTGGACGAGGACCGCAGCCGGCTCGCGGAGGCCGTCGAGCTGGTCCACGAGATCAATCTGGGCGCGACGGCGATCGGGACCGGGCTCAACGCGCCCCCCGGATACGCGGAGGCGGCCCGCAGGCACCTCGCGGACATCACCGGGCTGCCGCTGGTGACCGCGGCGAACCTGGTCGAGGCGACCCAGGACTGCGGGGCGTTCGTCCAGATGTCCGGGGTGCTGAAGCGGATCGCGGTGAAGCTCTCCAAGGTCTGCAACGACCTGCGATTGCTGTCGTCGGGACCGCGGGCCGGGCTGAACGAGATCAACCTGCCGCCCGTGCAGGCCGGTTCGAGCATCATGCCCGGCAAGGTGAACCCGGTGATTCCGGAGGTGGTCAACCAGGTCGCCTTCGAGGTGATCGGCAACGACGTCACCATCACGATGGCGGCGGAGGCCGGGCAGCTCCAGCTGAACGCGTTCGAGCCGATCATCCTGCACTCCTTGTCCGAGAGCATCACGCATCTGCGTGCGGCCTGTCTGACGCTCGCGGAGCGGTGTGTCGTCGGGATCACCGCGAACACCGAGGCGCTGCGGGCGACGGTCGAGAACTCGATCGGACTGGTGACCGCGCTCAACCCCCACATCGGCTACTCGGCCGCGACGGACATCGCGCGGGAAGCTCTCGCGACGGGCCGGGGCGTGGCGGAACTGGTCCTGGAAAAGGGCCTGCTCCCGCCGGACCGCCTGGCGGCGGTGCTGCGACCGGAGGTGCTGGCGGGGCACGCCGCAGGGGCGGCCGGGAACGACCCGGACCCGCTGTGAACCGGCGGCCGGCCCCGACCGGTCCGGACTCGGTCACGACTCGCGCCCCCGCCCCGCCGGGGCGGCAGAATGTGATCATGAGTTCGCCGCCGACCTTTCAGCCCGTCCTGGACCGTATCGCCGCCGAGATCGACAAGATGCCGGAGCGCGGCCACCCCGCCGACTACATTCCGGCACTCGCGGCCTGCGACCCCCGGCGGTTCGGTATGGCCGTGGCCGAGCTGGACGGCACGGTGTACGGCGTCGGGGACTGGCGCCGGCCCTTCTCGACCCAGTCCCTCACCAAGGTCTTCACCCTCGCCCTGGACCTGGCCCACGAGGCCGACGAGCTCTGGGAACACGTCGGCCGCGAGCCCTCCGGCAACCCGTTCAACTCGCTCGTCCAGCTGGAGTACGAGAACGGCATCCCCCGCAATCCCTTCATCAACGCGGGCGCGCTCGTCGTCACCGACCGCCTCCACACCCAGACCGGCGAGGCGGCGGGCACCCTCCTCGACTTCCTGCGCGCGGAGAGCGGCAACGAGAATCTCGCCATCAACGAGGACGTGGCCGCCTCCGAGTCCGCCCACGGCGACCGCAACGCCGCGCTGGGCCACTTCATGGCGTCCTACGGGAACATCGGCAACCCGGTGCCGGTGCTGCTCGACGAGTACTTCCGGCAGTGCTCCATCGAGGCGTCCTGCGCCGACCTGGCCCTGGCCACCGGCTTCCTCGCCCGTCACGGCATCCGCGCCGACGGCACCCGCCTGCTGACGATGAGCCAGGCCAAGGAGGTCAACGCGGTCATGCTCACCTGCGGCACGTACGACGCGGCGGGCGAGTTCGCCTACCGCGTGGGCCTGCCAGGCAAGAGCGGAGTCGGCGGCGGTGTCATCGCCGTCGTCCCCGGCCGCTGCACGCTCTGTGTGTGGAGCCCCGGCCTGGACGGACACGGCAACTCGGTGGCGGGAGTCACCGCCCTGGACCGCTTCACCACCATCACCGGCCTGTCGGTCTTCTGAGCGGTCACCCGCACAGCTACCCGCACAGCCACCCGCCGGGTCACCCGGACAGCCGCCCGGGCTCGGGCCGCCCGTCGGTCAGCGCCGGGCGGTGGAGCGCCGGCCGTGCAGGCGCAGGGCCAGTGCCACGGCACCCGCGCCGAGAAGGGCCGCGCCCGCGAGCGTCCCCGCCGTGGCCAGTCCGCCGCCGGAGCCGCCGGAGCCGCCGAAACGGTCGGAGCCGCCGGCGGCCGAACCGGCGGGCGTCCCCGGCCCGGCAGCCGGACCTGCCGTCGGACCGGGACCGGGCCGTGCCCCGGCCGCCGGACCCGCCGTGGCATGTGACACGGGACGAGGCAGCAGCGAGCCCACCGGATCGACCCGGCCGGTGGCGCCGAAACCCCAGTCGAGCAGGGAGCGGGCCTCCTCGTACACGGCGAACCGGCCGCCCTCCTGAGGGGCCATCACGGTGACGACGAGGGTGTGCCCGCCCCGGCGCGCGGCGGCAACGAGCGTGCTGCCCGCCTGGGAGGTGGACCCGTTCTTGATGCCGATGAGCCCCGGATAGGGCGCGACCCCGTCGGCACCGGAGAGCAGCCGGTTGGTGTTCTGGATCTCGTACGCCCAGCCGTCGCCGGGGAACTTCGCGCGAACGGTGGCGCAGTAGCGGACGAAGTCCGTGTTGCGCAGGCCCGCGCGTCCGAAGACGGCCAGGTCGTACGCGGACGACACCTGCCCGGGCATGTCGTAGCCGTCGGGCGAGGCGACCCGGGTGTCGCGGGCCCCCAGGGATCGGGCCTTGGCCTGCATCTGGGCGGCCGTCGCGCGCCAGCCGCCGTTCATCGCGGCGAGTACGTGGACGGCGTCGTTGCCGGAGTTGAGGAAGACGCCCCGCCACAGGTCGGACGCCCGGTAGGTACGTCCCGCGCGGACCCCGACCAGGCTGCTGCCGGGGCCGATGCCGGCCAGATCCGCCTCGGTGACGGTGTGCCGGACCGCCGAGGGCAGCACCGGGAGCACGGTCACCGCGAAGAGCGTCTTCAACGTGGACGCGGGCGGCAGCGCGAGGTGCGCGTTGTGTGCCGCGAGGACGTCGCCGGTGTCGGCGTCGGCCACCAGCCAGGACCGGGCGGACAGCTCCCGCGGCACGCCGGGCGCTCCAGCCCGGGGCCGGACCTGCGTCCCGGGACGGTCCAGGGTCGGAAGCGGCGGGGACGACGAGGACGGCGCGGGCGGCGAGGACGAGGCGAGAGGCGCCGCGGGAGGGGGATGGGCGGTGCTCCGCGCGGGCCCGGTGTGCGCGCCGCCCGAAACGGCACGGGGCCCGGCGACGGTCGGGTGCGCCCCGCCGAGGGCCGCCGCCGCGACCGGTGCCGGCACGAAGGCCAGCGCTCCGAGGACGCAGAGGGCGGAGCAGGAGACGGCCGTGCGGGCGGGGAGTCCGATGGTCATACCGCAAACGTAGGAACGCGCAGGTCGCGAGGCGAACCGCCTCGGCCGAACGGGGCTGTCGAACACCCGGATGCCGCAGTGGACGCCGGCGTGCGGCACAGGTACTCGCCGCTGGCCGGCCCTTTACTGACTGCCCGGCACCGTCTGCTGGACCTGCCTGAGGAAGGTCGCGTTGTCCGGGCTCTGCCGCATCCGCTCCAACAGGGTCTCCAGGCCGGCCTGGCCGTCACCGCGGGAGTGCAGGGCGCGCCGCAGACCTCGTACGGCCGTCAATTCGCCTGCTGGGACGAGGAGTTCCTCGCGGCGGGTGCCGGACGGGGTGATGTCGACGGCGGGGAAGACACGGCGGGACGCGAGGGTGCGGTCCAGCCGGAGCTCCATGTTGCCGGTGCTCTTGAGCTCCTCGAAGTAGTAGTCGTCGGCGCGGGAGCCGGTCTCCACGAGGGCCGTGGCGATGATGGTGAGCGAGCCGCCCTCCTCGGCGAGCCGCGCGGCGCCGAAGAGCCGCTTGGGCCCCTGGAGCGAGGCCGCGTCGACACCGCCGCTGAGGGTGCGGCCACCCGCGGCGGCGGCGTTGTTGTGGGCCCGGCACAGCCGGGTGAGCGAGTCGAGCAGGATGACGACGTCCTGGCCCGCCTCGACGAGCCGCTTGGCCCGCTCGACGGCCAGCTCGGCCAGCGCGATGTGCTGCTTGGGGCTCTGGTCGAAGGTGGAGGCGAACACCTCGCCGCGGACGGACCGGCGCATGTCGGTCACTTCCTCGGGACGCTCGTCCAGGAGCACCACCATCAGATGGGCTTCGGGGTGGTTGCCGGCCACGGCCGCGGCCAGCTGCTGGAGCAGCACGGTCTTGCCGGTCCTGGGCGGGGCGACGATCAGGCCGCGCTGGCCCTTGCCGATGGGCGCGACCAGGTCGACGAGGCGGGTGGTCAGACCGCCCGCGGGGTGTTCGAGCCGCAGCCGCTCGCGCGGGTGCAGCGGGGTCAGGTCACGGAAGTGCGGACGGCCGCGCGCCTCGTCGGCGGGACGGCCGTTGATCCGCCGGATCTCGGTGAGGGCGCGCTGCCGGCCGCGCAGTCCTTCGACGCGGTCGCCCTTGCGCAGGCCGTACCGGCGGATCAGGGAGGCGGAGACCTGGAGGTCGGCTGCTCCGGGGAGCAGGTTCTCGGCGCGCAGGTGGCCCTGCCCGTTGGAGGTGAGGTCGAGTACGCCGGTGGCCTGCTCCTGGTCCGTGACGGGAGTGGGCGGGCGTTCGAGTGTGGTGGTCATGGTGGGTGTCCTTTCGCGGACGGAGGGAAGTTCTCGGATCGGTCGTGCGGTGGGGGAGGGGGCCGCGGCAGGGGGGTGACTTCACGCCCTGCACGGCGGAACGCGTCACTTCTCGAACCGCGAACCGCGAACCGCGAATCGCTGACGAACGCGGTACGGAGAGCGGTACGGCGAGACATGCCGCGAAGAAGGTGGTGCGAAGAAGACGCTGCGCGCCGGTCGGAAATCGACGGGCGGACCAGCGGGAGGAGAGGAAATCTGCACCGGCGCCTTGAAGCAGGCGTACACAAGTGCTGATGGCACTGTAGCACCATCTCGTCCGTCGGTGCCGGAGCGGCCGGATCCCGGGGCGTTGACACAGGTGGTGCCGCGCGCCACGGTGGTCGGCATGGTCGATGCCGGGATCGTCGAACGGATACGGGAACTACGGCCGCTGATCAGGCAGAACGCGCTGCGGGCCGAGCACGACCGGCGGGTTCCGGACGAAGTCGTCGCCGCGCTGAGCGGCACCGGCGTGTACCGGATGAACGTCCCCGCGCGCTACGGCGGTTACCAGACCCCGCTGCACACCCAGGTCGACGCCTTCGCCGAGATCGCCCTCGAATGCGCCTCCACGGCATGGGTGACACTCGGTCAGGCGGGGGTCTCGTACATCGCGGCACTCTTTCCCGACGAGGCACAGGACGACTTCTTCACCGGACCTGCCGGTCCCGATGTCAGGATCGGCGGCACGCTCGTCCCCGGCGCCACGGCGGTGCCGTACGACGGGGGCTATCGGGTCGACGGCGCCTCGGGCTTCGCGACCGGCTGTCACCACGCGCACTGGCATCTGCTGACGGCCGCGGTCGTCCCCGCCGACGGGCGGCCCGTGGAAGGGCCGCCGGAGGTGCTGTGGGTCGCGGTGCCGATGTCCGAGCTGGAGATCCTGGACGACTGGGACACCACAGGTCTCGCCGGTACCGGTAGCAACACCGTCGTGGCCCACGACATTCCCGTCCCCGCGCACCGGGTGCTTCCCCTGGGGCCGATGCTGGCCGGACGGACCCCGTCGAAGACCAACGCGGACGACCCCTTCTACCGCATGCCCGTGCTGGCGCTTTTCTGCGCCTGGACGGCGTCGGCGGCGCTGGGTCTGGGCCGGGCGGCGCTGACGGAGTTCGACCAGCGGGTCCACCGGCGCGGCATCACGTACACCCTTCACCAGCGGCAGCACGAGGCCACCGTCACCCATCTCCAGTTCGCCGAGGCGCAGATGCGGATCTCCGCCGCCGAACTCGTGGCCGCCCGGCTGACCGGTGAGATCGAGACCAAGGCCCACGACGGCGACTCGTACACGCCGCGGGAGAAGGCCAGGATCCGTGCCGAGTGCGGTTATCTCACGCGGCTCTGCAAGGAGGCCGTCGAGCTGCTCGCCTCGGCCGCCGGCGCCTCCTCCCTCCAGCGGTCCGTGCCGCTGCAGCGCATCGCCCGGGACGTCAACGCCCTGACTCTGCACTCCTTCGTCAACCCCGCCACCAACCTGGAGATCTACGGCCGCGTACTCTCGGGCGTCGACCCGGGCACCCCCTTCCTGTGACGGCCACCGACCGCCGTCGACCGCAGTCAGGAGATCGCGTTGGACAGCACGGCAGCCGAATCGCCGAACCGCACGTCAGGACCGGCCGACATGTCCCGCCCGGCCGGCGCGCCGCACCGGCTCGACCCGGCCGGCGGCTGTCCGCACGCCGACAACGCGCGCCTTCTCGCACACGGCGCCGTGGCGCCGGTCGTCCTGCCCGGCGGGGTGGACGGCATGGCGGTGCTGGGGCACGAGGCACTGAAGCAGTTCCTCGCGCACCCTCAAGTCGCCAAGAACGCAGACCACTTCACCGCGTTGCGGGAGGGACGCATCGCCCCCGGCTGGCCCCTCGCGACCTTCGCGACGGTACGCGGGATGACGACCGCGGACGGCGACGACCATCGTCGGCTGCGGTCGCTGGTCAGCAAGGCGTTCACCGTCCGGCGGGTCGAGGAACTGCGCCCGCGCGTCGAAGAGTTGACGGCAACACTGCTCGACGACCTGGCGCGCGCGGCCCGGGACGGCGGGGGAGTCGCCGATCTGCGCGCGCACTTCGCGATGCCGCTGCCGATGGGCGTCATCGGTGAACTCCTTGGCGTCGACGCCGAGTTCCGCGACCGGCTGCACTACCTCTCGAACCAGGTCGTCGCCACCGACACAGGCCCCGAGCAGGCGCTGGCCGCCAACCGGGAACTGATGGCCGTCCTCGGCGCGGTCGTCGAGGCCAGGACCGAGCGGCCGGGCGACGACCTCACCAGCGCGCTGATCGCCGCCCGCGACGAGGGCGGCGACCGGCTCACCCACGAGGAACTCCTCGGCACCCTGGTCCTGATGATCATCGCCGGGCACGAGACCACACTGAACCTGATCACCAACGCCGTACGCGCCCTGTGCGGCCACCGCGACCAGTTGGAACGGGTCGTACGCGGCGAGGCGAGCTGGGCCGACGCGGTCGAGGAGACCCTGCGCTGGGACGCGCCGGTCAGCTACTTCCCCTTCCGCTACCCGGTCGAAGACCTGACCGTCGACGGCACCGTCATACCCGGCGGCACCCCCGTCCTCGCCGGCTACTCGGCCGCGGGCCGTGACCGGGCCGCACACGGACCCGACGCCGACCTCTTCGACGTCACCAGGCCCGCCGGGCCCGGCGCCGTCCGGCATCTGTCCCTCGGCCACGGCGCCCACTACTGCCTGGGCGCCCCACTGGCCCGGATGGAGTCCGCCATCGCCCTGGAGCGCCTGTTCACGCGCTTTCCCGGCCTCGACCTCGCCGTACCGGAGACGGACCTCTCCCGCGGCGCCAGCTTCGTGGGCAACAGCGTCCAGGAACTCCCCGTACGGGTGTGACGTCGGCCCGGGCGTGGCCGGTCGGCGCGCCGCTACCGGTCCAGCTCGAAGATCCCGTATCCGAACGCCTCAGCGGTGACCGTGCCACCGTCGGTGACGACACCGGACGCTTCGAGGGCCCGGCCGGGACGCCAGTCTCCGAGCGGGCAACTCGTCTGCTCCTGACGGGGGTTGAGGACCACGAGATACCGCCCGCCGCGTACGTGCACGAAGGGGTAGCCGGCGTGCACGACCTCCACCGAGCCGTCCGGACCGAGTTCGGGGGTGGCGGTCCGCAGGGCGATGAGACGGCGTACGAGATGCAGGAGGGACGTGTCGTCGGCGCGCTGCGCGGCGACGGTGGGGCGGCCGGGATCGGGGTCGACGGGGAGGTAGGGGTGCGCGGACGTCGAGAAACCGGCGTTCGGGCCGTCGTCCCACTGCATCGGCGTACGGGAACCGGCGCGGTTGTAGGCGGGCCCCAGCACACTGCCCTCCGTGTCGGGGAGGTCCGCGATGTACCGCATCCCGATCTCGTCGCCGTAGTAGATGGCCGGCAGGGTGGGCCAGGTGAGCTGGAAGACGAAGGCGACCGGGAGCTGTTCGGCCGAGCGCGGCCCGCAGTTGAGGCGCGAGAAGTCGTGGTTGGCGGTCGGCAGCGAGATGAAGCCGCTGTCGCCGAGGGCCGTCGACGCCTGCCGCCAGGCCTCCACGAAGGGCCGTGGCGAACCCTTGCCGCTCGGGTCGAAGAAGCAGTCGAGCGGATCCCAGTCGAGGTTGACGGTCCCGGAGCCGTTGCTCCACAGCGAACGCAGCGCGAGACCGTCCGTGGGACCGCCGAACTGCAGGAAGAAGTCCGTGTGGAACCCCGCCGGGACGGACACCTCCGGCTCGCCCCACTCCGAGAGGATCACCGCGTCCGGGTGCGTACGGTCCAGCCAGTGGCGCAGCTCCGTCCAGACGGCGCTCGTCTCCCTCTTGCCCGGGTCGTCCTTGACGAGCGAGGCGGCCATGTCGACGCGGAAGCCCGACAGGCCGAGGTCCAGCCAGTGGTCCATGATCGTGCGCAGCGCCTCCCGGTTGGCGCGCGGGCCCTCCGCGTCCACCGGCTGACGCCATGGCTCGGCCGGATTCATGCGCGCGTAACCGAAGTTGAGGGCGGGCTGGAAGGCGAAGAAGTTCGGCAGGTACGACCCCGGACGGCTGCCGGGCGAGGGCACGAAGCCGTCCGGACCGCCTTCCGCCGCCCAGATGTAGCGGTGGTCGTCGGGATCGTCCGCCGACGCCGTGAACCACGGGTGCCGGTCGGAGGTGTGGCCCGCGACCAGATCGAGGAGTACGCGGATTCCGTGACCGCGAGCCCGGTCGACGAGCTTGGCGAGGTCATCGTTCGAGCCGTAGCGCGGGGCCACGTTCAGGTAGTCGGACACGTCGTACCCGGCGTCCCCGAACGGCGAGGCGAAGCAGGGGTTCAGCCAGACGGTGTTCACCCCGAGCCAGGCCAGATGGTCGAGCCGCTCGCGGATGCCGTCGAAGTCACCGATCCCGTCGCCGTTCGAGTCCGCGAACGACTGCGGGTAGATCTGGTAGAAGACCGCGTCGGCCAGCCATGCGGGGGCGGGGCGGAAGGAGCTCATGGGGCGGGTACAGCCTTTCCCTGGGCGGAACATCCACTACGTCGAGGGTGACAGTGACCGGGAGTGTCCGAAAGGCCGCGCCTTGGCCTGAGCCCGGCCGGAGCGCCGGCGGGGAGCTCTCGCGAACCCGCTGGGAAACGCCCCGTAAACCCGCGGGCAGCCCGCGCCAAGCCCTAAGCTGATCGACGATGTTCACCCCCCAGGGCCCCACGTTCCGCGAACTCGCCGTGCAGGCGCTGTCGTCCGTCGAGCACGGCTACGACCTCCTCGCGCCGAAGTTCGACCACACCCCGTTCCGTACGCCGGACTCGTTCCTGCGGTCCGTCGCGCGGGCCCTGACGGGTCTGGGCCCGTTCGGGAGCGGGCTCGACCTGTGCTGCGGCACCGGCGCGGGCATGGAGGTGCTGGGCACGGTGTGCCGGGACAGCGTCACCGGCATCGACATCAGCGCGGGCATGCTCGCCGAGGCCCGACGGCGTGAGGGGCCCGGCGGGCCGCCCGCCACCTGGGTGCGCGGCGACGCCCTCGCCCTGCCGTTCCGCCCGGTCTTCGACCTGGTGGTGAGCTTCGGGGCGTTCGGCCACTTCCTGCCCCGCGAACTGCCGGGGCTGTTCCGACAGGTCCACTCGGTGCTCAGGCCCGGCGGCCGGTTCGCCTTCCCGGTCACGGCACCGGCCCGCCCCGGCTCGCCCGGCTACTGGGCCATGCTCGGCTTCGACGCGGTGATGAAGGTGCGCAACGCGGTGTGGCGTCCGCCGTTCGTCATGTACTACCGCGCGTTCCGGCTCGCCGACGTGCGGCGGGAACTGGTCCGCGCGGGCTTCACGGTCGAGCTGCGCCCCCTGCCCGAGTTCGGCCGCCGGGACGACGGCAGCCCGCGCTGCCGGATGGTGCTGGCCACAAGGCCCGGACCAGCGGTTTAACCACTCCGGGCGTACTCCGGACCCGTTCCGGGCGCCCGGTCCCACCGCGGTGCGTCGTGGCGGCGTATGGGATCCGTCAAGAGCGTGCGCAACGGCGTCAGGGAGCCGTCAACGTACGCCGCGAGCGGTTCGATCGGATGTTTGCTCAAGAGGTCAAGGCGGTCTGCCGGGGCCTCACGCGGTGCGTCGGGGTGCCGGCGGTCGCACCCGCACCTCATCCAGGAGCTCACGATGGCCGATGTGGCCTTCGTCGTCACCACGATCGCGCTCTTCGCGCTGGTGGCCCTCGTCGCCAAGGGGGTGACGAAGCTGTGACCGCCCAAGACGTCGAAAACGTAGTCGGCCTGATCGTGGCCGTCGCCCTGCTGGGCTATCTCGTCCTCGCCCTTGTGTTCCCCGAGAGGTTCTGAGCACGACATGAGCCCCGTACTCGCCGGCGTCCTTCAGCTGCTGGCACTCATAGCGGCGCTGGCACTCGTCCACCGCCCCCTCGGCGACCACATGGCCCGGGTCTACTCCTCCGACCGGCATCTGCGCGTCGAGAAGTGGATCTACAAGGGCATCGGCGCCGACCCGGACACCGGAATGCGCTGGCCCGCGTACCTGCGCGGAGTCCTCGCCTTCTCCGCCGCCGGGGTGCTCTTCCTGTACCTCCTGCAGCGGCTGCAGGGGGTGCTGCCCGGTTCGCTCGGCTTCTCCTCGATCGATCCGGACCAGGCGTTCAACACCGCCGTCTCCTTCGTCACGAACACCAACTGGCAGTCGTACTACGGCGAGCAGGCCATGGGCCACGTCGTGCAGACCGCCGGTCTGGCCGTCCAGAACTTCGTCTCCGCGGCCGTCGGCATCGCGGTCGCCGTCGCCCTCGTACGAGGCTTCGCGCGCTCCCGCGACGGCGACCTCGGCAACTTCTGGGCGGACCTCGTCCGCGGGGTCGTCCGCATCCTGATACCGCTGGCCGTGGTCGCCGCGATCGTCCTGGTCGCCTGCGGAGTGATCCAGAACTTCTCCGGCATCCACGAGGTCGGCCAGTTCTCGGGCGGCTCGCAGCAGTGGAACGGCGGCGCGGTCGCCTCCCAGGAGGCCATCAAGGAACTCGGCACCAACGGCGGCGGCTACTTCAACGCCAACAGCGCCCACCCCTTCGAGAACCCCACGCCCTTCTCGAACCTCTTCGAGATCTTCCTGCTCCTGGTGATCCCGTTCTCGCTGACCCGCACCTTCGGCCGCATGGTCGGCAGTCTCAGGCAGGGGTACGCGATCCTCGCCACCATGGCCACCATCTGGGTCGGCTTCGTCGCGCTGATGATGTGGACCGAGTTCGCCCACCACGGTCCCGCCTTCGACCTCGCGGGCGGCGCGCTGGAGGGCAAGGAGACCCGCTTCGGCGTCGGCGCCTCGTCGATCTTCGCGGTGTCCACGACCCTGACCTCGACCGGGGCGGTGGACTCCTTCCACTCCTCGTTCACGGGTCTCGGCGGCGGCATCACCATGCTGGGCATGCAACTCGGCGAGATCGCGCCCGGCGGCACCGGCTCCGGCCTCTACGGCATGCTGATCATGGCGGTCATCGCGGTGTTCATCGCCGGTCTGATGGTCGGCCGCACGCCCGAGTACCTCGGCAAGAAGATCGGCACCCGCGAGATCAAGTTCGCGGCCCTGTACATCCTGATCACCCCGGCCCTGGTCCTCGTCCTCACCGCCGCGGCCATGGCCCTGCCGACGCCCGGCCACTCGATGACCAACACCGGGGCACACGGCTTCTCCGAGATCCTGTACGCCTACACGTCCGCCGCCAACAACAACGGCTCGGCCTTCGCGGGCCTGAACGCGGACACCCAGTGGTTCAACACCACCCTGGGTGTGGCGATGCTGCTCGGCCGGTTCCTGCCCATGGTGTTCGTCCTCGCCCTGGCCGGTTCGCTCGCCGGACAGAAGCCCGTACCCGAGACGGCGGGCACCCTGCGCACGGACAAGCCGCTGTTCACCGGACTGCTGGTGGGCGCGATCCTCGTCATCACCGGTCTCACGTACTTCCCCGCGCTCGCGCTGGGTCCGCTGGCGGAGGGGCTGGCATCATGACGACACACATACACAGCGACAGCGACAACGGCACCCACAGCGACAGCGACCCCGGCAGCGAATCCGGTACCGGCCCCGGCACCGGCGCACCGGCCGGACGCGGCGTCGGCGAAGGCCGGGTCGGGGTGGGTCTCTTCGACCCGAAACAGCTGGTCAGGTCGCTGCCGGACGCCTTCCGCAAGCTCCACCCGCGGGTGATGGTCAAGTCCCCCGTGATGTTCGTGGTGCTGGTCGGCTCGGTCCTGACGACGCTCTTCTCGGTCAAGGACCCGGGCGACTGGTTCGGCTGGACGATCAGCGCCTGGCTCTGGCTGACGGTCGTCTTCGCCAACCTGGCGGAGGCGGTGGCGGAGGGCCGCGGCAAGGCGCAGGCGGACACCCTGCGCAAGGCCAAGACCGACACGGTCGCGCGCCGGCTGTCCAGGGACGGCGCCTCCGAGGAACCGGTGGCGGGCACCGAACTGCGCATCGGCGACCGGGTCGTCTGCGAGGCCGGCGACATCATCCCCGGCGACGGTGACGTCGTCGAGGGCGTGGCCTCCGTGGACGAGTCGGCGATCACGGGGGAGTCGGCCCCGGTCATCCGCGAGTCCGGCGGCGATCGCTCGGCCGTCACCGGCGGCACGAAGGTGCTGTCCGACCGCATCGTCGTCAAGATCACCACGAAGCCCGGCGAGACCTTCATCGACCGCATGATCAACCTGGTCGAGGGCGCCGCCCGGCAGAAGACGCCCAACGAGATCGCGCTGAACATCCTGCTCGCCTCGCTGACGATCGTCTTCCTCCTCGCGGTGGCCACGCTGCCGCCGTTCGCGGACTACGCGGGCACGCACCTCACGATGGTCGTGCTGGTGGCCCTGCTCGTCTGCCTGATCCCGACCACGATCGGCGCGCTGCTCTCCGCGATCGGCATCGCCGGCATGGACCGGCTGGTGCAGCGCAACGTGCTGGCCATGTCCGGCCGGGCGGTCGAGGCCGCGGGTGACGTGTCCACGCTGCTGCTCGACAAGACGGGCACCATCACGCTCGGCAACCGGCAGGCCGCCGGGTTCGTGCCTGTCGCCGGCACCACCGAGGCCGAGCTGGCCGACGCCGCCCAGCTCTCCTCGCTGGCCGACGAGACCCCCGAGGGCCGTTCCGTCGTCATCCTGGCGAAGGAGCGGTACGGGCTGCGCGAGCGCCTTGAGGGCGAGCTGGCGGACGCCGAGTGGATCACCTTCACCGCCCAGACCCGGATGTCCGGGGTCGACATCGACGGACGCAGGGTCCGTAAAGGAGCGGCCGGCTCGGTCGTGGCCTGGGTGAAGGAGCGGGGCGGCACGGTCACCGAGGACGTGGCGGGGCAGACCGACCGGATCTCCGAGGCGGGCGGCACCCCGCTGCTCGTGGCCGTCGACGACACAGCGGGCGCCCGTGTGCTGGGCGTCATCCACCTCAAGGACGTCGTCAAGGACGGGATGCGCGAGCGGTTCGACGAACTGCGCCGGATGGGCATCAGGACCGTCATGATCACCGGCGACAACCCGCTGACGGCCAGGGCCATCGCCGAGGAGGCGGGCGTGGACGACTTCCTGGCGGAGGCCACCCCCGAGGACAAGATGGCGCTCATCAGGCGTGAGCAGGCGGGCGGCAAGCTCGTCGCGATGACGGGCGACGGTACGAACGACGCGCCGGCGCTGGCCCAGGCGGACGTGGGGGTGGCCATGAACACGGGCACCTCGGCCGCCAAGGAGGCCGGGAACATGGTCGACCTCGACTCCAACCCGACCAAGCTCATCGAGATCGTCGAGATCGGCAAGCAGCTCCTCATCACCCGGGGCGCGCTGACGACGTTCTCCATCGCCAACGACGTCGCCAAGTACTTCGCGATCATCCCGGCGCTGTTCGCGGCGGTCTACCCGGGCCTGGACAAGCTCAACATCATGCGCCTGTCCTCGCCGGACTCCGCGATCCTCGCCGCGGTGATCTTCAACGCGCTGGTCATCATCGCCCTGGTGCCGCTCGCTCTGCGCGGGGTGCGGTACCGGCCGGTCAGCGCCGACCGGCTGCTGCGGCGCAACCTCGGCATCTACGGGCTGGGCGGACTGATCGCGCCCTTCATCGGCATCAAGATCATCGATCTTCTCCTCTCCCTCGTCCCCGGGCTGTAGCTCCCGGGCCTTCCTCGAACTTTCTCGAAAGAGTGCTGATCGTCATGAACAACTCGGTCACCAACACCGCCCGGCTGCTGGGCGCGGGACTGCGGGCTCTCCTGGTCCTCACCGTGGTCTGCGGGGTGCTCTACCCCCTGGCTGTGACGGGCGTCGCCCAGGCGCTCTTCCCCACGAAGGCGAACGGGTCGGAGATCGCCTCGGGCGGCAAGGCCGTCGGCTCCTCGCTGATCGGCCAGCAGGGCTACGGCCTGGACTACTTCCAGCCCCGGCCCGCGAACGGCCTGGGCGAGAACTCGGTCAACACCCGGTACAAGCTGATCCTGTCGGGTGCCACCAACCGCTCCGGCGACAACGCCGAGCTGATCAAGTGGGTGAAGGAAGCGAAGGCCGCCGTCGTCAAGGACAACTCGACGGCCGACTACAAGGTCAGGCCGTCCCAGGTCCCCGCCGACGCGGTGACATCCTCCGGATCGGGCCTCGACCCGGACATCTCCCCGGCGTACGCCGAGCTCCAGGTGCACCGGGTCGCCCAGCGGAACGGCCTGTCCGTGGACCGGGTGCGGAAACTCGTGGACCAGCACACGGAGGGCCGCACGCTCGGCTTCATGGGCGAGCCCCGGGTGAACGTCCTCGAACTCAACACCGCGCTCAAGGAGCTGACCAAGGGCTGACGCCGGGGCTGGGGCGAGGCGGCCGAGGCGGTCGGGAGGGCCGAGGCGGTCGGGAGCGGCCGATCGCCTGGTCAGGGCCGTTGTCAGTGGGTCGCGCTAGTCTGCGGACATCTGCTCGTTCTGTCCGATCTGGGAGGTTTTCATGGCTTCACGCCTCAACCCCTACATCAGCTTCGACGGCGACGCCCGGCCGGCGATGGAGTTCTACCAGGAGGTCTTCGGCGGCACGCTGGCGCTGAACACCTTCGGGGAGGCCGGTTCGCCGGGCATCCCGGAGTCCGACCAGATCATGCACGCCATGCTGGAGACCCCGAGCGGCTTCACCCTGATGGGAGCCGACACCCCACCGGGCATGGAGTACACACCGGGCGGCAACTTCTCGGTGAGCCTCAGCGGAGACGACGAGGGCGAGCTGCGCGGCTACTGGGAGAAGCTGTCCGCCGGAGGCACGGTCTCCGTCCCGCTGGAGAAACAGATGTGGGGCGACGTCTTCGGGATGTGTACGGACCGGTTCGGCATTCCCTGGATGGTCAACATCGGCCAGGCACAGGCATAGCGACGGGACCTCGGGCCGGGCGGCTCCGCGGGGGGCCGCCCGACCCGGTCGCCGACCGGTGGCACACTGACCCGGTCACCGAAGGAGCCCAGTCAGTGCCCATGATCCGCGATCTCAGCAGAGTGGTCCGAGATACAGCCGTACTTCCGTGACGTGGCGGACCACCTGGCCCGTGCCGGCGAGCAGATCAACGCCTTCGACGGGCTGCTCGACTCGATCCTCCAGGCCCATGTGGCCCAGGTGACGGTCGCCCAGAACGAGGACATGCGCAAGATCACGGCCTGGGCCGCCATCGTCGCCGTACCGACCATGGTCTGCGGGATCTACGGCATGAACTTCGACCACATGCCGGAACTGCACTGGACGTACGGCTATCCGCTGGCCCTCGGTGTCATCGCTGCCCTCTGCCTCGGCATCCACCGGGGGTTCCGGCGCAACGGCTGGCTCTGAGCCCGGCCCCCGCCGGGGGCGGAAGCACGGACCCGGCCCCCGTCGAAGCGGGCTTTCACGTCCAAGCCGGACGGCGCGCCGGAGCCACTTCTCGCGCCGTCGCCCCGTCGCGCCGGAGTCAGTTCTTGATGAAGGCCAGCAGGTCGGCGTTGAAGGACTTCTCGTACTCGCCGACCAGACCGTGCGGAGCGCCCGGATACGTCCTGAGCGTGGCGTCCTTGACGATCCGGGCCGTCTTGAGGGCGGCGGCCCCGATGGCCACGATCTGGTCGTCCTCGCCGTGCGCGACCAGCGTGGGGACGTCGATGCGGCGCAGGTCCTCGGTGAAGTCCTGCTCGGAGAACTGCTCGACGCAGTCGTACGCGGCCTTCAGACCGACCTGCATGCTCCACAGCCAGAAGGAGCGGCGCATCCCCTCCGACACGGCGGCCCCGGGGCGGTTGAAGCCGTAGAACGACTCGCTGAGGTCCCAGTAGAACTGCGAGCGGTCACTCTCCACGCCGGCGCGGATGCCGTCGAACACCTCACGGGGAGTGCCCTCGGGATTGTCCGCCGTCTTCAGCATCAGCGGTGGTACGGCGCCCAGCAGGACGACCTTGGCGACCCGGCGGGTGCCGTGGCGGCCGATGTAACGGGTGACCTCGCCGCCGCCGGTCGAGTGACCGACCAGGATCACGTTGTCGAGGCCGAGGCCCTCGATGAGTTCGGCCAGGTCGTCCGCGTACCGGTCCATGTGGTTGCCCTGCCACGGCTGGTCGGAGCGGCCGTGGCCACGGCGGTCGTGGGCGACGGCACGGTAGCCGTGGTCGGCGACCAGGCGGGCCTGGCCGTCCCAGGCGTCGGCGTTGAGCGGCCAGCCGTGGCTGAAGACGACCGGCTGACCGGTGCCCCAGTCCTTGTAGAAGATTCCGGTGCCGTCGCTGGTGGTGAAGGTTCCCATGGAGGTGCCTCTCTTTCCGTGTCGTTGCGTGCTGACCCGCGTGCTCTGCCGAAGGAGTGGCCCGGCGCCCGCTCGCTCCGCGGTGCCCCGCCGATGGACATGCTTTCGACCCTAGGCCCGTGCGCCGTTTCCGCAATCCGTTGTCCGGCCGAGCCGGCGGACCGGACGGCGGGACGTCAGAGATCCACCTCGTCCGCCACACCGTTCAGCGCGAGCGCGATCGCCGCCTCCGGGCCCAGCCCACGGCCCTCGCGCACGGCTTCGGTGAAGCCCGTGTCACCGAGGGCGGCCCGCAGATGCCGGGCGTACTCCCGGCGGAAAACGGTCGTCTCGATGTCGCCGAGCTGAGGGAGTCCGGCCGTGTACCAGAGCCGGGTGCCCACGCCCAGGAGACGGGCCGCGCGCTCGGGCTCGCCCGCGGCGGCCTCCGCCGCGATCAGGAGGTCGGCGACCGCCGCCGCGCCCAACCGGTCGTGGACGCGCCATTTCGCCGCCAGTGCCTCACGGGCGGAACGCAGCGCCACGTCTGGACGCCCGAGCCCGATCCCGGAGAGGGCGACGAAGAAGTCGCCCCAGGCCCGCATCCACAGCTCGCCCCGCGTCGCGCAGTCGACGCGCAGCCGCTCCGCGACCACCGCGCACCGCTCGAACGCGCCCTGCCCGGCCAGCAGATACGCCTGCACGGCCAGCGTGAGCAACTGGAAGAACTCCGCGCCGCCCCCGCCCCCGGGCCCCTGGGTGTTGCTGCCGTACAGCAGCGCGGACCGCGCGGACTCGCCGCGCACCGCGAGGCTCGCCCCCGTCAACGGCAGCGCGGAGACAGGCAGTTGACACTCCTGTGCCAGCCACACGTACGCCGCGCTCACGGATTCGGCCGCGTCCACGTCGTCCGGTACGACGGTGACCAGCCGGTGCGCCCAGGTCGCCAGGGTGTACCCGGGAGTGTGCTCCGGCGCCCGGCGCAGCGCCCGCTCCAGATAGCCGCGTCCCTCGTCGGCGAAGCCGCAGGCGAACCAGAAGTACCAGAGCGTGCCGGTGAGTTCGAGCGCCGGCTCGGGCTCCGGCGCCGCCAGGCTCTCCTCCAGCGCGACCCGCAGATTGGCGTGCTCCACACTCAGCCGTTCGGCCCACATGCGCTGGCCGGGGCCCAGCCACTCGGCCTCCCCCTGGCGGGCGATCCAGCGGAAGTAGTCGAGATGACGGGCGCGTACGGCGTCCTGCTCACCGAGGCCCTCCAGCCAGTCGGCGCCGAAGGTGCGGATCGTGTCGAGCATGCGGTAGCGACCGGCCACGCTGTCGTTCTCGCGGGTGACGATCGACTTCTCGGTGAGTGACGCGAGCAGGGCGAGGATCTCCTCCGCGTCCAGCGGGCCGCCGTGACACACGAACTCGGCGGCCTCCACGTCCCAGCCGCCCGCGAACACGGACAGCCGGGCCCACAGCAGCCGCTCCAGCGGGGTGCACAGCTCATGGCTCCAGCCGATCGCCGTACGCAGCGTCTGGTGCCGGGCGAGCCGCGGCCGGGCGGGGGAGACGAGCAGGTCGAAGCGGGAGTCCAGGCCCTCCAGCAGCCGGTCGAGAGGGAAACCGCGCAGACGCACCGCCGCCAGTTCGAGGGCGAGCGGAATCCCGTCGAGCCGGGCACAGACCGCCGCGACGTCGATCCGGTTGGTGTCGGTCAGCGCGAACGACGGCACGGCGGCCGCGGCGCGGGCCGTGAACAGCGCGACCGCGTCGGCGTGCTCGCCGAGCGGCAGCGGGGCCAGCGACAGCAGATGCTCACCGGGCACGCCCAGCGGCTGACGGCTGGTGGCCAGGACGCGTAACTCCGGTACGCGGGCGAGGAGTTCCTGGACGACACGGCCGCACTCGGCCAGTACGTGCTCACAGGTGTCCAGGACGAGCAGCAGGGGCCCGTCGTCGAGGTGCTCGCAGATCGCCGTCAGCAGCGGACGGAGTGTCTGCTCGGTCAGCCGGGTCGCCTCCGCCACCGCGTTCGTGAGGAGGTCCGCGTTCTGCAGGTCGGAGAGTTCCACCAGCCATACCCCGCCGGGGAACGAGGTCTGTGCGGTGTGTGCGGCCCGCAGGGCGAGCCGGGACTTTCCGACACCCCCGGGGCCGGTGAGGGTCAGGAGGCGCGTGGACTCCAACAGCGCACCTATTCGGGCGAGTTCGGCCGCGCGGCCGACGAAGGTGTTGGGCTCGGCGGGAAGGTTGCCGCTCCTGCTGCTGCGTACCGAGGCGCCCATCGCTCCTCCTCACCCGGCCGATGGCGGTCACCCTAACGCTCCGCGACGCCCGTGTCCGAGTCCCGGCGGGGTGACGGAAATCGGGTACTCATCCTCTCGCAGAGGTGTTGACGGGCGTAGCGTGGAAGCGTTCCGGCACACCGAGCGGGAGATCTGGGAGGTGCGGGAGATGGAAGTTGTGCCCGCGCTCAGAGCGGTCGGAGAGATGCGCGCCGGGGACCATCTGCTGCTCGGCTACGACGCGGACGAGGAGCGCGAGACGGTCGTCGCCGCGTTCCTCCTCGACGGGATCGCCAGTGGGCACCGGGGGCTGGTGCTGGGCCCGGCCGATCTGCCGGCCGAGCTCGCGCTCACCTTCCTGGAGTCCCGCGGCTGCGCCGTCGAGGAGGAACTCGCCGCCGGCCGCCTGACGGTGGACCCGCATCTCGGGACGCCCGAGGGTCTGTGGGACCTCGACGAGGTGATCCGGCGCGAGACGCGCCGCGCGGTCGGGGACGGTTACCTCGGGCTGCGCGTCAGCGTGGAGATCATGCGCGGTCAGGCGGGCAAGGGACTCAAGACGCTGCACGACAGCGAACTCCTCCTGGAGCCCGTCTTCACGTCCCTGCCGGTGCTCGGGATCTGCCAATACGACCGCAGGGTCTTCGACGACGTCGAACTGGCCCCTCTCGACGGCCTGCACCACGGCCGGGTCGCCGCCGACCTGGCGTGGCGCGACGAACTCCTCTCCATCACCCGCACCTTCGCCCCGCCGGGCCTGGCGCTGGCCGGGGAGGTGGACGACACGAACGTCACGGCCCTGGCCCGCGCGCTGCAGGCCGAGACGACGCGCGCCCGGGCCCGTCAGCCCGGCGGCACGAGCATCCGACTCGACCTGCGGGAGCTGGCGTTCATCGACGTCGGCGCGCTGCGCCTGCTGGTCTTCTCGGCGCTGTCCCTGCACACCTCCGGCGGCACCCTGGTCCTGCACGGCGTCGCCCCGCACATCCAGCGGCTCATGCGCGTCACCGGCTGGGACAGGATCCCCGGCCTGCGCCTCGACAAGGGTGATGTGCGGGAGGGGGCGCTTCCCTGACATGTGTCGGGGTTCGTCGACGACACCGTCCTCGGGGTCCTCGCGCCCCGGACCATCCGCTGACGGGTGTGCGTCGTGCGGCGGCGGTCGCGGATGCGCTCCTCAGGCGGCCGGGCCGGGCGGCAGGGTCGCGAGTCCGGCGCGCAGGAAGGCGATCGCGGTGTCGATGTCGGCCTCCTGGGGTCGGTAGCACACTTCGCTGATCACCGCAGCGGCGGCGGCCGACGCCATGCGCGGTCCGAAGTCGTCGGGGGAGCTGCCCTGTTCCTCGGCGAGGATCTTCGCGCCGAACTTGATGACCTCCGTCAGCCGCGCCTCGGCGACCGCGCGCAGCTGCGGGTTCGATTCCAGTACGCGGTCGGTGAGATCGGCCAGGTCTCGGGGACCGGCGGTCTCCTCGCGCAGCCAGTGCTCCAGCGCGTCCAGGATCGTCAGGCCCGGTTCCCGGTCGTGCACGGCGGTCCTGACCCGGTCGGTGACGGAGTCGAACTCCGACATCGCTAGTTCCAGTTTGGACGGGAAATACAGGGTCACCGTACGAGGTGAGACCTCCGCCGCCGTCGCGATGTCGGCGATCGTCGTCGCCTCGAACCCGCGGTCGGCGAACAGCTCGTAGGCCGCGCGGACGATCGCCTCCCGGCGTCGCGCCTTGCTGCGTTCCCGTAGCCCGTCGCTCATCATGGCGCCACTTTACCACCCGTTGTTAATTTACAGCAGGCTGTAAAAATGCATTAGGGTGTAGAGATGCCGCGGTCCGCTCGGGGTCCGCAGGGAGAGGGAGGAAGACGGGTATGGCGTCACGCCTGTACACCTGGGGACGATGGGCGGTGCGCCGCCGGGGCAGGGTCCTGGCCGTCTGGCTGCTGATGCTCGCCGTGGTCGGAGGCCTCGGGATCACCCTGCACGGCAAGGTGAGCACCGAGTTCTCGGTGCCGGGGATCGAGTCCCAGAAGGCCCAGGACCTGCTGAAGGAGAAGTTCCCGGCCGCAGCCGGCGGGGTGGCCCGGGTCGTGTTCGCCGCCCCCGAAGGGGACACGCTCAGGGGGTCCGAGGCCGAGGCGGCCCTCACCGGGAGCCTGAAGAAGGCCTCCGAGGTGCCAGGCGTCGTGAACGTCTCCGATCCGGCCCGGACCGGGACGCTCTCGCGGGACGGGCGCATCGGCTACTCCGACGTGATGTTCCGCCAGCCCGCCGACAGCGTCCCCCAGACGTCCAAGGACGCCTTGGCGGACGCGATGGACCAGGCCCGGGACGCCGGTCTCGAAGTCGAGTTCGGCGGCTCCGCGATGCAGCCGCAGACCGAGGTCGGCGGCCCGGCGGAGATCGTGGGCGTCGTCATCGCCTTCGCCGTCCTGGCGCTGGCGCTCGGCTCACTGATCGCGGCCGGACTCCCACTGGTGACCGCCGTCGTCGGAGTCGCGATCGGCGTGCTGGGCGTCCAGTTCGTCTCCCGCTTCGTGGAGATGACCAGCACCGCAACCGTGCTCGCCCTCATGATCGGCCTGGCGGTGGGCATCGACTACGCCCTGTTCATCCTCTCCCGCCACCGTGAGCAGCTCGCCGACCCCGACATGGACGTCGAGGACTCCATCGCACGGGCCGTGGCCACCGCGGGCGGCGCGGTCGTCTTCGCCGGAGCGACCGTCATCATCGCGCTCTCCGCGCTGGCGGTCACCGGCATCCCGTTCCTCACGATCATGGGCCTGGCCGCCGCCGTGACCGTCCTGCTCGCCGTGCTCATCGCCATCAGCCTGGTGCCCGCCGTGCTGGGAATGCTCGGCAAGCGGCTGCGCCCGCGCCCCCGCCGCTCCGAGCGCGCCCCCGGCACCTGGGCCCTGGGCTGGGCCCGGCTGGTCACCGGCAAGCCCGTGATCGTTCTCCTGGTAGGCGTGGTCGGCCTCCTCGCGCTCGCCCTGCCCGCCCGCGACCTGCGTCTCGGCCTGCCCGGATACGCGTCCCAGCCCGTCGAGAGCACCCAGCACAAGAGCTACGACCTGCTCAGCGAGGGCTTCGGCGTCGGCTTCAACGCCACCGTGACCGCCGTGGTCGACACCAGCGGGATCCCGGCCGCCGAGCGCACCGGGACACTGACCCGGCTGCGTACGAGCCTGGCCGGTGACCCCGGAGTCGCCGCCGCCGCCAAGCCGGTGACCAACCAGGACTCCAGCCTCGCGATCGTCGCGGTCGTACCGAAGACCGGTCCGGACGCCCAGGCCACCACCGACCTGGTGCACCGGCTGCGGGACAACGCGCCCGCGGTCGACAAGGCGGGCGGCACCCTCTACATCGCCGGCGCCACCGCCGCGGCCATCGACGTCGCGGGCAAACTGTCCGACGCCCTGCCGCTGTTCATCGCCATCATCGTGATCCTCGCGCTGATCCTGCTGACCATCGCCTTCCGGTCCCTGCTGGTCCCGGTCAAGGCCGCCGTCGGCTTCCTGCTCTCGGTCGCCGCGTCCCTCGGCGCCACCGTGTGGGTCTTCCAGAACGGTCATCTGAACGGCGTCCTTGACATCCCGTCCGCCGGACCGGTCACCAGCTTCCTTCCCGTCCTGCTCATCGGCGTCCTCTTCGGGCTGGCCATGGATTACGAGGTCTTCCTGGTCAGCCGGATGCGCGAGCACTACGAGCGCACGGGCAGCGCGTCCGAGGCCATCGTCCACGGAGTGGCGCGCAGCGGCCGGGTGGTCAGCGCCGCCGCGCTGATCATGGTCGCGGTCTTCGGCGGCTTCGTCTTCAACCACGACCCGATCATCAAGTCCATAGGGTTCGCGCTGTCCTTCGGCGTCCTCGTCGACGCGTTCGTGGTCCGGATGACCCTCGTCCCGGCCGCCATGGCCCTCATCGGCCGCCGCGCGTGGGGACTGCCCGGCTGGCTCGACCGGGTCACGCCCGACGTGGACATCGAGGGCGCCAAGCTGCCGCCGCGGGCCCCGGCCGGACAGGAGGACGAGCACCGCGAGACGGTCGGCGCCCCCGGTTCCCACTGACCGCCGTACGCGCTGACCGGCGCACCCGCCGGCCGGGCCCCCGAGCGCCTTTCGTCCGGCTGCTACGGGGCGTGCGGCTCGGCGACGGCCGGGAGCGTGAACTCGTAGACCAGTGCGTCCTGTTGCGCGTTCACCACCAGATCGGTGATCTCCAGGGGGCGGGCGTACTGGTCGTGCACCCGCCGCGTCACCCGCACCGAGGCCGCGTTGCCGGGCCCGGTGATGGAGTCGCGGTGGTGCAGGGTCAGCCCCGCCCGGCGCATCCAGTCGTACACGCGCCGCAGCTGCGCCGACGACCTGCCGTCGGCGCGGTCGCGGTAGCGGGCGAGTTCCTCGACCTCGGCGAGCGCGACTGCCGAGAACGAGGTCACTGCGGTCCGCCGCCCGTGCCCGTCCGGCGCGGCGGACTCGTAGCGGTGCACCAGTGTCGGCGCCCATGGAGCGAGGCCCAGCGCCGCCGCGTGCTCCGGCGGGGGAGTCTCCCAGGTCACGGTGGCGCGGTCGACGGCGCGGGACGGGGTCGTGTCGGCGCCGAGCGGAAAGCCGAGCGACGGAAGAGGTCCGACCGGCAGGCCGGGCAGCTTGGCGTGGGTGCCGCGCCGGTCGGTGGAGACCAGGCCGTCCCGGCGAAGGATGTCCAGCGCCTGCCGGACCGTCTCCCGGCTGGCTCCGAACTGCGCTGCCAACTGCCGCTCGCCCGGCAGCCGTTCGCCGGGCGGAACGGATCCGTCGCGCAACGCCCCGAGCAACTCCGAGGCGATCCGCGAGTACAGCGGCTGAGGGTCATCGTGCGTGGTGCTGCGGGCCATGTCCGCGCTCCCCTTGTGACAAGACGTAGCCGTGCGGGCGGTGGGCCCGCGCCCCGGAGCCCTGGTCCTGGGGCCGGAGGGCGCGGTTCCTCGTACGCGACCATCTCTAGCATTGGTCTAAACCATGCTGGAAGTGCGTTCCGCCGGATCGGCCGATTCCAGCCCCTCGGGCTCCGCCACGAAGCGCGCTGCGGAGGGCATCGACGACCACCGTCTTCCACGGGCCGCCGACGACTCCGGACCCACTCGGCGGCCCCGGGGGACAGACGGCGGCGCGCCCCGTACGAGCCCCGGCCGACGAGGATCCCGTACACCACGGCGACCGCCCGAGCGGCGCAGTTGTCCGTCGCCGTCGGGACTCTGGGCGTCCTGCCACGCCGCCGCACTGACCGCGGGCACGCCCGCCACGGGGCCCGCCGCCACGGCCAACGCGACGACCACCAACTGGCCGAAGATCGCCGCCTGACCACACCCCCCCGACAAGCCCGCACTCACAAGCACACCCCCGCGCCGATTCCTAAAAGGGGCGCGGGGAACGGCGCACGGATCCCCGGACGGACCCGCACCCGTAAGCATTCCCTTGCGCCGACTCCCTGATAGGGGCGCGGGGAACGGCGCACGGATCCCCGGACGGACCCGCACCCGTAAGCAATCCCTCACACCGGCTCCCTGATAGGGGCGCGGGGAACGGCGCACGGATCCCCGGACGGCCCCGCACCCGTAAGCAATCCCTCACACCGGCTCCCTGATAGGGACGCGGGGAACGGCGCACAGCCCCCCGACGGACCAGCACTCACAAGCAAACCCCCACCCCCACCCGGCAGGGGGGACGCGGGGAACGGCGCAACGCACCCGCTCAGAGGTACGCCGGCAACCACGCCAACTTCGCCGCCTCCTGGTAAGGCCCCCCACCCTCGTGGTCGTTGAAGTCGTACACCTCGATCCCCTTGTCCGCACACCCCCACGCGTTGAACGCCGCGAACACCGTCGACGGCGGACACGTCTGATCCTCCAGCGCCGCCGAGAACAGCGCCGGCGCCCGCCCCCGCTCGGCGAAGTGCACCCCGTCGAAGTACGACAGCGTGCGCAGCACCGCCTCGGTCCGCCCCCGATGCGTCTTGAGGTAGTTCCCGATCTCCCGGTACGGATCCCGATCCGTCAGCCTCGTCGCACGCGGGTAGTCGCACAGGAACGGCACATCCGGCGCGACCGCCACAAGATCCGGCACCAGCCCGCCCACCGCGATCGAGATACCCCCACCCTGACTCGTACCGACGACCGCGGTCCGCGACGCGTCGACCAGCGGATGCGAACGCGCCGCCTCCACCGCCCGCACCCCGTCCGTGAACACCCGCCGGTAGTAGTAGTTCTCGGGAGCGTCGATACCCCGCGTCATGAACCCGGGATACGCGGGCACACTGCCCACCGGGTCGGGGGTGTCACCGCCCCCGCCCCACGCACCGCCCTGGCCCCGCGTGTCCATCACGAAGTGCGCGAACCCGGCCGAGGCCCACAGCAGATGGGTGTGCGAGAGACCGCGTCCGCCGCCGTACCCGACGAACTCCACGACCGCGGGCAGCGGAGCGTCCGCCCCGGCCGGAAGGATCAGCCAGCCCCGCACCGGGTGACCGCCGAACCCGGCGAACGTCACGTCGTACACCGTGACGTTCCGCAGATGCGTCTCGACCGGCTCGAAGCGGGCGTCCAGGTCGTGCTCGCGCGCCTCCTCCAGCGTCTTTCCCCAGAAGGCGTCGAAGTCCTCGGGCTCCACGGACGCGCTGCGGTACTCGCGCAGTTGATCGAGGGGAAGGTCGAACAAGGCCATGGAGGACCGCCTTTGCCGTGAAAGAGGGTGCGGATGATCCACACGGTAAGGGTGGTGTCCGAAGGCCACCAGACCACCCCCGCCGTCCCGCCTCCGTCAGGTGTGGTGTCGCGTCCACTCGGGTCCCGTGCGGGCCCACTCCCGTTCCCACTCGGCCAGGCGGCGGCATGCGGCGCGTCGGCGTATCAGCGCGTGCAGGGCGAGCACACCGGCCACCGCCACCCCCGTGGCACAGGCGCCCACCGCCAGCGCGTGCTGCCGGACCACGATGTCGCTCGTCGGGGCGGGGACGATCCGGTCCCGACGGTCCACCCAGATGTACGCGCGGTCGCCGGCCCCGGCTCCGGCGGCCACCCTGGTTTCGCCCGTACGCGTCCGCTCGCCCGGCTCGGCCCAGCGGACGCTCACCCGCTGTACCGGCCGCCGGACTCCCTCGCCGCTGGGCGCGGAGGCGTGCGACCCCTCCACGATCTCCGCGAGGACCCGATGGCGTTCGGCCCGCTGCTCCGCCGCCGTGGACCGGGCCTCGTCGTACGCCCACCAGCCCGCCGCCAGCCCGGCCAGTGGCGTACCCGCCCACAGCACGACGGAGACGATGAGCGCGGTCCAGGCCTCCACCACGTCCGCGCGACGGCACAGCGGGTTGTGCCGCCACCGCCGCGCGATCACCCGCGCCCGTTTCTCGCTCGCCCGCTGTTCCCGTGTCCGCATGTCCCGCCTCCTCAGCACCCGCATGCGTTGCCGCGCCGCCCGAGCCACCGCCGTACACCGTGTGCCCCTCCCTCGTGCGTGTGCCCCGTGCGGGCCGAACGGACCCTCCCGGAGCACGGTTCGGCCACTCGCCCGGAACACGATTGGCCGAACAACCCGCCTTTCCACGACTGATCGGCGCCCCGTGTGGAACTCGCGTCCCACCCCCTCGAAACCGTCGCACCTCCCGCACACCTCGCAATGTCCGTGAACCTCGCACCTCCCGTACACCTCGGAACAGGAGCCCCTCCCCATGGCCAAGGACCGTATGGCGGCGCTCGACGCGCACTGGCGTGCCGCGAACTACCTGGCCGTCGGTCAGATCTATCTGCTCGGCAACCCCCTGCTGACCGAGCCGCTGAAGCCCGAGCACATCAAGCCGCGGCTGCTCGGACACTGGGGCACCTCGCCCGGCCTCAACCTGGTGCACAGCCATCTCAACCGGGTCATCGCCGAGCGCGACCTCGACACGATCTGCGTGTGGGGCCCCGGCCACGGCGGCCCCGCGGTCCTCGCGAACTCCTGGCTGGAGGGCAGCTACACCCAGACGTACCCGGACATCACCCGGGACGCCTCCGGCATGGAACGCCTCTTCCGGCAGTTCTCCTTCCCCGGCGGGGTCCCCAGCCATGTCGCCCCCGAGACCCCGGGCTCCCTCCACGAGGGAGGCGAGCTGGGCTACTCGCTCGCCCACGCGTACGGCGCGGCCTTCGACAACCCGGATCTCCTGGTCGCCTGCGTGATCGGCGACGGCGAGGCCGAGACGGGCCCCCTCGCCGGTTCCTGGCACTCCAACAAGTTCCTCGACCCGGTGCACGACGGCGCCGTCCTGCCCGTCCTGCACCTCAACGGCTACAAGATCGCCAACCCCACCGTGCTCGCCCGGCTGCCGCGCGCCGAACTCGACGAGCTCCTGCGCGGCTACGGACACGACCCCATCCATGTGTCCGGCGACGACCCCGCCCGTGTCCACCGGGACCTCGCGGAGGCGATGGACCAGGCGCTGGACCGCATCGCCGCGATCCAGCGGGAGGCCCGCGGCGGAAGGCCGGACCGGGCAGGCGACGGCGGAGACCGTACGGGGCAGGGTGCGGAGAGCGGGCGTCCCCGCTGGCCCATGATCGTGCTGCGGACCCCGAAGGGCTGGACCGGCCCGGCCGAGGTCGACGGGCAGCCGGTCGAGGGGACCTGGCGCTCCCACCAGGTCCCGCTCGCCGGTGTCCGCGAGAACCCCGAGCACCTGCGGCAGCTGGAGGCCTGGCTGCGCTCGTACCGCCCGGATGAACTCTTCGACGCCGACGGGCGGCCCACCCCCCTCGTCCTCGACGGGGTGCCCGAGGGCTCCCGCCGTCTCGGCGCGAACCCGCACACCAACGGCGGTCTGCTGCTGACCTCGCTGCCCATGCCGGACCTGGACGACTTCGCCGTCCCCGTGGACAAGCCCGGCGCGAGCACCCACGAGCCCACCCGGGTCCTCGGCGGCATGCTCGCCCGCGTCATGGCCGACACGGCCGAGCGGCGGAACTTCCGGGTCGTGGGCCCCGACGAGACCGAGTCGAACCGCCTGGGCGCGCTGTACGAGGCGACGGGCAAGGCCTGGCAGGCGGAGACCCTCGACACCGACGAACACCTCGCCCGCGACGGCCGCGTGGTGGAGGTGCTGTCCGAACACCTCTGCCAGGGCTGGCTGGAGGGCTATCTCCTCACCGGACGGCACGGTCTGTTCTCGTCGTACGAGGCGTTCGTGCACATCGTCGACTCCATGGTCAACCAGCACATCAAGTGGCTCAAGACCTCGCGGAAACTACCGTGGCGGGCGCCGCTCGCCTCACTCAACTACCTGCTGACCTCGCACGTGTGGCGTCAGGACCACAACGGCTTCTCCCACCAGGACCCGGGTTTCGTCGACCACGTCCTCAACAAGAGCCCTGAGGTCGTCCGGGTGTATCTGCCGCCGGACGCCAACACCCTGCTGTCCGTGGCGGACCACGCCCTGCGCAGCCGCGACCATGTGAACGTGATCGTCGCCGGGAAGCAGCCCTGCTTCGACTGGCTCTCCATGGAACAGGCCCGCGCCCACTGCGCCCGGGGCGCGGGCATCTGGGAGTGGGCCGGCACGGAGGACGGGAAGCGCGAACCGGACGTGGTGCTGGCCTGCGCCGGAGACGTACCCACCCAGGAAGTCCTCGCCGCCGCCGCGCTGCTGCGCACCCACCTGCCCGATCTGGCGGTCCGGGTCGTCAACGTCGTCGACATCGCCCGGCTGATGCCGCAGGGCGAGCACCCGCACGGGATGGCCGACTCCGAGTACGACGCCCTCTTCACCGCGGACAAGCCGGTGATCTTCGCCTACCACGGCTATCCCTGGCTGATCCACCGGCTGGCCTACCGGCGCACCGGCCACACCAACCTCCATGTGCGCGGCTACCGGGAGTCGGGCACCACCACGACCCCCTTCGACATGGTGGTCCGCAACGACCTCGACCGGTACCGGCTGGTCATGGACGTCATCGACCGCGTCCCGGGCCTCGCCGTGCGAGCCGCCGCCGTACGCCAGCGGATGGCCGACGTGCACACCCGCCACGAGGCCTGGATCCGCGAACACGGCACCGACCTGCCCGAGGTCGCCGAGTGGACCTGGTCCGGCTGACCACCGGCCGCGAACGGTCAGCCGAAGCGTTCGATCCGGATACGGTCCACCGGCTGGCCCGCGTCCACCAGCAGCCGGGAGGCATGTTCGGCGAACCCGTTCGAGCCGCACACATAGGCTTCCCAGCCACCCTCGGGCGGGTCGGCCAGGAGCCGCGCGACATGTGCGGCCGCCACCCGGCCCACGGGCACCCCCGCCGGGGCACTGCGCGTGTACACCGCGGTGGTCTCGGCGCCGTACTCCGACGCGTAGATCAGCTCGTCGGGACCGCGGGCCGACACGAGCAGCCGCAGAGGCACCGCCAGGTTCCGCGCACGGTGGTGGCGGACCATCGACATCAGCGGTACGACACCGGAGCCCGCGCCGATCAACAGGGCGGGCCGGTCGCCGGGCCAGGCGAAGAACCCGCTGAGCGGTCCGCGCAGCTCGACCTCGTCGCCGGGCTCGGCGACCGTGTGGAACCAGCCGGACACCTCTCCGCCGTCGACGTGGTCGAGGGTGAGCTCGACGTGTCCCTCGTCGTCGGGGGGCGAGGCGATCGAGTAGTGCCGCTGGGCGACGTAACCGTCCTCCGCGCGCAGCCGGAGCATCAGATGCTGGCCGGGCAGATGCCCCGCCCACCCGGGCACGGCGAACCGGAAGGTCGCCGCGTGCGGTGTCTCCCGGCGGATCTCGGTGAGGGTGGCACGCTGCCAGGTGGCCGCGGTGCCGTTGCTCACGGCGATCCGGCCGGGCACCGCGAACCGTGTCGCGGGCGCGGACGTCGGCGAGGGCACGGACGTCGGCGAGGGCACGGACGTCGGCGAGTACATGGTGGTCGTCTCAGTCACCGGAGTAGCGCTGCTCTTCCCAGGGATCGCCGCGGTGGTGGTAGCCGTTCTGCTCCCAGAAACCCGGCTCGTCGTGGTCGAGGAGGCGGATACCCGCGATCCACTTGGCGCTCTTCCAGAAGTACAGGTGCGGCACGATCAGCCGAGCCGGGCCACCGTGCTCGGCGGGCAGCGGCTCGTCCCCGTACTCCCAGACGATCCAGGCCCGTCCGCCGGTCAGATCGGCGAGCGGCAGGTTCGTGGTGTAGCCCGTGTGCGAGTAGGCGACCGCGTGGGTGGCCTCGGCGGCCGGGCGGGCGAGATCGAGGAACGCGTCGAGCGACACGCCTGCGAACCGCACCCCGAACTTCGACCAGCTCGTCACGCAGTGGATGTCGCCCTCGTAGGAGGACGGCGGCAGCGCGTGCGCCTCGTCCCAGGACCAGGTGCGTTCCTCGGCGACCAGCCCGCCGACGGTGAACGTCCACTGCGAGGTCGCCAGCTCCGGCGTGACCTCGGCGGACAGGACGGGCCAGTCGTCGCGGGCGTCGTACTGGCCGGGCGGCAGTCCGTCGTTGCGGACGCGCGCTCGCCCGGCGAAGCCCCGGGTGACGTTCATCGGGTCTCGTTCATGCGAGTGGTGCCTCCAGGCCGGCCGGACGGCGACCCTTGATCGTTGCGTACGCCTTCCACGGTACCGGGCCCGCCGACGACACCCCACCGGGGATCATTGCCGCCGTATGAACACTCGCCGGGTCCGGGCCCCGCGGGAATAGCCGCACCCGCGATCTTCCTTGCCGATAGAGCCCGGCCCCTGATCGATCGGCCACCGGCCGGGCGGCAGCCGGGACAGTGCCCTCATCGGCGTGCCAGTGCCCTCATCGGCGTGAAGGAGAGTGACGGAGCAGATGCCCAAGGCGTACGTCTTCACCCAGTACGGCGGTCCGGAGACCGAGGCCCTCGTCGAGCAGGACCGGCCCGTCCCCGGGCCCGGCCAGTTGCTGGTCGCCGTCCGGGCGGCGGGCGTCAACCCCGTCGACTGGAAGCAGCGCACCGGCTACCAGCGGCCCGGCCAGCAGCGGCGCGAGCTGCCCGCCGTCTTCGGCAACGAGGCCGCCGGTGTCGTCGAGGAGGTCGGCGAGGGAGTCACGGGCTTCGCGGTCGGCGACGAGGTCTTCGGCAACCCCGTGGCCGGCGGCTACGCCCAGTACGCGCTGTTCCCCGTGGCCGTGACCGCGCACAAGCCCGCCGGTGTCTCCTTCACCGACGCGGCAGCGCTGCCCGTCGCGGCGGCCACCGCGTACGACGGAGTACGCCAGCTGGGCCTGCCGACGGGCGCGACCCTGCTGGTCACGGGCGCGGGCGGCGGTGTGGGCGTCGCGGCCGTGCAGATCGCCCGCGCCGACGGACTGAACGTCATCGGGGTGGCGAGCGCGGGCAAGAAGGACCTGGTCGAGTCGCTGGGCGCCGCGCACGTGCCGTCCGGCCCGGACTTCGCCGAGGGCGTCCGGGCTCTGGCGCCCGAGGGCGTGGACGCGGCGTACGACCTGGTCGGCGGCGAGGTCCTGGAGGCCGCGGCCGAACTGGTGACGGACCGCGCCAAGCTGATCACCGCGGGCGGCAAGGACATCGTGGCAAGCCTCGGCGGCTCACCCGTCGTACGGGCCCGTACCGCCGCGGTGCTCGACGAGGTGGTACGGCTCGTCGTCGACGGCAGGCTCGACCCGCTGGTGACGCGGACCTTCCCCCTCGAAGAGGCCGCCGAGGCGCTGCGTACCGTCGAGGAGGGCCATGCCCGCGGCAAGGTCGTGATCGAGGTCGACGAGGTCGAGGCCCAGGTCGCGAGCGAGGGTGACATCGTGAGCGAGGTCGCGGAATGAGCGCCGCGCCCCATGTCCTGGACAATCCCGCGCGGGCCTCGCTGACCGGTCCGCACGCCCACTTCGCCGAACGCCGTGGCCGGGTGCTGCGCTACCCGGCCGACGTGTCGCCCTGGCTGGCGCTGCCCGACGACCCCGACGCCGACGACTGGGCCGATGCCGCCGCGCTCGCCGGACCTGGCAAGGAGATCGCGCTGCCCGGCTTCAGCGGTGAGATCCCGGCGGGCTGGGAGATCACGTTCCGCGGGCAGGGTGTGCAGTTCGTCGACGACGGGCTGGCCGCCGCTCCGGACCCGGAGGCCGTACGGCTGGGCCCCGCCGACGTACCGGAGATGCTGGACCTCGTGGAGCGGACCAGACCGGGCCCGTTCCTGCCGCGCACGGTCGAACTCGGTACTTACCTCGGGATACGCAGGGGCGGGGCCCTGGTCGCCATGGCGGGGGAGCGGCTGCACCCGCCCGGCTGGACGGAGATCAGCGCGGTCTGCACCGACGTCGCCGTCCGCGGCGAGGGCCTGGCGACCCGGCTGACGCTGGCGGTCGCGCACGGGATACGGGCCCGGGGCGAGACCCCGTTCCTGCACACGGCCGCGGACAACGCCACCGCCGTCCGGCTCTACGAGTCGCTGGGCTTCCGGTTGCGGCGCAGGACGAGATTCCTGGCGGCGCGGGTACCGGAACGCCCCGAGCGGCTGGCGGACGGGCGGGTGGCGACGGCCGGCTGAGGGGCGGGGAGGGCGGGGGACTAGATTCCCGGGTCCGGAACTGTGCCCCGGTTTCCCGGGGCCTGCGGGCCTGGAACCGCCGCGTTGTAGCGCAGCAGGTAGCCCGCGAACCGTCGCAGATCCTCCTCGGGCCAGCCCGCCAGCCGCTCGCGGAAGGCCACTCGGCGGCTCGCGGTCACCTGGGCGAGGATCTCCGTCCCGGCCGCTGTGAGGTGGAGCGCCTGGACACGCTGGTCCCGCGGATCGGCGCGCCGCTCGATGAGCCCGGCGGCTTCGAGGGCCGCCACCTGCCGGCTGACCGTGGACTTGTCGAGCGCGTAGTGCGCGGCGAGATCGGTGGCGCGGCAGCCGCCGCTCTCCTCCAGATGACCGAGCAGTGTGTACGAGACCAGGGACAGCTCCGGATGCAGGCGGCCGGCCGAGGCCCGGGCGCGGCGGGCGAAGGCCGTCATCTCGTGGTGGATCGTCTCGATGGCGACGTCGGCTGCGGTCACGTCGGCTGCGGTCACGGGTCTGCCCCTTCCCAGATGGTTGCACGCTACAACCATGAGGTGCGTGGGGCAATCGGCGGGCCGGCGTGTAATGTTGCCGTCCGGCTGAGGACTGCCCTCAGTGCGTGCCGGACCAGGGAGGTGAGCCCCATCAACGCTGTGTCAGCTCGGGTGCTCCCGCCTCGTGGCCTCGTCGGCATCAGGTGACCTAGGCCCTGTCGGCCTCGGAGAGCGCCCTTCGGCTTCCCGAAAGGCTCCTCGGCTTCCATGCCACCTTCTTACGTCCATGTCGTCACCGCGCTTCGCTCCGCGGGGTGTGTCTTCGCGGAGGACGAGGCGCGGCTCATCCTCGATACCGCCCGTACGCCCGCCGAACTCGCCGCCATGGTGGACCGCCGCGCCGCCGGCCTGCCGCTCGAACATGTCCTGGGGTGGGCCGAGTTCAGCGGTCTGCGGATCGCGGTGGAACCGGGTGTCTTCGTGCCGCGCCGCCGCACGGAGTTCCTGGTCGCGCAGGCCGTCGCTCTTGCCCGCGCCCTTGCCTCGGAGGTGCCGGTCGTCGTGGACCTGTGCTGCGGCTCGGGCGCGGTGGGGGCGGCGCTCGTGGCGTCGCTTCCCGGCGCCGAACTGCACGCCGCCGACATCGATCCCGTCGCCGTGGAGTGTGCGCGGCGCAACGTCGGTGAGCGCGGCCGGGTTTACGAGGGTGACCTCTTCGGGCCGTTGCCGCGGGGGTTGCGGGGGCGGGTCGGGGTCCTGGCCGCCAATGTGCCGTACGTGCCCAGCGGGGAGGTGGGGCTCCTGCCGCCGGAGGCCCGCGACCACGAACCGCTGGTCGCGCTCGACGGGGGAGGGGACGGGCTCGACGTCCTGCGGCGCGTGGTCGCGGAGGCGCCGGGGTGGCTGGCGCCCGGGGGGAGCCTGCTCGTCGAGACGAGCGAGCGGCAGGTGGGGCTTGCGGTTGAGATCTTCGCCGCGGTGGGGTTGGGGGCGCGGGTGGAGACGTCGGAGGAGCTCCACGCGAACGTGGTGATCGGCCGACGCGGGAACGGTCCCCTACGGAGTGCGGGCACGAGGCGGTAGTCCGGCGCGACTCGACCAGGGCTGATGTTGCGCAGTTCCCCGCGCCCCTCAAGGGCCGGGGGCCGGATGTGAACCGGGATTGCAGGTGCGGGTAGGCCGAGGCTGACGCCGCGCAGTTCCCCGCGCCCCTGAAAGACCGGGGGGTCGGGTGGGAGGTGGGATTTCGGGTGCGGGTAGGCCAGGGCTGACGCCGCGCAGTTCCCCGCGCCCCTTAAAGGCCGGCGGCCTCGGCGGCGGCGGGCCCGCACGGTGTATCACCGTCCAGCCCCCACCCCCTGAGGGGCGCGGGGAACGGCGCAATCGTCCCCCGCGAACCGCCGCCGCTCCCCCCCCGGAGGGACCCGCGAGGTTCTCGTCACACTGGACCCCCACCCTTTTGCAACTAGTTGCATAAACGCCTTCGCGTCGTCTACAACCATGAAGACGACGCCACGCACGGAGGGGCCAATGACCCACTACCCACACCTGCTGAACCCGCTGAACCTGGGCTTCACCACTCTGCCCAACCGCGTACTCATGGGCTCCATGCACATAGGCCTGGAAGAGGCCGACCACGGCTTCGAGCGAATGGCCGCGTTCTACGCGGCCAGAGCCCGCGGCGGCGTAGGCCTCATCGTCACCGGCGGCATCGCCCCGAACGACGCCGGCCGCCCCTACGAAGGCGGCGCCAAACTCACCACCGAGGCGGAAGCCGAACAGCACACCGCGATCACCGCCGCCGTCCACCGCGAAGGCGGCAGGATCGCGATGCAGATCCTCCACTTCGGCCGGTACGCCTACCACCCCGACCTCGTCGCGCCCAGCGCACTCCAGGCCCCCATCAGCCCCCACACCCCCCACGCACTGACGGACGACGAGGTCGAGCAGACCATCGACGACTACGCCAGGGCCGCCCGCCTCGCCAAGGCCGCCGGCTACGACGGCGTGGAGATCATGGGCTCCGAGGGCTACCTCATCAACGAGTTCATCGCCGCCCGGACCAACCAGCGCGACGACCGCTGGGGCGGCAGCTACGAGAACCGCACGCGGTTCCCCCTCGACATCGTCCGCCGCGTGCGCGAAGCCGTCGGCGAGGACTTCATCGTCATCTACCGCCTGTCGATGCTGGACCTGGTCCCGGGCGGCTCCTCCCTCGACGAGGTGATCACCCTCGCCAAGGCGGTGGAGGCAGCCGGCGCGACCATCATCAACACCGGCATCGGCTGGCACGAGGCCCGCATCCCCACCATCGCGACCTCGGTGCCGCGCGGCGCGTACACCTGGGTCACCAAGAAGGTCATGGGCGCCGTGTCGATCCCGCTCGTGACGACGAACCGCATCAACACCCCGGAACTGGCCGAGCAGTTGCTCGCGGACGGCCACGCGGACATGGTGTCGATGGCCCGCCCGATGCTCGCCGACCCCGACTTCGTCAGCAAGGCGAAGGCCGGCCGGCCCGAAGCCATCAACACCTGCATCGGCTGCAACCAGGCCTGCCTCGACCACACCTTCAGCGGCAGGATCACCTCCTGTCTGGTGAACCCGAGGGCCTGCCACGAGACGGAACTGGTCCTCACCCCGACCCGTACCCGCAAGCGCGTCGCCGTCGTGGGTGCGGGCCCGGCCGGCCTCGCCTGCGCGGTGAGCGCCGCCGAGCGCGGCCACGACGTCACCCTCTACGACGCCGCGGCCGAGATCGGCGGCCAGCTGAACGTGGCCCGCAAGGTCCCCGGCAAGCAGGAGTTCGACGAGACGATCCGCTACTTCCGCACCCAGCTCGAACTGCACGGCGTGGACGTCCGGTTGAACACTCCGGTCGGTGACGGCGACCTCGCCGGGTACGAGGAGGTCGTCGTCGCCACGGGTGTCGGACCGCGTACCCCCGACATTCCCGGCGTGGACCACCCGAGCGTCGTCGGCTACCTCGACGTGCTACGCGACGGCGCCCCCGTCGGCGACCGCGTCGCGATCCTGGGCGCGGGCGGCATCGGCTTCGACGTCGCCGAGTACCTGACCGACAGCGGCGACAAGGCGAGCGAGGACCCGGCGACGTACTTCCGGCACTGGGGTGTCGACATGGACTACCGGGCACCGGGCGGCCTCGGCGCCCCCGAGCGGCCGGCCCCGCCGCGCAGCGTCCACCTCCTGCAGCGCAAGACGTCCAAGGTCGGCGCCGGGCTCGGCAAGACCACCGGCTGGATCCACCGCGCCGAGCTCAAGCACCGCGGAGTCACCATGGTCCCCGGCGTCAGTTACGACCGCATCGACGACGCCGGCCTGCATGTCACGGTCGACGGCGAGAGCTCCGTCCTGCCGGTCGACACCATCGTGCTCTGCACGGGCCAGGAACCCCGCCGTGACCTGTACGAGTCACTGCGCGCCGCCGGCCGCAGCGTGCACCTGATCGGCGGCGCCGACGTGGCGGCCGAACTGGACGCCAAGCGGGCCATCAAGCAGGGCACCGAGCTGGCGGCGGCGCTGTAGGCCCCCGGGCCCGGCGCGGACCCGTCCCTAGGATGAACCCCATGTCACTCCCGCACGCGATCCTCACCGCCCTGCTTGAGAAGCCGTCGTCGGGGCTGGAGCTGACCCGCCGCTTCGACCGGTCGATCGGCTACTTCTGGTCGGCTACGCATCAGCAGATCTATCGCGAGCTGGGAAAGCTGGAGGCCGAGGGCTCCATCAGGGCACTCGCCCCCCAGCAGCCGGCCCGTGGGCAGAAGAAGCGGTACGAGGTCCTGCCGGCGGGCCGCGCCGAACTGGCCCGCTGGACGGCCGCATCCCAGGACCCCAAGCCCCTGCGCGACACACTGCTGCTGCGGCTGCGCGCGGCGGCGGTGGTCGGCACCGCGGGCATCGGGGAGGATCTGCGCCGCCATCTCGACCTGCACAGGCGGCAGTTGGCGGAGTACGAGGAGATCCAGGAGCGTGACTTCCCACCCGGCAAGGACGCTCCCGCGGACCGGCTCCAGCACCTCGTCCTGCGTGCCGGGATCGATCTGGAGACCTTCTGGACGGGTTGGCTCACACACGCGCTGGAGGAGTTCGAACGCATCGCGGCCGAGGGCCCCACACCCTGACCGGCCCGACCACAGATGGCCCGACCACAGATGGCGCGACCACAGATGGTCTGGCCGCAGATGGTCCGGTCGAAGGTGGGCCGGGTACCCGATGTCCCGTCACCGCAGGTCGCCTGCCGTTCGGTCATCTGCCGCTCGGTCACCTGTGGTTCGGCTTGGAGCGCCGGCGCAGGACCCAGACGGTCGCCCCGACACCGGCGGCCACCAGGACCCCGCCCGCCGCGTAGGTGACGGTGCCGTAGTCCTGGCTGGTGCTGCCCATACCGCCCATCACCCCGCGCGACGGTGACGGCGTCGCCGCCGCCGTCCTCGTCGCCGAGATCGTGGGTGTCGAGGCCGGTGAGACGGTGACGGCCTGCGTGCCCGCCGTCGACCCGTCGGCGCAGACCACGACCACGGTGTAGGTGCCGGAGGTGACACTCGACCAGGCGGCGGACTGACTGCCGCTGGTCCCGGACAGGGTCACCTGGCGTCCCTGCGCGAAGTTCGCCTGACCGCTGGAGAGCAGTGAGGCGTTCCCCATCGATCCGTTGGACCTGGTGACGCACGCGGTGGTGGTCACCTGAACCGTCCCGCCGCTGGTGGTCACGTCGATCCCCGTGGCGGCAGCGGCGGCCACGCCGGGCAGGCCCGTGGCGAGGACGAGGGGCAGCGCGGCGACCGCCACGGCCTGCCCGGAGCGGACGAGTGTCTGAGAGATACGCATAGGACTGCCCTCCAGCGACACGGTGGCGGTACATCCCATGAGCCGCCGAGGGTCGGGAACGCCCGTGCCGCCTCAGCACCGAGCCAATGCGACCGCCACCGTTTCCGCATGCGGGCCAGGACCGTACAGGTGAACATTCCCCCCGGCGCTCGCCCGCGCAGTCTGCGCAGCCCGAGCAGCCCGAGCAGCCCGAGCCGCCCGCACGGCTCTCATGGTCGCCCGGTCGTCACCGTCCGCTCGGCCGAGAAGGCTCCCCACGTGCCGTCCGGCAGCTTCGCCCGGAGCCGTACCCGCTGGGTGAGTCCGGCCTCTCGGCCCACGTAGAAGCTGTACGTCGCCCTGCCGGGCGGAGGTGTCGCGCCCCAGACGAGCGAGGTGACCGGCTTGCGGTCGAGCTGGATCTGGTACTCCGTGATCACTCCGTCCACCTTCGGCTCGGTCCATGACAGGTCGACGTAGTACGCGCCGTCCTTGCGATGCGTGCCGGCGCGGAACGCGGAGGGCGCCATGCCCGTCCCGCTCTTCGCGTCTTTCGCGTCCTTCGCGTCGTCGGGGCCCGCCGGGGTGCTGATCCGGACGGCCTCGCTCGCGGGCGAGACGTTGTCCGCCGCGTCGCGCGCCCGGACCGTGAAGGAGTAGCGCGTTCCCGGCCGCAGCCCGGTGACGACGGTCGCCGTCTGGGCGCCGCCCACACTGTGGATCTTCGTGTCGCCCTGATAGACGTCGTACGAGGCCACACCCAGGTCGTCCGTGGACCGGGTCCAGGACAGTTGCGCGGCCCGGCTCCCGACTGCCTTCCCGCCGGGGTGTTCCGGGCGGCTCGGGGCCCGCTCGTCGGCGGCGGTCGCGGCGGGCGTGATGGCCCGGACCCGTTCGCTCGGCGGCCCCAGCCTGCCGTCGGCGTCCCGCGCCCGCACGGAGAAGGCGTAACGGGTGGACGGTCTGAGGCGGGTGATGTCGACCATGTACTCGGAACCGGGCACCTCCTTCACCTTGGTGGTGCCGCGGTAGACCTCGTAGCGGGTGACCTCTGGTCTTCCCGAGCTCCTGTTCCACATGACGTGCACGCTGGTCGCGCTGCCCGCCGCCGCGGTGACCCCGGCCGGAGCGCCGGGAGCCCGGTCGTCCTCATCCGGGCCCTGGCCCGTCGAACCGCAGGACACCGTCGTGAGCAGCGCGCCCCAGACCACGGCGGCTCGCAGGAGTACGCGTCGCACAGCCCTGCCTCCCTCGACCTTTCCGCAACGCAATTGGTCCGGACCAATATGACGCCCGGGGCGGGGCCGCAACAAGAGGGCCGCCGTTCGCGATTTCGGCCGAACGTTACGTATGCTGATCCTCTGAACGGCTGAACTCGCCCATGTCGCAGGGAAGTTCATGCCGACGGTGCGGAACGCTGTCGTCGCTGTTCCCGCGCCGGCGAGGGCGGCCGGGTGGCCGGAGTCGTCGACGAATCCGGCCACCCGGCCCCCGACGACACATCACCCGGTACGTCCCCGGCGTCGCGGGACGTGCTCCGTACGGCCCCCCAGCAGTGGCCGCACCGGCGGACCCCCACCAGATTGGGCCGAGTGTTCGTCGGTGCCCGCTCAGGAGAGGGTCCTTTATCGTGCGTGTCCGGTCACTGATGCTGGCCGCGGCCGGTGCCGCGCTGATCTCCCCCAGCGTGCTCCCCGGCGCCGCCCCGCCGCCCGACGCGGGGCACGAGCGTGCCGCGTACGACGGCCCGGGCGCGGGCCGGGTCCCGCGTGCGGGTGCCCCCGCGGACGCACCGAGGGCACCGAGTTCGACACCGCGTCCGACGCCGAGTCCCGGGAATGTCGCCGCAGCGGAACTCCTGGCAGCCGTGCGCGACTGCGACCCCGTCTCGGACGACCGCTTCAGCAGCGACGACGGCGAGCCGGCGGACATCGAGGTCTGCGGCAGGCGGGAGGCCGTCTTCTGGAAGGCCGACCTGGACGTCGACTGCGACGGCAGGCCGGGCCGGCACTGCAACGAACGCACCGACCCGCTCTTCTGCGACACCACCGCCTTCCAGCAGTCCGACGGACGCCAGCTGAGCGCCGAGCGACTGCCGTACGTGGTCGTCCCCGGGCCGAGTCACCGCTGGAACCACCGGGAGCACGACGTGCGGCGCGGGACGGTCGCCGCGGTCATCCACGGCGACCGTGTCCGGTACGCGGTCGTCGGCGACATCGGCCCCGAGGGCATCATCGGCGAGGCCTCGTACGCCCTGGCCCGGAATCTCGGGATCCGCCCCGACCCGAAGGGCGGCGGAGCGGCGTCCGGCGTCACCTACATCCTGTTCAAGGGCTCCGGCGCCTCTCCCATCGAGAGCCCCGCCGCGGCGGAGGCCCAAGGGGAACGGCTGGCCCGCGCACTGGTCGGCCGCAGCTGACCCCTGACCCCTGACCCCTGCCTCCACGACGTGCCGGTCTCACACCTTCCGGTACGTGTACGCCTCGGCCGCCGCGGCCTCCACCGCCGCCAGGTCCGCTCCGGCGGACGCCGTGACGACCGCCGCCACCGCGCCCTCGACGAACGGCGCGTCCACCAGCCGGGTGTCCGGCGGCAGTTCGTCGCCCTCGGCCAGCAGTGCCTTCACCGTGAGGACCGCGCTGCCGAGATCGGTCAGCACGGCGACACCGGCCCCGCGGTCCACAGTGGCCGCCGCGGCGGAGATCAGCTCGGAACTGGTGCCCAGGCCGCCGTCCCCGTCACCGCCCGCCGCCGCGACCGGGGCGAGCGTGCCGCCGCCCGCGAGCCCGGTGGCCAGCTCGGCGACCGACGCGGCCACCGCGGCGCTGTGCGACACGAGCACGACGCCCACGAGCTTCGCGCCGTCACCCGCGGCCGTTTCGCCGTCCACGGGGTCACTCACGAGGTCACTCACCGGCTGTCTCCGCGAGCGCCGCGATCAAGATCGCCGAGGAGGTGGCACCCGGATCCTGGTGCCCGATACTGCGTTCGCCCAGGTAGCTCGCCCGGCCCTTGCGAGCCTGCAGCGGCGTGGTCGCCAGAGCGCCCTCCTCCGCGGCGGACCGCGCGGCGGCGAAGGACTGTCCCAGCGCGTCGACCGCCGGCAGAAGGGCGTCGATCATCGTCTTGTCGCCGGGCGCCGCGCCGCCGAGCTGCATGACGGCGTCCACACCGGTACGCAGTGCCTGCGCGAACTCCCGCTCGTCGATCTCGGCGGCCTCACCGAGCGCCTTGCCGGTGCGCCGGAGCAGAGTCCCGTACAACGGGCCCGAGGCGCCGCCCACCGTCGAGATCAGGGTGCGTCCGGCGAGCGTCAGGACGGCACCGGGTGTGTCCGGCCCGTCCTTCTCCAGGGCGGCCGTGACGGCCCGGAAGCCGCGCTCCAGATTGCTGCCGTGATCGGCGTCGCCGATCGGCGAGTCGAGGGCGGTGAGCCGTTCCGCCTCGTGTTCCACGGACACGGCGGTCGCCGTCATCCAACGGCGGAAGAAGTCGGCGTCGAGCACTGGATCTCCTTGCGTGGTGGAGGTGTTGCGGGGTGGAGCCGGGAGGTACGAGGAGGGGGACGGACCAGCGGCCCCTCACATGCCCCAGCGCAGACCCGCGGTGCGCACCGGCGCGTCCCACAGCCGCAGCAGGTCCTCGTCGACCTGGCACAGGGTCACCGAGGCGCCGGCCATGTCGAGCGAGGTGACGTAGTTGCCGACGAGGGTGCGGGCCACCGGGACCCCGCGGTCGGCCAGGATCCGCTGCACCTCCGCGTTGAAGCCGTACAGCTCCAGCAGCGGGGTGGCGCCCATGCCGTTCACCAGCACCAGGACGGGGTTGCGCGGGTTCAGGTCCTCCAGGACGGCGTTCACCGAGAAGTCGGCGATCTCCCGCGAGGTCATCATCGCCCGCCGCTCCCGGCCGGGTTCGCCGTGGATACCGACGCCCAGCTCCAGTTCGCCCGCGGGCAGATCGAAGGTGGGGCTGCCCTTGGCGGGCGTGGAGCAGGCGCTGAGCGCGACACCGAAACTGCGCGCGTTCTCGTTGACCTGGCGGGCCAGCGCCTCGACCCGCTCCAGCGGCCGGCCCTCCTCGGCCGCGGCGCCCGCGATCTTCTCCACGAACAGCGTCGCGCCGGTGCCGCGCCGGCCGGCCGTGTAGAGGCTGTCGGTGACCGCCACGTCGTCGTCGACGAGCACCTTGGCGATCTGGATGCCCTCGTCCTCGGCCAGCTCCGCGGCCATGTCGAAGTTGAGGACGTCACCGGTGTAGTTCTTCACGATGAAAAGCACTCCGGCGCCGCTGTCCACGGCGGCGGCGGCCCGTACCATCTGGTCCGGCACCGGGCTGGTGAACACCTCGCCGGGACAGGCTGCGGACAGCATCCCGGGGCCCACGAATCCGCCGTGCAGCGGCTCGTGCCCCGACCCGCCGCCCGAGACGAGCCCCACCTTCCCGTCCACCGGGGCGTCCCGCCGCACGATGACCCGGTTCTCGACATCCACGGTCAGCTCGGGATGCGCGGCGGCCATGCCCCGCAGCGCGTCCGCCACCACGGTCTCCGCGACGTTGATGAGCATTTTCATCAGTACCTCCTAGGGAGCTTAGCAGGCGGGCTTCCGACCTGCATTTTTGCTGGTCAAAGGGTGTGGGACGAGTTATGGACCTTGGCGGTCCGTGGCGATCGAAAACGGACTGTGGCGGTACTGATGCTGACCCAATGCTGACTTTGCTGACGGTCTGCCAGGTTTCTGTGCGGCTGCAGGAGGGACGGTAGCGGGGTTGTCATCCGCAGTATCGACCTTGCAGCAGCGAAGGTCACGTGTGTGGCTACGTGCGCGGGGGGTTGGCTCGGCGGGGGAGAGGCTCACCGCCGCGGGACGGGTCGCGGTCGCTGACGCCCGACGGGCGGTCGAGGCGGCTACCGCCGCTGTTCGATCGGCTCGGGCGGTGGGAGAAGCCGGGGGCGGGTTGCTGCGGATCGGCTGCGCACAAAGCCTTACCGTCGCTTTGCTCGCCCCGGTGCTCCGCGACTGGCGCCGGCGTCATCCGGACGTGGTCATCACCCTGTATGAGCTCGCCGTCATGGACGAGGCGCTGAGGCTGGTCGAGTCCGACGAGGTTGACGTCGCGGTACTGCCGGACCCTCCGTCCGACCGTTTTCAGGTCACTGCCATCACCAAGGAGGAGATCGTGCTGGCTGCGCCCACCGGCCACCCACCGGCCACCCACTGGCCACCCACCGGCCACCCACTGGCCCAACGGGCCTCAGTGCGGATCCAGGACCTCGATGGCGCCCCCCTCGTGCACTACACGGCGCACAACCGCCTCGGTGCGTGGCTCGACCAGTCCTTCGCCCGGGCCGGGGTCAACCCGGAGAACAACGGGTGGCTCCTGGTCGCTGCACACCACATGACCCCGCCCGCAGCGAGCGGGAAGCGTCCTACACGAGGAAGAAGGCTCCCATGTCACAGGCGTTCGTCACGGGTGGCTCCGGTTTCATCGGACAGGCCCTGATCCGCCGGCTTGTCGCAGAAGGCCACGCGGTCCGCGCACTGGTCCGCAGCGAAGCGTCGGCCGACAAGGTCGCGGCCGTCGGCGCGCAGCCGGTGCAGGGCGAGTTGACGGACGCAGCCAGCTGGCAAGAGGCGGTGACAGGCAGTGAGGTGCTGTTCCACCTCGCCGCCAAGACGGACATCACCGCCGACCGCGAGCGCCACGAGCAGGTGACGGTCGGTGGCACCCGAGCGGTTGTGCAAGCGGCCCGTACCGCGGGGGTGGCCACCTTCGTCCACTGCGGCAGCGAGGCGGCGCTCCTGGCCGGCGAACCGCTGCTGGACGTGGACGAGACCGCACCGCTGCGGCCGGGCTCCGAAGCCGCCTACTGCGCGGGCAAGGCCATCGCCGAACAGATCGTGCTGGACGCCGACGCACCGGGCTTCACCACCGTCTCCATACGACCGCGGTTCGTCTGGGGCCCCGACAGCAGCCTGACCGAAGGCCTGGCCGCTGCGGCCAAGGCCGGGCAGTTCGCCTGGATCGACGGCGGCCGGCACACCACCGATGTGACATACGTGGACAATGCCGTCGAGGGCTTGATACTCGGCTGGCGGCACGGCCGGCCGGGTCAGGCGTACTTCGTCACCGACCGGCATCCAGTCGTCCTGCGGGATTTCCTGGAGACGATTTTCTCGCTCTACGGCGTCGACGCGCCCATCCCCGACCTGGACGCCGAAACCGCCGCCCAGGTAGTGCCGGTGCCCGCCCGGTGGTTCGTCGGACAGCCGTGCACGCTGCGCACCGACAAAGCCGTGACCGAACTGGGGTACCGGCCCATCGTCCCGCACGCCGCCGGTTTCGCCGCCGTGAAGGAAGCGCTCGCATCCGACGCCGGGTGACGGCCTGCGAGGTCACACCTGACCGTGGTGCCCGCCCCGGGTCCCGGTACGACCGCGGGTGTGGAGCCGGCCCCGCTGAATGCCCGGTCGTCGTGTGTGGCCGGGCGCATCGGTGTGGGTCCGGTCAGCGGTGAACCTGGACCCACGGATCGCCGTTCCAGCTCCGCGTGGCGGCCTCGCCGACCGGGCCGGAACGGGGCAGACATGAGAGAGATAGGGTGCGGTCGCGTGATGCGTCTTGCAATTCTTGGTCCTGTCCGTGCATGGCGGCGGGACGAGGAGATCGACCTCGGATCTCCGCAGCAGCGTGGACTGCTCGCGCTGCTGCTTCTGCATGAAGGGCGCCCGGTGGAAACCGAGGCGATTCTGGAGGCCCTGTGGGGCGAGCACGGGCCTCGCGGCGCTCGGGGCACCGTTCGCACGTACGTCTACCGTCTGCGCCCGATTCTCGGCGACATGGCGGTCATTGAGTCGACCGGCACCGGCTACCGTCTCACGGTCCGTGACGGAACCCTTGACCTGAGGAGATTTCGAGAGCTGACCGCGCAGGCGCACCGGGCACGCCGCGCCGGCGCCGCGGCGAGTGCTGCCGATCTCCTGCGCCAGGCACTCGACACCTGGCAGGGACCGGCCCTCTCGGGTGTCCGGGGCCCCTTCTTCGAGCTTGAGCGTGATCGGCTGGAGGAGTTGAGACTGGCTGCGCTGGAGGAGGTTTTCGAGCTTGAGCTGGAGGTCGGCGGACAGTCTGATCTGACGTCCGAAATTCGGGCAGCCGTGATGGAGCACCCACTGCGGGAGCGGCTGCACGAACAGCTCATGTCGTCGTTGTTCCGTGCCGGCCGCCGAGCCGAGGCGCTGGCCGTCTTCCAGCGCACACGGCAGCTTCTGCGTGAAGAGCTGGGTGTGGACCCCGGGCCCGCACTTCGATCTCTCCACAGCCGTATCCTGCGCGAGGCCGAGGACCCGCCCGCCCCTGCGGGCCGTGATCTGTCCTCGCCGCTCGAGCGCACGCCGGTTCCGGCTCAGCTCCCGGCGGACCCGGCAGTGTTCACCGGGCGCCGTGCGGAGATCGCGGAACTGTCCTTGACACTGCGTGATGCTGCGCACGCTCCGGTCGTCGGCATCACAGGCTTGGGCGGGATGGGCAAGACGACGCTCGCCGTCCACGTTGCACACACCCAGCGCCACCTGTTTCCCGATGGGCAACTCTTCGTCGACCTCGGCGGCTTCAAGAACCCGGTCGGCCCGCGGGAGGTGCTCGGCCAGTTCTTGCGTGCGGTCGGGGTGTCGCGGCTGCCGGCATCGCTGGACGAACGTGCCGCGCTGTGGCGTACGACCGTGTCAGTGCGCCGCCTGTTGATCGTCCTGGACGCAGCATCCAGCGGTGAGCAGGTACGTCCCCTGCTACCGGCCTCCCCGGGCTGTGCCGTCATCATGACCAGTGCGCGCCGCATCGTCGATCTGCCCGGAATCCCCTGGCTGCGTCTCGGCGTCCTACAGCCCGAGGACGCGTTGCACTTGCTCGCCGCCATCTCCGGCACCCGGCGGGTGTTCGCGGAGCAGGAAGCGGCCAGTCGCCTGGTGCAGGCCTGCTCCTACCAGCCGCTCTCGGTGCATGTGGCGGCGGCCCGGTTGGATGCCCGGCCGTCGTGGACGATCGACCAGATCCTGGCCCAGCTCGAAGATGATCTGCGCCAGCCGGTCGTCATGCATGAGGACTGCAAGATCGTCGACAAACCGTTCCGTGAAGCCCAGGCGCGCATGGACGCCGTCCACCGCAACGCCTTCCACCTCGCCGCCGTTCCCGACTGCGGCCGACTGGACGCCGCCATGGCCGCGGCGGTGCTCGACCTGCCCGTCAACGAAGCCACAGCCGTCATGGAAGCCCTCGTCGACGCCCATGTGGTGGAGACCGGTGAGAACGGCGACTACCACTTCCTCGGGCTCGTCAAGGCGTTCGCGCGGCGCCAAGCCCTCAACGGCTTGGGACACGAGCACTGCCAGCAAGCGCTGCACCGGCTGCTGCGCCACTGCCTGACCGGCAAGAACGCGGTCGGCGAAAGGGACCTGCGCGCGGTACTGGAGCAGATCACTGATCTTCCGGACGCTCTTGCGGAAGAGGTGTCGCTCTCGCTGCCCTGATTCCCGCAGTGGCCGCGCGAGGCGACGCACCCGCATAGCCCCCGTATCACCGCATCGCCCGTATCGCCCGCGTCACCCGCGGTGAGAACGTGCGGAAGACCACCTGCGTCCCGTGGGCGAAACGCTTCGTCGACGCGCCATCGACGCCACGTCGACAAGCGCTCGATGCAATGCACGCATGCTCGATTCACTCACACGCGCCGCTTTGGCAGCGAAGATCACCGGCCCCGTACTCGGACCGGAAGACGAAGGGTTCGCCGATGAGTGCGCGCCCTTCAACCTCGCCGTGACCCACCACCCTTGTGTCGTTGTCGGAGCCGCGAACAGCACCGACGTGCAAGTCGCCGTTCGCTTCGCTGCACAGCGGCGTCTCCCGGTCGCCGTCATGGCCACCGGCCACCAGGCGACGATCCCGGCCGACGACGCGGTCCTCATCACCACTCACCGCATGGCGCAGGTGAGCATCGACCCCTCAGCCCGCACAGCCCGCGTAACGGCGGGAGCCCGCTGGCAGCAAGTGATCGACGCGGCGACCCCGTTCGGGCTCGCCCCGCTCAACGGCTCCTCACCGCTCGTCGGAGTCATCGGCTACACCCTCGGCGGGGGCTTGAGCCCCACCATGGGCCGCGCCCACGGATGGGCAGCCGACCACGTCACCTCTGTGGAGGTGGTGACAGCCGATGGCGAGTTGCGCCATGTCGACGACGCGTCGGAACCCGACTTGTTCTGGGCGCTGCGCGGCGGCAAGAGCAACTTCGGTGTCGTCACCGCCATGGAGTTCGCGCTCTTCCCGGTCCAACAGCTGTGGGCGGGCGGCCTCTTCTTCGACGGTGCCGACGCAGCAGCCGTCCTGCACGCCTATGCCCAGGTCACGGCCGAAGCCCCGAACGAGTTGAGCTCATCGATCGCCCTGCTGCGCCTGCCGGCCCTGCCCGGCGTGCCCGCCTTCCTGGCTGACCGCTTCGCCGTGCATGTCCGCGTTTCCTACCTCGGCCCGGAAGCCGAGGCTGCCGGGCTGGTTGCGTCGCTGCGGGCGGCCGCACCTGTCCTCGCGGACACTCTGGGTCCGATGCCCTACGCGTCCTTCGCCCAGATCCACAACGATCCGGCGGATCCGGCGCCGTTCATGGAACGTACCGCGATGCTGCGCTCACTGACCGCCGAAGCCGTCGAGGAGATCCTGACCGCCGCGGGCCCGACGGCCGACTGCCCGGTGCACTTCGTCGAACTGCGTCACCTTGGCGGCGCCCTGGCCCAGACCGCGGACAACGCCGTCGGACACCGGGACGCCCAGTTCGCACTCTGGATCGTGGGCGTCGGGGTACCCGATGCCTTCACCGCCATGAACGCCTACGCCGATGAGCTTCTGCAGCGGATGCGCCCCTGGTCCACCGGCGGACGCTACCTGAACTTCATGGCCGCCCAGGACACCGGCGTCACCGATGTGAGCGCCGCCTACGACGAAGCCGACTACCACCGGCTCCGCAGCATCAAAGGGCGCTTCGACCCGGACAACCTCTTCCGCCTCAACCACAACATTCCCCCCAAGGATGGCCCGATGTCCGGCGACAAGCTGCAGCTCTTGATCGACCACGCCGCGATCGCCGATGCACTGCACCGCTACACAGCCGGCCTCGACCACGGCGACGCCGATCTGCTCGCCTCGTCACTCACCGAGGACGCCATGGTCGACCTGACGCCGGCCACGAGCAAGATCGGTCTCGACTTCCCCACGCTCAAGCCGCGCGACATTGTCGTGGGAGCCCTCATCCCGGCGGTCGGCCCACTCGACACCAGCCACGTGATCAGCAACATCCGCGCCACCGTCGACGGCGACACCGCCCACGTGTACTGCTATGCGATGGCTCAGCACTACCTGCCGCAGGAAGGCCCCAAACCGGACCGGACCCGGCACGCACTGATGATGAACCGCTACGACGCGGACCTGACGCGCGACGGAAGTACATGGCGCATCAGCCGGCTGACGATCGACAACGCCTGGTTCGAGGGCGACGAGACCGTCCTGCTTCCCGGCGACTGATCTCAGAGCGAGACGGTCCCACCGGGGTGACACCCTCCATCCGCAGCGCGTCACCCCGGTGCTGCCGGGCCGCACCCGCCCGGCTCATGAAACCGCCACTGGCGGGCCGGCTACACCCAAGCCTTCGACGCCCGCACTCCACGATCCATTTGGGAGCGTTCTGAGTGTCCACCCCCGATAAGCCCCACCCTCCCCAGCACTCACACCCCAACAGCGTCCAGGAACGACTCAAGGCCCTCATACGGGACTTCCGCCACGGCGCGTGGCAGCCGACCGGCCTCGAGCATCGGCTGGCCGAGCATCTTGCGCAGTCGGCCGCCGGGTCCGGGTCGCTCAGCGCTGTCAGCATCCGAGCCGCGGTATGGGAGGGCTCGATGACGGCCATCCACGAAAACGGCGGACGCTTCATCACCCTTCTGGCCGATCTGCTGCCGCTGGTCGAGAAGCCCGACGCAGCCGCGCTGCACACTGCCGGCCTGGCGCTGGACCTCATCGAGACGGTCACACAGGAGGCACCGCACCGACAAGCTGCTCCTCCGCCGGGAGCATGCCCCTGTCCGAGCATGGCAGGCAACCATCACAGCGGGATACCACCCGCGCCCCGGACACCGCATCTTCGCGAGGACAGCAGGCGGCTGCGCGTGGACGCGGCACGCAATCACGCCCGCCTGCTCGACGCCGCGGCACGGATAGCGCAAGAGCACGGGCTGAAGCACCTCACCATGGAAGCGGTGGCCACCGCGGCAGGTGTCGGGAAAGGCACCGTCTTTCGGCGGTTCGGCGACCGCACAGGTCTGCTGCAGGCCCTGCTGCAGCACTCCGAGGACACCTTCCAGGCCGCCCACCTCAACGGCTTGGACCAGGCGGACGGCCGGGACAAGGCGATCCAGCAGCTTCGCGCATTCGGGGTGGCCGCCATACGGCGCTATGCCGAGGAGATGGAGCTCCAGATAGCCGCCGAGCCCTCCCCCGACCAGCGTTACCGGCGCGCACCTCGCCGCTCGTACCACGAGCGGGTCAGCGTCCTGCTCAGCCTGGCTGCACCGGAAGCAGACGCAGAACTGTTCAGCCACGCGCTGCTGGGCTACCTGGAGCCCGCCCTTCTCCGGCATCTGAGCGACCAGTGCAACCTACCGCTGCAACGGCTGGAAAAAGGCTGGCTCGAACTGGTCTCCCGACTCACCCAAGAGGACACAGCTCCACACGACGTGGCCTGAGGACCGCCAACGATGACTACGAGGTCCTTGGTCGACAAGCGGGCCTACGTCTTCTCCAGACCCAGGCGCCGACGAGGTGGAGCGCGGGCTGCCGGGCGATGATGTGGCCTGTCTGCTGGCGGAGTTGATGGCGACTGTCCGCCTCTCTGCTGCCGAGGGCGGTCTCACAGATGTGGGGTCGCAGGAGGAGAGGGAATGGTTCGACGGTGTCGTACAGAGCCGACCGGATGTCCAGGCACGCTTGCAGTGCGGCCAGTTCGTCACGATCGCGCTCTCTCCACGTGTCCTCGTGCCAGGGTTGCCACTCCCAGTTGACTCGGTCGCGTGCCGGACCTCCCCCGTAGGCGGCTGACTGAGCCACCTGACCCAGCCGGCTGAGCAGGGCGGCTCGAAAGCTGCGTGGTGGACCGTCGTCCCAGGGGAAGTGTCCCCTGGAAACTTGCGCACCAGCTTGTAGATGCGCCCGCGCACCCACGCCTGCGGATCTCGCCGCCTTGTCTCCGCCCAGGCTCCTGACGGTCCGACGCCGCTGCTGCCGGAGACCCCAGTGCTGGGCCTCGATCCGGCCACTGCCGTCCGAGACGGCAGCCCTGGCCCGTCTCGTGGAACGCTCCCGAGGACCGGTCGCCGCGGCCTGCCTCGTCGTCGGGTACGAGGGTGATGCGCTCGATCCCCTGTTCGTCAGCACCCCCAACTGGCGCCGGCTGACAGGCTAGCCGAAGCCGAAGCCGAAGCCGAAGCCATGTGCGGTCGGCCAGTGGTCCGCAGCCCGCAACACAGTCGGCTGACCACAGGCGAGGAGCCAAACTGCAGAGAGATCGGTCAAGGTTCAGCGAGACCGGGCGGTCTGACTGTTGCAGTAGACCCTGCGGGGTGAAGGGGCGGATCGCGTAGCAGGTGGTTGCGGTCCGAGGCCGCGTTGTCCGTCGTCAGGCCGCTTTCACGTTGTCCGGTGCACAGCCCGGCATCACCTGGTCAAGTTCAGTGAGCCTTTTCCCTCTTCACCCTGAGCAGGTCAAACGAAGGGTGAGTACGGCTTGGACGAGGCTGGTGATTCGGGTGGTCGAGCACCGCAGTTTGCGGAGGAGCCGCCAGGATTTGGGGGCGGTGGGCCGGCGGCGGCAGCGGCGGGCTTCCGGCCCGCGGCCGCACCACGGCGAGACGTACCGAACCGTCGACGGATCGGTACGTCGTCGACAAGGACCACGATGTGGTCGGGCCGTATCCGGATCCGCCTGAGCGGACGCAGTCGCACCCTCTTCACCCCGGCTGTTCTCACGAAGAGTGGATGAGCCACTCGAGTTCGGACCCACGCGGTTGCCTGTCCGTGAGTATCCGTGCTTCTTCGCCCGGGTGTGCGGCGCTCGGGCCTCTCCAGACAACCCGAAGCCCTGCGCTGATCAACGCTCGTTCCGATCCGGCGTTCTTGGCCAAGGTTCGAGCGGTGACGGTTCGGTTCGGGAACGAGACCTGGGCGGCATTGACCGCCGCGGTCGCCAACTCGGTCGCGTAGCCGCGGCCCCAGGCGGCCGGCGCGATACTCAGCCCCAGATTCCAGAGGTCGGCGGAGAGGGTACGGACGCCGCCGATGCCGACGAAGGTGCCCGAGGGGAGCCGCCCATCCGCACTGTCGGCTCGGAGGAACGCGGTCCAGATCCCCAGCCCGGTTGCGCATCGGCTCAGCTCTGCGGCGTCTATGAATCGAGTGGTGGTCTTTTCCGCGTCGGCGGGGGAGCCGTCGAGGTAGGTCCACACGCGTTGATCTTCGAACATGGTGAGCAGGAGCGCCCGATGCCGGGGGAGCAGCGGCTCCAGCCGCAACGAGGACGTGAAGGTCGGCGTGGTCATGCGAGTTCCTGTTCACGGTCGGGGTGGCAGCGTCGCGTTCTCATGGACCATCGACGGGCTCGATGACCTCGGCGCGTCGGCTGAGATAGATGATCGAGGACCGGATGTCGGCGATTTCGGGCCGCCGGGCGAGTTGAAGAACGAACTCGCGCAGTTCGTCGGTAGTGGGAACGGCGACGTGCGCGAGGAGGTCGGCCTCGCCGGTGACCATGTACACGGCGATCACATCGGGGAGATCCGAGACCGCGTCGCAGAAGGCGGACGCAGTCGGAAGCGCTTGAGGCCGGATCTTGATCGACACATGCGCCTGCACACTTCTCCCGATCCCACCGAGATCGACCGCGGCGTGGAAACCGGTGATGACGCCCCGGTCCTGAAGTGCCGCCACCCGAGCCAGGCAGGTGGAGTCGGCAACGCCGAGTTCGCGGGCGAGCTGCCGGTTGCTGAGCCGAGCATCTTGCTGCAACCGGCGCACGATCGTGCGATCTGTTTCGTCCACAACACCCCCCAGACGTTCCAACCGAACTAGTTTCGGTTTCGAGCCAATCTAGCCGAAACATGCGTAGCCTTGCCGTCGAGAAAGCGACAATGAGTGAGGTTCCATGGCAGGCAAACTAGTGATCGTCGTCGACGAAGGGCTGGAGCGCGGGGTGGCGGCCAACGTCATCGGGCTGCTCGGTATCAGTGTCGGGCGCCATGTCGAGGGGATTGTCGGACCCGACGTCATGGACGCCTCGGGCATCTCTCATCGCGGCATGAGCACCATCGGGCTCCCGGTGCTTGCCGCAGACGACGATGCTCTCAACCGGCTGTACCAAGAGGCCTCGGATCATCCCGGCATCACGGTGCTTGACGTCACCGACGTGGCCGTTTCCTCGCGCGACTACGACACGTACACCCAGCGACTGCAAGACCGGGAGCGAGGGTGGCGTCCGCTGGGTCTTGCTCTCACTGGGCCCAGGCGTCAAGTCGACCGCCTCACCGGCAGGCTGGGGCTGCTCCGGTGACAGCCACGACCAGCAGGGTCCGCCCCGTGCGGTATCCGCTCTGGGCCAGAGGCACGACAGCACCTTTCGCAATCGCCGTCTCCGCGCTGAATCTGGGCTCCGCCGTCACGTCGCTGTCACTGCCCCTGGGCGGGATGGGCGACGATTTCGGCTTCGGTGCGGGCACCGGCCCTTTCCAACTTGCAGCAGGAGCGAGCCGGTCGGACTGACAAGGTGGTGAAGCCCCTGGTAGACGGGTTCACGACCGAGATCCACTGTCCGCCAGGAGCTTCGCGTGATTGTCTACCCGTCGTCTATCGACCTGCCCAGTCGCACCCTGCGGTTCCTGTCCGGACGGCTCCTTGCCCGTCCGTCCTGTCGGCTTCTGACAGGACGTCGAACGCGGTCAGCATCGTTGCGTCCGTGGACCGGGCTGCGGACGACGGGCCCAAAACCTGCCACGCCGCTGCCCGGTGGCGCCGCACCGTGTCACCATCCAGAACATCGTCGTAGAGCAGCGACAGGTTGTGCACCATCTCCACCCTCGCAGCTCCCTCTCGCAAGCGTCGCCCGCGCTCCGCAACACCGCATCGACCGTGCCCACCGGCAAGCCCCCAATCGTCAGCTCCACACCAAACCATGCGCCTCTCCGCCCCGGCTGTCGGCGGGCAGGATTCCTCCAGGGCTCCGTCATGGTGGGCCCGGCCGGTACATAACTTCGCCGCCGCCCCGGCAGTGCGGTCGGGCGGGCACGAGAAGCGTCAGAAATACTGCTGCACATGAATGAACCCAGACCCACCAGCACGTCCGGCAAGCTCGGTCTGTCGCGACGGCTGGTCCCCATGACCGGCCGTGACCCGGAAGAGCACGGACGGACGGCCTCGCCGTTGGAGCTACTTTTCGACCTGACCTTCGTGGTCGCCGTCGGCACAGCGGCGTTTCAGTTCGCCGAGATGGTCGCCGAAGGGCATGCAGGCCAGGCGGTCATCGCATTCGTGCTGGCGATGTTCGCGATCAGCGTCGCCTGGATCAGCTTCAGCTGGTTCGCCTCCGCCTTCGCCACCGACGACTGGCTTTACCGGGGCCTGACGATGCTGCAGATGATCGGCGTTGTCATCTTCTCGCTCGGCCTGCCCGCGATGTTCCACTCCGTCGAGGAGGGCAGTCACCTCGAACTACGCGCCATGGTCATCGGCTACGTCGTGATGCGGATCGCGATGGTGCTCCAGTGGTGGCGCGCCGCCCGGCAGTCCCCCTCGTTCCACGATGTCGGCATGGCCAACATCCGCTGGACGCTGATCGTCCAGGCAGGCTGGATCGTCGTGGCCTTCGTCCACATGCCGATCGCCGTCGTCTTCGTTGTGTTCGGCATCCTAGGCGCCCTCGAACTCGTCCTGCCGGTGCTGACGCAGGGCTCCGCGGGAGGCACGCCCTGGCACCCGCACCACGTCGCCGAACGGTACGGACTCTTCGCGATCATCGTCCTCGGCGAGGGGGTCGTCGGTACGGTCGCCTCCTCCGGTGATCTCCTGGGCGGAGGGGACGGCACTCACTGGACCTGGAACGCCATCGCCGTGGTCATCGCTGGTGTGGGCCTGACCTTCGGTATGTGGTGGATGTACTTCCTGACGCCGTTCGGCGACATCCTGGTACACCGACGCAAGCGCGGATACCTCTTCGGTTACGGCCACATCCCCTTGTTCATCGGCGTCGCCGCAGCAGGCGCCGGGCTCCACGTCGCGGGCCTGTACATGGAACACCACGCCAAGATCTCCGGCACCGCCGTCGTCCTCGCCCTCGCTCTCCCGGTCGGCCTCTACACGCTGATGATCTACCTCCTGCACGCCCTGCTGCTGTCCACGGCCGACCGCTTCCACATCCTTCTGGTCGCCCTCACCATCGCCGTACTGCTCGCGGCAGTCCTCCTGGCCGCCGCCGGCCTGTCCATCGCGATGTGTCTGCTCGTGGTCATGCTCGCGCCGTTCGTCACCGTGATCGGCTACGAGACGATCGGCCACCGCCACCAACAGCAGATGCTCGACGAGCTCGGTAGGCAGTAGACGCCGGCGGGGACCCCGATTGGTCCAGGTGACCGGTGGTACGGGCCGCCGTCGCAGCTCGGCCCTCTCCGGGCCCGCTCGCCGAGCCGGACGTCGGGTAGGCGAAAGGCCCTCCTCGAAGCCCACCTCCACGAGCGCATCTGCGCCGTGTCCTTGCCGCGCTTGTACGCGTTGAGGGCGTGACGCACACACAGGGCTGGGCCCCCACGTCGGGTCCTGCGCGGTCCGCGACTCCGATTCCTGCGCGATGTCGGCGACGCGTTATTTCCCCCCGAGGCGAAGGGGGCCTTGACCCAAGGTCGGGTGGTTAGCGTATTTCCTCTGGTGGCCGGCACTCCACCCGCCACCACCGCGGCCGTCATCAGCACTGTCACGAACACCCGCATGAATAATCGAATTGGCACGTCGAAAACCTTGGGGAATCGGGCAACCGTATATGTAGAGCGCAGGAACGAACCGGTCTCGTTCCCGGGAACTATCCCGGCTGCTCCGCGGGGATTATCAAGATGCGCTGTTCGTTCGCATATGGATAAGTGACAGCTGTGGCAGCACGAAATTCATCTGCTGTGGCGCGGCGGACAGCAGGCAGTGGGTGCTTGCCGCTCTGAGCTGGTATGCGTGGACCGGAAGTGTAGGAGTCACCGAGGGCGGTGCCGTGTGTCCCGTCTTCTGTGTGGGCTTGATCGGTCAGAGGCAGGGCAGGCCCGGGCCTGCGAGAGCGGCAGTCCGAACAAGGGATGGGTGGCCCTGTTGCGGCGTACAGGGGCGCGCATAGCGGGGTCTCGGGCGACTTGGCGGCGTCCGTGGGGGTCTGTGGAAGGCACCGGTCGCTTTGTCTGTCACCGCGGTGGTTGCATCAGGCCGGACTGGTAGGCGAAGGCGACGAGCTGTGCGCGATCGCGGGCGCCCGTCTTGGTTTTGGCTCGCTGAACGTGGGTGCGGACGGTCAGAGGGCTGAGGAAGAGTGCGTCGGCGATCTCGTCGTTGGATCTGCCCTCCGCGACCACGGCCAGCACCTCGCGCTCTCGCGGAGTGAGGCTGCTGAATCGCTCAAGGGCAGGGGCGGCGGAACTGGGCGCAGGCAGGGTGAGGAAGCGGGTGATCAGTGAGCGGGTGGCTGCGGGTGACAGCAGGGCGTCACCGGAGGCGACCGTGCGGATGCCGTCGAGGAAGGCGTCGGCGGTGGTGCTCTTGCCGAGGAAGCCGCTCGCGCCGAGGTGCAGGGCCTGGGCGACGTGCTCGTCGGTCTGGAACGTGGTGAGGATGAGGACGCGTGTGTCCCGCAGCTCGGGTTGGGCACAGATGGCGGCGGTCGCGGCCAGTCCGTCGGTGCTGGGCATGCGGATGTCCATCAGAACGACGTCCGGGCGGTGGAGGCCGGCCAGCGTGATGGCCTGCTGCCCGTCGGCGGCCTCGGCGACGACCTCCATATCGTCACAGGAGTCGATCAGTACGCGGAAGGTCGCTCGCAGCAGGGCCTGGTCGTCGGCAATCAGTACGCGGATCGTCATGGAACTTTCTCTCTGGTCAGGCGCCGATGGGAAGTTCGGCCGTGACGGAGAAGCCGCCTTCCGGGCAGCGCCCCGCCCGAAAGCTGCCCCCGGCGGACTGAGCGCGTTCTCGCATGCTGATGAGACCGAAGCCTCCGCCGGGCACCCGCGGGGGCGTGATCGGGCTTCTGTCATTGCGCACGGTGATCGTCAACTGCCCCTGGGCGTAGACGAGGTGGACATGTGCGGTGTTCACCGCGGCGTGTTTGGCAACGTTGGTGAGCGCTTCCTGCACGATCCGGAAGGCGGCCAGGTCCACCCCGGCCGACAGGGCCTCCACGGGGCCTTCGACAGCGATCGTGATGTGCAGTGCAGCGGCGGCGAAGGCGGCGACCAGGTCAGGAAGCCGGTCGAGTCCGGGTGCGGGGTTCAGCGATTCCTCGGCGGTCTCGGGCTGGCGCAGCAGGCCCACGGTTGCCTCGAGTTCGCGCAGCGCTGCCGTGGTCGTGCCGGTGAGTTCGATGAGGATGCGGCCGGTCTGCGCGGGGCGAGTGGAAAACAGGTGGGCGGCTGTGCCGGCCTGGGCGTTGGCGAGGGCCATGTGATGGGCCACCACGTCGTGCAGTTCCCGTGCGATGCGGATGCGTTCTTCGGTGACGCGGCGTTGTGCTTCCTCATGGCGGGTGCGTTCGGCGTCCTCGGCGCGTGTGCGGACGGTGTCCATGTACGTGCGGCGCGCTCGTACGGCCAATCCATGCAGGATGGGCAGCAGGATCCAGAAGGCCAGGCTCACCGTCTCGTTCGCCCAGGGCTCGTTCTCCGCATCCCAGCGCAGGGCGGTGGGCACGAGGATGACAGCAACCAGGAAACCGTAGATTCGGAGGGCTTGCTGAGAGGCCTGGAGAGTCAGTTCGTACAGGGCGACGATGACCGGGAGCAGCAGGAGGGGTCCGAAGGTGCTGCCCTGGGAGCCTGCGACGGCGGTGCCGATAGTGGTGAGGACGACAACGGCGCCGGGGTGTCGCCGGCGCGCCGGCAGGCTCGTACAGGTGACTGCCGCGAGGGCGAAGCCCGGCCACCACAGGGTGTCGTCGCCGGCCCGGCGGTACTGGTTACTGGTGGCCGCATAGATCAACAGGAGGAAGGCCGCTTCGACCAGGCGGGGGTGGCGATCGATGCGACGTCGCAGGCGGGTGACCATGGTTTCTCCGAGCAGTACGGTGACCGTGGGCTGAAGAAGTGGGCAGGGTGGAGGCCGGTCCGGGCCGCTCTGGGACTGAGGGAGCGGCCCGGTCGGCGCGTGCGTCAGACCGTCATGGAGGCCCGTGGATCGTCGGCGGGCAGATCGATGGGTGCGGAGACCTGCTGGGTGAGTGCTTCGCCCTCGACGTCGACGCGGGGCATCAGCCGGTCCAGCCAGCGCGGCAGCCACCAGGCACGCTTGCCGAGGAGCGCCAAGACCGCGGGCACGAAGGCCATGCGGACGACGAAGGCGTCGAAGAAGACAGCACTGGCCAGTCCGAAGCCGACCATCTTGACCAGGGATTCACCGCCCGTCATGAACCCGCCGAACACCGCCATCATGATCAGCGCTGCTGCTCCCACCACCTGGGCGCTGTGCCGGAATCCGGTGACGATGGCCTGGTCGGGCCCTTCTCCGTGGATGTGCGCCTCCCGGATCCGGGAGACGAGGAAGACCTGGTAGTCCATGGCGAGGCCGAAGACGATGCCCACCAGGAAGATGGGCATGGTGCTCATGATCGGGCCGGTTTCGTCGACGCCGAAGAGGCCGGCTCCGTGGCCCTGTTGGAAGACTGTGACGATCGCGCCGAGGGCCGCGCCGACGGACAGCAGGAAGCCGAGTGCGGCCTTGAGCGGTACCAGGATCGACCGGAAGACCAGGGCCAGGAGGAGGAAGGCGAGACCGACGACGACCGCGAGGTAGGGAATGAGGGCGTCCTGCATTTTCTGGCCCACGTCGATGTTCAGGGCGGTGGTGCCGGTGACTTTGAAGTCGGCGCCGGTGGAGGACTCCACCGCACTGCGCTCGCTGCGGATGGTGTGCACCAGGTCCTGCGTCTGCCGGCTGGTGGGTGCGGTGGAGGGGACAGCGGCGATCACGGCTGTGTCTTTGGCCTCGTTGAAGCGTGCCGGGGAGACGGAGACGACTCCCTTGGTGCCGGCGAGCTTGTTGGAGACCGCTGTCACGGCCGCCTGTGGGTCCTTGGCCTCCTTGACGTCGATCACCACGGTCAGCGGGCCGTTGAAGCCCAGGCCGAAGCCCTCGGCGAGCGCGTCGTAGGCGCGGCGCTCGGTGGTCGCGGTCGACTTGGCCTCATCGCCAGGCATGCCCATCCGCAGGTCGAGCGACGGCACAGCGAGCGCCCCGAGGCCGATCACCGACAGGAGCAGGACGGGCAGCGGGCGGCGCACCACGAACTGCGCCCAGCGAACACCCCGGGGGGCCTTCGTGGTGGTGTCGGCCGTCCGGGTCCTGCCGACGAGGCTGAGGATTTTGGTGCGGGAGCGGCGCCCGCCCTTGCGGTCACGGCGCGAGAGCACTGCATTGGGCCAGAAGCCCAGGAGCGCCGGCACGGCGGTCAGGGCGATCAGGACTCCGACCATGACGGCGCCTGCCGAGCCGATGCCCATCTTGCTGAGCATCGGGACGCCGATGACGGACAGACCCAGCAGAGCGATGATGACGGTGAGTCCGGCGAAGACGACCGCGCTTCCGGCCGTGCCCACGGCCAGGGCCGTCGCCTCCTGCGGCTGGTGTCCCTTGGCCCGCTCCTCCCGGTAGCGGGAGACCACGAACAGGGAGTAGTCGATGCCGACGGCGAGGCCGAGCATCATGGCCAGTTCACCGACCGTCGAGGAGAATCCGAAGGCACTGCTCAAAGCGGTGATTCCGGCCAGGCTGATGCTGACGCCGAGGATGGCGGTGAGCAGGGGGAGTCCGGCGGCGGCGAGTGAGCCGAAGGTGATGAGCAAGACCACTGCGGCGACGAGAACGCCGAGTACTTCGCCCAAGCCCTGCGCGGCTTCGGTCTCCAGGGCGGAGCCGCCGACCTCGACGGTCAGGCCCGCGTCCCGGGCCTGCTCGACCGCCTTGGTGAGGTCTGTCTTGCTGGCGTCGGCGAGATCGTCGCCGGCGACCTTGTAGGTGATGGTGGCGTACGCGGTCGACTTGTCCTTGCTGACCGCGTTCGTGTCGAAGGGGCTGGCCGCGTCGGCGACCTGGGGCCCGTCGGCCACCGCTTGGACGAGTTCAGTGATGGCCGAGCGGCCGGCGGCGGAGGTGACCTGCCGGCCGTGTTCCGCGACGAACACGATGCGGGCCTCCGCACCGTCCGCTTCGGCGCCCGGGAACCGCTCATTGATCAGGTCGAATGCCTGCTGGGACTCGATGCCGGGCAGGGAGGACGAGTCCTCCGATGCCTCGGAGGCGCTGGAGGCCCCGAGGAATACAGCAGCCAGTACGGCCACCCAGGCCAGCACCACTGTGCCGCGCCTTCGGAAGGCCCAGCGGCCCACCCGATGCAAGAAAGTCGCCATGAAAGAAATCTCCATATCTGGATATCGGGAACGTCATTCACCCTGCCGGGCGACCGCATTCGTGTCGTCGGCCGTATCGACGATCCCCCGTACTCAAAAACAAGTAGGGCTCGGCGGGCTGCCATATCCCGCCGGTAGTCCTCCTGCGATGAATGGCAGGAGGGCGGGCAGAACAGGACAGCGGCACACTTGACGGAGCACGCCATCGGTTCTGGTGAGGTGCTCGGTGTTGTCGGTTACCGCCCGCTGTCCGCAACAGCGGACCGGCGGGCTCGGGCGATCCTCAGGAATTGCCGACGGAGCTGTCGGAATGCAACGGCAGCAGGACGCGGAACGTGGCGCCCTCCCCAGGCTGAGAGCGGACCTCGACACGGCCTCGGTGAGCCGTCACCAGGGAGCGGACGATGGACAGGCCCAGTCCGGCACCGCCGGTCTGTGTGCGGCTGCGGGCGGTGTCGGCTCGGTAGAAACGGTCGAAGACGTGAGTGACCTGTTCGGCTGTCATCCCTGGTCCCTCATCGCTGAGTTCGAGGATGGCCTGGTCCTGCACAGTGCCCACGCCGATGCGTACCGGCGTGCCGGGCGGGGTGTGGGCGATGGCGTTGCCGACGAGGTTGGAGGTGACCTGCCGCAGGCGTGACTCGTCGCCCAGAACCGGGGCGCCACCGGGCGGGCCGCTGCCCGGGCCGGTCAGGGTGACGGGACGGTCGGGTGCCATGGCCCGCAGGTCGTGCAGGGCGTCGGCGGCCAGGGTGCGCAGGTCCATGGGGGTGAGGCGAAGGGTCAGATGCGCATCAGCGGTGGCGTCCTCGTCGAGCCGGGCGAGCAGCAGCAGTTCCTCGACGAGTCGGACCAGGCGGGCTGCTTCGCGTTCGATACGGCTCATGGCGGCATCGACGTCCGCGCGCTGTGGCATGCCCCCCATCCGGTACAGCTCGGTGAATCCCTTGATGCCGAACAGTGGGGTGCGCAGTTCGTGGCTGGCGTCCGCGATGAAGGTGCGCATGCGCGCGTTGGTGGCCGCGCGGGCGGCGTCGCCCGCTTCGATGCGGTCCAGCATGCCGTTGAGGGCGACGGACAACCGGCCCAGTTCTGTGCGCAGGGTGGCCGGCTGCGGCACCCGGCTGGACAGGTCCCCGCCGGCGATGGCTGCTGCCGTCTTCTCCATGCGCCGCAGCGGCCGCAGACCGGCCCGCACCGCGAACCAGGCGACAACGCCCAACCCGGTGAGCACCACCGCATCGATCACCAGCATCCACACACCCAGATGCCGGATCGTCGTATGGACCGGAGCCAGAGAACCGGCCACGACGACGCTGCCACCCTTGCTCGCCTCAACGGCCTGCCCCGGGGCCGAAGGAGTAGCGATGACACGCCACTCTTCGCCGTCGCCCTTGGCCGCCACCTTGAAGGGGCGCTGTCCGCGGGCGGCGACCGCCGCCGTGTCAAGGACGGGAAGGGGCGGGGCGCTGTGTGTAGCCGGACGCAGCGTACGCCGCAGTTGCCCCTCGGAATCGAGGTAGACGACGTAGACGTCGCCCGTCAGGTCGCGCTCCACTGCCTCGCGCACCTGCGGTGCCGACTCGCCGGGCACGTCTTCCAGGTTCGACAGCCGCGCCGCCGTCGCGGAGGCGGCGCGCAGCCGCTCTTCCAGCTGGTGCACCAGCTGCCGCTCCAACAGGGTGACGAGTACGGCGTTGCTGGCCAGCAGGGCGGCGACGACCAGCAGCAGTGTGATGGACACGACCCGCCCGCGCAGCGACATCCGGCTGATCGGCCCGCGCGTGGAGGCGGTACTCATGCGCGGGACCTGCGCAGAACGTAACCGGTCCCCCGCACGGTGTGGATCAGCTTCGGTTCCGCGATGTCGATCTTGCGGCGCAGGTAGCTGATGTAGGACGCGACAATGGAGTCGTCACCATCGAAGTCGTAGTGCCAGACCTGGTCCAGAAGCTGACTCCTGGACAGGACCTGGCCGGCGTTTTCCATCAGCACGCGCAGCAGACTGAACTCGGTCGCAGACAGTTGCACCGGCCGGCCGCTGCGGGTCACCTGGTGACTGTCGGGGTCGAGCTCCAGGTCGTTCACCACCAGGAGCCCATCGGGCCGACGGCCGCTGGTTCGGCGCAGCACAGCCCGGATACGCAGGATGAGTTCCTCAAGATTGAAGGGCTTGGTGACGTAGTCGTCCCCGCCGGCCCGCAGACCGCTGATGCGGTCCTCCGCCGCGTCCCGGGCGGTCAGAAAGAGGATCGGCGGCTGCCCGATTCCCGGACCGGAGCGGTCCTCACGCAGGCGACGTGCCACCTCGAAACCGTCGAGGTCGGGCAGCATCACATCCAGGACGATCAGGTCGGGTCGGTTCTCGCGGACCGCTTCCAGGGCCTGGCCGCCCGTCTGGGCCGCGGTCACCTCGAAGCCGGCCAGCCGCAAGCTGGCGGACAGCAGCTCACACAGCGTGGGTTCGTCCTCGACCAGCAGCAGTCGTTGTGTCGTCGCCATGGCACCTGTCCCCGACCGATGATCTTCTGTCTTCACTGTCCCGCCCCGCTACGCGTCACGCTTGCGGAAGACGATGAATGCCGCTGCCATCAGAACCGTCACGGACCCCACCATGACACCCACCCCCGCCCAGGGACTCAGCAAGTCGGGGTCCTGGTAGCTGGTAATGATCTGCCCGCCTGCGATCGGCGGCCAGTACTTCGACACCCAGTCGCCCAGTCCTCCGGGCAGAGCCGGGGCGAATGCCTGAACAATCAGCATCACCCCGAACAGTGTGGTCACCGTTGCCGTCGTGGAGCGGATCACCGTGCCCAGAGCCAGTCCGAAGAGCCCGGCCAGTGCCAGGTACAAGCCACCACCGAAGATGCCGCGCAGTGCCACGCCGTCGGAGAGCGCCTGGTGCGGAGCGCCCGCCCCGGACAGCGACGCCTGCCCGACCAGGAACCCGCCCAGCGACACCGCGATCCCGACCGGGAGCGCCACGCCCACCAGCACCACCGCCTTGGATGCCAGCACCCGTGCCCTGTGCGGAACCCCGATCAGCGTGGGGACGATCGTTCGCGCGCCGTACTCAGAAGTGATGACCAGACCGCCGAGCAGACCGAGTGCGATCTGCGCGAGCAGGTAACCGCGCAGACTGGTGGCCAGCGGGTCGAACGACGCCTGGTCCGCGGGGCTCAGGTCCGCGAACTCGCTGCCGGCGGACGAGCCGTTCAGTGCGGCGAGCCCGAGGCAGAACGCCAGGGTGCCCAGGATCACGTACACCGTCGACCGCATCGTACGGATCTTGATCCACTCGGCGTGCAGGCAGTGCCAGAAGGTCACCCTTCCCTCCTTCGCACGACGCGGTTGCGGCTGAGGACGGAGCACGAGCGGGCGCCGGCGTGCTTTCGTCGCCCTGACACGGGTTTGCGTGGCCGTACGTGTCATCGGCTCGTCTCCTTCTCCGACTGGTATTCCACCGCATCCCGGGTCAGAGCCATGAACGCCTTTTCCAGCGACACCTGGCGCGGAGCAAGCTCGTGCAACTCCACTCCGTTGGCCGACGCCAGCGCGCCGATCTCGGCGGCTTCCAAGCCCGTCACCACCAGAGCGTCGCTGCTCTCAGTCCGCACCTCGACGGCTGTACTGAGCATGCCGCGCAGTTCCTCGGCCCGGGGACTGCGGACAAAGACCTCACGCTCGGAGTGAGCCTCGATGAAGTCCTTCATCGAGGTGTCGGCGATCAGCCGTCCCCTGCCGATGACGACGAGGTGGTCGGCAGTCAGCTCCATCTCGCTCATCAGATGGCTCGACATCAAAACTGCACGTCCTTCCGCCGCCATCCGCCGCATCAGTGAGCGGATCCACACGATGCCCTCCGGGTCCAGCCCGTTGAGCGGCTCGTCGAAGACCAGCACCGGAGGATCACCCAGCAGAGCCGCCGCGATCCCCAGCCGCTGACGCATCCCGAGGGAGAACGTCCCCGCACGTCGGCGGCGCACGTTCTCCAAGCCGACTTCCGCAAGCACCGCCTTCACCCGGCTGCTCGGAATCCCATTGCCGGCCGCCAGCGCCAGCAGATGGTGATAGGCGGTGCGGCCGGGCAGCACCGCGCCCGGATCCAGGAGCGCCCCGACCTCCTTCAGCGGCGTGGGCTGCGCGACGTACGGCCGCCCACCCACAGTCGCAGTCCCGGAACTGGCGGCGTCCAGGCCCACGATCATCCGCAGGGTGGTCGACTTGCCGGCACCGTTGGGCCCCAGGAACCCCGTCACTTCCCCGGGGCGGACAGCGAACGTCAGATTGTCCACGGCCAGGACCTCGCCATAGCGCTTGGACAGGCCACGTACTTCGATCATCGAGACTCCAGACCGGCGGTGGTGCACGCGACCCTCGCGCGCACCACTCACTGTCCGCCCCCGCCATGAACCGGCTCTGGACGAACATGAACGTCACATGGGAATGCCAAGCCTGCGACCTGGGAAAACTTGGCAGGTCGCATCAGGGAGCCCTCTGGCTCACATGAAACTCACATGTCGGCTTTCGGCCAGCAGCCGTTGATGGCCACCCCCGTGCGGCGGGTAGAGGCCCTGCAGGTGACTCGACTCGTAGCCCGTGACCGCTCTCTGGAGGAGCTTGAGAGTGAGGTTCCCCCTGCCGCCGGACAGCTTGCGGGCTGCGCCATCACCTCAGCGGCGATACCGGGCAGCGCCGCCTTCAAGTCCGCGAGGCTGTAACCGGTGTCCTGCGACAGGCCGGTGACAGACTGAGTCCTGTACGAAGAGCCCCGCGCCGTCGTGGTTCCCGTCGGCCATCGCCTGGCCGGCCGCAGTTCCGTCACTCTCGACGACATCGCCGACGAACCCCTGCCCCGGGTGTCCGACCCGCACTGGAACGCGTACTGGCGCATCGATCCCCGGCCCGGCGGACACTCCGCACCCGACGGCCCGCTCATCGAGAACATCGAGGACAAGACCGAGCACATCGCCGCCGGACAGGCCGTCGCGATCGTCCCGTGCGGTGAATACCTCAACCGCCTGCGCCCCGGACTGACCACCCTCGCCCTGAAAGGTGTCACACCCGCTCATGTCGTCCTGGCCACCCGCGCCGACGACCACAACCAGCTGGTGACGACGTTTCGACAACTCGCCGAGCACTACCTCGCCCGGCCGCTCTAGTGCTCCGACCGGGCAAATTCACCGGGTCATGGCGGGCAGCGTTCGCGGAAAACCGTTTCGAGTGTTGCCGCGCTGCCTCTACTGTGACGCGGTGACGACTGACGTGATCGTTCTCAACGGTGGCTCCAGCTCGGGGAAGTCCGGGATCGCCCGGTGTCTGCAGGCGGTCCTGCCGGATCCGTGGCTGGCCCTCGGGACCGACACGCTGGTCGACGCGATGCCCGCGTCCATGCAGGCGTCGGATGCGGGGATCGAGTTCGCTCCGGACGGACAAGTGACCGTCGGCCCGGAGTTCCGGATGCTGGAAGCGGCATGGATCGAAGGGGTCGCCGCGATGGCCCGTGCGGGTGCTCGGGTGATCGTCGACGAGGTCTTCCTCGGTGGAGCGGACTCGCAGAAGCGATGGCAGAAGGTTTTGGGCGACCTGCGGGTGCTGTGGGTCGGCGTCCGGTGTGACAGTGCTGTTGCCGCAGGCCGCGAGGTCGCGCGAGGTGATCGGGGCATCGGCATGGCGGCGTCCCAGGCGGACGTTGTCCACCGGGGCGTGGTCTATGACCTGGAGGTGGACACCGAGCAGGCCGAGTCGATGGAGTGCGCACGGACCATCGCCGCATATGTGAGCTGATCGGCGGCCCGGCTGCCTGCCGCTATCACCGCAGCGCCGGGACGGTCAGGCCACTGCGGCCAGGGACCGCCCTCCCCGGCGGACGCCCCTCTCGCTGCCGGACGCGCTGACCGACCGGAGCAACGCCGAGGTCACCAAAGTCTTCGTCAAGATCTGCCCCATCGACTGCCGGCACGTCCCCCGTGAACTGTTCCGAAGCGATGCCGCACCCAATTTGGTGCAGCGGACCAACTTGGAATGTTGCACCAAATGTGGCAGCATCGAGGTATGCCGACGCCAGCACGCCGATCACAGCGGCGCAATCAGGTGCTCTCCAGGGAGCGGATCATCGACACCGCGGTCGAGCTGCTCGATGCGGGCGGTGAGCCCGCGCTGACCGTTCGGGCACTGACCGAACGGTTGTCCACCGGCTCCGGAGCGATCTACTACCACGTGGGCACCCGGGACGAGTTGCTCGACACGGCGACGGAAACCGTGATCGGTGCGGCGCTGGCGACCCGGCCCGCCGGGACCGCGGACACGCCGGGAGACGAGATCCGAGTTGTTGCCCTTGCCCTGTTCGACGCGATCGCCGCACATCGGTGGCTCGCCACGCGGCTGACCCTCCAGATCGTCCGGAACCCGGTCGGCCCGGTGACGGTGGGGATCTTCGAGCGGATCGGCGGGCAGATGGGCGCCCTGGGGGTGCCGCGGGCCTCCTGGTTCGACGCGGCCTCGATGCTCGTGCACTACATGCTCGGAGCCGTCAGCCAGAACGCCCGCATCGAGGGTGACACGTCAGGGATCGACCCCGAGGGGGACCGTGAAGAGTTCTTCGACGCGGCGTCGTCGGCATGGCAGGGGCTCGACCCGGAGGCTTACCCGTTCATGCACGCCATCGTCGGCCAGATGAGAGAGCACGACGACCGCGAGCAGTTCCTCACCGGCATTGCCGTCATGCTCGACGGCCTCACCCGTCTGCGCTGACCCGGCCGATCGGCCGGGTGTCCCATGGTCGCTGATCGAAAAGGACACATCTCATGCATGACGTCGTGATCGCGGGCGGCGGGCCGGTCGGTCTGTTCCTGGCCGGCGAGCTGGCCCTGTCCGGCTGCTCGGTTCTGGTCCTTGAGCGGGACCCGGATCCCACCTCACCCCTGAAGGCGCTTCCGCTCGGGCTGCGGGGCCTGAACGCCGGGTCGGCCGAGACGTTCTACCGCCGCGGCCTGCTGGAGGCGATAGCACGGGCTTCGGGAGTCGACGCGGACAAGGTGGGCGCCGGTCCAGAAGCGGTCGAGGCGCCCGACCCTCGAGAGCTGAGTCATTTCGCGGGCCTGATGCTCGACGCGTCCGGCATCGACACAGCCGCCCTTCCGCCCCGGCTGCCCAGTCCCGCGATGGAAGGGCTCATGACGAGCCTGCATGCGGTCGGAACGGTCCTGTCCGAGCGGGCCACCGCTCTCGGAGTCGAGATCATCCGGAACGCTTCCGTCACGGCCGTGGCCCAGGACACCGACGCCGTCCTCGTCACGGCAGGCGGCCAGGAGTACCAGGGGCGCTGGTTGGTGGGCTGCGACGGCGGACGGAGCACCGTACGTCAGCTCACCGGCTTCGAATTCGTCGGCACCGAACCGCTGTTCACCGGCTACGTCGCCAAGGTCACCTTCGCCGACCCGGAGCAGCTGCCCCTGGGATTCAACCTGACGTCGAACGGCATGTATCTGCGTACACCCCTCGAAGGACACCTGGGCATGATGGACTTCGACGACGGCTCCTTCGACCGCTCCCAGGCGCTGACCCGCGAACACCTCCAGACGGTCCTGCGCCGCATCAGCGACACCGACGTGACGCTGAGCGAGGTCCATCTCGCCTCCAGCTTCACCGACCGTGCGATGCAGACGACCACGTATCGAAAGGGCCGGGTTCTGCTCGCCGGCGACGCGGCACACATCCACTCCCCCCTGGGCGGCCAGGGCCTCAACCTCGGCATCGGCGACGCCGCCAACCTCGGCTGGAAGCTCGCCGCGACCGTACGCGGCTCCGCCCCCGAGGGCCTGCTCGACACCTACACCACGGAGCGGCACCCCCTTGGCGCCGCCGTGCTGGACTGGTCCCGCGCCCAGGTCGCGACCATGAAGCCGGGCGCCAACGCCCACGCGCTGCGCCGACTCGTCCACGATCTGCTGCGCACCACCGACGGAACAACACACGCGTACCGAAAGACATCAGGGCTTCTCCACCGCTACGACCTGGGAAGCGAACAGCCCTTCATCGGCCTCACCGCCCCGGACTTCCGCTTCGAGGACGGCACTCGCCTCGGCGAGCTGCTGCGTAAAGGGCGGGGAGTCGTACTCGACTTCAGCATCGACCGCGCGCTGCAGGCCGCGGCCAAGGGGTGGGCGGACCGGATCCACTACGCGGCCGGCCCCGCGCGCAACGATCTCGGGCTGCGTGCCGCGCTCGTTCGGCCCGACGGCGTCGTGGCCTGGGCGAGCGAACAAGCCCCGGATCGCAACACGTTCGGGCAGGCGGCCTACCGGTGGTTCGGTGCGCCGCAGAGCCAGCGGGCTTCACGCACCGGACACCACGGGCACCGCACCGGACTTTCGAACCACCCCCTGTGACGCACGGCGTCTCCTCGGGCCCCGTTCCAGGCGCACGATCGCGAAGAAGCCCCCGGCCCCTCCACCACACCGGACGCGGCGGTCGCCTGGCATCGAACTCGTCGAGTACCAACACCCTCAAGCAACCCCTCCACCAATACGGTCAAGAGAAGGGCAACGCCATCAACAACACAGCCAACTCCGAAGGTTCGGCCCCGCACACAGGTGCATGGGTGCGTACGTGGGGCGCATCCCCGCAGGCACCGGACAACTCCGTCAGCTGCATCGATCCGTTCGAGGACGCGACGCTGCGGCAGATCGTCCGCATCACAGGCGGCGGACACCGCATCCGCATCCGAGTCAGCAACGAATACGGAACCGCACCGCTGACCATCGGCGCCGCTCGTGTCGCCCTCACGGACACCGACGACACACTGCAACACGGAAGCGGTCATGCGGTGACCTTCAGCGGCCGGTCGGCCGCCACCGTGCCGGTGGGCGCACCGATCCTCAGTGACCCCATCGATCTGCGGACCGCCGACTTGTCTCGGCTGACCATCAGCCTCCACCTGCCTGGCCGAGTCGACACCGCAACCTGCCACGGAACCTTCCACGCGCTCGGCTGGCTCATACCCGGCGACGCGACCGCCCTCACGTCACCACCCGCGGACGCCGCTCCCTTGCCGGCGCAAGCCCTGATCACGGCCGTGGAAGTGCAGCCCGAGGCACCGACCCAGGCCATCGCCGTGATCGGCGACTCCCGTGTCGATGGCATGGGATCCACCCCTGGCACCGACCGACGCTGGACGGACAGACTCGCCGAACGTCTCGCAGCCCGCGGCGGACAGGCACTCTGCGTGGTCAACCAGGGCATCAGCGGCAACCGCATGCTCAACGACGGCATCGGCACCGCCGCCCTTGCCCGCTTCGACCGCGACATCCTCGCCACGCCCGGCCTCGGCCATGTGGTGATCGCCGTGGGCAACGACCTCGTCTTCTCCTTCGCCCCACACACCGAGGAGACCGCAGGTCTCCTCTCGATGTTCCCCGGCACACCCGTCGGTGTCGACGACATCATCGCCGCACACCTCCAACTGGTGGCACGCGCCCGCGCACACGGTGTGAAGGCCCACGCGGCGACCATAGCGCCCTACGGCAGCTCGGAACTGTACTCGGCCGAAGGTGACAAGGCGCGCGAGGAGGTCAACACGTGGATACGCACGAGCGACACCTTCGACGGCATACTCGACTTCGACGCCGTCTGGCGCGACCCCGCCGACTCCACCCACATCCGCAGTGACCTGCACATGGGTGACCACCTTCACGGCAATGACGCGGGCTATGCCGCCCTCGCGGAATCCATCGACCTCTCCCTCTTCAACTGACCGATGGCAGGGGCGGTTTCTGAGCGACGATGCGGCAGAAGGTCCCCCGAACGCCTCCGACAGTGCCGCGGCAGCGCGGCACATACGGCGACCGCTCATGGCGAAGTAGTCATACGTTTCGCGCTCTTCGGCGGGAGGCCGGGCGGGGGCAGGCCCGCCGACAGTCGGGATGAGGCGCCCACTTAGGGCGAGGCGAGTGTGCGATGGCGGTCGGCGAGAATGCGGCGGCGCGACGCGCCTCAGCGGACGGCGAGGGTCCCACGGGCGAACGCCCAGATGATCAGGGCGGCGGCGAGCAGGGCGCCGGCGCCCGTCATGACCAGCGTCCAGCCGCCGCCCTGCCACAGCACGGTGGCCAGCGCGGACCCGATCGTGCCGCCGATGAAGTTGCCGCTGACGAAAGCGGTGTTGAGCCGGCTGCGGCTCTGCGGTTCCACGCTCATCAGCCGGGTCTGGTTGAGTACGTTGACGGTCTGGATCCCGATGTCCAGCACCAGCACCGCGATCAGGACGGCGACGACCGAGTGGGCGCCGATGCCGCCGACTACGACCGCGACCAGGGCAAGCAGCAGTCCCGCACCGGTTCCCCGCACCGACCAGCCGCGATCATGGAGCAGGCCGGCTCGGCGGGCGGCCAGCGCACCGGCCAGACCGACAAGGCCGACCAGCCCGATCCGGGTGACCGAGTACTCGTACGGAGGAGCGCTGAGCAGGAAGGTCAAAGCGGTCCAGAACAGGGTGAAGACCATCATCGCAAGGCTGCTCAGGACCATGGTGATCTGTACGGACCGGTGGCGGCGCACCGTGGTGAGCACCGACATCAACAGCGCGGGATAGCCGGCTGAGGCACGGGCCGGGATGTCCGGCAGCACCCGGGCCAGTACGGCGGCGAGAACCACCATGAGTGCTGCTGCCAGCCAGTAGATGGCGCGCCAGCCGAACGCGTCGGCGACCAGTCCGCTCACTGTTCGTGACACAAGGATGCCGATGAGGATCCCGGACGCGACCGTGCCGACGACCTGACCGCGCTGGTCGTCACGTGCCAGATCACCGGCGAGCGGTACCAGCAGTTGCCCGGCCACCGTGGTCACCCCGACCAGCGCGAGCGCGACCAGCAGCGCAGCGAAGTTCGGTGCGATGGCGCCCGCCACGAGCGCGGCGGCTGAAGCAAGCATGATCGCGGGAATGAGCCGGCGCCGGCTGAGACGGTCACCCAGCGGCACCACCAGGAACGTCCCCACCGTGTAGCCGATCTGCGTCAGGGTGACCAGCAGTCCGGCAGATCCAGGGCTTACGTGCAACGCTCCGGCGATCGTGTCGAGCAGGGGCTGTGCCCAGTACAGGTTGCCGACCGCCGCTCCCGCCGCGATCGCGAAGAGCACCGTCGTACCGGAGCCCATTCCACCAGGCCCGGGCCCCGGGACGGGTACGCGAGAGGCGGAGGTGGGTGCGGCCTTGGACGCCGTGAACTTTTCCGTCATGGAATGAGGTAATCACGCTGGTCAACTGCGTGGCAGAACCCGCCGAACAAGGTCACGTGCCCGGCGGCCCGGGCGACCGGGTGATCTCCTGGTCGGCGGCTTCGATGATGGCCAGTACGGCTGCCGCCGCGGCGGCGGGATCGCGGGCCTCGACGGCCCGTACGACATCGCGGTGACCCGGCAGCGAGGCTTCCACCGCGCCGGGGGTCCGGGTGCTGACGACGAAGCTGTGTTCCAGCGCGATGTCGACGGCACGGCCCAGCGAGCCGAGCAGGCGGTTGCCGCCGGCGTCGAGCAGGGCCCGGTGGAAGGCGATGTCGGCCTCGACGTAGCCACTGCGGCCGGGTCTCGCCGCCGCGGCCTCCATGGCCGCCAGGCAGTCGTACAGGACGCGTACGTCCTCGGGCCCGGCCCGCTCGGCGGCGAGCCGGGCCGCCGCGGGCTCGACGATCCGGCGCAGTTCACCGGTGTCGCGCAGCAGAGCCGCGGAGTCCCCGGCCTGTTTCCAGCGCAGCACGTCACGGTCGAGGTGGTTCCACTGCTCCGGGGGCAGAACGCGGGTGCCGGTGCGCGGGCGCACGTGCAGCATCCCCTTGGCCACCAGCGACTTGACCGCTTCCCGCAGCAGTCCCCGGCTGACGCCGATCTCGGCGGCGAGCGCGTCCTCGACCGGCAGCGGATCCCCGGGCTCCCACGCGCCGCCCACGATGCGCCGTCCCAGCTCGTCGACCACCCGCTGGTGCGTGGTCGGAAAGTGCGCCACGATCTCCGCTCGCCCCCTGGACGCCATTCATCGAATCATTTAATGATTGTCATACAGGGTACGGCCCGCGGGGCCGCATCCGGGAACACCCCATCGCGAAGCGGAACACCCCATCGCGAAGCGGACGACGACCGAGCCACGGGAGTACCTGTATGACCGACGGTCAGAGGACGAGCCGCCGCAGCCAGGCATGGTTCGGCGCACAGGGCCGCAGCGGGATGGTGTACCGCTCCTGGATGCGCAACCAAGGACTCGGGCACGAGGTGTTCGACGGGCGCCCCGTCATCGGGATCGCGACCAGCGCCTCCGAGCTCGCCCCCTGCAACGCCCATCTGACCCGCGTCGCCGAAGCCGTCAGGCGCGGCGTGTGGCAGGCGGGCGGCCTGCCGCTCGTGTTCCCCACCATGGCCACCGGCGAGACCCTGATGCGCCCCACCGCCATGCTGTACCGCAACCTCATGGCCATGGAGGTCGAGGAGCTGATCCGGGCCAATCCCCTCGACGGTGTCGTCCTGCTGTCCGGCTGCGACAAGACGACCCCCGCCATGCTCATGGGCGCCGCCAGCGTCGACCTGCCCGCCGTCATGGTCACCGGCGGGCCGATGCTCAACGGCAAGTACCGGGGCCAGGACGTGGGATCCGGCACCCATGTCTGGAAGTTCGAGGAGGACCTGAAGACCGGCCGGATGACCGAGGAGGAGTGCTTCTTCGCGGAAGGGTGCATGGCCCGCTCCGAGGGGCACTGCATGACGATGGGAACCGCCTCGACGATGGCCTGCGTGGCCGAGGCGCTCGGTATGCAGCTGCCGGGCTCGGCGGCCTGGCCCGCGGTCGACTCCCGGCGGATGGAGACCGCCCAGGCGGCGGGACAGCGCATCGTGACGATGGTGGAGGAGGAGCTGCGCCCCTCGCGGATCCTGACCCGGGAGGCGTTCGAGAACGCCATCCGGGTCAACGCGGCCATCGGCGGCTCCACGAACGCGGTCATCCATCTCACCGCCCTCGCCGGACGCGTCGGCGTCGAGCTGGACCTGCGGGACTTCGACGACCTGGTCCGCGCGGTGCCGACCCTGGTCAACCTGATGCCCAGCGGCACCTACCTCATGGAGGACTTCTGCTACGCGGGCGGCCTGCCCGCCGTCATGTCCGAACTGCTCGGCGGCGGGCTGCTGCACGGCGGACGGATCACGGTCACCGGACGCACCGTCGCCGAGAACCTGGAGAAGGCCGAACGGATCGACTCCGACGTCATCACCGGCCTCGACGCCCCCTTCCAGCCCGCCGGCACCGGTATCGCCGTCCTGCGCGGCAACCTGTGCCCCGACGGCGCCGTGATCAAGCAGTCCGCCGCCTCACCGCACCTGCTCACCCACCGCGGTCCCGCACGTGTCTTCGACTCTCCCGAGGCCTACCACGAGGTGGCCGACGACCCGGACCTCGACATCGACGAGAACACCGTCATCGTCATCCGCAACGCCGGCCCCAAGGGCTATCCCGGCATGCCCGAGGTCTCCAACGTCCCGCTCCCCGCCAAGCTGCTGAAGGCCGGCGTCAAGGACATGGTGCGGATCTGTGACGGCCGGATGAGCGGCACCGGGTACGGGACGGTGGTCCTGCACGTGGCGCCCGAGGCCGCCGTCGGCGGACCCCTCGCCCTGGTGCAGGACGGGGACACCATCGTCCTCGACGTCCCGGAACGCGTCCTGCGCCTGGACGTGGACGACGCCGAACTCACGCGACGCCGGCAGGCCTGGCGGGCACCTGCCGAGCGGCACACCAGCGGCTACGCCTGGCTCTACACCCAGAACGTGCAACAGGCCGACCAGGGCGCCGACTTCGGTTTCCTGCGCGGAAGCCGCGGACACGAGGTACCCCGCGACTCCCACTGACCGCCGTGCAGCGCCCGCCCCCGGCCACCCCGGTCGGCGCACCCCTCGAATCCAGGAGAGCATCGATCGTGGAACCGGCAGCAGCGCGCCCTCGCCCCACCGGGGACAGGACACAGGCCCTCACCACCGGCTCCGTCCTTCCGGAGGACGCCGACCGGGCCGCCCTGGTGGCACGCGTCCACGATCCGGAACAGGGCGGACCCTGTGTGGCCGCGGTCCGCGGCGAGCGGCTCGTCGACCTGACGGCCCTCGCACCCACCGTCTCGGACCTCATGGAACGCGACGACGCGGCGGCAGTCGTCCGCGAGGCCGACGGCGGACACACCTGGCACCTGGCCGAACTGCTCGCCGCACCGGCCGGCCGCCGTGACGTCGCGCACCTGCTCGCCCCCGTCGATCTGCAGGTGATCAAGGCCGCCGGCGTCACCTTCGCCCGGAGTCTGCTGGAACGCGTCATCGAGGAGCGCACGGGCGGCGATCCGACCCAGGCCGCGCGGGTCCGCGCCCGCGTCGGACAGCTGGTGGGCGGCACGCTCGACGGCATCCGTCCCGGCTCGCCCGAAGCGGACAAGGCGAAGGAACTGCTCGTCTCCGAAGGACTGTGGTCGCAGTACCTGGAGGTCGGGATCGGCCCGGACCCGGAAGTGTTCACCAAGGCCCCGGTCCTGTCCGCGGTCGGCACCGGCGCCGACATCGGAGTGCTCGGTGCCTCGGTGTGGAACAACCCCGAGCCCGAGGCCGTCCTCGTCGTGGACTCGCGCGGCCGGGTACGCGGCGCGACGCTCGGCAACGACGTCAACCTCCGCGACATCGAGGGGCGCAGCGCCCTGCTGCTGGCCCGGGCGAAGGACAACAACGCCTCCTGCGCGATCGGCCCGTTCGTCCGCCTGCTCGACGAGGACTTCGACCTCGACACCGTACGCGGGATCGACATCGACCTGCGGATCGACGGCGCGGACGGCTACGTACTGCACGGCAGCAGTTCCATGCGGGAGATCAGCCGCGACGTACTGGACCTGGTGGCCGCCACGCACGGCCCGCACCATCAATACCCCGACGGGTTCGTGCTGTTCACCGGAACGCTGTTCGCCCCCACCGAGGACCGGCACGCACCCGGCGCGGGCTTCACCCACGAGTACGGCGACCTCGTGCGGATCTCCAGCCCGCGCCTGGGCGCTCTGGTCAACACCGTCGTCCCCAGCGAGCAGGCCGCGCCGTGGACGTACGGCGTAGGAGCGCTGATGCGCGACCTCGCCCGGCGCGGCGTGCTCCGAGACGACCGGGACTCGTGACGGACGACCGCCGCCGAGTCCCGCTCACGCCCGGGTGACGGGCTCCTGCACGACGGTGGCATGCAGACGCCGCGTGTGATCCACCTGGCGCTCGGCCCCGGTCAGCGTCACTCCGGCCGTCAGGCGCGCATCCGCGCTGGAGGCGGCCAACCGCAGTTCCAGCGCGCCCGGTTCGACGACGCGCCGGCCGTCGCGTCCGGTGAAGGAGGCGAGGTCGGCCGGAACCGTGACACGCAGGCGCCGTGCCTCGCCCGGCCGCAGCGCGACCCGGGCATAGCCGATCAGGCGCTGCACCGGCTGGACGACGGAGGCGACCGGGTCGTGCAGATAGAGCTGGACCACCTCGGTCCCGGACCGCCCGCCCGTGTTGCGGACGGTGAACGCGAGCGCGAACTCGCCGTCGGTCGGGGCCTCCTGGACGTCCACGCTCAGATCCGTCCAGTCGAAGCGCGTATAGGACAGACCGTGACCGAAGGCGAACGCGGGCGTCGGGTCGATGCTGGACACCTCACTGGCGTGGGCGAGCCGCGCCCCGAGGTACGTGGCCGGCTGCGAGCCCGGCCCGCGCGGCACACCGACCGGCAGACGTCCCGAGGGATCGGTACGGCCGCTGAGCACCCCGGCGATCGCACGCGTGCCCTCCTCACCCGGGAAGAAGGACTGCACGATCGCGGCGGACTCCTCCACGGCACGGCCGAGGGCGTACGGGCGTCCCGCGAGGAGCACGGTGACCAGAGGTGTCTCCAGGTCGAGCAGGGTGTCGAGCAGGTGCTGCTGCGCGCCGGGCAGCGCCAGTGTCTCGACGTCGCACCCCTCGCCGCTGGTGCCCCGCCCGAAGAGTCCGGCGCGGTCGCCGAGCACCGCCAGCGCGACGTCCGCCTCGCGGGCCGCCCGCGCGGCCTCCTGGATCCCTGACACGTCTCCGTCGTCGACCCCGGTGCCGCGGACGACCGTGATCTCGGCGTCGGGGAACTCCGCGGACAGGGCGTCGCGCAGCGTGGGCAGCTCGATGCCGAGCGGGGTCCCGGGGTGGCGGACGCCGATGTGCTGGGGGAAGGAGTAGCAGCCCAGTACGGCGACCGGCTCGTCGGCGTTGGGACCGAGCAGGGCGATACGGCGCGGCCTTCCGAGCGGCAGGGTGCCGTCGTTGCTGAGCAGCACGACCGCTTCCTCGGCGACCGTGCGGGCCAGCGCGCGGTTCTCCGGAGTGTCCAGGTCGATGCGGCCGCGCAGGGCGGCCGGGTCGTCCAGGTCCGCGCCGTCGAGCGCGGCCGGCAGCGGAGTCCAGTCCGGGTCGAGCAGGCCGAGGAGCACCTTCTGGGTGAGGGTCCGGCGCAGGGCGCGATCCACCAGCGCCTCGGGTACGCGGCCGTCGGCGACGGCCTCGGCCAGGGGCGCGCCGTACGTCTTGACGTTGGGCAGTTCGACGTCGACGCCTGCCTTCAGGGCGGTGCCGGCGGCGCCGGCCCAGTCGGCCGCGACGCCGTGCAGGGTGGTGAGGAAGGCGATGGCGAAGTAGTCGGCGACGACGGTGCCGTCGAAGCCCCAGGTGTCGCGCAGCAGGCCGGTGAGCAGGTCCTCGTCGGCCGCGGAGGGCATGCCGTCGGTGTCGGTGTAGGCGTTCATCACCGACCGGGCGCCGCCTTCACGGATCGCCATCTCGAACGGAGGCAGCAGCACGTCGGCACGCTCCCGCGGGCCCATGGAGGAGGGCGCGAGGTTACGGCCGGCGCGCGAGGCCGAGTAGCCGGCGAAGTGCTTGAGGGTGGCGACGATCCCGGCGGATTCGAGGCCCTGTACGTAGGCCGTCCCGATGCTGCCGACGAGGTACGGGTCCTCGCCGATGGTCTCCTCGACGCGGCCCCAGCGGGCGTCGCGCACCACGTCGAGCACGGGCGCCAAACCCTGGTGGACGCCGACGGCACGCATGTCGCGGCCGATGGCGGCTGCCATGCGCCGCACCACGTCCGGATCGAAGGTGGCGCCCCAGGACAGCGGAACGGGGTAGGCCGTGGCCCCCCAGGCGGCGAAGCCGGCCAGACACTCGTCATGGGCGAGCGCGGGGATGCCGAACCGGTTCGAGGCGGCGATACGGGTCTGGGTGCGGGCCAGTGAGAGCGCGCCCAGAGCGGGGTCCACCGGGACCGTGCCGAAGGGCCGGGTCAACTGGCCGAGGCCGGTGGGCAGGAGGGCGTCGAGATCGACGGCCTCCTCCATGTCGTGCTGGTAGGGGGCCACTTCACCGCCCTGGTCGGAGGCGCCCACCCATACTCCGTACAGCTGGGCGATCTTCTCCTGGAGGGTCATCGCGCCGATCAGGGCGTCGACTCTCGCGGTGACGGGAACGGTCGGATCGTTCCAGAGGCGGATTCCGGGGGTGTTCTCTACAACCACGTCGGCGTTCACTTTCCTCCTACGCCCCTCAGGGCCTTGACCGGGGCGTGCGGGGCGAACAGGTGGACGAGCGGGACGTCGGCACGGCTCACCGGCTGAATCCCGCGGTCAGACCGCTCAGCAGCTGGCGTCGGCCGAACGCGTACAGCACCAGGACGGGCAGGGTGGTCAGGACGACGGCGGCGACGACGGCCGGGACATTGACGCCGTACTGGCCCTGGAAGGTCCACAGTGCGAGCGGTAGGGTCCGGCGGTCGGGGCTCTGCGTCAGGATGAGCGGCAGCAGGAATCCGTTCCAGATGGTCAGAGCGTTGAAGATGGTCACGGTGAGGATCGCCGGCCGGGTGAGCGGTGCCGCCAGCCGCCACAGCGTCGTCCATTCGGTGGCGCCGTCGACCCGCATCGAGTCGAACAGCTCCTTGGGCACGTCGCGGATGAAGTTGGAGAGCACCAGGACGGACAGCGGAATGGCGAAGGCGATCGACGGAAGGATCAGCGCCAGCAGACTGTCGTACAGCTGCAGCTTGATGATGATCAGGTAGACCGGGATCACCGTCGCCTGCAGCGGGATGGCCAGGCCCATGAGGAAGAGCCCGTTCATGGCCCGCATGACCGGCATGCGCCAACCGCGGACGATCGCGTACGCGGCCATGAAGGAGAACAGGACCGCCGGCACCACGGCACCGGCGGTGACCACGACACTGTTCACGAGGTAGCGCAGGAAGTCGGCCTCGATGACCAGCCGGTAGTTGTCCAGAGTCGGGTCGCCCGTGGGCACCAGCGGGTTGCTCGCGTAGTAGCGGTTCTGGGCCTTGAAGCTGGTGATGAGGGTCCAGTACAGGGGGATGACGACGACGCCGAGCCAGAGCCATCCGGCCAGCCCACCCGCCCAGTTGCGGCCGCGGGCCGTCCGGCGGGGGTGGCGTGGCCGCTCGCGCTGGACGGTCTTCTGAGGTCGTCGCGACCCGGTCAGCGTGGTGGTCACGTCAGGCCCCCTCGAGTTGGCTCGCGCCGGCGTCCCGGCCCCCGAGCCGGCGCAGCATCAGGGCCAGCGCCAGACCGACCAGGACCAGGATGACCGCGATGGCGCTGGCCGGTCCCATCAGGCTGGCCTGGAAGCCCCGTTTGTACATGTCCAGTGCGAGGACCCGGGTGGCGTCCCCGGGACCGCCCTCGGTGAGGACGAAGATGAGGTCGAAGAAGGTCAGTGACCCGACCACCATCAGGGTGGACGAGGTGATGATGGTGTACTTCAGCTGCGGCAGCGTGATGCTGAAGAACTGCCTGATCCGGCCGGCGCCGTCCAACTGCGCTGCCTCGTAGAGGGACTTCGGGATCTGCTGCACACCGCCCTGGTAGATCAGGGAGTGGAACGGGATGAACTGCCAGGAGACGACGAAGACGACGACCCCGAACGCGAGCCAGGGCCGCCCCAGCCAGTCCTGGCTGAGCACCTGGATCTTCAGTCCGGCACCGAGTCCGAAGTTGGGATCGAGCAGGGCCTTGTACGCGAGCGCGATCGCAGCGGAGCTGAGCATCAGCGGGACGAAGTACACCACGCCCAGCAGGGCACGGTAGCGCTGGCGGCCCGCCATGAACGTGCCGAGCAGAATGCACACGGGTGTCTGCACGAGCCAGGACACCACCATCACCATGAACGTCACGCCCAGGGCGTGCGGCAGCCCGGGGTCGGTGAGCACCGCACGCCAACTCGTCAGTCCCGACACATGGATGGCGCCTATCCCGTCCCAGGTGGTGAAACTCAGCGCGAAGACGCCGACGAGCGGGATCACGGCGAAGCCGACGTAGATCACCAGCGCCGGCGTCGCCAGCCACGGCAGGATGCTGCGCGGTGTGCGACGCCGCCGCTGATCGGTGAGTGAACTCATGTGCTGGTGACCGCGTTGAGGTTGGCGGCGAACTGCTTGGGTGAGACGGACAGTTGGAACAACTTGACGATGTTGTCCAGCAGGGTCTCGGCGGCCGTCGGACTGAGCGCCTGGTCCCAGGACTGACCGAACGTCTGGGCCTTGGTGGCGACGTCGTAGGTGAACTGCAGGAAGTCAGCGTTCTTGGCCGCCGCCAGCAGCTTCTCGGTGCCCAGCCGAATCGGCACCGATCCGTTGTCGATCCACTTCTTCACCTCCTCGTCCTGCAGGACGCCTTTGGCGAAGAAGTCCTTGGCGATCTTCTTCTGGTCCTTGTCGGCCTTGGAGGAGAGGGAGAGGTACTGGGCCGGGTTGCCGACGGTGTTGCCCGGATCGCCCTTGCCGCCCTCGACGGGCGGGAAGTTCATGTAGCCGAGCCCGCCGTCGGAGACGAAGTCCCCGCCTCGGGCCTGCTGGATGCCGTACGACCAGGCGCCGTGCAGCATCATCGCGGCCCTGCCGGTGTACAGCAGCGCCTGGTCGGCGTTGGAGTCCGCGGTGATCGAGGAGAAGCCCTTGATGAATCCGCCGGCCTTGACCAGCTCCTGCACCTTGGTCAGCGCGGTGATGGCGTCCGGGTTGGACCAGGCGTTCTTCTCGCCCTCGGTGATGGCCTGGAAGACCTCAGGACCGCCGATGCGGTCGAACAGGAACTCCAGCCACATCATGTTCGTCCACCGGGACTGGCCGCCGAGGGAGAACGGCGCTATGCCCTTGGCCTTGAACTTGGGCACCAGGTCCATGATGTCGTCCCAGGACTTCGGCGGTTTCACCCCGACCTGGTCGAAGACCTTGCGGTTGTAGTAGAGGATGATCGGCTGCACGGTCTCGCCCGGCAACGCGTAGATCTTTCCGTCGACGGTCGCCGCGGCGAACGAGGACGGCAGCAGCCGCTTCTTGACCTCGGGATGCTCGTCGAACCACGGCGTGAGGTCCTCGACCTGGCCCGCCTTCACGTAGGTGCGCAGCGTCCCGCCGCCCCAGCCCCAGATGATGGTGGGCGCCTTCCCGGCACCGATGGCTGTCTTGATCTTCGTCTTGTAGGCGTCGTTCTGGAACGTGGTGTCCTTGATCTGCTCCTTGGGGTGGGCCTTGTTGAACGCGTCCACCGCGCCGGCTCTGACACCTTCCTGCGGTTGACCGTTCAGGTACCAGTACGTGGCCTTGCCTCCGTCGCCGGGGCCGGACGAGCCGCAGCCCGCCAGCGCCGCGGAGGCCGGCACGCCGGCGGCCAGACCGAGAAGAGTACGTCGGGAGAGCGCCATGTTTTCTCCGCACTGAGAGCCATCGGCTTCTCGTGAGTCATGGTGAAAGGTTTTCGTAACAGTCTTCTCTGAACTCTGTGCACGCAAATTAGGTTTCGGGCTGATGCCGTGTCAAGACGTGTGCAGACCCCTTGTTGCGGCGCGATCAGCTGCGTGGACGCGGCCGAAAACACCCCGCAAGATCCTTGGAGCATCCCGAAACCATTTCGGAATCGGCTGCTTGACGGCGAAGATGATACGAACGACGGTGGTGAGCGGGGTCGCGCGGCCCCGGACGGGCCCGGTTCGGGTTGCCGTACGGTTGACCGGTTCCACCCGCGTCGCCGGCCCGGCCGGGGACTCACCACACCGGTGGACGTACAGCTGGGAGGAACCGATGCGACCGAACGCCAGGCGCACCACCTTGGCGGACATCGCTCTGGCGGCCGGAGTCTCCGTCGCGACCGTGTCCAAAGTGGTCAACGGTCGCGGGGACGTGGCGCCGCACACCCGCACCCGGGTGCAGGAACTGCTGCATCAGCACGACTACCTCGCGCCCGTGTTCCGCCACACCGAGGCCGTCGAGAGCCCGACCATCGAGGTGCAGTTCAAGGGCGGCCTCACCACGTACGTGGCCGACGCCCTGGAAGGCATCATCGACTCGGCCGCCGAATCGGGTGCCTCGGTGGTGATCAGCAAGGCGTCCCGTGCCCCGCACTGGGCCCGGGACCTGGTCTCGGCCGGGCGCCGCGCGGTCATCGCGATCACCAGCGTGTACACCACGGCGCATCTCAACGAACTCGCCCGGTCCGGGCTGCCGTTGGTCGTGCTGGACCCCCTGCACCTGCCGGACAGCCGGGTCAACAGCGTCGGGGCGACCAACTTCGCCGGCGGTCTGGCCGCGACCCGGCATCTGCTCTCCCTGGGCCACCGCCGTGTCGCCTACATCGGCGGACCGGCCATGGCCGTCTGCGCCCAGGCACGGATGCACGGCTACCGCGCCGCCCTGGAGGCGGAAGGAGCGCAGGTGCCCGACGCCTACGTCCGGCCCGGAGAGTTCACCTACGAGACCGGGCTGCTCGGTGCCAGGGCGCTGCTGGACCTGCCGGAGCCGCCGACGGCCGTCTTCGCGGGCAACGACGAGATAGCCGTCGGTGTCATCGAGACGGCCCGCACCCGGGGCCTGCGCGTCCCCGAGGACCTGAGCGTGGTCGGCTTCGACGACACGAGCCTCGCGCAGATGGCCTCACCGCCCCTGACCACCGTGCGCCAGCCGCTACGGGAGATGGGCGGTGCCGCCCTGCGTACCGCCCTGCGACTGGCCAACGGCGAGAAGGTCGAGTCCCACCACATCGAACTCGCCACCGAACTCGTGGTACGCGCCTCAACGGCCCCGCCGCGCGAAGGGGGTTGAGCGCGGCGGGGGTCGCGGGCGGTCAGCGCCGGTCGATCGCGAGCCCGCGGGCCGCGAGTTCGGCCAGGACGGGGTGGCGGCGGCCCTGCAGGATGTCCCCGTTCATCTGGAGCGACTTGTTGAGCCGGCGCAACGACTTCATCTCCAGCAGGGGTTCGATCTCGGTGAGGGAGTGGTGGCCGCCGAAGAGGAGTTCGCTGAGGTCGGGCAGGTCGACCAGCGTGCTGATGTCCGTGATCTCGTCCAGGTAGCCCATGCGCAGGGACTGGAGCGACGTGAGACCGGCCAGTGGCGACAGGTCCCGCCACTCCAGGTGCGAGAGGTGGAGCCGGGTCAGGGAGCCGAGAGCGGGAAAGTCGGTCAGCCGCGGGAGGCGGTCCACGCTCATGACCCGCAGGTCGGGGCACTTCTCCAGGACGCCGAGCGAGTCGAGGCTCGTGGTCCGTACGAATGTCAGGTCGGTGACCGGGGTGCCGGCCAGCCCGCCGATGTCCGTCAGCGCTTCGCATTCGCGCACGCCGACCTTGCTCAGCGCGGTCAGTCCGCCGAGCCGGCCGAGGTCGCTGAGCGAGGGAAGATCGCTGAACTCCAGTGCACGCAAGGTCGGCAGATCACCCATGTCACCGGGGCTGCTCATGCTGTCGGTACGGCTGACGGACAGCTCCTCCAGGGCACTGCGGGAGTCGAGGCCGGTGAGTTCCAACAGCCCCAGGCACCTGTCCAGGCCGAGTTGACGCAGGCCGGGGAGGGAGGCGAACGGGGAGAGGTCCCGGATCAGGTCCAGCCCCTCCAGGTGAAGCCGGAACGCGGTGCCGAGACCGGCCAGGGGCGTGACGTCCGCCAGCGCGGGGCAGTCCTCGAAGGTGATCTTCTCCAGGGAGGGCAGGGATGCCACTCCCACGACGGAGGCGAACCGTTCGCTGTTCGCGATCCGCACATCCGTCAGGTGCGCCAGCGTGGAGAGTCCGTTCAGGTCGAACAGGTCCGGGCAGCCCTTGACCGCCAGGGTCGTCAGCCGGGGGTGCTGGCCGAGACCGCGGAAGGACCGGAACCGGGGGCAGTCCTCGATGACCAGCTCGGAGAGGTCGGTCGCCGCGGCGAGGCCGGTCAGGTCACGAAGCTGCTTGCAGCTTTCGAGGCGCAGGGAGGTGAGCGCGGGCACGTTCGTCAGACCGGTCAGGTCCGCGACGGCCGTCCAGCCGAGGTCGAGGTGGGTGAGGCGGGTCAGACCGGAGAGCTGCGCCGGGGACTTGAAGGACCGGCAGCCGCGCAGGTTCAGGTGTTCGAGCAGCGGGAACGCCGCCGGGAAATCGGCCACCGACCTGACCCGGGTGATGCTCAGATCCAGATACCGCAGTTGTCCGAGGGACAGCAGGGGCTTGACGTCGGACACCGGCCGGCAGCGGTGCAGGCTCAGCCAGGAGAGCTGGGTGAGACCGCTGAGGGGGGTCAGGTCCTCGATTCCCGCGCAGCCGTTCAGGTCGAGGTGGCGCAGTTCGGTGAGTGGGCCGAGATCCGTGAGGTCGGTTATCTCCTTGCAGCGGTCCACCGTCAGCGTGCGCAGCATGGTGAGGTGCCGCAGGCCCGACAGCGAGGTCACTCGCTTCAGTGTCAGCTCCGTGCGGCCTTCACGGCGGAAGGCCGGCGCCAGCAGGGTCGCGGCAAAGCCGTCCGGGTCGCCGGCTGTCGGCCACAGGCGCAGCAGCGTGGTCAGGGCGAGGTTCGCGACCGGTGCGAAGCGGGCGGCCAGCTTCAGCGCGGCGCCGTCGTCGACGATCGCCACCAGTTCTCGCACGGCCGCGCGGGCCTGGGTCTGGTTCGCCGTTTCGAGCAGGGCGGAATGGACCGACACGAGTTCGTCCGGGGCTCCGCCGCCGGTGGTCGAAGTCATGGCCAGAACCCTACAACTCCGTTGCTGACGCGACCCGCACGGCCGTCATGCGGTCCTCCCGCGCAACCCCGAGGAGATGTCCGGCCATCTGCCCGACGTGGCCGTCGCCCTGGTGATCGCCGTCCACGTCACCGGCCAGAACGTGACAGGTCCCGGGCGCCGTGCGGCGCCCGGGACCGAGGACCGGGGGAGTCAGACCCCGGCCGAGCTCTTCTTGTCCGGCGAAGCCTCCACCGCGGGCCCGGCGGGCGCGGACGTCGGCGCGGGACCGCCTTCGCTGAGGCCGTACCGTGCGTGGAAGGCGCGCAGGAAACCGGGCGCGTACCAGGCCGAGCGGCCGAGCAGACGCATCGCGGCGGGTACGAGGACACCGCGGACGGCGATGGCGTCGAGGAGGACGGCGAGTCCGCTGCCGAGGCCGAACATCTGCATGAAGCTGAGCTGGGACGTGCCGAAGGCGAAGAAACTCACCGCGAGCAGACAGGCCGCCGCGCTGACGATGCGTCCGGTGTGGCCGAGACCGTCGACCACGGCGGACTCGTTGTCCGCGCCCTGGTCGTGGAGTTCCTTGATGCGGCTGGTGACGAAGACCTCGTAGTCCATGGAAAGGCCGAAGGCGATGCAGAACATCAGCACGGTCATCGACACCTCCATCGGCTGCGCGGTGAACCCGAGCGGCGAGGAGAGGTTGCCGTCCTGGAAGATCCAGGTCATCACGCCGAGGGTGGCCGCCAGGCTGATCATGTTGAGGGCCAGCGCGCGCACCGGCTGCACGATGCTGCCCGTGAACAGGAAGAGCAGCAGGAACGTGGTGAGGACGACCAGGGCCACCGCGAGGGGAAGCCCGTCGGCGACTGACTTCTTGGCGTCGACGAGTACGGCGTCCGTTCCTCCGACCAGGGGATGTGCTCCGGCGGGCGGGGTGACCGAGCGTATCTGCCCGACCAGGTCCTCGGCGGCGTCCGACTTCGGTGTCAGGCTGCTCACCACACTGATCCGCTGCGCGTCGGGCCGGCCGAGGGCGGCGTTGGCGGGGCCGCTCGCCGCGGACTGCCCCCGGCTGTAGGTTCCCGCACTGGTCTCGACCCTCACCACGCCTTTGAGCGCGGCCAGTTGCCCCGCGTACGAGGCCAACGGGCCCTTGTCCACGGGCTGGTCGATGGCGATGTTCAGAGCCGAGTCCGCACTGCCGCCGAAGTGTTCCCGCAGCACCTGCGAGACCTGGCGGCTCTCGGCGTCCTCGGGGAGCACGCGCTCGTCCGGCGTGCCGAAGGTGATGTTCAGCAGCGGGCTCGCCGCGAACAGCAGGACGGCGAGGACGGGCAGCGCGGTGAGGGCGGGCCGCCGCATCACGGTACGGGCCAGCCGTCCCCACAGAGGTGTGCGGGTGTCGGACCGCCGCGTCCCGACCCATGGCAGCCGCTCGCTGTTGACGCGGTGCCCCAGCACCTTCAGCAGGGCCGGCATCACGAACAGCGTGCTGAGGGCGGCGATGGCGACGACACCGACTCCGGCGAAGCCGAACGAGCGCAGGAAGTACTGCGGGAACACCAGCAGTGCCGCCAGGGCCGCCGCCACCGTCGCGGCGGAGAAGGCGACCGTGCGGCCCGCCGTGTGCACCGTGCGCCGGACGGCGTCGTCCACGCTCGCCCCGGCGGTGAGCTGCTCCCGGAAGCGGCTGACCATCAGCAGGGCGTAGTCGATGCCCAGTCCGAGGCCCAGAGCGGTGGTGAGGTTGGTCGCGGTGTCGGCGACATCGGTGACACTGCCGAGCAGGAAGAGCTGGGCGAACGAGCCCATGATGGCGATGATCGCGATGACCAGCGGCAGCAGGGCCGCGACCACGCTGCCGAAGACGAACAGGAGCAGCAGCAGGGTCAGCGGGATAGCGATCGCCTCGGCGAGGATGAGGTCGTCGACCACCTGCTTGGAAAGGCCGGCGCCGACGGCGGCGCTCCCTCCGGCCTGCACGGTCAGGGTGTCCTTGTACGGACCGCTGAAGGTGTCGACGATTTCTTTGGCGTTCTCGCGCTGCTCGGTGGGGTCGCCCCGCACATGGGCGAGCACCATGGCCTCGCGGCCGTCCTTGGTGCGCAGGTCGGGGCTGTTCGTCTCCCAGTACGAGACGACGTTGCCGAGCCGTTCGTCCTTCTTGAGGTCGGCCGTCAGGGCCCGGCCGCTCTCCTTGGAGGCGGGGGTGTCGATACGGCCGCCGGGGGAGCGGACCAGGAGGACGAGGTTGACCTCGCCGCCGAACTTCTCGTCGATGACGGCCGCCGCCCGCGTGGACGCGGAGTCGGGGTCGTCGAAGCCGCCACCCTTCAGCTTGTCGAAGGCGCCCGCGCCCACGACGCCCATGAGGGCCACGGCCAGGGCGGCGACGACCAGGACCAGCCGAGACCGGCGGATCGCCAATTCGGCCATGCGTTCGAACACGGGATGTCTCCTTCGAAGTTCCTCGGTGGGAGGCGAGAGCGTCGGCCGAACCGGGGCCGCAGTCGGATTCGGATTCGGCACAATGCGTCACGGGCCCCACGCCTCGTCGGAGGGGGCGCGGGCCGCGCTCTTCGTCGCCGAGAACGACGCTAGTGAGACAATCACTTCTTTGGCAGGAGGAGATTTACCTAACACTGTCAGGCAGAACGCCCTCCGGGCCGCTCCCTACGGCATACCGTCGGGAGCGGTCCGGGCCAGGCCCGTCCGGTAGGCGATGACGACGAGCTGGGCCCGGTCGCGGGCCTCCAGCTTCGTCATGGCCCGCTGCACGTGGGCGCGTACGGTGAAAGGGCTGAGGAACATCCGCTCGGCGATCTCCTGGTTGGACAGCCCGGTAGCCACCAGTGCCACCATCTCGCGTTCGCGCGGGGTGAGTACGGCGAGCTGTTCGGCGTGCCGCGGCAGGGCGTCGTCCGGCGTGGCCAGGAAACGGGCCACCAGGGAACGGGTCGCGGCGGGCGACAGCAGAGTCTCGCCCTCCGCGATCGTCCGTACGGCGTCCAGCAGGTCCTCGGCCCCGATGCCCTTGCCGATGAAGCCGCCGGCCCCCGCGCGCAGCGCCTGGGCGACGTACTCGTCGGTCTCGTACGTGGTGAGGATCAGGATGCGGCTGGTACGCAGCTCCGGGTCCGCGCAGATCTCCGAGGTGGCCGTGAGACCGTCCACCTCGGGCATGCGGATGTCCATGACCACCACGTCCGGGCGCAGTTCGCGGGTGAGGCGCACCGCCTCCCTGCCGTCGCCCGCCTCGCCGACCACGGTGATGTCGTCGGCGCTGTCGAGCAGCAGCCGGAAGGCACCGCGCAGCAGGGCCTGATCATCGGCGAGAAGCACCCTGAGCGTCACCGTGCGTCTCCGTTGTCCCCGGTCTCCTTGGCGGGCGGGAGGGGCAGTTCGGCGGAGACCAGGAAGCCGCCCTCCGCCCGGCCGCCCGCGGAGAGACGGCCTCCGACGGCGGTGGCCCGCTCCCGCATCCCGATCAGGCCGAAGCCGGGCGGCGGCCGGTCCGTGGCCGTGGACGCGTTCGGCAGCGCGCGCGTGCCCCCTCCGTCGTCGGTGACCGTGAGGGTCAGGCGGTCGCGGTGCCAGCCGAGGCGCACCCGGGCGCTGCGGGTACCGGAGTGTTTGGTCACGTTGGTCAGGGCCTCCTGGACGATGCGGTAGGCGGTGAGGTCCACTCCCGGCGGCAGCGGCCGGGCCGTGCCCTCCTGCCGCACCGACACCTCGAGCCCCGCGCGGTGGAAGGACTCGACGAGCGTGGACAGCCGGGACAAGCCGGGTGCCGGTTCGGCGGGCGCCGCCGCGTCCCCGGACTGCCGCAACAGGCCGACGGTGGCGCGCAGTTCGTCGAGCGCGTGGCCGGTGGTCTCGATCAGCTCCCCGAGGCTCCTGCGGGTCTGCTCCGGGCGGGTGTCGAAGAGGTGGGCGGCGACCGTGGCCTGCGCGTTGGCCAGGGTGATCTGATGGGCCACGAGGTCGTGCAACTCGCGGGCGATACGCACCCGTTCCTCCGCCACCCGCCGGCCCGCCTCCCGGTCCCGGCTCTCCTCGGCCCGCCGGGCCCGCTCCTCCACGGCTGCCAGATAGGCCCGCCGGTTGCGCACCGAGTGACCGAGCACACCGGCCATCAGCGGGAACGCCGCCATCACTCCTATCCGGCTCGCGTCCTGCCACGACAGGTCCCCGCTCAGGGGGACGGACGCGACCAGCAGCACCGCGGCCCCGAGCGACACCGCGCCCGCCGCGCGCCGTTCGGTGCGCGCGGCGAGCGAGTAGGAGTAGGCGGTGATCACGGCGGGGGCCGCGATGAGCGGGCTCAGCAGGAGACCCAGGGGTGGTACGAGGGCGCCGGCCGCGGTCGTGGTCGCCAGCGCGGCCAGGGGTGCCCGGTGCCGCAGCGGCAGCACGGCACAGGACACCACGGCGATGAAGCAGGCGGCCAGGGGCGGCGCCGACAGCGTGTCGTCGACCTGGATCACGCCGCCGAGCAGACAGAGCACGAACGCCGTCGCCGTGACCGCCGCCTCCCGCCACCGCGTGCGGCGTGATCGCGGGCCGCCGTGCCCTGTGTCCGCCATGGCCGGTTCAGCGCCGGCCGACGGGGAACCGCGGCGCCGCAGCGCCCGGTCCGGTCACCACGCCCGGGCCCGAGGCCGGGGCGTGCCCGCTCAGTGCCTCACCCTCGATGTCCACGTTCGGCAGCACGCGGTTCAGGATACGGGGCAGCCACCAGGCACGGTGGCCGAGCAGCGCCAGGACCGCGGGCGCCAGCGCCATCCGGACCACGAAGGCGTCGAAGGCCACGGCGGCGGCCAGACCGACGCCCATCGTCTGGATGGTCGGGCTGCTCATCCCGACGAAACCGCCGAACACACTGATCATGATGATCGCCGCCGCGGCCACCACCCGTCCGCTGTGCCGGAAGCCGCTCACGACCGCCTCGCCGGGGGACGCGCCATGCACGTAGGCCTCCCGCATCCGGGTGAGGAGGAAGACCTCGTAGTCCATCGCGAGGCCGAACACTATGCCGATGATCAGGATCGGCATCAGCGACATGACCGGCCCGGTCTGCTCGATGCCGAGCAGGTCCGCCGCCCAGCCCCACTGGAAGACGGCGACGAGGACGCCGAAGGCGGCCCCCACCGACAGCAGGAAGCCGAGCGCGGCCTTGACCGGCACCAGGAGCGAGCGGAAGACAACCGTCAGGAGGAGGACCGCCAGGCCGATGACCACGGTCAGATAGGGGAGAAGGGCGTCGGACATGGCTTCGGAGATGTCGATGTTCAACGCGGTCGTACCGGTCACCAGGACGGTGGCACCCGTGCCGGCCTCGACACCGGAGACCGCGCCCCGGATCGCCTGGACCAGCTCCTTGGTCTCGCCGCTGGCCGGCGCGGTCCGCGGGACGGCGGTGAGGACGGCCGTGTCCCCGGTCCGGCTGCGCACCGGATCCCCGACCGAGGCGACCCCGTCGACTCCCCGTACGGTCTTGACGACGAGGTCCGTCGCGGTCCGGGCGTCCTTGGCGTCCGAGGTGTCCACGACCACGGTCAACGGGCCGTTGAAACCGGGGCCGAAGCCTTCCGACAGCAGGTCGTAGGCGCGGCGCTGGGTGGTCTCCACCGACTTGGACTCGTCGCCGGGCAACCCCAGTTCCAGGCTCAGCGCCGGCAGGGCGACCACCCCGAGACCGAGTACGGCGGTCAGCAGCACGGCACCCGGCCGGCGCAGCACGAACCGCGCCCAGCGGGCACCGAGCCCGGCCCGGCCCTCCGCGGTGGGCAGGGGGGAAGCCTGCTCCTTGCCGGGCCGGACGGCCCGGCGGACGGCCCGGGACAGCACCCGGCGGCCGAAGAAACCGAACAGCGCGGGGACCAGGGTCAGCGCGACGAGCACGGCGAGGGCCACGGCGCCCGCGCCGCCCAGCCCCATCTTCGTCAGTTCGGGGATGCCGACGACACCCAGTCCGACCAGGGCGATGAAGACGGTCGCGCCGGCGAAGACGACGGCCGATCCGGCCGTGCCCACCGCCCGCCCGGCGGCCTCCTCCGGGTCGCTGCCCCGGGCCCACTCGTCGCGGAAGCGGGAGGTGATGAAGAGCGCGTAGTCGATGCCGACCGCGAGACCCAGCATCAGCGCCAGGATGGCCACGGTGGACGTCAGGCCCAGCGGCACCGCCAGCGCCGAGACCAGGCCGAAGGCGATGGCCACGCCCACGAGGGCGGTCAGCAGCGACAGCCCGGCCGCGACCAGCGACCCGAGGGCGAGGACGAGGACCACCGCGGCCACGGCCACGCCGATGATCTCCGTCGTGCCGCCCGGCTCCTCCTCCGCGTCCAGGGCGGAACCGCCGATCTCGACGGTCAGCCCCGCGTCCCGGCCCCGGCCCGCGGCGCTTTCGAGGGCGCTCTTCGTCGGCCCGGTCAGGTCGACGGCGGCCACGGCGTAGGTGACCGTTGAGTAGGCGATGGTGCCGTCCTCGCTGACGGCGCCGGACGCATAGGGGTCGGAGGCCGACGCGACCTGATCGCTGCCGTCCAGTGAACCGACGGTGTCCTCGACGGCCGCCCTGTTCTTCCCCGCCGTCACCCGCTGCCCGGCCGGGGCCCGGAACACCAATCGTGCCTCGGCGCCCTGGGAGTTGCTCTCCGGGAAGCGCTCGTCGAGCAGGTCGAACGCCTTCTGCGACTCGGTGCCGGGCATGGCGAGGTCCTCCTCCGCCCCGGCCGGTGCCAGGGCTGCGGCGGCCACGGCCAGCACCAGGGCTCCCAGCCACAGACCGCCCACGAGCCGCCTGCGCCGGAAGGCCCACCGTCCGATCCGGTAAAGAAAAGTCGCCATCTGTCGATCACTCCAGACACCATGAGGAAGGGGAGACGCGTGCGATGCGCGCGTCTCCCACAGTTCCCTCCGGCGCCCCTGCCGGGCATCGTTCCCCGCCGCCGTCCTTCCCTGGTGCGAACGGACCAGGCACCTCCATGTCCTGGTGCCCTCGCACTACATACCGGTGGGCGGCGGGTGGTCGCGGGCCGGCCTCAGTGGCCCAGGGTGGTGCGCAGCGACGGCTGGAGGAGGTCCGCGTGGGCTCGTACCATGTCGTCGCACAGGTCCCAGATGCGCTCGACCGGCAGGGCTGCCGCGGTGGCGGGATCGGCCATGGCGGCCTGGCGTACGGACCGGGGGTCGTCCTCCATGGCGGCGCGCACCACCAGTTCGTTCATGCTCAGGTAGTTGCGGTTGAGCGCGGCCAACTGGGCGGGCAGCGGGCCGACCCGCGTCGGCTGGACCCCCAACGCGTCGACCAGGCAAGGCACTTCGACGGTGCCGGTGGCCGGGAGGTTGTCGATCAGACCGTGGTTGGGGACGTTGCCGTAGACCGTGCGCGGAGTGCCGGTCACGATGCTGTGGATGATCTGCGGGGCGTACTCCATGGTGCCCTCGACGGGGAGGGGCGTACCGGCGGCGAGGGCCCGGCGGGTCTCCTCGTAGGCCGCGACGTTCTCCTCGACGATGCCGAGGTAGGCGCCGACCGGGAGCCGGAGCCTTTCGATCTCGCTGTCGTGGTGCAGGTACCAGGGGACGTACTCGGAGGAGTGCTCGCTCGTCTCGGTCGGGTAGAAGCCGAGGCGCCGGTACATGTCGACGCGGACCCGGCGCCGCAACTGCGGGTCCTGCTCGATGAGTTTGTCGAGGAGCGGGTAGAGGTCGGTGCCCCGGTGCTCCAGGCGCAGCACCCACGCCTGGTGGTTGACGCCGGCGGCACGGTAGGTGATCTCCTCGTACGGCACGCCGAGCAGTTCGCCCAGGTCGTGGATGGTCCAGTACACCGAGTGGCACAGTCCCACCACGCGGGTCAGGCCGGTGGCCCGGGTCAGGTACTGGACGTTCATGGCCATCGGGTTGGTGTAGTTGAGCAGCCAGGCGTCCGGGCAGACCTCGGCGATGTCGGCGGCGAGCGACTTCAGCACGGGGAAGGTGCGCAGCGCGCGGAAGATACCGCCGATGCCGAGGGTGTCGCCGATGGTCTGCCGCAGGCCGTGGCGCCGCGGGACGTCGAAGTCGGTCCTGGTCGCTTCGCCCATGCCGACCTGCACGATGTTGATGACGAAGTCGGCGTCCTGGAGAGCGGCGCGGCGATCGAGGTGAGCGGTCACCCGGGGGTGGGAAGTGCCGGTCCCGGTGAGCCGGTCGGCGATCTGCCGGGCCGCTCCCTCGGCGGTGGCGAGGCGCTCGGTGTCGATGTCGTGCAGCGCGATGTGGGCGCCCCGCAGCTCGGGGAAGGCCAGCAGGTCGGCCAGCAGGCCCTGGGTGAACACGACACTGCCCGCGCCGACGAACACGATCTTCGGGGTACTGAGAGTCATCAGAGGTTCTTTCCGTTACGGGTAAGGGCGGCCACGGCCGCGTGGACGTGGCGGGCGGCGCCGAGCAGGGAGCTCTAGCCCTTGAGGCCGCTCGACGTGATCGACTGGATGAAGGTCTTCTGGGCGAACAGGAAGGCCAGCAGCACGGGCAGCACGGTGATCATGTTGCCCGCCATGACCGCCGACCACCTGGTGTGGTGCTGCCCCTGGAAGGTCGTCAGGCCCAACTGCAGGGTGTATTGGGTGTCGTGGTTGATGGCGATCAACGGCCAGGTCAGGTCGTTCCACGTGGTGAGGAAGGTCAGGACGGCCACCGTGCTCAGCGCCGGCCGGGACAGCGGCAGCACGATCCGCCAGAGCACGCCCAGCCGTGAGCAGCCGTCGAGCCAGGCCGCCTCCTCCAGTTCCCTGGGCAGCGACAGGAAGAACTGGCGCAGCAGGAACACCGCGAACGGCGTGACCAGCGAGGGAACGATCAGCGCGCCCAGCGAGTCGATGAGTCCCAGCCGCTTCATGACGAGGAAGGTCGGGATCATCGTCAGCTGGAACGGGATCGCCATCGTGGCCAGCATGAGGGCGAGCAGGATCCGCGAACCGGCGAACCGCATCCGGGCGAAGGCGTAACCGCCCAGGGAGCCCAGCACCAGGTTGGAGGCCACCGCGCTCAGGGACACGATCAGCGAGTTGGCGAACCACCGGGGGAACATCGCGTTGCCGATCACGTACCGGTAGCCCGCCAGGTCGATCCCCGACGGCCACAGCGCGGGCGGGAACCGGTTGATCTCGGCGTCGCTCATGACGGAACTGAGCAGCAGCCAGACCAGCGGGACCGCGAAGACCAGACAGAGGGGGGCGAGCAGGAGGTGCCAGGGACTGAACGGCAGCAGTCTCCGGCGCCGGTCCGGTCCACCGGCGGGCCCGGCGGCGAGTCCGGCGGAAACGGGGTCGGCGGCATCGGCGTACACGGCGGGTGCGGTGGACGCGGTGGGTGGGGGTGACGCGGCGGGAGAGGGGGACGCGGTCGTCATCGTGCGGCTCCTTCGAGGTGCTGGTCCGCGCGGGCCCGGTCGCGCAGGCCGCGCGTCAGCCGCGGCAGCCCGGCGAGTACCAGCAGGGCGAGCGCCAGGGCGTACGCCGCCGCCGCGCCGTAGCCCGCCGTGAAGTTCTTGAACGCCTGCTCCCAGATGAAGTAGACGATCACCGTCGTGGAGCCCAGCGGGCCGCCCTTCGTGGTGACGTAGACGAGGTCGAAGACCTGGAGGGAGGTGATGGCCTGCCAGAGCAGGAGGAAGGTCATGACGGGTCCGAGCGAGGGAAGGACGACATGGCGCAGCAGGCGCAGCCGTCCGGCCCCGTCGAGGCGTGCCGCTTCGATCAGGGAGGGCGGGACGTCCTGCAGCGCCGCGAGCAGGACCACCACGCAGAAGCCGGTGCCGCTCCACAGGGAGATCGCGAGGAGGGCGGCGAGCGCCTGGCCCGGGTCGTTGAGGAAGCCCTGCGGGGAGATCCCGATCTTGTCCAGGACGGCGTTGGCCGCTCCGAACTCCGGGTCGAGGATGAAGGAGAACAGCACGCCCTGGGCGGCGGCCGAGATGACGAACGGCACGAAGATGAGCGTCCGGTAGAGCCCGACGAGCCGGATGCGCCGGTTCAGGGCGAGCGCGAGCAGCAGGCCGAAGCCGATGCTCAGCGGCACGTACAGGACCGTGTACACGATGGTGTTGCGCACCGCCTGGTCGAAGTGGGGGTCCTGGGCGAGAGCCCGGTAGTTGTCCAGGCCGACCCACCGGCTCGGGGTCACGAGGTCGTCGGCCTGGAAGGACAGCAGGAGTGACCAGACCACGGGGACGACACTCAGGCCGAGGATGACGAGGACGGAGGGCGCGACGAACGCCCACGCGGTCGCCGTCTCCTGCCGCAGCCGCCGGCGTGGCGTGTGACGGCCGGGCGGTGCGTCGGGGTCCGTGCCGCCCTTGCCGAGGAGGGGCCGTGCCCACGTGCGGGGACGGCGCTTCTCGCCCCGGTCGGGGAGCGTCACAGGGGTGGGCAGGCGGGGCATGACAGGTCCTCTCAACGCGGGATGAGCAGGGCGGCGTTGGCTTCGTCCACGCAGTCGCGCAGGGCCTCGGCGGGGGAGCTGCGGCCGAGGAGCACGGCGGTGATCGCCTGGCCGAGGGATTGCGAGATCTGCGGATACGCCGGATGCACCGGCCGTACCCGCGCCGATTCCAGCGTCTTGGTGAACACCCGCAATCCCGGGGTGTCGGCCTCCTGCTTCCGCCACCGGGGCAGCGCCTGCGTACCGCGGCTCATCGGCAGGCTGCCGGCGTTGATGTCCCACCGCACGTCCTGCGCGGGCCGCGACAGCCAGGTCACGAAGGTGCGGGCCGCCTCGACGCGGGCGGACCCGTTGTCGAAGACGGTCCAGGTGTCGGGCCCGGAGATGGTGATCGGTCGGCCGCTGTAACTGGGCAGCGGTACGACGTGGTAGTCGACCTTCGCCTGCCGGATGTCGGGGAGTTGCCACGGGCCGGTGACGGCCATGCCCATACGGCCGGAGAGGAAGACCCGGTACATCTGTTCGCTGCCGGTCTTGGCATCGACGTAGACACTGCGCGACTTCACCAGGGCCTCCACCGTCCGCAGGGCCCGCAGACCGGTGTCCTCGAAGCCGATCCGCCGGCCGTCCTCGCTGGTGACGTCACCTCCGAGGTCCCAGATCATCGGCCACAGCCGCCACACGGTGTCCTCGTCGCCCACGCCGGGCCAGCCCGTGCCGAAGACGCCGCGGGCACGATCGGTCAGTTTGGCCGCCGTCCTCGTGAAGTCGTCCCAGCTCCAGCCGGGCCGGGGCAGGGGCAGACCGGCGTCACGGAAGAGTTTCTTGTTGCACACCACCGCCAGTGAGTCGATGAGCGCGGGTGCGGCCCGCACCTGGCCGTTGAGGGTGACCGCCTCACGGGCCGGCGCGTAGAAGTCCTTCCACGGGACGGGGCCTGAGTGGAAGGTGTCCGTCAGGTCCACCACGGAGGGGCTGCGGGCGACGCTCGCCAGGTCGGAACCGAAGATGTAGGCGATGTCGGGGAACGAACCGGAGGCGAGGGCGGCGGTGATCTTCTGCAGCATCGCGTCCGAGAGGACACCGCCGCCGAGGTCGACCCGGATGCGCGGATGCGTCCGGTTGAACTCGGCCGTCAGGTCCTCGATGGCGGCCCGGCCGGTGTCCGTCTGCCCGTGCCACACCTCGATCCTGACCCGGCCGTCCGCGTCGACACCGCTGCCGGGACCCGCGCACGCCGACGCGGCTGCCGCCGACGCGGCCCCTCCCGCCAGGGCCGCACCCCGCCGCAGCACGGTGCGACGGGTCGGTCGTGCGGACGTGCCGCTCGGGCGGGATGCTGCGGCCATATGAGCCCCCAGGAGTACGTGCGTGAGGCGGTTACGGGACGGTGGTGCGGGGCGTCACGACCCGGCCGGCGGTGCGGAGGGTCGGTGAGGTGACGTGCGGCGCCGCGGGGCGGTGCCGGCAGGACTGGCGTTACCGGCGGCGCGGGTTGCCCGCGACGCGGAGTGCGCGACGAGGACGCGCGATGCGCAACGCGCCCGGATCGACGGCGCCCCGGAGGCCGGCGGGCGCCGAGGCGATCAGCGCGTACGGTGTCGCGGCCGCGCGGAGGGGGGCTCCTGGTACCCGGCCACGCTCGCGTGGTCGCCGAACGAACTCGTCCGGTGGGGGAGGGGGAGGAACATGATGAGCTCCAGGGACCGGGGGGTACGTCCCCGCCTCGGAATCCGCCGCTGTGCGGCCGTCCTGGCGACTTTGTCCGGGCTCACGGTGCGTGGACCGTCTACCGGCTGGGCGTCCCTCTCGCGCCAGGTGCTCGGCTGGCGTTGGATGGAGTAAAGCGACCTGTTCCGGGCGTGTCAAGGGCCGTGGGGCAGGCCTCGCGTCGCGGACAGCGGGCCGCGCCGCCCTGTGTCACCCCAGGTCACGAGCACGCACCCGTGCGCGCACGGCGGAGGACGGCGCAGGGCGGCCGGTGATGACGGGCGACGGCCGGTGGCGACGGGTGACGGCGGGCGACGGCGGACAACCGCGGACAACGCGGAGTTCAGGTCCGGCCGAGCAGGCGGTGGAGCGAGGCCTTGAAGTTCGCCACGAACGAGTCACGGGTCGCGTCGTCGAGGAGGTCCAGGGACAGATAGGGGTTGAGATCCTCCAGCTCGACCAGCAGCAGCGCGCCGTCCGGGGCGCGGCAGGCATCGACGCGCTGGATGCCGTGGTCGATGTCGTTCCAGTCGATGAAGCGGGCCGCGAAGTCCAGGTCGGCGGGCGTGGGTTCGTAGCGTTCGAGGTGCCAGCGCCGGTCGGGGCGGGGCGCGTACAGGGCGTACTGGAAGGTGTGGTCGACGTAGTAGAACGACACCTCGTACCGGAAGTCGATACGCGGCTGGACGAGGAGAGCCGGGACGTCGTCGAACGCCAGGTTCCGCAGCCGCTCCCGGGGGACGAACTCCAGGCCCATCGAGTCCGCGCCGAGCTTCGGCTTCACCACGTACTCAGCGGCCTGCGGGAGCAGCCCGAGATCCTCGGGCCGGTCGACGGTCGGGATCACGGGAAAGCCCAGAGCGGTGAGATCGACGAGGTACTGCTTCCCGGCCTGGTCGCCCTTGCCCGTCAGCTGGGTGCAGACCGGTACCCGGCGGGCCGTGGCCCGGTCGCGGAAGGCGTCGTACGCGGCCTGGTGGTGCAGGACGGGGCCGCTGTTGCGGACCACGACGGCGTCGAAACCGGGGGAGTCCAGCAGCGCGGGCGCGTCGAGGGGGTGGCACAGCGCGAGGTCGAAGTCCTCGCGGAGCCGAGAGGTCAGGAAGATGTCCTCGTCGCCGTACCGGCGGCCCTTGGCGGGGTAGGCCAGATCGGTCACGAACAGCAGTCTGGGCCGGTCGGCGGCCATGGACACCCCCGGAGGTTCGGTCGCTGGCCTCCCATTACACACCGGCCGATCGCACTCGCCGGACGGCGGGTCGCGGTACGGGTGCGGGGCGCGGCAGGGCTCAAGCCTCGTCCGGAGTTGGCCGGATGCGGACTGCGGGAGGCGTTGACTAGAAAGCGCTTACCGCATACGTTCCGGTTCATCAGCGTGACCTGTATCCGGCACCACGAACGCACGACGCGCCACCGAGTACCGCTCGCCAAGAAGCTCCGCCCCGGACGGCGATGGCGGCCCCACCCGCAAGCGCCGGACCGGACACCAGCCATGAACGCGCTGACATCCGGCGGCCGGACGGACCTCTCTTCCCCCATGGAGGTCCGCCCGGCCGCCGGACGCGCGTCCGCCGAGAGCCGTGGTGCGCTGTCCGCTGTCAGGCCCAGGCGGCCGTGGCCGCGAACGAACTGTCCTGCCGGAAGAGTTCGGTGCCGTCCGACGGGTCCACGCGCAGCTGGTAGTTGTAGTGGCGCAGGTAGCGGCCGGGGTAGTTGTACGACTCCAGCCGGACCGAGCCGCTGGAGCTGCCCGTACGGGCGATGAAGGTGGCGTCCCCGGCGAACGTGGACGAGCCGTCGTTCGCGTCGAAACGGCCCCGGAAGTCCCAGTGCCGCAGGTAGTTGCCCGCCGCGTTGCGGAAGGAGTGGCCGTTCCCGTCGGCGAGACCCGCCACGACGGTGAACGTGGAGGCCTGCTTCTCCGCGGCCGTGCTGCTCGCGGTCACCACGGGCAGGTTGAGCAGGGCGGACTGGTCCTGCCAGTAACGGGTGGTGTAGTTGCCCGACCGGAGCGAACGGGCCACCCCCGTCGGCAGGCTCACCCCGCCGGAGACCGTCTCCTTGAGTACGGTGAAGTGGCGCGCGGTACCGGAGACGGCGGGCAGCGCCCGGGGCGCGCTCCACGTGGTGAAGCCGTCGTAGCTGTCGCTGTAGTAGTAACTGCCGTCGCCGTACCCGTCGAAGAAGATGCGCCACGCGCCGTTGTCGAGCTGGATCAGCGCGGCGCCCTCACGGGTGCCGCCCCAGCCCGCCCAGTTCCCGGTCCGGCTGATGGTGTACGGCCCGGTGAGCGCGCCGGCCGTGGCGTACTCGATGTACTTCGACGTCTCGTTCTTCGTGAAGGCGTGGTAGGTCGAACCGGTCCGCACCACGAACGTGTCGATGTGGTTGGGGCCGATGCCGGACAGCGCGACCGGTGAACTCCAAGCTGTCAGCGCCGAGTTGGTCGCCCGCAGTCGGTACGGAGTGAAGATCCACTCGTCGTTGGCGGTCGAACAGGACACCAGGATGTTCACACTGCCGTCGCTGTCGACGAACCACTCCGGCGCCCACGCGCGAGACAGGTTGGTGAGGGGGACCGGGTAGTCGTACAGGAACGTCCAGTTGCTCCGGTCCGAGCTGCGGGCGAAGCCGATGGTGGTGCTGGTGTCCTGCCAGGTGTGGGTGGTGTAGGTGATGTAGTAGTAGCCGTCGGTGTGCTTGAAGACGCTGGCGTCCCGGATCCGGTTCGCCGGCGGTGTGTACGCGGAGGCCTTGAGGAGCCGGAAGTCCGTCGCGTCGTCCGACTGGTAGACGTTCACGGTGCCGTCGTCGCTGTTGAGGAACGGCACGATGGTGTAGCGGGTGGCGGAGCCGCCGGGCGGCGCTGCCGCCGCGGCCGAACCGGGCAGCGCGCCCACGGCGAGGGCCGAGAGCGGCAGGGCGGCCATCGCGCGCAGCAGGTTCCGGCGCGAGGGGGCGGGTCCGATGGATCCGGGGGGTCTGTTTGGCGTGATCATGTGCGGCTCTCCTGGAGGGCGCGTGCGTGCCTGCCGGTGCGCGCGGTGCGCACGTTCATTGCGGCGTCGATATTTCGAACGAGGTTCGGTGGGCCGGTCAGAACGTAGGGTGTGGTCGTGGCCACGTCAATAACTTGGGCACGCGCGTGCCCGCCGGGTTTGGCGCGGCGGTGTCCGGCTACCCGGACCCTGTGTCAGTTACCGAGCTTCAGGAACTCGTTCGTTTCCTTGAGGACCGTTTCGCCTGTGCGCAGGCCTGCACCGAGTGCGCGAGGGCGTGTGCCCTGCGTGCGAGCCTCGCCGACGTGGACGGCCCCGAGGACCAACAGCTGATCCGGCGCAAGGGCATCCTGTGCGCGGAGGTGTGCGACGCGACGTGCCGTCTCCTGGCGGAACAGGTCACGCAGTCCGAGGACGCGATGCGTTCCCAGGTCGAGTGGTGCCGCACGATCTGCCTCGAAACCGCCCACGCCTTCGACGTCGGCGCCGACTCCGGTGATGGGTCCGGCTCCCACTCGGACTCCGGCTTCGGGTCCGAGGAGAGTGCCCGGGCCTGCCGCGACTGCGCCCGTGCCTGTACGGAATTCCTCAGCCGACTGCGGTGACCAGGCCGGGCCAACCGCCCGGCCCTGTCGTCGGCATTCCCTATTTCTGGAACACGTTCTACGGTGTGCGCCGTCAGGTCCGGGTGCCCGCGGCAGGGCGGGTCGGGGAACCAGGGAGGCGCCGTGCATCTCGAATACACGCCGGAGCAGCAGCGGTTGCGCACCGAACTGCGCGCCTATTTCGCCGGCCTCGTACCGGACGACGTGCACGCCCGGTACGACGAACCGGCCGCGCAGAAGCGCTTCTACCGCGACACCATCCGCCGACTGGGCTCGGACGGCTGGCTGGGGGTGGGCTGGCCCGAGGAGTACGGCGGACGCGGTCTGACGCCGATGGAGCAGTTCATCTTCTTCGACGAGGCCGCCCAGGCCGGCGTACCGCTGCCGCTGATGGCGCTGAACACGGTCGGTCCGACGATCATGAGGTTCGGCACGGACGAGCAGAAGGCGTACTTCCTGCCGAAGATCCTCTCCGGCGAGATCGACTTCGCGATCGGCTACAGCGAGCCCGACGCGGGCACGGACCTGGCCGCCCTGAAGACGCGGGCGGTCAGGGAGGGCGACGAGGAGAGCGGCCACTACACGGTCGACGGGCAGAAGATCTGGACGACGAACGGCGACACGGCCGACTGGGTCTGGCTGGCCGTCCGCACCGACCCCGACGCCCCGCCGCACAAGGGCATCACGATGCTCCTCGTACCGACCTCCGACCCCGGCTACTCCTGCACGCTCATCAACACCCTCGCCTCGCACGACACCACCGCGAGCTACTACGAGAACATCCGCGTCCCGGCCTCCCGCCGCGTCGGTGAGGAGAACAAGGGCTGGCGGCTGATCACCAACCAGCTCAACCACGAGCGCGTCACGCTCGCCGCCCACGGCACCATGGCCATCCGTGCCCTGCACGACGTACAGCGCTGGGCCATGGAGACCAAACTCGCCGACGGCCGCCGGGTCGTCGACCTGCCCTGGGTGCGCCGTACCCTCGCCCGGACCCACATCAGGCTCGACGCGATGAAACTCCTCAACTGGCAGATGGTGAACGCCGTCCAGGAAGGCACCCTCACCCCGCAGGACGCCTCCGCGGTCAAGGTCTACGGGTCCGAGGCCCGCCGTGACGCGTACGCCTGGCTGATGGAGGTCGTCGCCGTCGCGGGCGTCCTCAAGGAGGGCTCGGCGGGCGCGGTCCTCCACGGCGATCTGGAGCGCGGCTACCGCTCGGCCGTCATCTTCACCTTCGGCGGCGGCAACAACGAGATCCAGCGGGAGATCATCTCGTGGATCGGCCTGGGGATGCCGAGGGTACGACGCTAAGGGCTGTCCCACTCGCTCGTGTGCAGGGCCTTGTGCGCCCAGTCGGCGCGCGGCTCCTTGGCCGGCGGCCCGTACGGGAAACAGGGCTGGATCTGGCCGCGGCACATCTCGTCGAGGGTGCCGAACGTGGCCATGTTCCGCCACGCCGCCGCACGCTCCTACCACTCGGAACGGGCAGGACGCGGCATGTGCCGCCCCCTTCGTACGGAGTCGCCCCCCTTCGTGCGGAGTGACGGCTGGGGTCGGCTGCTGCGTACGGTCGACTTCGTCGGCGTCACCACGTACGGGACGACGGAGGCGGCCGAGAAGGCCGGTGCGCGGGTGCGCGGGATCCACAAGAAGCTCACCGCGACCCACCCCGGCACAGGAGAGCGATACGGGGTCGACGAACCCGCGCTGCTGCTGTGGGTCCACTGCGCCGAGGTCGACTCGTGTCTGCACGTCCTGCGCCGCTCCGGCCTCCGGCTCACGGAGGCGCAGGCGGACCGGTACATCGACGAGAACCGTGCCGGCGCCCGGCTGGTGGGCCTCGACCCCGCCCACGTACCGTCCGACCAGCGGGTACTGGCCGCGTACTTCGAGAAGACGCGACCGGAACTGACCGCGGGACCGGAGGCACGGGAGGCCGAGGACTTCCTGCGCAGACCGCCCGTCCACCCGCTGCTGGTCCCGGCGCGGGCCCTGCTGTGGCGCCGGGTGGCGCAGACCGCGTACGCCTCACTGCCGCCCCGCGCCCATGAGTTGTACGGAAGATCCGTACGGTCGCCCCGGGCGGTGACCCGGCGGCTGCGTCTCACCGGCACCGTGCCGCGCTGTGTTCCCGCACGTCTGCGTCGGCGGCTGCCGCCCAAACACGTTAGCCGCGCCATGTCACGGCTCGACCCCGGCTCGCGCCCCGCACCGTACAAAGTAGGACCATAGCTCGTCATACTGGGCGGGCCAGGGGAGGGCGGGTCCGGACGACGGGGGCGATCACGGCAGATGGGGGAGACCAGGCTCATCCAGGGCCGGTACCGATTGCTCGACCTGATCGGTCGAGGCGGCATGGGAGAGGTGTGGCGGGCGCGGGACGAGTCGCTGGGCAGGCAGGTCGCCGTCAAGTGCCTCAAGCCGCTGGGCCATCAGCAGGAGAACGCGTTCACGCGTGTGCTGCGGGAGCGGTTCCGGCGTGAGGCCAGGGTGGCCGCGGCCCTCCAGCACCGCGGGGTGACCGTCGTCCACGACTTCGGCGAGTCCGACGGCGTCCTGTACCTGGTGATGGAGTTGCTGGGCGGCCGCAACCTGAGCCAGCTGCTGGAGGACAACCGGCAGCACCCGCTACCGGTCGCCGACATCGTGGACGTCGCCGAACAGGTCGCCGCCGCCCTCGCGTACACCCACCGGCAGGGCATCGTGCACCGCGACCTGAAGCCCGCCAACATCATGCGGCTCGACGACGGCACGGTGAAGATCTGCGATTTCGGCATCGCCCGCCTCGGCCACGACATCGGCTTCAGCTCACGCCTCACCGGCACCGGCATCGCGATGGGCACCCCGCACTACATGTCGCCCGAGCAGATCGGCGGCACCGAGGTCGACCAGCGCAGCGACCTCTACTCCTTCGGCTGCGTCCTGTACGAGCTCGCCACCGGCGCGCCGCCGTTCGACCTCGACGACGCGTGGGCGGTCCTCGTCGGACACCGCGACACGGCACCCGCGCCGCCGCGCAGCCACCGGGCCGAACTCCCCGAGTTCCTGGACCGCGTCATCCTCGACCTGCTCGCCAAGGAGCCCGCACGGCGACCGCACGACGCCCGCGAACTGGGACGCCGGATCGGCGCCGGCCGCACCACACCGGCGTACGTGCCGACCGTGGTGTCGGCGCCCGTGCGGCCCGAGGCGGTGAAGTGGCCCGAGGTACGGGAGTGGCCCGAGGCGGGGAAGCGGCCCGAACCGGCGGGAGGCGCCGAGGTGGCCGAGCGGCTCGTCTCCCGTGAGGCGCGGCTGCCGTCCTGGACCCGCGGCATGAGTACCGGCCACAAGGCGACCGGGACCGGCGCGGGACTGCGCACCACTCCGCCGGACACCGCCGCGGGCCTCTCCGGCGAGTGGATCGCCCGTACCGACACCCGCGGCGCGCCGGACCTGGTGCCCGACGAACGGCCCACCCCGGCACCGGAGTTGCTCACCGCACTGACCGGCCGCCACAACGCGGGGCTGAGCCTCGGGCGGCTGAGCCGCTGGACGGAGGCCGGCGAGGTGCACCGCGCCGTCGCCGCCGAACGCGAGCACGCCCTGGGGCCCGACCACCCCGACACCCTCGCCAGCCGCTACGAGGTCGGCTTCACCCTCAGCCGCACGGGTCGGCCCGCCGAGGCGCTGCGCGAGTACACGTCTGTGGCCCGCACCAGGGAGCACGTGCTCGGCCCCGAGCACCCGGACACGCTGACCGCCCGCCAGGAAATGGCTTACGTACTGGGCCAGTTGGGCCGTCACTCCGAGGCGCACCAGATCTACACGGGCGTGCTCGCCACGCGGGAGCGCGCGATGGGGCCCGACCATCCGGACACCCTGCGCTGCCGCCACAACCTCGCCTTCAACCTCAGCAGGCTCGGGCGGCTCGAGGACTCGTACCGGATGGCGAGCGAGGTGGCGGCGGCGCGGGCCCGGGTGCTCGGCGCGAACCATCCCGACACCCTGGTCACGCGATACGAAGTCGCTTACGAGCTGGGGCAGTTGGGGCGGTGGACCGAGGCGCTGGCCACCTACCGGGAGGTCGCAGGGGCGCGGGCGCAGGCGCTCGGACCCGACCACCCGGACACGCTCGCCGCCCGCTACGAGGTCGGCATCAGCCTCGGGCGGCTCGGGTACAGCGGGCAGGCCCTGGAGCTGTACCGGGGGCTGATCGACGACCGGACCCGGGTGCACGGGTCCGCCCATCCCGAGACCCTGCGGGCCCGGCACGGCCTCGGGGTCAACCTCGGACGCCTTGGGCGGTGGGAGGAGGCGCTCGCCGAGTCCCGTGACGTGTGCGCGATCCGGGAGCGGGTTCTCGGGCCCGACCACCCGGACACCCTGGTGAGCCGTCGGGAGGTCGCCGTCGGGCTCGGCTGGCTGGGCCGGTGGGGGGACGCGCTCGCGGAGTACCGGCAGGTGGCGGCGGCGCGGGAGCGGGTGCTCGGGGGTGACCATCCTGACGCGCTGGCGAGTCGTCAGGACGAGGCGCACTGTCTGGAGCAGTTGGGGCGGGTGGGGGAGGCGGCGGAGTTGTATCGGAGGGGGGCTGCGGAGCGGGGTTCCGGGGCGTGACGATGCCCCGAGCTGTCTTTTTGAACGGGGGCTGCGCCCCTCGGCCCCGGGGATGTCTTCATGTGCGGGTCCGCCGGGGCGGGGGTGCGCAGTTCCCCGCGCCCCTTGGGGGGTGAGGGCTGAGCGGGGTTTGGTGGGTGGGGGTCGGGCGTGGTTGGGTGCGCAGTTCCCCGCGCCCCTTGGTGGGTCGGGGCTGGGCAGGTGTGGTTGCTCTTGACAGGTCCACTTGGGGGGCCGCCGGGTGCGTGTGGGGGTGGTCGGTGTGGATCTTTGTGTGTTACCTAGGGGGATGGGTGCTCACGAGGGATACCGGGAACACGACGTCGTCATTGTCGGCGGAGGGCACAACGGGCTGGTCGCCGCCGCCTACCTGGCCCGCGCGGGGAAGTCCGTGCTCGTGCTGGAGCGACTGGCGAACACCGGCGGTGCCGCCGTGTCGACGCGGCCGTTCGCCGGGGTCGACGCCCGGCTGTCGCGCTACTCCTATCTGGTCAGTCTGCTGCCCCGCAAGATCGTCCGGGATCTGGGCCTCGACTTCCGCGTCCGAGGCCGCAACGTGTCCTCGTACACCCCCACCGAACGCGGCGGCAGGCCCGCCGGACTGCTCGTCGGCGGCGGCGAGCGACGCACCCGGGAGGCGTTCGCCAAGCTCACCGGCTCGGCCGGTGAGTACCAGGCCTGGCAGCGCTTCTACGGCATGACCGGCCGCCTCGCCAAGAAGGTCTTCCCCACCCTCACCGAACCGCTGCCCACCCGCGACGAACTGCGCCGCCGTATCGACGACGAGGACGCCTGGCGCATCCTCTTCGAGGAACCGCTCGGGATCGCCATCGAGGACACCTTCGCCGACGACCTCGTCCGCGGAGTGGTCCTCACCGACGCCCTCATCGGCACCTTCGCCGACGCACACGACCCCACCCTGCGGCAGAACCGCTGCTTCCTCTACCACGTGATCGGCGGCGGCACCGGAGCCTGGGACGTCCCGGTCGGCGGCATGGGCGCCCTCACCCACGCGCTGGCCACCGCCGCGCGGAACGCCGGCGCGGTCCTCGCCACCGGCCACGAGGCGCTCCGGGTGGAGACCGACGGACGCGCCGCCGAGGTCACCTACCGGACCGCGGACGGCGAGGGAACCGTCGCCGCCCGGCACGTGCTCGTCAACGCCTCCCCGCAGGAACTCGCGCGGCTGACCGGCGACGAGCCGCCCACCCCCGCCGAGGGCGCCCAGCTCAAGGTGAACATGCTGCTGAAGCGGCTGCCCCGGCTGCGCGACACCTCCGTCGACCCGCGCGAGGCCTTCGCCGGGACCTTCCACATCGCCGAGGGGTACGAGCAACTGGCGACCGCGCACGCGCAGGCCGCGGCCGGTGCGCTGCCCGAGGCGCCGCCCTCCGAGATCTACTGCCACTCGCTGACCGACCCGACGATCCTGGGCCCCGACCTGGTCCAGCAGGGCTGTCACACGCTCACCCTCTTCGGACTGCACACTCCCGCCCGCCTCTTCGCCCAGGACAACGACGGCGTACGGCGGGAACTGCTGAAGTCGACCCTCGCGCAGCTGGACGCACACCTCGTCGAGCCGCTCGTCGACTGTCTGGCGACCGACGGGGACGGCCGCCTGTGCATCGAGGCCAAGACCCCCCTCGACCTGGAACGTGACCTCCGGCTCCCCGGCGGCAACATCTTCCACCGCGACCTCGCCTTCCCCCACACCCAGGAGGACACCGGCCGCTGGGGTGTCGAGACGGCCCACGCCAACATCCTCCTGTGCGGCGCGGGCGCGGTGCGGGGCGGAGGCGTGAGCGGGGTGCCGGGCCACAACGCGGCGATGGCGCTCCTGGAAGCCCCGTAGGGGGCGGGGCACCAGCAGGACGCTCAGTCCGAGGACGCCGCCCATCCCACGGCCTCGATCCGGGCCGAGTCCGCCGGCCGGGCCTCGTCGAACAGGACACGCCCGGCGTCACCGACCCGCAGCGCGTCCACGTACGCGCCCCGTCCCACGTACAGCCGATCCGTCGTGTACCGCCACCGCAGGACGAGCCGCGCGGTGGCGGGAAGGTCGGCGGCGACCCGGTGCCACACCCGGCCGGACCAGCCGGTCACCGAGCCGGCCGGATGCCCGGCGGGAGCCTCCCCGTCGCGGACGGTCGTGAACGGCACCGCCCGCCACGTCTGCCCGCCGTCCGCGGAGGACTCCAGGAACAGCGCGTCGGCCTGCGGTTCGGTGTCCCACCACAGCGCGCACCGCAGCCGCCCGCCGGCGCCCACGTCCAGCGCGGGCAGCGTCAGCGTCGCGGAGGCCGCGGTCGCCATGCCGGCGAACCAGGCCGTACGACCTCGGGCGGGCCGCACCGCGACGGCGCGCGCCAAGTGGTTCGCGGCGGCGACCCGGGGAGCCGAACCGGAGCGCCAACTGCGCACGGGATGAACTGAATTGCCGAGGAGGACGAGGAACGAGTCGGTCGTCGGATCGAGGACGAGCGAGGTGCCCGTGAAGCCCGTGTGACCCGCGGTGCGCGGAGTGGCCAGCGCGCCCATGTACCAGTGCTGGTAGAGCTCGAAGCCGAGACCGTGCTCATCGCCGGGAAAAGCGGTGTTGAAGTCGGTGAACATCAGGTCCACCGACTCCGGCTCCAGGATGCGCGCCCTGCCGTACACCCCGCCGTTGAGCAGCGTCCGGCCGAGGATCGCGAGGTCCCACGCGGTCGAGAAGACACCGGCGTGTCCCGCGACACCGCCCAGGCTGTACGCGTTCTCGTCGTGCACCTCGCCCCATACGAGCCCGCGGTCGAGCCCGGACCACGGCTTGCGGGCGTCCTCGGTGGCGGCGATCCCCGGCTGCCAGGAGGGCGGCGGGTTGTAACGGGTGCGGCGCATCCCGAGCGGCGCGGTGATCTCGGTGCGGAGCAGGATGTCCAGGGCGTGACCGGTGATCTTCTCCAGGACCAGTTGCAGCGAGATCAGGTTGAGGTCCGAGTAGAGGTACTTGGTGCCCGGCGGGTTGAGAGGCGCCTCCTGCCAGATGAGCCGGAGCTTCTCCTCGTACGTCGGTGCGCTGTAGAGCGGGATCCAGGCGCGGAACCCCGAGGTGTGGGTGAGCAGTTGGCGGATCGTGATGTCCTGCTTGCCCGCACCGCCGAAGTCGGGAAGGTACGAGGCGACCCTGCCCTCCAGCTCCAGGGCGCCGCGCTCGATCTGCTGCACGGCGAGGATCGACGTGAACAGCTTCGACACCGAGGCCAGGTCGAAGACCGTGTCCTCGGCCATCGCGATCTGCCGCTCCGCGGGGAACTCCACACCGGTGTCGGTCTTCTCGTCGTACGCCGCGTAGCGCACGGCTTTGCCGATCGGTTCGTGCAGGGCGACGGTACCGCCGCGGCCCGCGAGCAGCACGGCACCCGCGTACCAGGGGTGCGTGGGGGAGGGGCCGAGGAACGCCTCGGCGTCGGTGACGAGTCGGCGCAGGTGGGCGGGGAGCAGCCCGGCGCGTTCGGCGGAGCCGTGGCGCAGGGTGGGGTGCTTGCGGCGGGCTCCGTCGTCCTCCTCGGCTGTGCCGGGTGCCGCCGACGCCGCGGGCAGGGGCGCCAGGATCAGTGCGCCGCCCAGCGCGGTCAGGCCGCGCCCCACCTGGCGGCGGGTCGGCCCGCCGCCCGCTCCGTCCCCTGCCGATGGCATCGACGCCATTGAAGAGCCTCCCGTCGCCCCGCCTGAAAGTATCTTTCCGCCCGCACTGTGCCGGGTGAAACTTTTGTGTCAGGAGTGGGTGGTGTCAACGGTGGCGACCCGACTCGTCCGCGCTCCAAAAAACTGACGGGTCATCAGGAAAGGTCTTCCCTCGTCCACAGGACTGCGGCATCCTGCGCCCATGCAGACGGAGCTGAGCAAGAAACTGGGAGTCGAGCACGCCCTCTTCGGCTTCACGCCGTTCCCCGCCGTCGCCGCTGCCATCAGCCGGGCGGGTGGCTTCGGCGTGCTCGGCGCGGTCCGCTACACCGACCCCGACGAGCTCAAACGGGACCTCGACTGGATCGAGGCACACGTCGACGGCATGCCGTACGGGCTCGATGTCGTCATGCCCGCCAAGAAGGTGGAGGGCGTCACCGAGGCCGACGTCGAGGCGATGATCCCCGAGGGACACCGCCAGTACGTCCGCGACACCCTGGCCACGTACGCGGTGCCCGAACTCGACGAGGGCGAGGCCTCCGGCTGGCGCATCACCGGCTGGATGGAACAGGTCGCCCGCACCCAGCTCGACGTCGCCTTCGACTATCCGATCAAGCTGCTGGCCAACGCGCTCGGCTCACCGCCCGCCGACGTCATCGAGCGCGCCCACGAGAAGGGCGTGCTGGTCGCCGCCCTCGCGGGCAGCGCCCGGCACGCGCGCAAGCACGCCGAGGCGGGCATCGACATCGTCGTCGCCCAGGGGTACGAGGGCGGCGGCCACACCGGTGAGATCGCCTCCATGGTGCTCACCCCCGAGGTCGTCGAAGCCGTCGCACCCCTGCCCGTGCTCGCCGCCGGCGGCATCGGCAGCGGACAGCAGATGGCCGCCGCCCTCACACTCGGCGCCCAGGGTGTGTGGCTCGGCTCCCTCTGGCTGACCACCACGGAGGCCGACATGCACTCGCGCGCCCTGACACGGAAGCTCCTCGCCGCCGGGTCCGGCGACACCGTCCGCTCGCGCGCGCTGACCGGGAAACCCGCACGGCAGTTGCGTACCGAGTGGACCGACGCCTGGGACGACCCGAACGGACCCGGCACGCTCCCCATGCCCCTGCAGGGACTGCTGGTCGCCGACGCGCTCTCCCGCATCCAGAAGCACGAGGTCGGACCGCTGCTCGGCACACCCGTGGGACAGATCGTCGGCCGCATGAACAGTGAACGCACCGTCCAGGAGGTCGTCGACGACCTCACCCGCGGCTTCGAGGAGGCCGTGGACCGACTCGACCGCATCGCCGGAAGGAGCCACGAGTGAGCCAGCCCCCCAACGGCTTCTGGGCCCAGGCCACCGCCGACCCCGAACGCATCGTGCTCGTCGCGACCGACGGCGAGGAGTGGACCGCCGGACGGCTGCACGCCGAGGCCAACCGCCTGGTCCACGGACTGCGCGCCGCCGGCCTCGAACGCGGCGACTCCTTCGCCGTCGTCCTGCCCAACGGCGTCGAGTTCCTCACCGCCCACCTCGCCGCCTCGCAGGCCGGCTTCTACCTCGTGCCCGTCAACCATCATCTGGTCGGCCCCGAGATCGCCTGGATCGTCGCCGACTCCGGGGCCAGGGTGCTCATCGCGCACGAGCGGTTCGGCGACGCCGCGCGCCACGCCGCCGACGAGGCGAAACTGCCGGCGGACCGGCGGTACGCGGTCGGTGCGGCCGGTACTGCCAATACGGCCGGTGCGGCCGGTTCGATCGAGGGCTTCCGGCCGTACGGCGACCTCCTCGACGGGCAGCCCGGGACCGTGCCCGCGGACCGGACGCTCGGCTGGGTCATGAACTACACCTCCGGCACCACGGGCCGTCCGCGCGGCATACGCCGGCCGCTGCCCGGCAAGCTCCCCGAGGAGACGTACCTCGGCGGCTTCCTCGGCATCTTCGGCATCAAGCCGTTCGACGACAACGTGCATCTGGTGTGCTCGCCGCTCTACCACACCGCGGTCCTGCAGTTCGCGGGCGCGTCCCTGCACATCGGGCACCGGCTGGTGCTGATGGACAAGTGGACTCCCGAGGAGATGCTCCGGCTCATCGACACCCAGCGGTGCACCCACACCCATATGGTGCCGACCCAGTTCCACCGCCTGCTCGCCCTGCCGCAGCAGACCAGGGAGGCGTACGACGTGTCGTCCATGCGGCACGCCATCCACGGCGCCGCCCCCTGCCCGGACCATGTGAAACGGGCCATGATCGAGTGGTGGGGCCACAGCGTCGAGGAGTACTACGCGGCCAGCGAGGGCGGCGGGGCCTTCGCCACCGCCGAGGACTGGCTGAAGAAGCCCGGCACGGTCGGCAAGGCGTGGCCCATCAGCGAACTCGCCGTCTTCGACGACGACGGGAACAGGCTGCCGCCCGGCGAACTCGGCACCGTCTACATGAAGATGAGCACCGGCGGATTCTCCTACCACAAGGACGAGTCCAAGACGAGGAAGAACCGCATCGGGGACTTCTTCACCGTCGGCGACCTGGGGTACCTCGACGAGGACGGGTATCTCTTCCTGCGCGACCGCAAGATCGACATGATCATCTCGGGCGGGGTCAACATCTATCCCGCCGAGATCGAGGCCGCGCTGCTCACCCACCCCGCCGTCGCCGACGCGGCCGTCTTCGGCATCCCGCACGACGACTGGGGCGAGGCGGTGAAGGCGGTCGTCGAACCCGCTCCCGGCTTCGAAGCCGGCGAGGCGCTGGCCGCACGGATCCTCGAACACTGCGCACAGCAACTGGCCGGGTACAAACGGCCCGCGAGCGTCGACTTCATCGAGGCGATGCCCCGCGACCCCAACGGGAAGCTGTACAAACGACGGCTTCGGGAGCCGTACTGGGAGGGGCGGACTCGACCGGTGTGATTCGGCGCCGCCGACCAGTGTGCGGCTGTGGCGGGGACGACCGGTGCGAGGCTTCGGCGGCGCTGTGGTCCCGCGCCGTACGGGACCGTCCCCGCCGACCGTTCCGGAGTCCGTGCCGCCCGGCTTGACCCGCGACCTGGACGGAACCAGGATCAAGTCCCATGACGCCCGGACAGACGCCTGGACAGATGCCTGGACACGGCAGCACGGTCGACGGGGTGCTGCGGCGCAGCGCCCGGCGCACCCCGGCCCGCCTCGCGGTCACCTACCGCGACCGCACCTGGACCTACGCCGAACTCGACGAGGCGGTCTCCCGGGCGGCCGGGGTACTGCGCTCCTCGGGACTCGCCCCGGGGGACCGCGTCGGCGCCTACGCTCACAACTCCGATGCGTACCTCATCGGCTTCCTGGCCTGCGCCCGCGCCGGACTGATCCATGTGCCGGTGAACCAGAACCTCACCGGCGACGATCTCGCGTACATCGTCGGCCAGTCGGGCAGCACCCTGATCCTCGCCGACCCGGACCTCGCGGACCGGCTCCCCGACGGCGTCCGTACGCTGCCGCTGCGCGACGCCGAGGACTCGCTGCTCGCCCGGCTGGAGGCGACGCCCCCGTACGACGGTCCGGAGCCGCGCACCGAGGACCTGGTGCAACTGCTCTACACCTCGGGCACGACGGCTCTGCCCAAGGGCGCGATGCTGACCCATCGGGCGCTGGTGCACGAGTACCTGAGCGCGATCACCGCCCTCGACCTGAGCGCGGGGGATCTGCCCGTGCACTCGCTGCCGCTCTACCACTCGGCGCAGATGCACGTGTTCCTGCTGCCGTACCTCGCGGTCGGCGCCTCGAACACGATCCTCGACGCGCCCGACGGGGACCTGCTGTTCGACCTCGTCGAGGCCGGCCGGGCGGACAGCCTCTTCGCGCCGCCCACCGTGTGGATCGGCCTGTCGAACCGCCCCGACTTCGCGACGCGCGACTTGAGCGGACTGCGCAAGGCGTACTACGGGGCGTCGATCATGCCGGTGCCCGTACTGGAACGGCTGCGGGCGCGGCTGCCGAAGCTGGCCTTCTACAACTGCTTCGGCCAGAGCGAGATCGGCCCGTTGGCCATGGTGCTCGGGCCGCACGAGCACAGGAAGAAGCGGCTGGACTCCTGCGGGCGCCCGGTGCTGTTCGTGGACGCGCGGGTGGTCGACGAGGACGGCAAGGAGGTGCCCGACGGCACCTCGGGTGAGGTCGTCTACCGGTCGCCGCAGCTCTGCGAGGGCTACTGGGACAAGCCCGAGGAGAGCGCCGAGGCCTTCCGGGACGGCTGGTTCCACTCCGGTGATCTCGTGGTGCGGGATGCCGAGGGGTACTTCACCGTCGTCGACCGGGTGAAGGACGTCATCAACTCCGGGGGTGTACTGGTCGCTTCACGGCAGGTCGAGGACGCGCTCTACACCCATCCCGGGGTGGCCGAGGCCGCGGTGGTCGGGTTGCCCGACGAGCGGTGGATCGAGGCGGTCACCGCGGTCGTCGTTCCCCGCGGCGAGGTCACGGAGGACGAACTGATCGCCCACGCGCGCGAGAAGCTCGCGCACTTCAAGGCGCCGAAGCGGGTGGTGTTCGTGGACGAACTGCCGCGGAACGCGAGCGGGAAGATCCTCAAGCGGGAACTGCGGGACCGCTTCGGGGCGGGCTCCCCGGTGGCGGGCCCTGCCGGCCTTGACCGACCGGTGACTGAATCTTTGCCGGGCGGACCGCCGACCCGCTGAACTGAACACGCTGGTGGGCCGTACCAGTTACGTTACGGCGGTCCGACCACCCGAGCCTGGTCCGCCCAGCCACCACAGGGTTTCGCACGGAAGGACCTTCGGGTTGTCTAGCACCACGAACTCTCACCCATTGCCGGACCTGGACCGGACAACCCCGAAGGAACCCGAGATGCCCGAGGCAGCGCCTCCGGCGGACAGCACGCCCCCGCAGAAGGCGACGACGCCCGCTGAGCAGCCGAACCCACCTGCTGAGCAGCCGAACCCGTCCGCCGACGGGCCGAACCCGTCCGCCGCGGGGGCCGGGACGCCCGCCGACACAGCGGACACGCCGATCGCCACGCCGTCCACCACCGAGGACGAAGAGGCCCCCGCCGAAAAGACCGAGCCCGCCCTCGCCGAAGCGCCCATATCCGCCGGCGAGGAGGCATCCGCAGACGCAAGCAAGGGCGCGTCCGCCGCCGCAGGCGAGGGCGCCTCGGTGGGCGGCGAGGGGGCTGCCGACGTGCCCCCCGCCTCCCGCGGCTGGCGCGCCCGGCACCCCGGGGCCGGGCGGAGCGTGACCTGGACGGTCACCTCCCTTGCCGCCCTGCTCGTGCTCTTCGCGCTGCTCATGCCGAACGACCCCGACCGCTTCCGGCCCGCCGTGTTCCTCCGGCTGCCCGTGGAGGCGATCTTCGGCGCGGCCGTCCTCATGGTCCTGCCGAAGACACTGCGGCTGATCACGGCCGTCCTCGCCGGTCTGAGCCTGGGCGCGATGACCGTCCTGAACCTCCTCGACCTCGGCTTCAACGAATTCCTCGGCCGCGGCTTCAACGTCGTACTCGACTGGGTCCTGTTCGACGACGCCCGGACTTACCTCGAGGACTCGATGGGCAAGGCCGGCGCGGTCGGTGTCGTCGTCGCGGTCATCGTGCTCGTCATCGCCGTGTTCGCGCTGATGGCCCTCTCCGTCGTCCGCCTCGCCAACCTGCTGGCCCGCCAGAGCGGCCGGGCCACCCGTGCCACGCTGGTCGCCGGCACGGTCTGGGTGGCCTGCTCGGCGCTCGGCGTGCAGTTCGCGGGCGTGCAGTTCGCGGCCCGCAGCACCGCGGGGGCCGTCCAGAACCGGGTCGACCGGGTGCAGGCGACCCTCAAGGACGAGGCCGAGTTCGCCAAGATCGCCAAGAAGGACACGTTCGCGAAGACACCGCCGGACCAGCTCGTCCCCGATCTGCGCGGCAAGGACGTCATCTTCGCCTTCATCGAGAGCTACGGCCGAAGCGCCATCGAGGACCCGATCATGGCGCCCGGGGTCGACGCCACGCTCGACGAGAAGACGGCGGAGCTGACCGAGGCCGGCTACGCGGCCAAGAGCGGCTGGCTCACCTCGGCGACGTACGGCGGCAGCAGCTGGCTCGGCCACTCCACCTTCCTGTCCGGGCTGTGGATCAGCAACCAGGCCCGCTACCGCACCGTCACCGCGGGCGAGCACCTGACGCTCACCGGCGCCTTCCAGCGCACCGGCGACTGGCGGACCGTCGGCATCATGCCGGGCGTCCAGAAGAGCTGGCCCGAGGGCTCCTTCTACGGCCTCGACAACGTCTACGACTCAAGGGAACTCGGCTACAAGGGCCCCAAGTTCAGCTGGTCGACCATGCCGGACCAGTACGCCCTGAGCGCCTACCAGCGCCTCGAGCACGGCAAGAAGCGCGACAAGCCGCTGATGTCGGAGATCATCCTGACCTCCAGCCACCAGCCCTGGGCGCCGATCCCGAAGACCATTCCCTGGGACGAGGTCGGTGACGGCTCGGTCTACAAGGACATCCAGAAGGAGGGCAAGAAGGCCTCGGACGTCTTCTACGACTCCACGAAGGTCAAGGAGGAGTACGGGAAGTCCATCCAGTACTCGGTGACCAGCCTCATCGACTACGTGGTCAAGTACGGCGACAAGAACACCGTGCTGGTCTTCCTGGGCGACCACCAGCCGCTCGCCAGGGTCAGCGGCGACCACGCCAACCGCGACGTGCCGGTCTCCATCGTCGCCCACGACAAGTCCGTGCTCGACAAGATCGACGACTGGGGCTGGACCGACGGCATCAAGCCGGACCACACGGCCCCGGTCTGGCGGATGGACTCCTTCCGCGACCGCTTCCTGACCGCTTACGGCTCCACCCCGCACCCCTAGCCGGTTCCGGGGGCTCCGGCGCCCCGGGGAGCGCCGGGGAGCGCCGGGGAGCGCCCGCGCGGACGGTCAGCGCGGGCGCAGGTCCACGATGCGCCTGATCTTGCCCACCGACCGTTCCAGCGACTCCGGTTCGACGATCTCGACCGCCGCCGAGACGCCGATACCGTCCTTGACGGCCGCCGCGATGGCGCGCGCGGCGGCGTCGCGGATCTCCGGACCGGCGCCCGCCCGCGCCTCGGCCCGCACGGTCAGCGCGTCGAGGCGGCCCTCGCGGGTCAGCCGCAGCTGGAAGTGCGGGGCGACGCCCGGTGTCCGCAGGACGATCTCCTCGACCTGGGTGGGGAAGAGGTTCACGCCGCGCACGATGACCAGGTCGTCACTGCGGCCGGTGATCTTCCGCATCCGGCGGAAGACGCGGGCCGTGCCGGGCAGCAGCGTGGTCAGGTCCCGGGTCCGGTAGCGGATGACGGGCATGGCCTCCTTGGTGAGGGAGGTGAACACCAGCTCGCCCTCCTCGCCGTCCGGCAGCACCTCACCCGTGAGCGGATCGACGACCTCCGGGTAGAAGTGGTCCTCCCAGATGTGCAGTCCGTCCTTCGTCTCCACACACTCCTGGGCCACCCCGGGGCCGATCACCTCCGACAGCCCGTAGATGTCGACCGCGTCGAGGGCGAACCGCTCCTCGATCTCCCGGCGCATCTCCTCGGTCCACGGCTCGGCACCGAAGATGCCCACGCGGAGCGAGGTGTGGCGCGGATCCACCCCCTGCCGCTCGAACTCGTCGAGGATCGTCAGCATGTAGGAGGGCGTCACCATGATGATCCCGGGTTTCAGGTCCTGGATCAGCTGGACCTGGCGCGCGGTCATCCCGCCGGACGCGGGAATCACCGTACAGCCGAGCCGTTCGGCGCCGTAGTGGGCGCCGAGCCCGCCGGTGAACAGGCCGTAGCCGTAGGCCACCTGTGCGATGTCGCCGGACCGGCCGCCCGCCGCGCGGATCGAGCGGGCCACCATGTCGGACCACATGGAGAGGTCGTTCTCGGTGTACCCGACGACCGTGGGCAGCCCCGTGGTGCCACTGGAGGCATGGATGCGGCGGACACGGTCCCGCGGCACGGCGAACATTCCGTACGGGTAGTTGTCGCGCAGGTCCGCCTTCGTGGTGAAGGGGAAGCGGGCCAGATCGGCGAGCGAGTGGCAGTCCTCGGGCCGCAGCCCCGCCTTGTCGAAGGAGTCGCGGTAGAACGGCACGTTCTCGTAGGCGTGCCGCAGGGTGGTCCGCAACCGCTCCAGCTGGAGCGCGCGCAGGCCGTCGGCGTCGAGCCGTTCGCCCGCGTCCAGCAGGTCCGTCACATCCGCCACAGGCCTTCTCCCTCGCCCTTGGACCATTACCAATTCGGGCGACCGATCATTCGGTCGAGTCCTCGGGGATCAAGTAATCCAGCCGTACGGGCGGCCGTCAAGGCGTGCGGCGGGAACCGGTTCCGGCGATCACCCCTCTTCCTGGCCGTACGGATGAGCGGGCGCGCGGACGGACGGGCGATGTCCGGGAGACGGAGGGTCGCGATGTCACGCAGTGGGGGAAGGACCGTCGGGGTGGGCGGGCTGGTCGCCGTCCTGGCGCTGGTCTGTCTCGGGTGGGCGCTCTGGGCGACGGCTTCCGCCGACTCCGGGGGCGGCGAGGGCACGCGGACCGGCGCAGGGCGGACCGAGGACACACGGGCCGGGGATCCGCGGGCCGGTGACTCGCGGGCCGCGGGGGTGAAAGTGCCCTGTCGGGAGGCGTTGCGGTTCGCGGATCAGGAGCGGCTGCCGTCCGGGGCGAAGGGCGCGGCCTGCGTCATGCGGCACGGCATCGACACGCAGTACGACATCCGGTTCCGTATCGGCCGGACCGACCTCGACACCTGGCTCGCCGCCACCTACCCCGACTTGGAGTTGCGCACGGGCTGCGCCCAGGAGGATGCCGACCGCTGCGGAGTGCTCACCCTGGACCCGTACGCCGACGGAGGCGCCGTGGCCGTGGAACTGACGGTGCGGGACGAGGCCGACGGCCGGACCCTCGTACACTACCGGCCCTTCGACACGTGAACCGACGGGGGATGTGACGGAGGCTCTCAGTGTGCGGCGGCGTCCGCCGCCACCGACCGTGCCCACCGGTAGTCCGCCTTGCCGCTCGGGGACCGCTGGATGGAGTCCGCGATCACCAGCTGGCGCGGGATCTTGTAGCCCGCCAGATGGGTACGGCAGTGGGTCTGGATCTCGTCCAGGGAGGGCCGCCCCCCGCCCTCGCGCAACTGCACCACGGCCGCCACATGGTTGCCCCAGGTCTCGTCGGGCACTCCGGCCACCAGCGCGTCGTACACGTCGGGGTGCGACTTGAGCGCCTGCTCGACCTCCTCCGGATACACCTTCTCCCCGCCGGTGTTGATGCACTGCGAGCCACGGCCGAGCACGGTGACGACGCCCTCCTCGTCGACGGTCGCCATGTCGCCCAGCAGCACCCACCGCTCCCCGTCCCTCTCGAAGAAGGTCTCGGCGGTCTTCCGCGGGTCGTTGTAGTAGCCGAGCGGTACATGTCCGCGCTGCGCGATACGGCCCGGCTCACCGACGGCCACCGGCTCGAACGTCGCCGGATCCACCACGCGGGTACGGGAGTTGACCTGGATGCGGAAGCCGCGGCCAGGGCCCGAGTCGGCGGTCGCCGTGCCGTTGAACCCGGACTCCGACGAGCCGAAGTTGTTGAGCAGCATCACGTTCGGCACGAGGGCCTGGAACTGGGCGCGCACCGTCTCCGACATGATCGCGCCGGATGAGGAGACGCTGAACAGGGACGAGCAGTCGGTGCCCTTCATCGGCCCGTTCAGCGCGTCGATCAGGGGCCGCAGCATCGCGTCACCGACCAGCGACGCGCTGGTCACCTTCTCCTTCTGGATGGTCCGCAGCACCTTGTCGGGTACGAACTTGCTGTGGATGACGATGCGTTGTCCGAAGTTGAAGCCGATGAAGGCGGTGAGGGTCGACGTGCCGTGCATCAGCGGAGCCGTGGGAAAGAAGGTGATCCCGTCGCCGCCGGCCGCCACCCGCTCGGCCAGCTCCTCCGGTTTCTTCACCGGCTCCCCGGTCGGCGCTCCACCGCCCAATCCCGAGAAGAACAGGTCCTCCTGACGCCACATCACTCCCTTCGGCATCCCGGTCGTGCCGCCGGTGTAGATGATGAACTGGTCGTCGCCCGACCGTGCCGGGAAGCCCCGCCGGGTGGATCCGGTGGCCTCGGCAGCGGCGAAGTCCACCGCCGGCAACGGGGGTGCGTCCAGGTCCGGGACCCCCACCCGTACGAGGAGGCGCAGCGCCGGGGTGCGCGGCAGGGCCGCCGCCACCCGCTCGGTGAACTCCGCGTCGAAGACCAGCGCCACCAGGTCGGCGTCCCGGTAGAGGTAGATCAACTCCTCTTCGATATAGCGGTAGTTGACGTTGACCGGCACGATCCGCGCCTTCAGGCACCCGAGGACGGTCTGCAGGTACTCGATGCCGTTGTAGAGGTGCAGGCCGAGGTGCTCGCCGGGACGGATGCCGCTGTCGATCAGGTGGTGGGCGACGCGGTTGGCCGCCGCGTCCAGCTCCGCGTAGGTGAGGCGGCGTTCGGCTCCCGTACCGGGGTGGTCGATGTGGACCAGCGCCTCACGGTCGGGGACCACGTCGACGACCGACTCGAACAGGTCGGCAAGGTTGTACTCCACCGTTCCTCCTGACCCCGGCAAGCATCGACGAAGGCACGTGCGTCATCGCTTCGCCGGTCATCAGAGCAAAGCCCGCCACAACTGTGAAGGGTCCGCGCAGAAGAAATCTGACTGTCTGTCAGAAAACCCTTGAACTGCTTCGGCGCCTCCTGCAACCTGTTCTCGTTCCTGAGACGGGAGGACGGCTATGGGTGGGACGGAACACCTCACCGTGCAGCGCGAAGGCGCCACACTGGTGCTCACGCTCAACAGGCCCGAGGCCAAGAACGCGCTCTCGCTGCCGATGCTGGTCGGCCTGTACGACGGCTGGGTCGAGGCCGACGAGGACGACGCCGTCCGCTCGATCGTCCTGACCGGCGCGGGCGGCGCGTTCTGCGCGGGCATGGACCTCAAGGCCCTCGCGGGGAAGGGGATGGAGGGGCAGCGGCACCGGGAGCGCCTCACGGCCGACCCCGATCTGCACTGGAAGGCGATGCTGCGTCATCACCGGCCACGCAAACCCGTGATCGCCGCCGTCGAGGGCCACTGTGTGGCCGGCGGCACCGAGATCCTGCAGGGGACCGACATCCGGGTCGCGGGGGAGTCCGCCACGTTCGGGCTCTTCGAGGTGCGGCGCGGGCTGTTTCCGATCGGAGGTTCGACGGTCCGGCTCCAGCGGCAGATTCCGCGTACGCACGCGCTGGAGATGCTGCTGACCGGGCGGCCGTACTCGGCCCGCGAGGCCGCCGGTATCGGGCTGATCGGGCACGTCGTGCCGGACGGGACCGCGCTGGAGAAGGCCCTGGCCATCGCCGAGCAGGTCAACGCCTGCGGGCCGCTCGCCGTCGAGGCGGTGAAGGCATCGGTGTACGAGACGGCGGAGCTCAGTGAGTCCGAAGGGCTGGCCGCCGAGCTGAAGCGGGGGTGGCCGGTGTTCGACACCGCCGATGCGAAGGAAGGGGCTCGGGCTTTTGCCGAGCGGCGGCCCGCGGTGTATCGGCGGGAGTGAGCCCCGCTGCGCCTTGCCGAGCCTCGCCGTCAGGTCCCTTCGCGGGAGGCCGGTTCATCGGTGCGGGTCCGTCGTGGCTGGTCGCGCAGTTCCCCGCGCCCCTGACGGGGCGCTGCCCGTGACGGGGCCTTGCCCCTGACGGGGGCGATAGCCCCCTGTGTGAGGAGATTCCGTGCCTGAAGTTCTCAAAGCTCCCCTCGTCGTCGAGTTTCCCTTCACCCGGTCCCTCGGGCCGGTCCAGAGCGCGTTCCTCACCGGCTTGCGTGAGCGCGTCGTGTTCGGGGTGCGGACCGGGGACGGCCGGGTGCTCGTCCCGCCCGTCGAGTACGACCCCGTCACCTCCGAGGAGTTGAGCGAGCTCGTCGAGGTCGCGGCCACCGGGACCGTCACCACCTGGGCCTGGAACCACGAACCCCGCCGGGGACAGCCGCTCGACCGGCCGTTCGCCTGGGTGCTGGTCCGGCTCGACGGAGCCGACACCGCCCTGCTGCACGCGCTCGACGCCCCCGGCGGCCCCGACTCCGTGCACACCGGTATGCGTGTCCGGGTCCGCTGGGCCGCGGAACGCTCCGGTGGTATCACGGACCTCGCCTGCTTCGAGCCCCACGACGACGGCATCTCCGAACTCACGGGCAGCGACGGGCGGTTCGAGGACCTGGTGACCGGCATCGTCGTCCCCGCCCGGCTCGACTACACCTACTCGCCGGGGCGTGCGCAGACCGCCTACATCCAGGCGCTCGCCGAGCGGCGGGTCGTCGGGGAGCGCTGTCCGTCGTGCCGCAAGGTCTACGTCCCGCCGAGAGGTGCGTGCCCCACCTGTGGCGTGGCCACATCGGAACGGGTCGAGGTGGGTCCGCGCGGCACGGTGACGACCTACTGCATCGTCAACATCAAGGCGAAGAACCTCGACATCGAAGTGCCCTACGTCTACGCGCACATCGCCCTCGACGGCGCCGACCTCGCCCTGCACGGCCGGATCGGCGGCATCCCCTACGACCAGGTGCGCATGGGGCTGCGGGTCGAGCCGGTGTGGGCGGACGGGGGCGGCCACCCCGACCACTACCGGCCCACCGGCGAACCCGACGCGGACTACGAGACGTACAAGGAGCTGGTGTAGATGACTGCGTCGAGGCCCGAATCCAGGCCCGAATCCAGGCCTGCACCGAGGCCCGTGCAGAGGCCGGCCCCGAGGTCCGCGCCCGGCCCGCTCAGGGACATCGCGGTCGTCGCCTTCGCGCAGACCGACCACCGGCGCACCAGCGACGAGCTCTCCGAGGTGGAGATGCTCATGCCGGTCCTGCACCAGGTGCTCGCGCAGACCGGGCTGAAGACCAGCGACATCGGCTTCACCTGCTCCGGCTCCACGGACTATCTCGCGGGCCGCGCGTTCTCCTTCACCATGGCCCTCGACGGTGTGGGAGCCTGGCCGCCGATCTCCGAGTCGCACGTGGAGATGGACGGCGCGTGGGCGCTGTACGAGGCCTGGACGAAGCTCCTCACCGGCGACGCGGACACCGCGCTGGTGTACGCGTACGGCAAGTCGTCGCCCGGCTCCATACGCGATGTGCTGACCCGGCAGCTCGACCCGTACTACGTGGCCCCCCTGTGGCCCGACTCCGTCGCCCTGGCCGCACTCCAGGCGCAGGCACTCATCGACGCGGGCGACACGGACGAGCCGGCGCTCGCCGCCGTCGCCACCCGCAGCCGGACCGCCGCCACCGACAACTCCCATGCCCAGCTGCGCGGTTCGGTGCCACGGGGCGAGTACGCCGTACGCCCCCTGCGCACCGGAGACTGCCCGCCCATCGGCGACGGGGCCGCCGCGGTGATCCTCGCCGCGGGGGAACGGGCTCGTGAACTGTGCGAGCGGCCCGCCTGGATACGGGGCATCGACCACCGCATCGAGGCGCACGGCCTGGGGGTACGGGATCTGACCGACTCGCCGTCCACGCGGCTGGCGGCGGAACGGGCCGGGCTCTTCGAACGACCCGTCGACACCGCCGAGTTGCATGCTCCGTTCAGCTCCCAGGAAGTGGTGCTGCGCAAAGCCCTGCGGCTCGGTGACGGTGTCGACGTCAATCCGTCCGGGGGAGCGCTCGCCGCGAATCCCGTCATGGCCGCGGGCCTCATCCGGATCGGCGAGGCGGCGGACCGGATCCGGCGCGGTCACTCCGACCGGGCGCTGGCCCACGCCACGTCGGGGCCCTGCCTCCAGCAGAACCTGGTCGCCGTACTGGAAGGAGACCCGCGATGAGCCCCGCAACGACCCCCGGCACGACCCCCGTGAGGAGTCCTGCGACGCGCCCCGCGACCGTACCCGCGCCCGGACCTGCGACGGGACCAGCGACGGGACCCGCGACGGCCAAGGAGCCCGTGGCCGTCGTCGGGATCGGCCAGACCAAGCACGTCGCCGCCCGACGGGACGTGTCGATCGCGGGGCTCGTCCGAGAGGCGGCGCAACGCGCGCTCGCCGACGCGGAGTTGACCTGGGCCGACATCGACGCCGTCGTCATCGGCAAGGCGCCCGACTTCTTCGAGGGCGTCATGATGCCCGAGCTCTACCTCGCCGACGCCCTCGGCGCGGTCGGCAAACCGATGCTGCGCGTGCACACCGCGGGCTCCGTCGGCGGCTCCACCGCGCTCGTCGCCACCAACCTCGTCGCGGGCCGCGTGCACGGCACCGTACTGACCCTCGCCTACGAGAAGCAGTCCGAGTCGAACGCCATGTGGGGCCTGTCCCTGCCGATCCCCTTCCAGCAGCCCCTGCTCGCCGGAGCGGGCGGCTTCTTCGCCCCGCACGTGCGCGCCTACATGCGACGCACCGGCGCCCCCGACACGGTCGGCTCCCTGGTCGCGTACAAGGACCGCCGCAACGCGCTCAAGAATCCGTACGCGCATCTGCACGAGCACGACATCACGCTGGAGAAGGTCCAGGCCTCGCCGATGCTCTGGGACCCGATCCGCTACTCGGAGACCTGCCCGTCCTCCGACGGCGCCTGCGCGATGGTCCTCACCGACCGGGCGGGGGCGGCCCGGTCGCCGCGGCCGGCCGCCTGGATGCACGGCGGCGCGATGCGCAGCGAACCGACTCTCTTCGCGGGCAAGGACTTCGTCTCCCCGCAGGCCGGCAAGGACTGCGCGGCCGACGTGTACCGGCAGGCGGGCATCGCGGACCCCCGCCGGGACATCGACGCGGTCGAGATGTACGTCCCGTTCTCCTGGTACGAGCCCATGTGGCTGGAGAACCTGGGCTTCGCCGACGAGGGCGAGGGCTGGAAACTCACCGAGTCCGGGGTCACGGAACTGGACGGCGACCTTCCGGTGAACATGTCGGGCGGGGTGCTCTCCACCAATCCCATCGGGGCGTCCGGGATGATCCGGTTCGCCGAAGCCGCGCTCCAGGTGCGGGGACAGGCCGGAGAACACCAGGTGGAGGGCGCCCGCCGGGTCCTCGGGCACGCCTACGGCGGCGGCTCCCAGTTCTTCTCGATGTGGCTGGTCGGAGCCGAGCCGCCCACCTCCTGAACTGTCCCTCTTACGTGGCCTGTGCGCGGCAGGTGCCGAAAGCTAGGCTGGCCGCGGACGACGAACCGGGAGGAGCACGGACGTGGCCGAAAGCACCATCCAGCAGCACCCGCTCGCGGGCTGGGACAAGCCGGAGCTTGACCTCAGCAGCGCCGACTGGCATTCGAGCAGCCGTGGGCAGGGGGATGTCCAGATCGCCTTTGTCGAGGGTTTCATCGCGATGCGCAACAGTGGCCGCCCGGAAAGCCCGTCCTTGATCTTCACGCCCGCGGAGTGGGGCGCGTTCGTGTCGGGGGCGCGGGAGGGGGAGTTCGACCTCACCTGAGATCCGACCCCGGTCGCCTTCGCGGTTGCGGTCGCGGTCGCCTTCGTGTTCGCCGAGGCCGCACGCTGTGCGCCCCGGCGGGCCGGGCTGCTCCCCTTGCGGGATGCCGTCGAATTGGCTGACCGCGCGAGCCGCTCTGCTCCCGGCGTCCCGGCGACGAGGGAGTAACCCTCGCACTCGAACAGGAGGACGCCGCTCGCTGCTCGCCGCTCGCTGTCGGGCGCACGGCCGCCGTCGCCCCGGCCCTCGCCGAAGAGGGCCTGAGCTGCGACGTCGTCGCGGGCTTCCGCCCCGCGCACCTCTTCGTCCCGCACGGGCGGGCCGCCGGAGCCGTGGCCCTGCTGGAACAACCGGCCGACCGCTCCGGTCGGTAACGGCCGGACGGGCCCGCGGCCCTCGCCCCCGGCGTACGCTGAGGTGCCTGTAAGCCACGGTGCGCACCGTCTCCCCGCGTCGGCCGCACCACCGTGGCAGGGGGTGCGTCATGGGGCGGCAGGGCATGCGGAGCAGCAGAACGCTCTTCGAACGCGAGATGGAACTCGCGGCCGTGGACGAGGCGTTGGCCGAGCTGACCGGGCTGCGCACGGCTTCCGCTTCCGAACTCGGCGCGGACCCGCTCGGGCTCCGCACGATCGCCACCGAAGTCCCCACGGCCACCCCCGGCCCGGATCAGTCGCACCACACGGCCCCCGAGCCGCACCGAGAAGACACCGAACAGCGACCCTCGAAGCCGCACCGGAAGACCGTCCGCCCGCATTGGAAGCCCACACGGCAACGGGCCGCCACTTCTCGCGAGGCCGCCACCACCGGCGGGGAGGCCGCTCCGGGCGCAGACGGGACCCGTCATGAGGGTGCCACTGTCCGGGCCCGGGGTGGGATGCTTGCCTTCGCCGGGCGGGCCGGGATCGGCAAGACGCGGCTGCTCGCCGAAGTGCGCAGGCGCGCCGAGGCGAAGGGCTGCACGGTCCTGTCCGCACGCGGCGGCGAACAGGAACAGCGCGTCGCGTTCCACGTCGCACGCCAACTCCTCCAACCCCACCTGGCAGGCGTCCCCGAGCCCGAACTCCGTACCTCCCTGGGCAGTTGGTACGCCATCGTCGGGCCCGCGCTCGGCCTGTGCGCCGCCACCGACGGCCCGCCACCCGACCAGCAGGGTTTGCGCGACGGACTCGACTGGGTCCTCACCCACCTCGCCGTGCGCCGCGCCCCGATGGTCCTCGTCCTCGACGACGCCCACTGGGCCGACCCCGAGTCGCTGCGGTGGCTCGCCGCGTTCGCGCCCCGCGCCGAACAACTGCCCCTGCTCCTCGTCGTCGCCTACCGGCCCGACGAACTCCCGGACCACGCCGAGGCGTTCAGAGGCCTGCCCGGCCGCGCGGGCGGACGCCCCCTCGATCTGGAACCGCTGAGCGCCGACGGCGTCGCCCGCCTGGTGCGCGAGGCGCTCGGCACCCGGGCCGACGACGCGTTCTGCCGCGAGTGCTGGGCCGTCACCGCGGGCAACCCGTTCGAGACCGTCGAGCTCACCGCGAAGGTACGCGACCGCGGCCTGGCCCCGACCGAACCGGGCGCGCACCTGCTGCGCGACCTGGCCGCCGCCGTCAAGGGCAGCGGACTCGTCGCCCGCCTCGAACGCCTCGGCACCTCCACCGTCCGCTTCGCCTGGGCGTGCGCCCTCCTCGGCACCGAGATCTCCCCGACGCTCGCCGCGGCCGTCGCGGGCCTCGGCTCCGAGGAGGCGGCCGACGCGGCGGACACCCTGCGCGACGCCCGTATCCTCACCGGCGCCGCGACCGGCGAGGGCGCACTCGAATTCGTCCACCCGCTCATCGCCACCGCCGTCTACCGGGCCATCCCCGGCAGCTTCCGCGTCGCGCTGCACGGACAGGCCGCCTGGTGCGTCATCGACGCGGGGCTCGGTCCGTCCGCCGCCGCCCGGCACCTCATGGAGACCCACCCCGACGGCGACACCTGGGTCGTCCGGCAACTGCGGGCCGCCGCCCGCGAGACCCTGCGCGCCGGAGCCCCCGACGCCGCGCGCCGCCACCTGGCCCGCGCCCTGCGCGAACCCCCGCCCCTCGCGGAACGCGCCGCCGTCCTCTACGAACTCGGCTGCGCCTCCCTGCTCACCGAGCCCGCGACCACCGTCAACCATCTGCGGGCCGCCCTCCAGGAGCCGATCGACGACCCCGGGCTGCGCCACAACATCGTCTACCGGCTCTCCCAGGTCCTCGCCCACAGCGACCGGCTCGGCGAGGCCTCCGACACCCTCGCCCGCGAGATCAGGGTGACCGGCGACGTACGCGTACGGCTGCGGATGCAGTCGGAACAGTTCATGTGGGACGCCTTCCGCGCCGACGAACCCGAGTCGCCGGCCCGCTCCCGCCGGCTGGCCAGGCTCGCCGACCGGCTCACCGGCCGCGACCTCACCGAGCGCTATGTGATCGGCCTGCGCGCCTGGGACGCCACCCTGCGCGGCGAACCCGCGCACATCGCCGTCCACCACGCGGAGCGTGCCCTGGCCGGCGGCTTCGGCTGGGCCGAGGCCGACCGCGGCTTCGAGGTGCCCGTCCTCGTCGCGCTCGCCTTCATGTACGCCGACCGGCCGGGGCGCACCGAGGAACTGTTCGCCGCCGGGATCGCCGACTTCGAACGGCAGGGCTGGCACGGCGCCCACCTCTCCTTCGGCTACACGCTCCTCGCGTACGTACGTTTCCGCCGCGGCCGGCTCGCCGAGGCCGAGGACTTCGTCCGCGCGGGGCTCGGGCTGGCCGAACGGGTCGGCCCCGGCACCCCCGCCCACTGGTACGCGGTCGGCATCCTCGTCGAGGTCCTGCTCGCCCGCGGCCGGCTCACCGAGGCCACGCAGCTCGCCGAGGGCCACGCCTTCCGGGAACCGTTCCCCGCCGCCGTCGTCTTCCCGGACGCGCAGACCGTGTACGGCGAGCTGCTGCTGGCCAGAGGCCTCGCCAAGGACGCCGCCGCCGAACTCGCCGCGGCGGGGCGACGCCTCGACCCGCGCGGCATGCGCAACCCGGCCTGGTGTCCGTGGCAGCTGCACCTGGCCCGCGCCGAGAGCCACGACGCTCCGGAGCGGGCGGTGGCCACGGCGGCCGAAGCGGTGCGGCGGGCCCGGCAGTACGGGGCGCCGTCGGCGGTCGGCCAGGCGCTGCGCGCGGCGGCCGACGTCTCCTCGGGGCTGGCCCGCGTCAACCTCCTCGAAGAGTCCGTCGGACATCTGGAGCGCTCCCCGGCCGCGTACGAACTGGCCTGCGCGCTCGTCGCCCTCGGCGCGGAGCTGCGCCGCGGCAGCCGTCCCGGGGAGGCCGCCGAGCACCTCTACCGAGGGCTGGACACGGCCGTGCAGTGCGGTGCCGACGGGCTGGTCGAGGAGGCGCGCGACGAACTGGCGGCAGCCGGGCTGCGGCCCCACCGCCTGCACAGCGCCGAGACGGACGCCCTCACCGCCCGGGAGTGCGCGGTGGCGGAACTGACCACGCGGGGACTCACCACGGCGGCCATCGCGGAACGGCTCCACACGCAGGAGACCGCGGTGGTGCGGCTGCTGTCGGCGGTGTACCGCAAGGTCGGAACGGAGCGGACGGGACTGGGGGCGGCCCTGGGGACGGCGCGGCGGGAGAGCCCCGGGGCGCCGCACCGGGCGCAGAGCCAAGTACGTCCAGTACGAGGCTCTACGCCCGGCACACCGAGAGCACGCACCTGACGCCGCGCAGCCGCCCTACGGGCGACGACGGGAATTGTCAGACAGACCCTAGGGTCTGCGGCGTCGGTGGGCGCCGACCCCACGGCCGTACGCCCTCCGATGCACGTACCATTGCGGCATGTCCTTCCTCCGCCGCCGCAGCGCCACTCCCGCCGGGCCAGACTTCGACGTTCTGGCCATGGATCCGGGCGACTGGCCGGGCAATCTCGGCGCGGGCCTGCTGCCCGCCCCCGATGGCAGCTGCCAGGGTGTGTTCCTGCGTTACGACCTGTTCGGCGGGCGCGGTCCGGCGATGATCATCGGCAACCTGCCTGAGGGCTCCCCGGCCCGGGACGTCGCCGAGGGAGAGGTCCCGTTCGAGGTGGCCCAGCTGCTGCAGGCGCTGGAGAACGACGAAGAGGTCGTCGTCACCGGCGCCGAGGACATGCCGGTCATGCAGGGGGACAACCTCCTCATCGTGCGCCGCCTGAAGCTCTCCGAGACGCGTATCTCCTGTGTGCAGTTCGACCGCAGCGACAAGGTCCTCGTGACGATCGCCGCCTGGGACCGCCCCATCACCGACGACCTGTACGCGCTGTTGAAGCCGCTGCCCGCAGAGCTGTTCCAGCAGGGCTGAACCTTCCGGCGGGTGAACCGCTTCTCCGCCTCCCTTCGTCTTTGTCATGACCCTTGCCGCTGAGGTGATCGGACCTCTAGCGTCAGGGGTCATGTCGTTTCAGTCACCTGAACCACACGATGCGCAGTCGGCCCTTGCACTCTCCCGAAGAGCCACCATCAGGACGGCAGTTGGCGGTGCGGCCGGTCTCGCCCTGGGTTCCGGAGCGCTTGGTCCCATCGAGGCGGCGGTTGCGGACGCGCCGGATACATCGGATGTGTCGTCGGCGGCGCCGCCACCGTCACCCGGGCTTTCGTCCCTCTGGTACACCGCCCCGGCCGACGACTGGGAACGTGAAGCACTGCCCATAGGCAACGGCGCCCTCGGAGCGACGGTCTTCGGGACACTCGGCTCCGAGCGACTGCAGCTCAACGAGAAGACCCTCTGGACCGGTGGTCCCGGTTCGGTCCAGGGCTACGACCACGGGAACTGGCGCGACGCCCGCCCCGGCGCGATCACCGCCGTGCAGGACCGCATCGACACCGCCACCCGCCTCGACCCCGAAGCCGTGGCCGACGAACTCGGCCAGCCGAAGAGCGGGTACGGCGCCCACCAGACCCTCGGCGACCTCCACATCGACGTGCCGGACGCCCCGGCGACGCCCCCGGACACCTACCGGCGCGAACTCGACATCGCCGACGCCGTGGCGACCGTCCTCTACACCCACCAACAGGTCCGCCACCGACGCGAGTTCTTCGCCTCGTACCCCGACGGGGTGGTCGCGGGACGGCTGAGCGCGGACCGGCCGGCAAGCGTCGCCTTCACCCTCCGCCACACCTCGCCCCGCGACGACTTCACCGTCACCTCCGCCACCACCGGAGCGGGCGGAAGGATGACGGTGCGCGGCGCACTGGCCGACAACGGCCTGCGCTTCGAGGTACAGATCCGCGTACGCGCACACGGCAAGGGCGCCACCGTCACCGCGAACTCCGACGGCACCCTCACCGTGACGGCCGCCGACAGCGCCTGGTTCGTGCTGGCCGCCGGGACGGACTACGCCGACACGTACCCCGACTACCGGGGCGAGGACCCGCATCCGGCCGTCACCCACGCCGTCGACGCGGCGGCCGGCGAACAGTACGACACCCTGATGGCCCGTCACATCCGTGACCACCGAGCCCTGTTCGGACGCGTGGCGCTGGACGTACGCGCCGAAGCCCCCGACATCCCGACGGACCAGCTGCTCGCGGACTACACCGGTGGCCCCACGGCCACGGACCGCGCCCTGGAAGCCCTCTACTTCCAGTACGGCCGCTACCTCCTCATCGCCTCCTCGCGGCCCGGTTCGCTGCCCGCCAATCTCCAGGGCCTCTGGAACAACAGCACGTCACCGCCCTGGTCGGCCGACTACCACGTCAACATCAACCTGCAGATGAACTACTGGCCCGCCGAGGCCGCGAACCTCGCCGAGGCCACGGCGCCCTACGACCGCTTCGTCGAGGCGCTGCGCGCACCGGGACGCCGCACGGCGAAGGAGATGTTCGGCTCGCGTGGCTGGGTCGTGCACAACGAGACCAACCCGTACGGCTTCACCGGCGTGCACGACTGGGCCACCGCCTTCTGGTTCCCCGAAGCGGCCGCCTGGCTGACCCAACAGCTGTACGAGCACTACCGGTTCGGCGGCTCCGTTGAGTACCTGCGCTCGACGGCGTACCCGGTGATGAAGGAGGCCGCCGAGTTCTGGCTCGACAACCTGCGCACCGATCCGCGCGACGGCACGCTCGTCGTCACCCCCAGCTACTCGCCCGAGCACGGTGACTTCACGGCGGGCGCGGCCATGTCCCAGCAGATCGTGCACGACCTGCTGACCAACACCCTGGAGGCGGCCCGCACCCTGGGCGACAGCCCCGCGTTGCGCGCCGAACTGGAGAACACCCTCGCCCGTCTGGACCCGGGTCTGCGGATCGGCTCCTGGGGCCAGCTCCAGGAGTGGAAGGCGGATCTGGACGACCCCAAGGACGACCACCGGCACGTCTCCCACCTCTACGCACTGCACCCCGGCCGCCTGATCGAGCCCGGCAGCGCGTGGGCCGACGCCGCGAAAGTCTCACTCACGGCGCGTGGGGACGGTGGCACCGGCTGGTCCAAGGCCTGGAAGATCAACTTCTGGGCGCGGCTGCGCGACGGCGACCACGCACACCGGATACTCGCCGAACAGCTCAAGTCGTCCACCCTGCCCAACCTCTGGGACACGCACCCGCCGTTCCAGATCGACGGCAACTTCGGAGCGACGTCCGGCGTCGTCGAGATGCTGCTGCAGAGCCAGTACGACGTCATCGAGATCCTTCCCGCGCTGCCGGCCGCCTGGCGGGACGGATCGGTCCGTGGGCTGCGTGCCCGCGGCGGCGCCACCGTCGGCATCGAATGGGCCGACGGCCGCGCGACCCGCGTCACCCTGACCGCTTCCCGCACGCGGCGCCTCACCGTCCGCGGCGACCTGGTGCCGGACGGCGAGACCACGTTGAAGGCGATCGCGGGCCGGACCTACGTCTGGGACGCATGGCCCGCTGAGGGAGCGGCATCCGAAGGTGCCTAGGGGGTGTCCGCGAAGTCCGGTGCGTCGATGAAGTGGAAGCCGGGGTGCGGGTGCATCAGGAAGTCGTGGTGGGAGATGTTCCACGCGTAGGCTCCCGCGAGCCCGAACGCCACACGGTCGCCCGCACGCAGCGCCGACACGGGGACGTGCCGGGCCAGGACGTCCTTCGGAGTGCACAACTGGCCCACGAGCGTGACGAGTTCGCCCCGTGAGACCGGCCGGGCCCACGGATGCGGCCAGTCCTCCACCCCGAGGAGGGTGCAGGGCTGGTCGTGCCCCTTGGTCGCCGGAGTGCGCAGGTGATGGGTGCCGCCCCGCACCACGGCGAACTCCTCGTCGTGGCTCGGCTTCACGTCCAGTACCTCGGTCACGTACCAGCCGCAGTACGCCGTCAGCGCCCGCCCGGGTTCGACACGCAGCGTCAGACCCGGGTGCCGCGCGAGAAGCCGGGCGAGCCCGGTCCCGTACGCGGCCCAGTCGAAGCGCTCGTCGGGAGCCGCGTAGTCGACCGTCATTCCCCCGCCGACGTTCACCTCCGCCGGCCGTACCCCGTGCCGCTCCGCCAGTCGAACGGACCGGTCCACGACGGACCCGGCCACCGCGACCTGCTCCCGGGCCCCGAGTCCGCTGGCCAGATGGGCATGCACGCCCTTGAGTTCGAGCTGCGGATACGTGCCGTCGGTGAGCAGCCCCATCACCGTGTCGGCCTGGGCCGGATCCAGGCCGAAGGGGGAGGGGCGCCCGCCCATGGCGAGGGAACTCGCCGCCAACGAGTCGGCGGCGACGGGGAGGTTGAGACGCGGCAGTACCCCCACCCGGTCGTCGGGGCGCACCTGACGGGCCAGCTCGGCCAGCATGTGCAGCTCGTACTCGCTCTCCACATGGAAGCGCTCCACGCCCAGCTCCAGCGCGGCGACGATCTCGTCAGGAGTCTTGCCGGGACCGCCGAAGGCCAGCGGGCGTCCCGGCACCGCCTTGGCGACATGGGCGAGTTCGCCGCCCGACGCGACCTCGTATCCGTCCACGTACGGGCTCAGCGCGGCCAGGATCTCCGGCTCCGGGTTGGCCTTCGCCGCGTAGTACAGCTCGACGCGCTCGGGCAGACAGGCTCGCACGGCCGCCGCGTGCGCGCGCAGCGCCGCCACGTCGTAGATGTAGGCGGGCAGTTCAGCGGAGGGCAGGGAGAGCGCCCGGTCCCGTACGGCGTCGGTGGGATCGGTCATCGGGCGCTCCCGGACGAGTTCGTGGTCGGGCGGGACGGGGCGTCCTCGCCGAGTGGTTCACCGAGCGGTGAGGCCAGGCGGACGTAGCCGGCCTCGCGGTCGGCCTTTCGCTCCCAGCGGGTCAGGAGGTTCGTCTTGGCGGGCAGGGGCACTCCCGCGAGCAGCGCGGCCAGCGGCGGCGGGCAGCCGTACCGGTCGGCGTACGTCCGCAGGGTGCCCCGCACCTCCGCCCACAACGCGGCCTCGGTACGGGGATGCAGATCGGCGACGGCCGCGAGCAGTTCGGCGACGTGGTTCACGAGCAGGCAGTAGACGACCCGGTCCCAGCCGCGCCGCGCGTCGTACGTCATCGGGTCCGCGACCTCGGGCGGCAGTGAGGCAAGTGTCTCGGCGTGCCGCTCGGGCACGAGTTTGGTGCCTTCCAGGTCGCGGAAGAGCACCTGGGCGGGCATGCCGTCGCCGTCGACGCAGATCAGCACGTTCTGCAGGTGCGGTTCCAGTACGAGCCCGTGGTCGAAGTAGGCCGCGAGCACCGGCGGCACGAGGAGTCGCAGATAGGCCGTCCACCAGTCGAGCGCGGTCCGCGGCCCGGCCCCGTCGAGGAGCCGGGAGATGTGCGCCGGACCGGTGGGGTACTCGTCCGCCACGGCCGCCGCGAGCAGCGGGGTGGTACCGGGCAGGAGCCGGTGGGCCAGCCCCTCGCGGACGATGACGCCGAAGCCCTCGAGCAGGTCGCGGTCCGGTGTTCCGTCGGGTCCCGGCAGGGCGAGGCTGCGGTAGGCGGGCTCGCGGAGCACCGCGCTGCCGGGGAACCGCTCGGCCAGGTCGGCCAGCACCGGACCCAGCACCCGGGTGAGCGCGACGGCGCCGGACAGTTCGTAACTGGCGTTTTTGCGCAGGCAGTTGGTGATTCTGATGTTCAGGCTGAACTTCAGGAACGACTCGCCGTCGTACAGGGTCCGGACGGAGGCGGTGGCCGCGAACGGCCGGCCGCCCTCCCCGAGATCGAGGACGTCCCCGCGTTCGAGAGCCGCGCGCAGTGCCGGGTGCTCGCGCAGCATCTCGTACTGCCAGGGGTGCGCGGGCAGCAGCCGGTAGCCCTCGGGGAGGGAGACGGGTGAGATCGGCCGGTCGAGTACGTCCAGGGCGCCGGGCTCCGCAGATTCCTCGGCGATCAGGTGTTCGCGTACGGCGAGGTGGCGCAGCGGGAAGACCGCGCCGGCCTCCGGTGCGTAGGCGGGCCAGGAGTCCGCGTTTCCGGTGCGGGCCTTGGGCGTGGGGTGGAAGCGGTGTCCGAACAGCAGGGACTGCTCGGAGGCGAGGTAGGCGGCGACGGGCGTGTCCGCCCCCGCCCGGCCGTTCCCGCTCCGTACGCGGTGAGCCTCGCTCCGTACGCGGTGAGCCTCGCTCCGTACGCGGTGAGCCTCGCTCCGTACGCGGTGAGCCTCGCTCCGTACGCGGTGAGTCCCGGTCCGTACGCGGTGAGTCCCGGTCCGTGAGGGGAGGGACGCGGCGATACTCCGGTGGCTGGAGTCGATCTGCTCCAGGAACTCCTCGTTGCGCACGCCGGTCCGCAGGGACAGCTCCTCCTGCGTGTGCTCCGCCAGTCGCCGCCAGCCGATCTCGTTCCAGCCGCCGTCGGCCGTCCGCTCGCTCACCGGTCCGGTGAAGCGGTGCGCGCCGAGCATCGACGTACGGCGCAGCGCGACCCGCAGCAGCACACCTCGGCGGGGCAGCCGCAGCAGCAGATACCGGTCGGTGAGGGCGGTCTGATGCTCGGGCGCCGACACCTCGCGCACCAGACAGTTGAGGAGCGTGTGCGCCACGACCTCGTCGGCCGAGGGGAGGTGAGGATGCGCCGCGAGGTTGGCCACGGGGGCGCCGGTGCGGCTCGGGACGGCGAGGAAGGTGCTACCGAGGGACTCGGCCAGCGAGGGCATGTGCGGCTCCAGCAAAGGCGAAGAGAGCGAAGAACGGTCGCGCGTAGAGGGATCCGGGCGCGGGGCGGGGAGGAGGCCGGCAGCGTCGACCCCCGGCACTCATGCCGAAGCCCCGGCGGAACGCAGGTAGTTGGGCCCGGTCGTGTAGTGCTTATTGATGTCGGCCGCACCCGAGCGTTCCTTGGTGAGGAGCGTTCCGGCGGTGACCATCGCCTTGACGGGAAGGACCGGCGCGTCCAGCACCTGGGCCCGCAGCACGGCACCGGGTTCGCCCGCGCCCGTCCCGAGCCGCTCGATGGCCTCGGTGAGCCGGTCGCGTACGAGCCGCAGCAACACCGGCAGGGGAACCCGGCCGTGCCCCGCCAACCCGAACGCGTAGGCGCCCGCACACAGATGGACCGTGATGGTGGTGAACAGGTCGACGACGGGCCGGTCGCCCTCGGTGAACGTCCTGACGTCGTCGAAGTCGGCGAGCCGTGGAGCCGCCGTCCCCAGCCGCTCGCTCAGACGCGCGCGGTTGATGCGCGGCCCGTCGTTGTCCTTGAACAGCAGGCGCAGCCGTGTGCGGCCGTCGTGCCGTGGGTCCAGCACCAGTGAGATGTTCTGCTGGTGCGACTCAAGCGCGATCCCGTACCCGAACAGGGTGGTCTGCCAGTCGAAGAGCAGGGTCAGAAGGGCGTCCAGCAGTCCGAGGACGTCACCGTCGTAGAAGCGGTCGGCCAGCGGGTCGACGACCGGTCGCCCGTCGGGCGCCTCGGCCAGGAGCGCGGCCATGGGGACGACGACGGAGTCCTGGAGGCCGTCGGGGTACCGGCGGAACAGCGCGGCGAGCAACTCGTGCCCGGCATGGGCGTACAGGGTCTCGTCGGCGTGCAGGATCGTGCTCCGGAACCGCGGCTCACGGTCGACGATGTGCTCGATCAGACGCTGTCCCGCCACCCCGTCGCGGAGGGTGCCGGGCTTGACGGTCCGGCGGTTGCGCAGCCCCAGGGTGGCGGTGGGCAGGGGGAGTTTGACGTGCAGGAGCGGCTGCCCGGTCAGGGCCACGGTCCGCATCGACAGGGTGGGCACGGCTTCGAGGTGGGCCCGTTCGGCGAGCACGGCCCGGTCCGCAAGTCCGGTGGCGCGCAGGGCCCTTTCCAGGGCATGCCCGACGGTCAACGGGTGTACGGGCAGCGCCACATGCGTGTGATCGAGTCCCGCGAGTCCGAGCCGTGCGGGGGTGGGCCAGCCGTCCGGAAGTGTTCCGGTGACCGCATCGGACGGTAGCGCGAGCCAGCGCAGAGGAAACCGGGGCGCGAACTCCGGTGCGTATGAACGGAGTTGCGGCTCGCCCAGCCCCGAGCGTCCGCGTGCGGTGGGGTAGACGGGATGGTCCGCGTAGGCGGCGAGGGCGTCGAACGCCAGCCCTTTCGTCATCCCCGACCAGAACGCGGGGTCGTCGCCGTGACGGGCCGTCAGTCGGTCGACCACCTCGCCACGGACCGCCCTGTGCAGCCGCATGGTGGCCAGCGTCTGGCGGCATTCCTCGGCGAACGCGTCGTATCCGTCCCGGTCCAGGGGGTGTGCGAGGTCGCGCAAGGCGGCGAGGATCGCGTCGCACGTCCGGTGCGCCACGGACCCTCCGGATACGCCGAAGTCCCGCACCAGCAGCGGCAGTCGGGCCGCGTACGCGCACTGGAACCCGTCCTCGACGACCGGCAGCAGCAGGGACTGTCCCTCACCGGCGTCCCGTCGCAGCCAGGCGCCGTCCGGCCGGTGCACGAGCCTGCCGGCCGAACGCAGACCGACGACGTCCTCACGCAGCAGGGCGCTGAGCACCCGGATCACCAGCGTGCCCCGGGAGGTGCCGGCCTCCGCGCCGGAGTCACCGCCACCGGCACCGGTCCCGGGGAACGAACCGGTCACGGCTGGATCTCCCACCGCTGTCCGGCCAGGAACCCGGCCACCGCCTTGTCCACGTCCTCCTGGACGGTTCCGATGGCCCGCACCACGCCGAGGAAGTCGCGGTTGGTGCGGTACACCTCGTGCCGCTCACCGATCTCCCGGAGCGGCCGATAGGTCAACCGCACCCCGTCGACCGTGAGTTCGGCGGCGGGCGGGGCCGCCGTCAGTGTTCCCGCGCTCTTCGCGTACGGGTAGTCCAGCCGGGCCACGCCGTCGCGCCGTTCACCGAGCGAGGCGGGCAGGGGTTCGCCCAGATGCGTACGCAGGATGTGTTCGAAGAGTGGGATCTCCAGCAGGTGCGCCAGCAGCAGATCGCACTGGTCGCCTATGGCGCGGTAGTTGACCTCGATGATCCTCGCGCGGCCCTCGTGCACCACGAACTCGGTGTGGCAGGCGCCGAAACCGACGCCTAGCGCGTCGAGTTGAGCAAGTACCTGAGTGACCGCCGAATCGGGATGGGCCGCGACGAAGGTCAGCCGCTCCTCGATGAAGTACGGCTGCGGGGAGAGTTCGGTGTGGAAGCCGCCCAGGACATGGCGGACGTGACCGTCTCCCAGCGTCTCCAGGGTGTACAGCTCCCCGGGCAGATACTCCTCGACGACCAGGGCGGCCCCGGGGTGCCGACCGCGGATCTCCGCGCAGCGGGCCAGCAGTTCCGCGGGGCCCTCGACGCGTACGACGTCCTCGCTGGCCACGCCCTCGCGCGGCTTGACGACGGCCGGGTACGGCACGTCGAGGGCGGCCACGTCCGTGTCTTTGGTGATCTCCGCCGACCACACCGTGTCCACGTCGGCGGAGGCGAGACGGCGCCGCATCTCCGCCTTGTCCTTGGTGCGCAGGGCGACCCGCCAGTCCTTGCCCGGCAGGCCGAAGTAGTCGGCGGCCAGAGCGGTCTGCGTCTGCAGATGGTCGCTGTTGGAGAAGATCGCGTCGGGGCGGCCGAGCGCCGAGACGCCGGTGACGACGGAACGGAAGTCGCGGACGTCGCACTCCACGATCTCGATCTCCGGATACACGCGCCGATGGGCGTCCGGCTGGTCGGTGAGCACGGTCACGTCGAGGCCGAGCCGTGCGGCGGCCGGGAGGAAGCCTTCGGTGACGGAGTCGGTGGGGTTGCGGGCAAGCAGGTACATACGCACGCGGGGGAACAACTTCCGCTCGTGGGTCGGTCGCAGTCACATCAAGTGGGGGGCGTGTCGTCACGCACTGCTGTGAACGATCTCTATACTAAGGTAAGGCTTACCTGCATATCTTGCTTTCCCCCTGCACAGGAGTACCGATGACCGTGGCCCTGGAGACTGTCTCGACCGGTGCGCCCACGGCCGTGTCGGCCCTGCTCCTCGACACGTATCGCCAACTGGTACGGGTGTGCCCGGCCCTGACGGTGCGCGTGGCGGACCCGGCGGAGGACTTCACCCGAAAGGGCTTGAGCGGCGCGGAGTTGACGAAGGACCAGGAGGCCCTTGAGGCGTTCCTGGCGGCCGAGGATTCCCGCATCCGGGCACGCCACGACCACGTCCCGCGCCGCGACGTCGCCGCGTCCCGCGCCCTCCACGACTACGCGTGGTCGGTCGGCCTGCTGATGAGCGGCGTCTGGTACCTCACCGGCCGCGTGCCGCGTGTCCGCCCCGAGGACGTACGGATCGACCTGTCGTCCGGCATGTTCCAGATCACCCCCGGACCGGACCTGGCCTGTCTGCCCAAGGACGCGGCCGGCTCACTCCCCGGAGTCCTGAGGGTCCCGCACGAGGAGGCGCTGCGGGCGGAGCTGAGGGTCGCCGTCGCCGACCACATGGAGCCGCTGCTCTCCGCGATCGCTCCCTACGTCCGGCGCGGCCCGCGCGCGCTGTGGGGCCTGGTCACCGACGACCTCGTCTCCGGCATCTGGTACCTGGGCCGCATGCTCGGCCGGGAGGAGGAGTCCGTACGGGCCGCCACCGCGCTGCTGCCCTCAGCCGTCGCACCCTTCCCCGGCGGAGCGGACTTCCGCCACCTCACCGGCGGCGACGGCCGGCAGCACCCGACCCGCACCCGTATGGGCTGCTGCCTCTACTACACGATCCGCCCCGCCGAGGCCTGCGGCACCTGCCCGCGCACCTGCGACGCAGAGCGGCTGCGCCGGATCGAGTCCTGAACCCGGCGCAGCCTGCCTTCCTGCTTCCCGCCTCTTGCCTGCTGCTTCCTGCCTCCTGCTCAGGCCGACGGCGTCACCCGCACATCGGCGGCCCGTACGAACGCCACCCGGTGTCCGAACTGGATCTCGTAGTACATGTCCGAACCCCGCACCACCCGGTGCGGCGTCGTGTCGAAGGTCGGCGCGTAGAAGTACTCGCCGGGCACCTTGTCACCGACCGCGTACTTCTGACCCGCGAGCAGCTTGTACGGCAGCGGCGACACCGACTGGACGGGCACACCCTCCGGGTACGCCTCCTTCTCCGGGTACGCGCGGCCGTACACGGGGATCTCGGTCAGTCCGGCCTTCGGGGTGAGGACGGCACCGGCCGCGTTCACCGCCGTCGGCTGCTTCGCCGGGTTCTTGAACCAGGCCTTCTGGCCGAGGTACCAGATCGCGGTCCAGTCGCCGTCGCGCCCGGCGACCGCGTACCGCTGCCCGGTGGAGACCCGTGAACCGAGATCGTTCACACCGGTCGTGGAGTCGCCGCCGCCGGGCCGCAGACCGATGTCCTTGACGAGCGGGGCGTCCTCGCGCGGCTCGGTGTAGAGGCGTACGGCGCTCGATCCGTGGACGGCGCAGGGCTCGCCCGCCGTGACGCAGCCGGTGAACACCGGCTTGTTCGTGGCGAACTTCGGCGCGATGGTCACCAGCCCGCCCTTCGGCCCCGCCGTGGCGCGCAGCGGCTTGCCGAGCAACGCGAAATAGTGCTGCCAGTCCCAGTACGGGCCAGGGTCCGTGTGCATCCCCGGGATGGTCGCGGTCGTCGTACCGGGCACGGTGTCGTGGCCCAGGATGTGCTGCCGGTCCAGCGGGATGCCGTACTTCTTGGCCAGGTACGACACCAGACGCGCCGAGGACCGGTACATCGCCTCCGTGTACCAGGTGTCGGGCGCGGTCAGGAAACCCTCGTGCTCCAGGCCGATCGACTTGGAGTTGATGTACCAGTTGCCCGCGTGCCAGGCCACGTCCTTGGCCTTCACATGCTGGGCGATGTGCCCGTCGCTGGAACGCAGGGTGTACTGCCACGACACATAGGTCGGGTCCTGTACGAGGTTGAGGACGCCGTCCCACGCGCCCTCGGTGTCGTGGACGACGATGTACTTGATGCTCTGGGACTTCGGCCGGTCGCCCAGATCGTGGTTGCCGTAGTCGCCGTCGCCGAACTCCTCGTACGGCGCCGGAATCCACTCGCAGGACACGGTCGGGGGACACTCGGTGCTGCCCGCGGCCGGCGCCCGCAGCCCAGCCCTCTTCAACTGGGCCGTCGCCGGGCGCACCCGCGGCTGCGCGGCGAGCGCGATCCGCTGCCCCGCGTCCGTCGTGCGCTCCTCGCCGCGCCGGATCACGTCGAAGACGTCGTCGGCGTACGTGGCCGCCGTCGCCGTGTCGTCGGCGCCCGAGTAGCGCGCCACCGCGCCGTACCAGTCGGCCGCGTCGTCACTGAGCGGCTCGCCGAGCTGCTTCTGGGCCGCGGCCAGCAGCGCGGCACCGCCCGCCACGTTCGCGGCGGCATCCGTCCGCAGCCGCTCCGCAGGGATGCCGCTCAGCTCCGAGGCCTTGACCAGGGTCTTGAGGCGGGCCGGAAGCTCGGCGTTCTCCGGGACCTCGGGGTCCGCATCCTGGGCGTCGGGCAGCCGGGGGCCGCGTGAATCGTCACCGCGCGCGTCCTCCGTACCGTCGCTGTGGTGCGGCGCCACCGTCCGGGCGATCGCCGTACGGGCGTCGGTCAGATGCATCGGGCCGTAACCGCCCGTCACGCTCGGAGCACCCTCGTGCGTGTCCCACCGGGACTGCAGATAGGAGACGGCGAGCAGCACGCTCCGCGGGACGTCGTACGCGTCGGCGGCACTGGCGAAAGCATTCTGCAGCTGCGCGGAGGACGCGGAGGGCGCCGAGGACGCGGACGTCGGGCCGCTCTCGCCGTCGGCGACGCCGTCGTACGGAGCGGCGCCGAGCAGGGGCAGCAGCAGCGCGGCCGAGGCGACGGCACCCGCGGTCCGGCGGGTACGTCTGTGCCGGACGGAAGTGCTGGGGTCGGTGGGGGATCCTCGCAAAGCAGGCCTCCTGGGACGATCGGGCGTGACGGTGCGTACGGGGGCGGGTGTGCGTCAGTGGTACCGGCTCTCCGACGATCCGTCAATCATTCCCAGAGGCGGACGATTTCCCACGTCAGCGGCGCGGGTTCACCGAAATCGGTGCGGTGGCGACCCGGCCTGCGAGGCGTCAGTGGAGTGGACCTCTGATGAGAGAAGGCCGCGGACACGAAGAAGGCCCGCGGTGCTCCCTGTCCCTGGGCGTACCGCGGGCCTTCGTCCCCGTCAGCGAGTACCGACCGCCGCGCGAACGGCCTTGCGGGCCATCTGGCAGTCGTCGTGCAGCCGCCTCAGCAGCAGCCGCTGTTCCTCGCCGGACGGCGCGGCACCCGGGTGGGCCGGTCCCGGGGCCGCCGGGGCCGCCTCGTGCATCGACCGCTGCACGGCCGTCTCGTACGTACGGATCTCCCTGGTCAGGACGAGCATCAGGTTCACCAGGAACGCGTCACGCGCGGAGGGTCCCGCCGACTGGGCCAGCTGGCTGATCTGCCGCCGGGCGCCGGGCGCCTCCCCGAGGACCGCCCACAACGTCGCCAGGTCGTACCCCGGCAGATACCAACCCGCGTGCTCCCAGTCCACCAGCACTGGACCGGCCGGTGAGAGGAGCATGTTCGACAGGAGGGAATCGCCGTGGCAGAACTGGCCCATGCCCTGGCGGCCCGCCGAGTGCGCGATGCCGTGCACCAGCTTCTGCAGGTCGCCCATGTCCCGGTCGGTGAGCAGTCCCAGCTCGTGAAACCGGGAGATCCGTGCCGCGTAGTCCAGCGGAGCGTCGAACGTCCCCGCCGGTGGCCGCCACGCGTTCAGCCGGCAGATCGCGGCGAGCGCCGCCCTGATGTCCGCGCGGGGCGGTGCCTCCACCGGATGCCGGCTCAACGCCGCCACCCGTCCTGGCATCCGCTCGATCACCAGGGTGCAGTTGTCCGGGTCCGCCGCGATCAGCCGGGGTACCCGCACCGGCGGCCGGTGCCGCACGAACGAGCGGTATGCCGCTATCTCATGCCGGATCCGCTCCGTCCACACGGGGGAGTGGTCCAGTAAACACTTGGCCACCGCGGTGCTGCGCCCGGTCGTACCGACAAGGAGCACGGAGCGTCCACTGCGGCGCAGCACCTGCACCGGCGCGAACTCCGGACAGATCCGGTGCACCGACGCGATCGCCGTGCGGAGCTGGGCGCCCTGGGGGCCGGACAAGTCGAGTCTCCCGCTGAGCGGTGGTGTCCCGAGCCCCGGCAGGCGCCGCGGCCGGCCGGCCCCGAGCACGGGAGGAGCCGCCGCGGGACGCGCGGGGTCGAGGTAGGGGCCGCCGCCTGCCGGACGGGCGTGCAGCGACCGGGGTGGGGCGGACACGGAGGACGATGCTGTGTACATGGGCGAAACAGATCCCTTCGTGTGCCGGCGAGTTGCCGCGCTACCCGCCCCGGTCGCGGCGGTACACCCTGGGGAGTGCCCCTCGGTGACCGGGTCGGGGTGGCGCGTTCCTACCTGACACCCGGCGCCCACTGGCACACCATCTGGCGTGCCCTGGCGAACCCTGGCGAATAGTCGCTCAGCAACTGACAGGCGGTTACTGTCAACTCAGCCGAGAACCTGGGGGCTTGACGTGAGCGGACAACCCAACACCCGACTGTCGGACCTGTTCGGCCTGGCCGGCTGGTCCAAGGGCGAACTCGCGAGGCTGGTCAACCGGCAGGCGGCGGCCATGGGCCACCCCCAGCTGGCGACGGACACCTCACGGGTGCGGCGGTGGATCGACACGGGAGAGATCCCGCGCGATCCGGTGCCGCGGGTGCTGGCAGCACTGTTCACCGAGCGTCTCGGCCGTGTCGTGACCATCGAGGATCTCGGTCTGGTCCGGCACGGGCGTACGGGGAAACGGCAGGGCGACGGGAGTGCGGGACATCCCGACGGTGTGCCGTGGGCGCCCGAGCGGACTGCCGCGGTCCTCACCGAATTCACGGGAATGGACCTCATGCTCAACCGACGCGGCTTGGTGGGCGCGGGCGCCGCGCTCGCCGCAGGATCCACGATCAGCAGTTCCATGCACGAGTGGCTGCACACCGATCCGGCCCTGGCGGCCGACGCCCCTGACACCGACCATCTCCTGCACGCCGACCCCGCTGGGCTCGACCGCTACGAGGCCGCACCCATCGGGTCGCAGGAGATCGAGGAACTGGAGCGCTCGGTCGAGGTGTTCCGGGCCTGGGACGCCTCCCGGGGCGGCGGCCTGCAGAGAAAGGCCGTCGTAGGACAGCTCAACGAAGTGGGAGGAATGCTCTCCTACCGCCACCCCGACCATCTGCAGCGGCGCCTGTGGGGCGTCGCCGCCAACCTCGCCGTCCTCGCGGGCTGGATGTCGCACGACGTCGGCCTGGAGCCCACGGCGCAGAAGTACTTCATCATCGCCGCGCACGCGGCCCGGGAAGGCGGTGACCGGCCCCGCGCCGGCGAGGCGCTCTCCCGGGCGGCCCGTCAGATGGTCCACCTGGGACGGCCCGACGACGCGCTCGACCTCATGAATCTCGCCAAGTCGGGATCGGGTGACGAGGTCCTGCCGCGCACGCAGGCGATGCTCTACACCATCGAGGCCTGGGCGCAGGCGTCGCTGGGCAAGGCCCAGGCCATGCGGCGCACCCTCGGCGAGGCGGAGGACCTCTTCGTCTCGGACAAGGGCGACGTGCCGCCGCCGAGCTGGATGCAGCTCTTCGACGAGGCGGACATGCACGGGATGCAGGCCCTGGCCTACCGGACGCTGGCGGAGCACGACCCGGCCGCGGCCGTGGTCGCGCAGCGCCACGCCAAGGAGGCCCTGGCGCTGCGGGAGAAGGGCCGGGACCGCTCGAAGATCTTCGACCATCTCTCGCTCGCCTCCGCCTGCTTCATCGCCGACGACCCCGAACAGGCCGACCGGTACGCACGCCTGGCCCTGACGTCGATGGGATCGAACTCCTCGCATCGCACCTGGGACCGGCTCCGGGAGATGTACCGGCTGACGGGGCAGTACTCCAGCTATCCGAAGATCCACGACCTGCGTGAGGAGATCAAACTGTCGCTGCCCAAGGGCTCGTTGAAGCCGAGGCGCGCCAACGGCGCACAGGCGTAGGGGGTCTGCGCGGAACACTCGGCACACTCACACTCATACTCAGGCGGACACCCGGGCGATGAGTACGCAGGCGTCGTCCTCGCGTTCCGTCGCCCCGAACTCCTCCACCACTGTCCGGACGCAGTCCTGGGCGCTGCGGGCCTCCTGGAAGCGGGGGGCCAGGTCGAGGAGACGGCTGACGTCCGCGGTGCTCTCCACCGTCCCGGTCGCGTCCGGGCGGGGGCGACCCCACCGCGGGGGGACCAGTCCGTCGGTGTGCAGGAGCAGCAGGTCGCCCGGTGCGAGGGGGACTTCGGCCTGTCCGTAGACGGCGCCCGAGGTGGCGCCGAGGAGGACGCCGTCCGGCGGCGCCAGCATGCGCCCCGTCCCGTTGCGGAACAGCAGCGGGGCGGGGTGTCCGGCCTGCGCCCAGACGAGGGTCCGGCTGCCGGGCCGGTAACGGCAGCACACCGCGCTGCCCAGGGCGGGCTGGACCGAGGCGTCGAGCAACTGGTTGAGCCACCCCATGAGCCGACCGGGTTCGGTACCCGCCACGGCCATGCCGCGCAGCGCCCCGAGCAGCATCGCCATGCCCGAGGTGACGGCGACGCCGTGGCCGGTGAGGTCGCCGACGCTCAGCAGCGTCTGTCCGTCGGGCATGTCGAGGGCGTCGTACCAGTTGCCGCCGATCAGCGAGCTGGTCGAGGAGGGCAGATAGCGGGCGGCCAGGTCCAGAGTTCCCGGGCCCCGTCGCGGAAGCGGCGGGGCGCCGCGCCACGGCGGCAGGACGGCTTCCTGCAACTCGACGGCCAGGCGGCGTTCGGTCTGTGCGGCCTGCCGTTGACGCTGCAGCGAGTCACGGGTCTCGCTGACGGTCCGCTGACTGCGGCGCAGTTCGCTGACGTCCCGCAGGACGGCCCACATCGAGGCGGTGCTGCCGTCCGCGTCGAGCACCGGTTCGCCCATCATGTGCACGGTCCGTACGCCGCCGTCGGGCCGGACCATGCGGAACTCCCCGTCGATCGGTCTGCCGTCGATCAGACAGTCCGTGACCATCGAGGTCAGCCTCGGCCGGTCCTCGTCGAGGACGACGGAGGGCAGTTCGTCGAGGGTGAGCGGGGGAGCGGCGGGGTCCCTGCCGAGGATCTGGAACAGTTCACCCGACCAGGTCGCCTCGTCCGTCAGCAGGTTCCACTCGGCACTGCCGACCCGGCTGATCAGCGAGCCACGCCCGGGGGACGCGGGGGGCACGGCCCGTACGGCGGAGGGCGGCGCCTCCGGCTCGGCGGGGACGGTCGAGGGGCCGTCCCGCAACTGCGCCAAGTGCGCGTCGAGATCGTCGAGTTGATGTACGGCCAGGTCGCACAGGGCGCGCTGCCAGCGCCCCTCCGGGTCCGTGCCGTCGGCCGGCGCGTCGCGTCGTACGGCGTCCATGTCGCCCCGGAGCCGGCGCGTCTGCGAGATGAGCGCGTCGACCGAGCCGCGCGGGGGCGGCTGGGCGGCAGGGTGGTCCGCCGAGAGATGGGACGGCATGACGTACTCCGATACAGGCACGGTACGACCAAGGCAGAGGAAGGACCGTTACGACTGTTGCACAGCCCGCGACGCGCTGTAAGGGATTCGGCAACACACGACACGGTGGTGCCATTGGCACGTGCCACCGTCCTGGCTGGGGTACCTGACCGGGGCGGATCCCGTACGCGGATCGACGTTCGAGGCGTACTCAACTCGGGTGAGCCGAAGGGGTGCGACTCACCCGCGATCCACCCCTGCCGGCCGCAGCACGGCGTCCAGCCCCCCGAACCGCACCCGGGGCGGCCCCGACGGGCAACACATAGGCACGCGGCCCGGCCTCCGAGACTCCACCGTCCTTGACCGGATGGTCGTCCACTCTCGCGATGCCCTCGTCGGTCAGTCCTGCTGAACCACTTCCTCACCGCCGACGGCGGCAGCCGTCTCGACGCGGGCGTGATCAACACCCGCCGTGCCGTGCTGGACCGGGCGCACGCGTGCGAGAGGCAGAGGGGCGCACCGGTCAACTTCGTCGCCGTCGACTACCTGACCGTCGGAGACGCGAAGGGCGCGGTGGACCGGCTCAACGCGGAGCGCGACTGAACCCGGTCCACGGGCGCCCGACCGGGTCCGCTCAGTAGCGGAGCACCGCCGCCATGCCCTGCGCGTCGGCCAGTGTCCCGTCCGGCACGAAGCGCACCTGCGCCCCGGTGTCCAGGCACTGCTCGACGATCTCGTCCACGATGTCGTGCCGGGCGTCGAGATCGTCGCCGTCGGCCGGGACGAGATGGCCGCCGCCGTCGCGTACCGTCACGCGGTGGTTCTCCTCGACGGCCAGCAGGCGCACGCGGCCGGCGGTCGCGTTCTGCCACAGCTCGTCGACGCCCGCCGCGTACGCCCGGCGCCCCCTGGCACTTTCCAGCTCGGTCGTCACGGCGTCGATGGTCCGGACGTCCTCGGCCGCGACCACCGGCCGGACCGCCTGCCACACGGCCTCGGCCCCGGCGTGCCCGAGACCGCCGTGCGGGACGTGGAAGGCGTCCTCGGCGGCGGTGCCGACCTCGCCGAGGAGCGCGAGCGCGGCCTTCTCACCGGCGACGTACAGGGGTCGCGGGGTGGAGCGCAGGACAGCGGCGAGGGCGGTGTCGGCGTCCCGCAGGAAGCGGCGCGTCTCCTCGTCGGTGAAGGTGCTCGGCACATCGCCGACCCGTTCCTCACGTTCGACGTCCTGCGGTTCCAGGCTCCGCGTCAGCGGGAACCCCGCCAGGTCGGCCGGCACGACACGTTCTCCGGCACCGCTCCACAGCGCGACCCGGTCGGCGGAGACCGTCAGTACCCAGTACGGGCTCTCGGCGGCCCGGGCGGCGACGAGGTTGCGGGTGAGGAACGTGTCCGACAGGACGACGCGCTCCGGAACGGTCCTGGTCAGCGACCACACCTGATGCTCACCCGGAGCCGCGAAGATCGCGAGGCCGTCCTCGGAGTGGCTCAGATCGACCTCGGCCAGTGCCTGCTCGAGCTGCTCGACGACGTCCGTCCGCCGCTCGCGGGTGACCGCGGGGTCGGCTTCCAGCCGCTTCTTCGCCTCGGCCAGCACATTGCGCAGCCGGACGGGATCCTGCGCCTTGTCGGGCTCCCTGCGATGGGTCGGCGTCAGCACCGACACCGCCGGGTAGGGCCGCGGCCTGCGCAGCTCGGTCAGAGTGTCGGAACTCAGCACATGTTCCATAAAGGCACCTTAGAACCGAATCGAGGCCGTGGCATTCGGAGGAACCCGGCCGGGAGACCGCGGTGGCCGGCGCGTACATCGCGTGGCGGTCCGTGCCTCACTCCTCCGAGCCGCACGAGCTGCCGTCGGCGGGCAGCCGCCCGTACAGCAGGAAGTCGTCGATCTTCCGGTGCACGCACTTCGAGGACGAGTAACCGGTGTGGCCCTCGCCCTTGTTGTCGAGGACGACAGCCGACGGGCCGAGCCGTTCCGCGGTCTCCGTGGTCCAGCGGTACGGCGTGGCGGGGTCGCCGCGGGTGCCGACGAGGAGCATCTTCGGGGTGTCGACGTCCCGCACCTCGTCGCGGATGTACGAGGTGCCCTTGGGGCGTCCGTAGCACATCAGGGCCTGGGCGAGCCGGTACCGGCCGAAGACCGGTGACGCCTGCTCGTACGCGGCACGCAGCCTGCCGAAGCCGTCGACGAGCTGGTCGGCGGTGGGCCGGTCGGGGTCGTCGGCGCAGTTGACGGCCATGAGCGCGGCCGGAAGGTTGTCGAGCGGGATCTCCCCCTCGTCGACGAGACCGCCGTCCTCGCGGGGGGAGTCCGGACGGAGGAGGCCGCCGCTGGGGTGTGAGCCGCCGCCCACGAAGAACCCCATGATGCCCCGCGTGTCGCCGTCCTGGACCAGCGAGGTGAGCGCGTGTGACAGGGCCGGCCACAGCTCCTTGCTGTAGAGGGCCTGCCCTATCGCGCCCACGAGGTCCTGGCCGGAGAACGGAATGCCGAAGTCCGACGGCACCGGGTTCTCGTCCAGCGAACGGATCAGCCGCAGCACCTCCTCCCGCGCCGAACGCGAGTCCTGGCCGAAGGCGCAGTTGACGTCCTCCGTGCACCAGTCGAGGAAGTCCTCCAGGGCGGTCTGCTGGCCCTGGGCGCCGACGATGCCCTGCTCGCTCAGCGGTTCCGTGAGGGTGTCCACGCCGTCCAGGACCATGCGGCCGGTCCTGTCGGGGAACTGGGCCGCGTACACCGCGCCCAGCCGCGTCCCGTACGAGAAGCCGAGGTAGTTGAGCTTCTTGTCGCCGAGGGCCGCGCGCATCACGTCGAGGTCGCGCGAGGCGTCGACCGTGCCGATGTGCGGCAGCACCGGCCCGGAGTGCTCGGCGCACTCCGCGGCGAGCTCGCGCAGCACTTCGAGAGCGGCCCGCGGATCGTCGCTCTCGTCCACCTGCGTCTGGGCCCGCGCCCGTGCCTCCCCCTGTGCCTGGGCCTCCGTCCCGGCCCTGGTCTCCGCGTCGGGATCGGGGGCCTGCGTTCCCTCGTCCGAGCCCTCGCCGCAGCTGACCGGTGAGCTGCGGCCGACGCCGCGCGGATCGAAGGTCACCACGTCGTAGCCGTTCGTGAGACCCATGAAGTCCTCGCCGCCGTCGGCGAGTTCGCCGACCCCCGGGCCGCCGGGGCCGCCGAAGTTCAGCAGCACCGAGCCCCTGGACTTGCCGGTCGCGCGGAATCTGGCCATGGCAAGGTCGAGCGTTCCGTCGGCCGGGTTCGCGTAGTCGACGGGGACGGTCACCTTCCCGCACTGCAGGCCGTCGGGCAGCCCGTCACCCGGACAGGCCGACCACTTGATCGTCTGGTCGTGGAAGCGGGACAGGTCGGGTCGGTCGGCGGCAGCCGCGGCCACCGCCGGCAGCCCTGCTCCCAGCAGGGCCAGCGACATGGCGCAGGTGAGGGCACGGCGTCGGCGCGTTGACAGCATCAGGCCTCCCGGGACGCCCCGGCCCGCGGCCGGGATTTTCCCCTCGACCCCCTCGATCACGATAAGGGGGCACCTGGGGGCACGCCTCCGGGCGAGCGGGGCGTCGGCAGGGGCCTTGTCCTGCGCCGCCGTCACCGGCACCGCCTCAGCCGCCGCCGGCTCGACAGCCGCCTGCTGGGCTGCCGCCGGCTCGACATCCGCCTGCTGGGCCACCGCGTGCTCGGTCACTGCCCGCTCATCCGCAGTCGATCGTCCGCTCGAAGAGGGCGTTTGCCGGATGAGCCATAACCTGCGCGGTTTGCCCGCGTTTAAAACGATGCGGGCGCCTGCTCGCGATCATGTCCTGGAAGGCAGGGAACCTATGAAGCGGGTTGCCCGAAGTGGTTTGATCATCGTGGCCGCCGCCTCCGGCGCCGTGGCCGTGACCATGCCGGCGTACGCGGACTCCGCGGCCGACGGCGGCACGGCCCACTCGCCCGGGGTGATCTCCGGCAACACCATTCAGCTCCCGGTGGACGTACCGGTGAACGCGTGCGGGAACACCGTGAACGTGGTCGGGCTCCTCAACCCGGCGGCGGGCAACAGCTGCGCCAACGAGGGCGATGGCGCAGCAAGCGCGCACGACGGTGGCGCGGGCGCGGTGGCCGAGGGCGCCGAGAAGGACTCGCCGGGCCTGATCTCCGGCAACGGCGTGCACCTCCCGGTCCAGCTCCCCGTGAACGTCACCGGCAACTCGGTGAGCGTGGTCGGCATCGGCAACCCCGCCGTCGGCAACGAATCCTCGAACACCTCGGCACCGGGGCCGCAGCTGCCGGAGAAGCCGTCCGGATCGAAGCCGCCCCAGCCGTCGAAGCCGCCCGTGGCCCCGGCCGACCCCGCTGATCCGGCCGACCCGGTGGAGGCCGAGGGACCGCAGATCCTGCCGCAGGCGGTCCCCAGGGCCGCCCTGGCCTCGACCGGCACGGACCTGATGGGCCCGACGGTCGCCGCGAGCGCCGCGCTGATGCTGGGCGGGGCCGCGCTGTACCGCCGCTCCCGGCCCGCCGCGGCTCAGCGATCGGGCCGCCGGGACGGACGCTGACCTTGCGCCCGCGGTCGCGCACCGGCCGGAGCCGTGGCCCGGACCGGCGCCCTGGTCCGGACCGGCGCCCTGGTCCGGACCGGCGCCCGGGTCCGGACCGGTGCGCGCCGCGCTGACCCCCGACGGCCTTGTGGGGTCTCCCGGGCCGCGCTTCTTCACCCAGGTCGGCCGGGTCGGGCGCCCTTGGAGGTCTGCCCCGTCCCGGCCTCCTCGCGGGAGCGGAACATCCACTCCATGCGGGGCTCGACGGCGAACCGGAACACCGTGCGGACCGGCGCGGAGCACAGCGCGGTGATGAGGCCCACGGCGGCCACGGTGACGGCCAGTTCGCCGAGCGCGGTGTGCAGCCAGGGGTGGTCGTACCAGTCCCAGAAGCGGGACGCCTTGATCACGAAACCGTGCAGCAGATAGCCGTACATCGTGCCCGCGCCCAGCGCCGTGCACCACAGGTGCCGCCCGGGAACCCAGGACAGGAAACAGGCCGTCAGGACCAGGGCGAGGCAGAACAGCGCCGGAGTGCTGAAGAGCCCCACCCAGTTCGGCGCGCCCTGACCCGTGACACTGCCCCGGTGGTAGAGCCAGCCCGCGCTGAACCAGGGCGCCACCAGATACGCCGTGAGCAGCGCCGCCGCGGCCACCGGCAGCGCGAGCAGCCGTACGCGCCAGGTCCGCAGCCGCTCGAAGTGCTCGGCTCGCAGCGTCAGCCCGAGCACGAAGAACGGCAGGAATCCCAGCACCCGCTGGATGGAGATGTCCCCGCCCAGATCCGGTGAGACGGCGGCCAACACCGCCAACGCCAGGGCGACCGGCACCGGGTGACGCAGTGTCAGCCACAGCGGCGTGGTGATCCGCCAGATGAAGAGCGCGAGCAGGAACCACATCACGTACCAGGGGTCCAGCAGACTCAGCGGATAGCCGGGATCGTCCTGCGCCCACCGGTAGAACAGCGTGTACGCGGTCTCGAAGACCAGATACGGCACGACGACGCTGGTCAGGAGCCGCCGCACCCGGCCCGGCGCCATGTCGAAACTCCGCGAGAAATAGCCGGAGACGAGGGCGAACGCGGGCATGTGGAAGGCGTAGACGGTCAGATACGCGGCGGTCGCGAACCGGCTCCCGTGGGTCAGGGGCTCCCAGGCGTGGCCACAGGCCACCAGCACGATGGTGAGGTACTTCGCGTTGTCGAAGTACGGGTCCCGGCGGGCGGACGCCGCCCCGGGGGCGGGCGTGGACGCGGTGGGGCTCGCCCGTGGCGCTATGGGCGCGGGGACCGACAGATCGTGCGACACCACATCTCCTGGCCTCGGTGGCGGTGAGCCGATCTCTGCCGCCTGCCCCCTCACGTACGGCTCAGTCGTGCCCCGCGTTCGTTCGTACGAACGAGGACCGCGCGGACGCAAAGGCGCGGCACCCGAAACTCCGTTGCCCGGTTGTTCCGCGGATGCTGGAGTGGCGGGATGGATCACACAGCGGTACTGGCACTCTTCGACCGGGACATGCGGGAGAACGCGCGGCCTTTCGGCATCGACTCCGTCGTGGAGCGCGTCGGCGGGGTGGTCCGGCACGTGGGTACGGAGCAGGGCTGGAACGGAGTGCTCTGGTCGGACCTCACCGAGGCCGACGCGGACGCGGCGATCGCCGGACAGATCCGCCACTTCGCGCAGCTCGGCCGCGAGTTCGAGTGGAAGCTGTACGGGCACGACCGGCCGCACGATCTGGGGCAGCGCCTGCTGGCCGCCGGCTTCACCCCCGAACCGGCGGAAACCCTGATGATCATCGAGGCCGGTGAACTTGATCTCGACGCCGAGGCGCCGCCGGGAGTCGAGCTGCGGCCTGTCACCGACGCCGCCGGGGTCGGGCTCATGGCCGACGTCCACGAGAAGGCCTTCGGCACGCCCGGCACCGGGCTGCGCCACCAGATGCTCGCCCTGCTCGACGAGGCCCCGGAGACCGTCGTCGCGGTCGTGGCCCTCGCCGACGGCGTTCCGGTCAGCTCGGCCCGGATGGAACTCGTCCCCGGCACGCGGTTCGCCGGGCTGTGGGGCGGCGGCACCGTCGAGGCGTGGCGGGGCCGCGGCATCTACCGCGCCCTGATCGCCCACCGAGCCCGGATCGCCGCCGACCGCGGCTACCCCTACCTCCAGGTCGACGCCTCCGACCAGAGCCGCCCCGTTCTCCAGCGGCTGGGTTTCGCCCCGCTCACCACGACCGTCCCGTACGTTCACGCGGCGCCCTGACCGCGCGGGGGAAGGGGGCCGAACAGCCCTCGGTGCGGGCCGGGCGGCCCCGGGCGGCGGGAAGGGCCGCGTGGCACGCTGCGGGAGACGGGACCCACCGTCCCGGGATCGGCCTCCCGCGCCGCCACGTATCTCCCGCACAGGGCGACGCACGGTCGAGGCCGTGGGTCCGCCGATACGAAGGGGAGGGCGTGTCGGCGGACCCGGAGACCGGCCGGACGTGACGCAGACGTCCTGTCACCACATCGCACGCGGCGCCACTCCGAACCACTTGCGCGCCCCCGCGATCCGCTCCGAACCGCGTGCGGCGTGCCGCACGCGGTCCGTTCCCGTCAGCGGCGGCCCGCCTTCGACCGGTCGAGCGCCGCGACTCCGAGCGCCGCGAGTCCGATCTGAATCAGCCACTCGATCCAGTCCACCCCGTTGGTGTCGCCCACGTCGAACGCGTGGGCGAGCGCCGAGCCGATGAGTGCGGCCACGATGCCGACCGCGATCGTCCACAGGATGCCGATCCGCTGGCGGCCCGGAACCACGAGCCGGCCCAGCACGCCGATGACAATGCCGATCACGATGGCACTGACGATGCCCGCTATCTCCATCTCAGCCCCTCTTCGTCGTACTCCCTGCGCAGTCGTACTCCTTATACCCAGCTTGCCCCTTGGAGCCGAGGGCAGTCCGAGCCGTTCTCCGTTCTCCGTTCTCCTTTCTCCCTTCTCCGTCCCGTCGCGGACGCTCAGGGGGCGTTGGTGAGACTCCATGTCCGCAGGGTGATCTCCCGCCCTCGTGACATCCGTAGAAGAGGCTCGTCGTCGGTGAGGACGAATCCGGCGCGCAGGGCGACGGCCGCGCTGGCCGCGTTGGCCTCCTCGATGCACAGCACCACCCGCCGGGCGCCCGTGTGACGCAGGGCGTAGGAGGAGAGCAGCCGGACGGCGCGGGAGGCGAGACCCCGGCCGCGGTGGGCCGAGCCGACTCCGTACGCGATCTCGGCGTCCCGTTCGTCGGCCTTGCTGGGGAACAGCAGCACCTCGCCCCGAGCCAGGCCGCCGTCCGTGGTGATCGCGAGCTGCACCTTGCGTCCCTGGGCCCGGGCCCCCTGCGCCTCGGCGAGGTAGACCCGTGCCGCGGCCGGGTCGAACGGTGAGGCCACCGGCGTCCAGCGGGCCATCTCGGGGTCGTCGTACAGCGCGATGAGCGCGTCCAGATCGTCCTCGGACCATTCGCGCAGGTGAACTCCCTCTCCTTCTAGCCGGAGGGACGAGGGGGCGTCGAGTGTCAGCGGACTGTCCATGAGGTGATCCTGCCCCGCGCGCGGGTGGGCGGCCAAGGGCGCGTGCCCCGCGCTCACCCCCTTCTGGTGCGCCCCAGGCCGTCGAGGCGCGGGCCGGGAGCGTTCGCGCGGCGTACGGACTCGCGGCTCACGGGCCCGGAATCGCCCTGGTGGAGGGCCCATTGCGACGTTTCGACGCACTCCGGGAACGTCTCACGGCGCATCGCCGACGCTAGGGGCGCGAGTGGTTCGGCGACGGCCGGGGCGCGGTGCGGATCGTTGTCCGGAATCCGCTCCCGCCACGCGTCGGCCCGGGCGCGCGAGGCGCTCGCGTGCACCGGCCCCGGCGGGAACGAGCGCGGGCGCAGACGGTCGAGGGACGGTCGAGGAACGGGATTCCCCCGTGTGCGTCGGCGAAGTCGAGCGCGACCGCCGACCCGTCGCCGACAGTCGGCAGCCGTCGATCGCGACCGGCCTCCTCCGATTGACATGCAGGCGAATGACTGCATAACTTTGAGTGTGCGATCGAATGAGGGAACAGAGGCGGAGAGTCGGCCGGGCCCGGACCGGGGTCCGCAGATGGACCAGGTCTTCAAGGCGCTGGCCGACGGGACGCGCAGACGCCTGCTCGACAGGCTGCACGAGCACGGCGGACAGACGCTGGGAGAGCTCTGCGAGCACATCGACATGACCCGCCAGTCGGTGACCCAGCACCTGTCCGTACTGGAGGCGGCCAACCTGGTCAGCACGGTGCGGCGGGGCCGGGAAAAGCTGCACTACCTCAATCCCGTACCGCTCCACGAGATCCAGGAGCGGTGGATCGACAAATTCGAGCGTCCGCGCCTTCGCGCGCTGAGCGCACTCAAGCGACGAGCCGAGGAAGCCATGACCGACAAGCCGACATTCGTGTACGTCACCTACATCGCCAGTACGCCGGAGAAGGTCTGGGACGCGCTCACCGACGCCGATCTCACCGCCACCTACTGGGGCCACAGCAACGTCTCCGAGGACTGGCTCCCCGGCTCCCGATGGGAGCACCGGCGTACGGACGGAACCGGCGTCGCCGACGTCGTCGGCACCGTCGTGGAGAGCGAGCGGCCCACCCGCCTGGTGGCCACCTGGGCCTCGCCCGAGGAGGAGGGGCAGGAGGACAAGCACTCCAGGGTCACGTACGACATCCGGCCGCACGGTGACATCGTCCGGCTCACCGTCACCCACGAGGACCTGGCCGACGAGACCGCGGTCCAGCAGGTCTCCCTCGGCTGGCCGGCGGTGCTGGCCAATCTGAAGTCGCTGCTGGAAACCGGAAAGCCGCTGCCGCAGGAGCCGTGGCTGGTGCCCGAGCACTGAGCTCGGAGGGCTGGGTGAGGGCCGCGCGTCGGCCGGTCCACGGCGCCGCGCACGCGGACCGGCCGGCCGTCCTCCATCCGCAGGCCACCCGGCCAATCCACGCACGTCGCAGCTTCGGAATACCCACGACGACTCCGAGTGGAGACGGCTGGGAGGAAGCACGATGGCAGCAGCGTCACAGGACGCCACGGCGGGGGACGGGGAGGGCATAGCCGGGCGGACCAGGCGCACGGCGGTCGTCGGCTCGGGGGTCGCCGGACTCACCGCCGCGTACATCCTCGGACGTACGCACCCGGTGTCCCTGTACGAGGCGGACGAGCGGCTCGGCGGACACGCGCACACCCATGAGCTGACCTCGTCGGACGGCCGGTCACGCCGCGTCGACTCCGGCTTCATCGTGCACAACCGCCGCACCTATCCGCACCTGCTCCGGCTCTTCACGGAACTCGGCGTCGCCACGCAGGAGTCGGAGATGAGCATGTCCGTACGCTGCGACGGCTGCGGCCTCGAATACGCGGGCGCGCGCGGCCCCGCGGGACTCCTCGCCCAGCCCCGGAACGCCCTGCGGGGCCCGTACCTGCGCATGCTCGCCGAGGTGCCGCGCTTCCACCGCGCCGCGCGCCGGCTGCTGGCCCGGGCGGACGCGGGCACCGGCGGAGAGGACGACACCCTCACTCTGGGTGAGTTCCTGGCCCGCCGCCGCTTCTCCGCCTACTTCGTCGCCCACTTCATGACCCCCATGGTGTCGGCGGTGTGGTCCTGTGACGCCGAGACGGCCCAGCGCTATCCGGCCGCGTACCTGTTCCGGTTCCTGGCCAACCACGGAATGCTGTCGATCGGCGACTCGCCGGCCTGGCGCACCGTGACCGGCGGCTCGCGCGCATACGTCGACCGGGTCGCCGAACACATCGACGCGGTGCACACCTCGACCCCGGTCCGCGCGGTCCGCCGGTACCACGACCGCGTCGAGATCACCGCCGAGGACGGCACCACCGGCATGTACGACTCGGTGGTGCTGGCCGTCCACCCCGACCAGGCCCTGCGGCTGCTGGCCGACCCCACCCGGCAGGAGAAGGACGTGCTCGGCGCGTTCCGCTACTCCCGCAACACCACCCTCCTGCACACCGACACCTCACCCCTGCCGCGCGCCCGTGGGGCACGCGCCTCCTGGAACTACCTGATGCCGTCGTGTGCCGCGGGCGCCGACCGGGTCCGGGTCAGCTACGACATGAGCCGCCTCCAGCGCCTCGACGCACCCGAGACCTACGTCGTCACCCTGGGCGGTCTCGACCGCGTCGACCCGGACCAGGTCCTGGCCCGCATGGTGTACGAACACCCCGTCTACACCCCCGAGTCGGTGGCCGCCCAGCGGCTGCTCCCCACGCTGAACACCGCCGTCACCGCCTACGCGGGCGCCTACCACGGCTGGGGCTTCCACGAGGACGGCTGCCGTTCCGGCGTGACGGCGGCGGAGGCACTGGGGGTGACATGGTGAGCCCCGCACCCGCCTCCCGACCCGGTACCGGCCCGTCCGCGCCCCGCCCGGGCACGGTCACGCCCGCCCTCTACCCGTGCACGGTCACCCATGTCCGTACGTCCCCGACCCGGTACTCCCTGCGCCACCGCACCTACCTGTGGCTCATCGACCCCGACCGGCCGCCCGAACTGCCCTGGTACGTCCGCCCGTTGGCCAGGTTCGACGCCCGCGACCACTTCGGTGGCGGCGCGCCGACGATCCGCGCGGGCCTGGACCGCTTCCTCGCCTCGCAAGGTGTCCATCTCGCCGGCGGCCCCGTGGTGATGCTCGCCCACGCCCGCGTCCTGGGCCATGTCTTCAACCCGCTCAGCCTCTACTGGTGCCACGACCCCGAGGGCGAACTGCGCTGTGTCGTCGCCGAGGTCCACAACACCTACGGGGAGCGGCACAGCTATCTGCTGACCCCGGACGAGGCCGGCGTGGCGCGCACCGACAAGGAGTTCTACGTCTCGCCGTTCTTCCCCGTCGACGGCGCCTACCGCATGCGCCTGCCCGCGCCGGACGGCCGCCTCGACCTGAGCGTGCGGCTGGAGCGCGAGGGCGGCCGGCCCTTCACCGCGACCGTCCACGGCACCCGCCGCCCCGCCACCCGGGGCGCGCTGGTGCGCGAGGCCCTGCGCCACCCGTGGTCCACCGCGGCCGTCTCGGCCGCCATCCGCGTCCACGGCATACGCCTTTTCCTGCGGGGACTGCCCGTCCAGCCCCGCCCGCGACACCGATCACAGGAGAGTGCCGAATGAGGACAGCGGAGCCCGGCTCCATCGCCGGACGGCGGATGGACGTGAACCCCGAGCTCTGGCCGGACGTGGCCGACCGGCCGGGCGCCTCGCGCGCCCGGACCGCTGTCACCCGGGCCCTGGTGCGCAGAGCGCTCGAACGGCTGCCGCTGCGCGTCCGGTTCCCCGACGGGACCCAGTTCGGCGCGGGCGGACCCCTCGTCGAGATCCACGACCCGGAGGCGTTCCACCGCCGCATCGGCACCCAGGGACTGATCGGCTTCGGCGAGTCCTACATGGCGGGGGAGTGGGACGCCCCCGACCTGGTCGCCGCGCTCACCGTGCTGGCCGGCAGCCTGCCGGAGCTGATCCCGGCACCGCTGCAGCGACTGCGCGGACTGTGGGCACCGAAGCAGCCGGGCGCCCAGCGCAACACACCCGGCGGCGCCCGCGACAACATCAGCCGCCACTACGACCTGTCCAACGACCTGTTCGCCCTCTTCCTCGACGACACCCTCAGCTACTCGGCGGCCCTCTTCCGGGGCTTCCCCGCCACCTGGCCGCTCCTCGCCACCGCACAGCACCGCAAGATCGACCGGCTGCTCGACCTGGCCGAGGTGGGCGAGGGCACCCGGCTCCTGGAGATCGGCACCGGCTGGGGCGAACTCGCCCTGCGCGCCGCCGCCCGCGGAGCCCACGTCACCTCCCTCACCCTCTCCCACGAACAGCGCGACCTGGCCCGCGAGCGCGTCCGCGAGGCAGGCCACGCCGACCGGGTGTCGATCGAACTGTGCGACTACCGCGAGGCCACGGGAACGTACGACGCCGTGGTGAGCGTCGAGATGGTCGAGGCGGTCGGCGTCGAGTTCTGGCCCGTCTACTTCCGTACGATCGACGCCCGCCTCGCCCCCGGAGGGCGCGCCGCCCTGCAGGCCATCACCATGCCGCACGAGCGGATGCTGGCCGCCCGCCACACCTTCACCTGGATCCAGAAGTACATCTTCCCCGGCGGCCAACTGCCCTCCGTGGAAGCGGTGGAGGAGACCGTCCGCGACCACACGCGGCTGGCGGTCACCCGCCGCGACGCCCACGGAGCGCACTACGCGGAGACCCTCCGGCTGTGGCGCGAACGCTTCACCGACCGCGCGGACGAGGTCGACGCCCTCGGCTTCGACGAGACCTTCCGCCGGATGTGGACCTTCTACCTGTCCTACTCGGAAGCCGGATTCCGCTCCGGCTACCTCGACGTCCAGCACTACCTGTTCACGAAGGAGAGCACGTCTCGATGAGTACCGCCCGCCCCGAACGGACCGGGGCCGCCCACCGGCTCGCCGCGCTGGCCGAGGACGCGCTCGGCGGCCGTCTCCCGGTCCGGCTGCGCGCCTGGGACGGCAGCGAGACCGGCCCCGCCGGCGCCCCCGTGGTCGTCGTACGCTCCCGGCGCGCCCTGCGCAGACTGCTGTGGCAGCCCGGCGAACTGGGCCTGGCCCAGGCCTACGTCACCGGCGAACTCGACATCGAGGGCGACCTCGCACAGGGGCTGCGGGCCATGTGGGGAGCCGTACGCGAACGGGGCGCGCACCCTCCCCGATTCGGCCCGGCCGACCGTGTCAGGGCGGCCGGAACCGCCCTGCGGCTGGGTGCCGTCGGCCCGCGCCCCGCCACCCCCGCCTCCCAGGCACGCCTGCGGGGCGGACTGCACAGCAAGGCCCGCGACCGGGCCGCCATCAGCCACCACTACGACCTGTCGAACGACTTCTACCGGCTGCTGCTCGACGAGACCATGGCGTACTCGTGCGGCTACTGGGCCGGCGACGAGGCCGGCTTCACCGACGCCGACGCCCAGCGGGCCAAACTGGAGCTGATCTGCCGCAAGCTGGATCTCGTCCCGGGCGCCCGGCTGCTCGACATCGGCTGCGGCTGGGGCTCCCTCACGCTGTACGCCGCCGAACAGCACAAGGCGCAGGTCACCGCCGTCACCCTGGCCCGCGAACAGGCCGCGTACATCCGGGAGCAGGTCCGCGAGCGCGGTCTGGAGCACCAGGTCGACGTCGTGTGCCAGGACTACCGCGACATCACGGGCGGCGCCTACGACGCGGTCGCCACGGTCGAGATGGGCGAGCACGTGGGAGACGCCGAGTACCCGGCGTTCGCCGCCGCCCTGCACCGCATGGTCCGACCGCGCGGCCGTGTCCTCGTCCAGCAGATGTCACGCGGCGGCAACGCCCCGGGCGGCGGCGAGTTCATCGAGGCGTACATCGCGCCCGACATGCACATGCGGCCCATGGGACAGACGGTCGGCCTGCTGGAAGCCGCCGGTCTCGAAGTGCGGTCCGTGGAGTCGATGCGCGAGCACTACGTCCGCACGATCGAGGGCTGGCACCGCACACTTGAGGACCACTGGGAGGAATTCGTCCACCTCGTCGGCCGCGAGACCGCCCGGGTGTGGCGGCTCTACCTGGTCGGCGGCGCCCTCGCCTTCGAGGAGGGGCGCATGGGCGTCGACCAGATCCTCAGCACCCGCCCCGCGCCGGGCGGCGACAGCGGAATGCCGCCCTCGCAGCGCTCCTGGTACACCGCCCTGGACGCACGGTGAACGGCTTCCCCTGGGCGGCCTTCGCCCAGAACCTCGCCTACGCGGCCGGCGCCGCGCTGACCGTCATGCTCGTCACCTTCGCCGTCGCCGTCCGCAAGGGCCTGCACCGCGTGGTGGACGTGGCCTGGGGGCTCGGCTTCACCGCCGTCGCCCTCGTGTCGTTCCTCGCGTCCGCCGGAGAGGGCGACGAGGGGCGACGCCTGCTGGTCACCGCACTGACCGCGGTGTGGGGGCTGCGCCTTGCCGGGCACATCGCCTGGCGCGGCCGTGGCCACGGCGAGGATCCGCGCTACGACGCGATGCTCGCCAAGGCCCCCGGCAGCCGGAACCTCTACGCGCTGCGCATGGTCTACCTGTTGCAGGGCGCCCTGGTCTGGCTGGTGTCGCTGCCGGTCCAGGCCGCGCAGTACGTGTCCGGCCCCCTCAGCGGACTCGTGTGGGCCGGGGTCGTCCTGTGGGCGGTCGGGATGTTCTTCGAGACGGTCGGGGACTTCCAGCTCGCCCGCTTCAAGGCGGACCCCGTGAACCGGGGCCGGATCATGGACCGCGGCCTGTGGAGCTGGACCCGGCACCCCAACTACTTCGGCGACTTCTGTGTCTGGTGGGGACTGTTCCTGCTGGCCTGCGACTCCGGGGCGGCCGTCGTGGTGTCCGTGCTGTCCCCCCTCGTGATGAGCTTCCTGCTCATCAACGGCAGCGGGAAGCCGATGCTGGAGCGGCACATGGCCGAGCGGCCGGGATTCGCCGAGTACCGGGCGAGGACCAGCGGGTTCTTCCCGCGCCCGCCGAAGCGGCGCGGCTGACGTCCAGCGGCCGGCCCACCCACAACTGACTGTGCCGTTCCCTCCCCCGCCGGGGAGAGAACGGCACAGTCGGTCCGGGTCAGGCAGGGAACGTCATCAGGGCGACGGGATCAGAGGTCGGCTCGGCCGAGCCGCCGGCCGGTTCGACGGTGATTCCCATACCGGAGGCCTTGTCCACGGCCCCCTCCAGCAGGACCGCCTCGGCCGTGCGGTGGGAGTCCATCAGCCCGGCGGACCGCATGGTGCCCCCGTCGTTGAACCACAGCTGGTAGACCTTGCCGCTCGGCGGGGCCGCCATGCCCGAGGCGATGAAGACCGCCTCGTCACGGCTCTTGGAGACCACGACCGTGCCGCGGGCCCCGTCCGCCAGTTCGGCGCTGCTCGTCCTCGCGTCGGAGGCGGCCAGCACCGACGCGATCGCGTCCGTACGCCGCTCCGACTGCCGTGCCTGCTCGTTCGCGTCCTGCGCCCGGTCGTACTGCCACACGGTCGTGCCGCCGAACGCGGCCACCCCGGCCAGACAGGCCGCGAGCGCCCACCGGGACAGCCGGCGCGCCCGGGTGCCGTCGCCGGTGGACCGGGCCAGGGGTGCGACGCGCGGGCCGTCCTGGCGGACCGTCGTGATCCGCCGCATGACCCGGCTCTTGAGCGCGGCCGGCGGGGAGGCGGAGACCGCCAGACCGAGCCGGGCCGCGGTCTCGCGCAGTTCGAGCGCCTCCTGCGCGCAGGCCTCGCAGTCCGCGGCGTGCCGTTCGAAGGCGCCCCGCTCCTCGTCGGAGAGCGCGTGCAGCGCGTACGCGCCCGTCATCGTGTGCAGGTCGGCCGTGCTCACGCGGTCACCCCCAGGCAGTCACGCAGGCGGATGAGACCGTCGCGCAGCCGGGTCTTGACCGTGCCGAGCGGCAGGGCCAGCGACTCGGCCACCTCGCGGTACGTCATGCCGCGGTAGTACGCGAGCGTCACCGACTGACGCTGCAGTTCCGTGAGTGTGCGCAGACAGCGTCGAACCTGTTCGCGTTCCAGCCGGGCTTCCACCTGTTCCGTCACCTCGTCGTACTCGGGGGCGTGGTCGAGCAGGGCCGCCCTGTGCTCACGTGCGGCGGAGGCCTCGACCGAGCGGACCCGGTCGACGGCACGCTGGTGGGCGAGTGTGAGCACCCAATTGATCACCGAACCGCGTTCGCTCCGGTAGCGGGCGGCGGACCGCCACACCTCGACCAGTACTTCCTGGGCCACCTCCTCCGACTGGGCCTGATCGCGCAGCACGCCGCGCACGACGCCGATGACGGGGCCCGCCACGACGTCGTAGAGCCCGGCGAAGGCCTGCTGGTCACCGAGGGCGACACTGCCCATCAGGTCCTGCAGATCCGGTTCGGCCGAGGGGTTCTTGCCGATGTGCACGGCTTCTTTCACGACGGGGTCCTCCGGGAGGCGAGCTTCGTACGGCTGGAATCCGTTGCCGGGGCGGCGGCGGATTGGTCGGAAGCGGATCTCTTCTGTCCGTCTGCCCGCCGGGAGGTGTCGGCAGAAGCCCGAGTCCGGGGCGCCGCCCATGGTTCAGGACGGCGCCCCGGACCGCTGGACCGTACCGACGGGCCGAACGCCGGCGCGGCCTCTCCTCCCGGGACAGCCGACTGCCCCGGGAGGAGGGTCCGTGAGGAGTGGCGTCACGGCTGCCCGTGCCGCCCCTCGTCATCCGGTCTTCCGGAACCACGGGGCAGACGGATGCACCGCCCTGAGAACGGTACGTTCCGAAGCGAAAGAGGTCGGCCTCGAAACGAAGCCGACGGGGAGCGAAGCGCAGTTGGTCCGGTTTGTGCGGTCGGGAAAAAGATGCATCGTTTCTGCGTCGAACCGATGCGCGGCGAGGGTGCACCCGTTCGACGGCCGGCATGTCAGCCGATCTCCTCCTGGCGCAGCCCGTGCTTCAACTGGTGCAGCCCGCGGCGGGCATGGCTCTTGACCGTCCCCAGCGGCAGGCCGGTGCGCCGGGCGATCTGGGTCTGGGTGAGGTCCTCGTAGAAGGCGAGGCGCAGGACCCGCTGCTGAGGGGTGGGCAGCTTGGCCATCTCGCGGCCCACCACCACTCGGTCCAGGACGGCCTCGGGCCGCTCCGCCACGGGATCGGCGAGCGCCAGGACGGCCCCCGCCGAGGCGACGAGCTCGGCGCGGCGCGTCCGGGCCGCGAGGGCGTCGGCGATCTTGCGCTTGGTGATGCCGACGATCCAGCCCGCGATCGCGCCGCGCTCGGGCCGGTAGCCGTGCCGGCCCCGCCACATCCCCAGAAAGACCTGCTGGGTGACGTCCTCGGCCTCCCTGTCGTCACCCAGCGCACGCCGGGCGAGCGTGTGCACCAGGGGCGACCACCTGTCGTGGGCGGCGGCGAGACAGGCCTCGTCGCCGCGCACCAGGCCCCGGCCCACCTCTTCGTCGGTCAGCGGTTCCTCGAACAGCACCCGCCGGGGCACGGCGGGCCGCGCGGGCATCGGGTGTCCGGTCATGGCTTACGGCTCCTTGCCTCGGACGTCGGCGTCCCGGCCGCGCGCAGCGGCCGTGCACGGCACATCGTGGGAGCGATGGGGCGAAGCCTTCAAACCGCGTCGATTCTGCGTCGTATAGTCGCTGCATGGACGAACCGACCGAGGAACCGGGTTTCCCGGAGCCCGATACGAACGAGAGCGCGGCGGTCGGCACGGGGATGACGACCGGGGGCCTCGCCCGGCGTCTGGGGGTGTCACCGACCACGCTGCGCACCTGGGACCGCCGGTACGGACTGGGCCCCGCGGTCCGCGCCGACGGACGGCACCGCCGCTGGACACCGCGGGACGTGGCGGTCCTCGAGGCGATGTGCCGGCTCACCGCGGCCGGTGTGCCGCCCGCCGAGGCGGCACGCGCCGCCCGGGAGACGGCCGCCGCGACGGTGGCCCCGGGAAACCGGGTGGCCCCGGCGGCGGAAACCCCGTCGCCCCCGACCCCGTCCGCCGCCGGCGACCGCCCGTCCGAGAACGGCCGGCGCTCGCGGCCGGCGGCCTCGTTGCCCCTCGGCGATGTGCGCCAGGAGTGCCGCGGACTGGCCAGGGCGGCCGTGCGTCTCGACGCCCCGGCCGTGGACGCGCAGCTGACCTCGGCCGTCCAGCGGTACGGGCTCGCCGTCGCCTGGGAAGAGGTGATGGTGCCGACGCTGCACGCCGTCGGCCGCAAGTGGGCGTCGTCGGGCGACCGCTACGTCGAGGTGGAACACATGCTGTCCTGGCACATCTCCACCGTGCTCCGCCGTGTCACACCGGTCTCGCGCACGGCCGGGCCCGACGGCGTACCGGGGCCCGTGGTGCTGGCCTGCGTACCCGGCGAACAGCACACCCTGCCCCTGGAGGCGCTCAACGCCGGGCTCACGGAACACGGCCTGTCCACCAGGATGTTCGGCGCGGCGGTACCGGCGGAAGCACTCACCGCGGCGGTACGCCGCCTCGGACCCGCGGCCGTCGTCCTGTGGGCCCAGGCCCGTTCCACGGCGAGCCTTCCCCTGGCCCGGCACGTCGCCGCCACGCAGTGGGGTGTGCGAGGGGCGCGCGGAAATCCGCTGGTCGTGCTCGGCGGGCCCGGCTGGGCGGGCCGCTCCGCCCAGGGCATGCTGCGCCCGCAGGGCCTGGGCGAAGCTCTGGCCGTCCTCACGGCCCGCTGCGAGAGCGGCACCCCGGTGGGCTGACGGCCGTCTCACTCCTTCCCGCGCGCGTGCTTGAAGCGTGCCAGCGCTTCGGAGAGGTCGACGATGGGCTCGGGATAGTCGTAGGCGGCGCGCTCGGGCCCCTTGAGTTTCCACGGTTCGTGCACGGCGGCCCCGCCGAGCCCTTCGAGTTCGGGCACCCAGCGCCGTACGTACGCGCCCTCGGGGTCGTACCGCTTGCCCTGGACGACGGGGTTGAGGACCCGGTTGGGGCGGCTGTCGGTGCCCGTGCCCGCCACCCACTGCCAGTTGAGCTGGTTGTTGGCGATGTCACCGTCGACGAGAAGGCTGATAAAGTGCTCGGCGCCCACCCGCCAGTCGACGTACAGCGTCTTGGCGAGGAAGCTCGCGGTCAGCAGGCGTCCGCGGTTGTGCATCCACCCCTCGTGCCGCAGTTGCCGCATGGCCGCGTCGACGACGGGATAGCCGGTCCGCCCCTCCTTCCAGTCCTCGATCTCCCGCGCGGCCGAGTCCGACGAGCGCCACAGGTCGTCGCGGGTGCGCAGGTCCTTCCTGGAGGAGGCGGGCCGCGCGGCCAGTACCTGGTGGTGGAAGTCGCGCCAGGCCACCTGCCGGACGAAGGCGTCGGCGCCGGGACCGCCCGCCTTCCGTGCCCGGTGGACGACCTCCACGGCGGACAGCGTGCCGAAGTGGAGGTGCGGGGACAGGTGCGAGGTGGCGTCCCCGGCGAGATCGTCGTGGCCGTCCTCGTACGTGTGGATCCCGCCCCGCAGCCAGGCCGTGAGCCGCTTCCTGCCCTCCCGTTCGCCGCCCGTGGCGAGCCCCGCGGACAGTCCGGACAGTTCCGCGCGCGTCGGCAGCCGATCCGAGCCGATGTCCGGCGGCACACGCACGGCGCGGGGCGCGCCGAGCACCTGACGCTGGTGGTGCCCCGCCCAGCGCCGGAAGTACGGGGTGAAGACGGCGAAGTGGTCCGAGGAGGCCGGTGTGACCTCGCCCGGCGCGAGGGCGGTGACCACCTCGTCGTGGACGTGCAGCCGGCGCCCGTCGCCCTCCAGGGCGTCTCGCAGCCGTTCCTCGCGCCGCTGGGCGTGGGCGGAGACCCCGGCGGCCATGTGCACCTCGTCGGCGTCCGTCTCGGTGACCACCTTGCACACCTCGTCGACGAGGTCTCCGGCGCGGTACACGAGCCGCCCGCCGCGCTCGCGCAGTCCCGCGTCCAGGTCCCGGAGACAGTCGGCGAGGAACGCCAGCCGGTTGGGAGCGGCGAAACCCGCCCTGTCGACGGCACGGTCGCGCACGAAGAGAGGCACCACCGTGCGCGAGCCGTCGAGCGCCGCGCGCAGCGGCGGGTGATCGTGCAGCCGCAGGTCGGAGGTGAACAGGACGACCGAGACGTTCATGACGGGACTCCGGAGCTCCGGGACGGGAAGAACGGGGGGAGGGAGGGGGAAAAGGGGAGAGGGGGGAGAGGGGAGGGGGGCGAGCCGGGCACGGACGCCCGCGGCCATCGAGTACTTCCCCGCCGGGACGCCCGACGGATGCGGCGGCGGGCGGCCGGTCGCGGGCGGGCCCGCGCCGGTCGGCGTCGGTCGGCCCGTGTCAGCCGGCGGGCGTGTGCGACGACGCGGCCACCGGGTGACCCGTCCGCTCGGCGGTCCGCGCGATGTTGCGCGCCATGCCGCCGAACACGACGGCGTGGAACGGCGACACGCTCCACCAGTAGGCGTGGCCGAGCAGCCCGTGCGGATGGAAGAGGGCGCGCTGGCGGTAGCGGACGCGTCCGTCGTCGTCCGTCTGCGCGCACATCTCCAGCCAGGCCAGACCCGGCAGCCGCATCTCGGCGCGCAGGCGCAGCAGCCGGCCCGGTTCGATCTCCTCGACGCGCCAGAAGTCGAGCGAGTCACCGACCCGCAGCCGTGCCGCGTCGCGGCGGCCCCGGCGCAGGCCCACACCGCCCACCATCCGGTCGAGCAGGCCGCGCGCCGCCCAGGCGAGGGGGAAGGAGTACCAGCCGTTGTCGCCCCCGATGCCCTCGATCACCCGCCACAGGGCTTCGGGCGAGGCGTCGACGACGCGTTCGCGACGGTCCGTGTAGAGGCTGCCGCCCGCCCAGTCGGGGTCCGTGGGCAGGGGGTCGCTGGGGGCGCCGGGCAGCGAGGCGGACGACCAGCGGGTGGTGACCCGGGCGTCCTGGATGCGTTGCAGGGCCAGGCGCACCGACTCGTCGAAGGGGATCGGCCGGCCCGGCGGGTCGGGCACGTACCGCGCGATGTCGTGCTCGTGGCAGACCACCTCGTGGCGCAGCGACTCGGTCAGCGGGCGGGCGATGGACCGCGGCACGGGAGTCACCAGACCGACCCAGTGACTGGAGAGCCTCGGCGTCAGGACGGGCACCGGCACGATGAGCCGCCGGGGAAGGCCGGCGACGGCCGCGTACCGCACCATCATCTGCCGGTACGTCAGGATCTCCGGGCCGCCGATGTCGAAGGCCCTGCTGACGTCGTCCGGCATCCGCGCGCTGCCCACGAGCGTGCGCAGGACGTCCCGTACCGCGATCGGCTGGATGCGGGTGTGGACCCAGTTGGGCGTGACCATCACCGGCAGCCGCTCGGTGAGGTAGCGCAGCATCTCGAAGGAGGCCGAGCCCGAACCGATGATGACGGCCGCCCGCAGCACGGTCGTCGGGACACCCGAGTCCAGGAGGATGCGGCCCACCTCGGACCGGGAGCGCAGATGCGGTGAGAGTTCCCGGTCCGGCACCCCGGCGGGGGTGAGTCCGCCCAGATAGACGATCCGGCGTACGCCCGCCGCGCGGGCCTGCTCGCCGAAGATCCGTGCCGCCCTGCGGTCGGTGTCCTCGAAGCCCTTGCCCGTGCCCAGCGCGTGCACCAGGTAGTAGGCGACATCGATGTCCCGCATCGCGGCGGCGACCGACTCGGCGTCCGTGACGTCACCGCGTACCACCTCGACGTCTGCGGCCCACGGATGGTCCCGGAGCGCGCCGGGGGAGCGGGCCACACAACGCACCCGGTGCCCCTCGGCGAGGAGTTCCGGGACCAGGCGGCCCCCGATGTACCCCGTCGCGCCCGTCACCAGGCAGCGCAGCCCGGCTCCGGCGTCGTCACCGCTCATGGTGTTCCGGCCCTTCTCTTCGGTTCTGTTCGGCTCTGTGCAGCTGTGTTCGGTGTCCTCCTCATCACCCCTTCCCCCTGTCGGCCCTCGGCGGATGCGCCACGTGGGCCACTTGGGGTACATGGGCGCGGCGATCGCGGGCAGACGGACTTCCGCAGAGACGTCGGTTCACAGGGAAGGTCGGTCGTCATGGGTGCGAAGGTGCTGGAGCAGTTTCCCGCAGGGGCCCCGCGTGGATCGTGGCCCGCGGAGGAGTACGCGGCGCGTCGTCGTGCCGAGGGCGAGCCCGCGGCCGTGGTGATGGACCTGGAGTCGGACGCGTTCCTCGTGGTGGTCCCGGCTCACGACGGGGACTGAGAGCCTGTGCTCTGAGAAACCCGGCGCCGGACTTCGGGCGGTCGGGCGGCCCGGGGCACCGTTGCCGGGGTGCCGCCGCCCGGGCCCGCCCCCTCGGCGCAGGTCCCGTTCGCGAGCTGAGCCGCTGAGCGTTCCCCGTGACACCCATAAATCGCTGTACGCGGCCGTCCCCCGGGTGATGACGTTGTGCGAGTCGTCGCCCGGCCCGCACCAGGCAGCGGGGCGGCAGGGGAGAAGGGGGATCGCTGTGACCGCCGAGAACGTCCTGCTGTCCGGCATCGTCGGCTCGACCGCGTACGGACTGGCCCGGGCGGGCTCCGACGTGGACCGGCTCGGCATGTTCGCCGCCCCCACCGAGGACTTCCACGGCCTGCGCGGACCGAAGGAGACCCACGTCACGACCAGGCCCGACAACACCCTCCACGAGGCGGCCAAGTGGTGCAGGCTCGCCCTGAGCGGCAACCCGACCGTGACGGAACTGGTCTGGCTGCCCGACGAGTTGTACGAGGTCCGCACCCCGCTCGGCGACGAACTGATCGGCATCCGCACGACCCTGCTCTCCGCGAAGAGAGTCCGCGACGCCTACCTCGGGTACGCCACCGGGCAGTTCAAGCGGCTCTACGACCGCGGGAACAGCTCCTCCTCCGCGGACACCCGCGGACGCACCGCCAAACACGCCCGCCATCTGCGACGCCTGTGCCACCAGGGCTTCGAGCTGTACGCCACCGGTGTCCTGACCGTCCGCGTCGAGGACCCGGACGACTACCACCGCTTCGGCGAGCAGGTGGCGGCCGACGCGATGGTCGCGCTGCCCCTGCTCCAGCGGTACGAGGCGGCCTTCGACGAGACCCGCAGCGTCCTTCCGGACCAGCCGGACGAGGCCCCGGCAGAGGCCTGGCTGCGCCGGGTCCGGGCCGCGTACTACACGCGGTCCGGATCGTGACTCGCTCCGCTCGGACGCTCACACGCTCAGCGCCTCCCGGACCGACCGCTCGGCCTCCTGGCCGCCCTCGCCCGACGACGTGATCCGACCGGCCTCCAGGACGTAGTACCGCTGGGCCGCCCGCATCGCGAAGCCCACATGCTGCTCGACGAGGAGCACGGAGAGTCCGCCGCGTGCCGCCAGGGCGAGGACGGTCTCCTCGATCTCCGCGACGACCGAGGGCTGGATGCCCTCGGTCGGCTCGTCGAGCAGCAGGACCCGAGGGTCCGTCACCAGGGCGCGCGCGATGGCCAGTTGCTGTCGCTGACCGCCCGAGAGCAGACCCGCCCGCCGCGTCGACAGGGTGCGCAGCACCGGAAACAGGTCCAGCGCTTCCGAGATCGCCGCCTTCCCCCGTCTGCGGCCGTCGGCGACGAGCTGGAGGTTCTCCGCCGTCGTGAGGTGGGCGAAGCCCTGCTGTCCCTGCGGCACGTACGCCATGCCGCGCGCCACCCGCTCGTGCGGCCTGCGGCGGGTGATGTCCTCGCCGTCGAGCCTGATCGTCCCGCTCGACGGAGTGAGCAGTCCGACGGCCGCGCGCAGCAGGGTGCTCTTGCCCGCGCCGTTGTGTCCGAGCACCGCCGCGACGCCGTCGTCCGGCACCTCGACGGACACACCGTGCAGGACGAGACTGCGGTGGTAGCCGACGCGGATGCCGTCGATCTCCAGCTTCATACGCCTCACACCTCCTGTACGGCGGCGCCGGTCAGGTCGCCGGTGTCCGCGACGGCCGCGTGACCGAGGTAGACCTCCTGCACCCGGGGGTCGGCCTGCACCTGCGCCACGGTCCCCTCGCTGAGCACCCGGCCGGCGTGCAGCACGCTGACGCTGCGCGCGAAGGAACGCATGAAGTCCATGTCGTGCTCGATGACGACCACGGTCCGCTCCTGACTGATGTGCTCCAACAGCTCTCCGGTGGCCTGCCGTTCGTCATGGCTCATCCCGGCGACCGGCTCGTCCAGCAGCAGCAGTCGTACGTCCTGCACGAGCAGCATGCCGATCTCCAGCCACTGCTTCTGGCCGTGGGCGAGCGTGCCGGCGAGACCGTCCGCCAGTTCCGTGAGCCCGACCGTCTCCAGGGCGTGGGCGACGGACTCCGGCACGCCCTTGCGCCGCCGCAGCATCGTCAGCGCGCCGCGCCCGGCGCCGGCCGCGATGTCCAGGTTCTGCAGGACCGTCAGCTCCTCGAAGACCGTGGCGGTCTGGAAGGTCCGGCCGATGCCCGACCGGGCGATCCGGTGCACGCTCCGGCCGAGCAGTTCCCCACCCCCGAAGAGGACCGAGCCCCGCGCCTTCACCAGTCCGGTGACGGCGTCGACGAGCGTGGTCTTGCCCGCCCCGTTCGGCCCGATCAGGAAGCGGAGGTCACCCGGCCGTACGTCGAGGTCCACCCCGTCGACCGCGGTGAACCCGTCGAAAGCCACCCGCAGTCCGCGTATCTCAAGACCTGAGAGCTCACTCATGCCGCTCCTCCGAGGGGAAGGGCGGGCGCCGCGCGGCGCCGCCGGACGATCCCGGCCAGCGAGACGAGGCCGCCCGGCAGGAAGGCCAGGGCCACGATGAACAGCAGCCCCTGGAAGTACGTCCAGCCCGCCGGGAACTCCTCCGACAGGGCCGTCTTCGCCCAGGCCACCCCGATCGCGCCGAGCACCGCCCCGGCGAGGCTCGCCCGGCCGCCGATCGCGGCGCCGATGACGAACTCGATCGACGGCACGATGCCGATCATGGCGGGGGAGATGATGCCGACCGCGGGCACGAACAGCGCCCCCGCGAGCCCGGCGGTGCCGGCCGCCACTACGTACGCGACGAGTTTCACGTTCGCCGGGTCGTACCCGAGGAAGCGCACGCGTTCCTCCGAGTCCCTTACGGCGACGAGGAGTTCGCCGTAGCGGCTGTGGATCAGCTGCCGTACCAGGGCGATCAGGAGGAGAAGGACGGCGGCGATGACGAAGTACACCATTCGCTGGTTGACCGGGTCGTCGAGGTCGTAGCCGAAGAAGCCCTGGATGTCGGTGAGTCCGTTGGTGCCGCCGGTCGTCGCCTGCTGGCCGACCAGCCAGATCGCGAAGGCCGCGGCGAGCGCCTGGCTCAGGATCGCGAAGTACGCGCCCTTGACCCGGCGGCGGAAGACGAACGAACCGAGGACCGCGGCGACGGCCATGGGCAGCAGCACGGTGGCCGCGAGGGCGAACAGGGGATTGCCGAACGGCCGCCACCACCACGGGAGTTCGGTCGCGGTGCCGTACAGCTGCATGAAGTCGGGAAGATTGCCGGGACCCGCGTCAGCGATCTTCAGATGCATCGCCATGGCATAGCCGCCGAGTCCGAAGAACACGCCCTGGCCGAGCGTGAGCAGGCCGCCGCGGCCCCAGGCCAGGCAGATGCCCACGGCCACCATCGCGGTGCACAGGTACTTGGCGAGCAGCCCGAGCCGGAAGTCGGAGAGGGCCAGCGGGGCGAGGGCGAAGAGCGCGACGGCGGCGGCGCCGAATCCGGCCCACGCGCGGGCCGGGCGGCCGGTGGACGCCGACAGGCCCTTGGCCCCCGGGGCACCTTTGAACAGGGTCATACGAGACTCCTCGTACGCAGCGTGTACAGCCCCTGGGGCCGCCACTGGAGGAAGGCGACGATGGCCACGAGGACGAGTACCTTCGCCACGCTGACGGTGGTGGAGTACTCCAGGACGGACTGCGTGACTCCCAGGACGAACGCGACGATCACCGTGCCCCTGAGCTGCCCGATGCCGCCGACCACGATCACCAGGAACGCGTCGATGATGATGTTGGTGCCCATCGTGGGCCCGATCGGGCCGACCAGTGTCAGCGCGACGCCCGCGACACCGGCGAGCCCGGAGCCGAGGAAGAACGCGGTCCGGTCCACCCGGGAGGTGGAGATGCCGGACACCTCGGCCAGGTCCCGGTTCTGCACGACCCCGCGGATCCGGCGGCCGAGCGAGGTCAGCCGCAAGGTCAGGGACAGCGCGGCGACGGCCGCGATCGCGAGGGCGAGGATGAACAGCCGGCTGTTGGCGAAGGTCAGCGGGTCGTCGCCGCCGAGGACGGTGATGTTCCCGGTGAGCCAGTCGGGTGCGCGGGTCTGGACGTTGGGCGCGCCGAAGATGTCGCGGGCGAGCTGCTGGAGCATCAGCGACACACCCCAGGTCACCAGCAGTGTGTCGAGCGGGCGCAGGTACAGGCGGCGGATGAGGACCCATTCCAGCAGCGCGCCGAGCGCGCCCGCCACCAGAAAGGCGACGGGCAGCGCCACGAGCAGGGACAGGCCCGCGCCCGAGATCGACTTCTGCAGGACGTAGGTGGTGTAGGCGCCGGCCATGATGAACTCGCCGTGGGCCATGTTGATGACGTTCATCTGGCCGAAGGTGAGCGAGAGCCCGAGCGCGATGAGCAGCAGGACGGCACCGATGCTGATGCCGGTGAAGGTCTGACCGAGGATCACGGTCATACGGCGGCTCCGAGGAGGCAGGACGCGGGGACCCGGCACACGGGCCCCCGCGCGCGGTCGGTCAGGAGAGGCCGGAGGCCCAGTCGTAGCCCTTCAGGAACGGGTCGGGCTCGATCGGCTTCCCGGAGTCCCACACCTGCTCGATCAGCCCGTCGGTGCCGATCTTCCCGATCCGGGCGGTCTTGTGGATGTGCTGGCTCGCGCCGTCCACGGTGACCTTCCCCTCGGGAGCGTCGAAGGTGATGCCGTCCGAGGCCGCCTTGACCTTCTCCGGGTCGAAGGACTTGGCCTTCTCGACCATGGCCTTCCACAGATGGACCGAGGTGTACGCGGCCTCCATCGGGTCACTGGTCGGCTTGTCCTGGCCGTACTTGGCCTTGTACGCCTTCACGAACGCGGTGTTCGCCGCGCCGGGCGTCGTCTGGTAGTAGTTCCAGGCCGTCAACTGCCCCGCCAGGTACTGCGATCCGATCGACTTGACCTCCTCCTCGGCGATCGACACCGAGACGACCGGCATGCTCTTCGCGGTCAGGCCGGCCGACTTGTACTCCTTGAAGAAGGCCACGTTCGAGTCGCCGTTGAGGGTGTTGAAGACCGCGTCGGCCTTCGACGCCTTCACCTTGTTGGCGATCGTGCTGAACTCGGTGGAGCCCAGCGGCGCGTAGTCCTCGCCGAGCACCTTCATGCCGTTGGCCTTCGCGTACGCCTTGATGATCTTGTTGGCGGTGCGCGGGAAGACATAGTCGCTGCCGACGAGGTAAATGCTCTTCTCGCCCTGGCTCTTGAGATAGTCGAGCGCCGGGACGATCTGCTGGTTCGTGGTCGCTCCCGTGTAGAAGATGTACGGGGACTCCTCAAGGCCCTCGTACTGCACGGGATAGAACAGCAGGGACTTGTTCTTCTCGAAGACGGGTTTCACCGCTTTGCGGCTCGCGGAGGTCCAGCAGCCGAAGGTGGCCGCCACCCGGTCCTCCTTGATGAGCTTGCTCGCCTTCTCGGCGAACGTCGGCCAGTCGGAGGCGCCGTCCTCGCTGACCGGCTTGATCTGTTTGCCGAGCACTCCGCCGGAGGCGTTGATCTCCTCGATCGCCAGCTTCACCGAGTCGCGTACGGTCACCTCGCTGATCGCCATGGTGCCGGAGAGCGAGTTGAGCAGGCCGACCTTGACCGTGTCGCCGCTCGTGTCGGCCTTGGCGGCCTGGTCGGACGAGCCGCCCGCGGCGTCGGTCTTGGCGCCGCACGCGGTGAGCGCGACGGTGGCGGCCAGTGCGGCGGCGCCCGCCAGAACCCGGCGCCGGTGCGGACGGAAACCGCTGGAACGATGGGACTCGCTGGACAAATGGACCCCCTCGGGCTGGGAGGACAATCTCCTCCTGGCGTGCGGTCCACAGCCTCAAGTCAGCCTGTTTCCAAGGCGTTTCGCATTACTTTCCCGGCGGTATCTTCCGACTCTCATCCGGTCTCGCCGTCCGGTTCTCGGTGCGCAACAAAAAATGCCCCGGACGGAATTCAGGAAATGAATTCACAGTTCGCCCAAGGCATTCTCATTACTTCCTGTGTGAAGTATCTTCGCGGAAGCGCGGACATGTCAAGGCCGCGAGCCGTGCGGATTCAGCTGGGCCACCACGTCGAAGTCCACCCCGTCCGCCCGCGCCAGGTAGATCCGCTGCCGCACATGGCCGCCGCGCAGCCGCAGCAGCCCGCGCGGGCCCTCGTAGGAGACGGTGTCCGCGGCGGCGCCGATCGCGGCGACGTCCAGGGTCCCGGCCCGTTCGATGAGCGCGGCGAGCAACAGCACACCCTCGTAGCACGATTCGCCGAGGCTGCCGGGGACCGGTGCCTCCACGCCGTACCGCCCGGCGTACTGGCCATGGAAGTCCAGCGTGTCCTGGTTGGCGAGGGAGGCGAAGAACCCGGCCGTGCTGTAGAGACGGGCGGTGGCCGCCGGGCCGCTCGCCATCAGCATGTTCTCGTCCATCAGGGTGCTCAGGCGCAGACATCGCTCGTCGAGCCCCGACGCGGCGAAGGCCCGGTTGAAGCGGACCGCGTCGCTGCCCACGAGCAGCATCAGCACCCCGTCCGCGTCCGACCGCTCGATGCGCCGCAGCACCGCGTCGAAGTCGTGGGTGCCCAGCGGCAGGTACGCCTCCGCGCGGACGGCGCCGCCCGACTCGCGTGCGTAGCGGTGCGAGGCCCTGGCCGTACGGCGCGGCCACACATAGTCGTTGCCCACGACGAACCAGCGGCGCACCCGGTGCTCCCGGGCCAACAGGTGCATGGCGGGCCGGAGTTGACCGTCCGGCGTCTCACTCGTGAGGAACACGCCCGCCGTGTTCTCGCCGCCCTCGTACAACGCCGTATACACATAGGGCACCCGGTGGGCGATCCGCGGCGCGAGTGCCTGGCGTACGGAGGAGATGTGCCAGCCGGTGACGCCCTGCACGATGCCCAGACGCACCAGCGCCTCGACGTTCTCGGCGACGTGCCGAGGCGCGGCGCCGCCGTCGACGGGCAGCAGCCGCAGCTCCTTGCCGAGCACTCCGCCCGAGCGGTTGACCTGCTCCGCGGCGAGCCGCGCGCACAACTCGCAGGCGGGTCCGAAGATTCCGGCGGCGCCCTGCAGAGGGAAGACCAGCGCCACGCCGACGACCGAGTCGTCGGCCGTGAACCAGTCGGGCGGAAGGGCGTCGGGCCGGACCATGAGGGCATGATTGCGGGAACGTCCGGTGAACTCCAGTCCGTCTCGGGGTACGGTCGGCCCCGCACCCGCCGCACGGGCGAGAAGCCCGGGAAAGCGGGGACTTGTACGATCCGAGGACCCCTTGCCCGGCCCCCTCGGGCGTCCATCCCGGAAGTGAGGAGCAGGATGCCGACCCCGCCTCCGCGCCGGTCCGAGGACCTCGTGCACCTCCTGACGCGGGCCGAGCGGCTGGCGGCGCGCCTCCTCCAGGGCGTCCTGGAGGAGCACGGCTGCACTCCCGACGCCTGGCGAGTGCTCTCGCTGCTCTCCGACCGTGCGGGACACCCCATGACGGCGATCGCCGAAGCCGCCTTCCTGCCGCCCGCGACCCTCACCAAGCTGGTCGACCACCTCGTCGACCAGAACCTGGTCCACCGGCGGACCGACCCCCTCGACCGGCGGCGCGTCCTCGCCCACCTCACTCCGCGCGGCGAGACCTACTGGCGGCGTGTCGACCGCGAGGTGCGTACGCGGTGGCCCGCGCTGAGCGGCGGCGACGGCGACGAGGAACTGCTGCGCGGGCTGCTGCTCCGGCTGGTGGACGAGCTGGACGGGGCGACGGCGGAACCGTCCGTCTGAGCCGGCCCCCTCTCCCTTCGGTGTGACCCCGCGATCACGGGCGGTGTCTTCGGCCGGGACGGAATGACGATGCCGTATAAATGGTTGGCATATACATCGAGCTTGCCGCTCGATGTACCGAGCGCGGGTCCGAGGCCCGCCCCGACCAGCGAGGCACCGTGAACCAGCCCACCCCCGAGCAGCCCGCGGACGTCGTGGCGCGGCTGCGCGCCACCTTCCGCTCCGGCCGCACCCAGCCCGTCGAGTGGCGCACCGGCCAGCTGGGCCGCCTGCGCGACATGCTCACCACCGACGGCCCGGAACTCGCCGCCGCTCTCCATGCCGACCTGGGCAAGAGCTCCACCGAAGCGTTCCGCACGGAGATCGACTTCGTCGTCCGGGAGATCGACCACACCCTCGAACACCTCGAAGAGTGGCTGCGCCCCGAGCCCGCCCCGGTCCCCGCCCACCTCGGCGCCGACGCTACGGGCTGGACCCGCTACGACGCCCTCGGCGTCGTCCTGGTCATCGCCCCCTGGAACTACCCGGCGCAGCTCCTGCTCGCCCCGATGCTCGGCGCCATCGCCGCGGGCAACGCGGTGGTCGTCAAGCCCAGCGAGCTGGCCCCCGCCACTTCCGCCGCACTGGCCCGGCTGCTGCCCCGCCACCTCGACACGGAGGCCGTCGCGGTCGTCGAGGGCGGCATCCCCGAGACCACCGCACTGCTCGCCGAGCGCTTCGACCACATCTTCTACACCGGCAACGGCACGGTCGGCCGCATCGTGATGACCGCCGCCGCCCGGCACCTCACCCCGGTCACCCTCGAACTCGGCGGCAAGTCACCGGCCTTCGTCGACCGCGGCGCCGACCTGGGCGTCGTCGCCGAGCGGCTGGCGCGCGGGAAGTTCCTCAACGCCGGACAGACCTGCGTCGCGCCCGACTACGTCCTGACCGACCCGGAGACCGCCCGCGCCCTGGAGCCCGTACTGGCCGAGGCCGTCGAGAAGCTGTACGGGGCGGACGCCTCCACCTCCGGCGAGTACGGGCGGATCATCAACGAGCGGCACTTCGACCGGCTCAGCGGACTGCTGGACTCCGGCCGGGTCGTCGTCGGCGGCGCCACCGACCGCGCCACCAAGTACATCGCGCCGACCGTCCTGGCCGACGTCGACCCCGACGCGCCCGTCATGCGCGAGGAGATCTTCGGCCCCGTGCTGCCGATCGTCACCGTCGCCGGTCTCGACGAGGCCATCGACTTCATCAACGACCACGACAAGCCCCTCGCCCTGTACGCCTTCACCGAGTCGGACACCACCCGGGAGCGGCTCGCCGCCGAGACCTCGTCGGGCGGCCTGGGCCTCGGCCTGCCGCTCGCCCACCTCACGGTCTCCGACCTGCCCTTCGGCGGAGTGGGGGAGAGCGGCATGGGCAGCTACCACGGCCGCTACTCGATCGAGACGTTCAGCCACCGCAAGGCGGTACTGGAGAAGCCGCTGAGCTGAGCCGGCCGAAGGGCGGACGCCCACCGGACCGCCCACCGCCCGAAGTGACGCGGCACCGGGGCGGGTTGACTGGTCTACACCCTTGACTGGTCCAGACCAAGGTGGTGGAGTGTGCTTCACCACCCCCCACCACGGCCGCCCCGTACGCCGCGGCCGGCCCCGCCGGCACGCGCGTCCAAGGTCCGCCCCGCGCTGCCCTCGTACGGGTCCGCGGCCGTGCTCCGTGAAGGAGTTGCCCCTGTGTCCAGGCGCCGTATCTCCGCGTTCGTGGCCGCGATCGTCCTCGGAACCGCCGCACCGGTGCTCCTGCCGGCGTCGGGCGCGTCCGCCGCGGCCTGTTCCAGCTACCCGAGCTGGGTGGCCGGCAAGTCCTACGTGACCGGGAACATCGTCCGGTACACCGACGGCAAGGCCTACATAGCCGAGCACGACAACCCGGGCTACGACCCCACCATCAGCACCTGGTACTGGGAGCCGTACGCCTGTGACAACGGACCCGGCAACCCCTCCGGGTTCGTCGTCAGCGAGGCCCAGTTCAACCAGATGTTCCCGAACCGGAACGGCTTCTACACCTACAACGGGCTGAAGGCGGCGCTGAGCGCCTACCCGGCCTTCGCCAACACCGGCAGCGACACGGTGAAGAAGCAGGAGGCCGCGGCCTTCCTCGCCAACGTCAACCACGAGACCGGCGGCCTGGTCCACATCGTCGAGCAGAACACGGCCAACTACTCGCACTACTGCGACTGGGGCCAGTCCTACGGCTGCCCGGCCGGCCAGTCCGCGTACTACGGCCGCGGGCCCATCCAGCTCAGCTGGAACTTCAACTACAAGGCGGCCGGCGACGCGCTCGGCATCGACCTCCTGAACAACCCCTGGCTCGTGCAGAACGACTCGGCGGTGGCCTGGAAGACCGGCCTCTGGTACTGGAACACACAGTCCGGACCCGGCTCCATGACCGGCCACAACGCGATGGTCAACGGCGCGGGCTTCGGTCAGACCATCCGCTCCATCAACGGTTCGCTGGAGTGCGACGGCAGGAACCCGGCCCAGGTGCAGAGCCGGGTGGACAGCTATCAGCGGTTCGTGGGGATCCTCGGCACTTCGGCCGGCAACAACCTGTACTGCTGACACCTCCCTTGAGCACTGTGGGGGGGGCGGGTTCACACCGGCCGCCCCACAGCGCTTTCGTAAGGGCGAGTCAGCTGGGCGGGTCAGCCCAGAATGCTCCACGAGGTGCCGCCGTTCACCGCCATCAGCACGGCGAGCAGCACGATGTCCGCGATGCCGAGCCACAGCCCGAGCAGCGCCCTGAAACGGCGGGGCGTGCCCCGGCGCAGGGCCATGACGGCCAGGACGATGGCGACGGGGCCGAGGAAGAAGTTGAGGACGAGGAGTCCGACCAGGCCGAGCACGAAGGAGGCCACGGCCATTCCCTCGGTGTCCCGCCTGCCGGTCGGGCGCACGCCGCGCTCCCGCTCACCGGTCTCCCGTCGCCGGGACTCCGTAAGCCGCATCACGTCACGCCCTTCCGGTCCGGCCACCGTGCCTGCGCCGCTCGCGCACCGCGAACACGGCCAGCCACGCGGCGATCGCCACAGCGGCCACCACGGTCACGGGCAGGGGAAGATAGGCGGCCGACCCGAGCAGCACGGCCAGCACCAGGACGGCCACGACAAGGAAGATCACGTCTGCTCCCGTTCGTGCGGGGACAAGGACAAGGCGTTGGATCGCCCTTTCATGCACATGCGGATACGGGTGTCCCGGTGGTCGCACATCACACCTGCGAACACTCCGGCCGGTGGCGGAGATTCGCCCCGACGCTCAGGGGTACCCCACGGTCTTCCGTCCGATCCGCACAGAACTGGAAGGTTGCCGGTGACCGAGAAGAACGCGCCCGATGTGAAGAACGTCTTCGTCCTGGGTCTCGACGACGCCAACCTGCCCACGCTCGAAGCGGCGGCGGCAGCCAGGTCGTTGCGCTACCACCCGCTGCTGACGATCGAGGAACTGCAGAGCGGCGAGGTGTCCGTCCCGGAGCTCATCGACAGGGCCAGGGCCGTGCTGGACGCCTTCGACGGGAGTATCGACGCGATCGTCGGCTACTGGGACTTCCCGGTGAGCACCCTCGTGCCCATCCTCGCCGAGCAGTACGGGACCCGTAGCACCGGCCTGGAGTCCGTGGTCAAGTGCGAGCACAAGTACTGGAGCCGGCTGGAGCAGCAGAAGGTCACCGACAGGCACCCGCGGTTCGGCCGGGTCGATCTGGACACCGACGACCCGCAGCCGCCCGAGAACGTACGGTTCCCGATGTGGGTCAAGCCCGCGCTCTCGTACTCCTCCGAACTCGCCTTCGGGGTCGAGGACATGGACGAGTTCCAGGACGCCGTGCGGCAGATACGCGAGGGGATCTCCCGGGTCGGCCGGCCCTTCGAGGACATCCTCGACCGGATCGAACTGCCGCCCGAGATGGAGGGCGTCGGCGCCCAGGTCTGCCTCGCCGAGGAGACGATGACGGGCCTCCAGGTCGCCGTCGAGGGATACGTCCACCAGGGCGAGGTCACCGTCTACGGCGTGCTGGACTCCATCAACTACCCCGGCACCTCCAGCTTCCAGCGGCACCAGTACCCCTCGACACTGCCGCCCGCGGTCATCACCCAGCTGCACGACGTCACCGAGCGCGTGATGCGCAGGATCGGCTTCGAGTCGGCCACCTTCAGCGTGGAGTACTTCTACGACCCGAAGACCCAGGAGATCAGCCTGCTGGAGATCAACCCCCGGCACTCCCAGTCCCACGCCGAGCTGTTCGAGTACGTCGACGGCGTGCCCAACCACCACGCCATGCTCGCCCTCGCGCTGGGCGACGATCCGGCCATGCCGCAGCGCAAGGGCCCGTACGCGATGGCCGCGAAGTGGTACTACCGCTGGTTCACCGACGGGGTGGTCCGCGACGTGCCCTCGGCCGACGACCTCGCCCGCGTCGAGCACGAGGCCGACGGGGTGCGCGTGGACGTCACCACCCAGGAGGGGCAGGTCCTCTCCGACCTCTCCCAGCAGGACTCCTACAGCTACGAGCTGGCGCACATATTCACCGGCGGGAACAGCGAGGACGACCTGAGGGCGAAGTACGACCACTGCGTGGCCGCGCTGGGACTCACCTTCGACGAGATCCCGAAGGAACAGGAGCAGGAACAGGAACGGCCCGGCGCGTAGCCACCGCGCGCACGACGGCCGCCCGCACCACGACCGCACGACCAAGGAGCAAGTCCGCCTCATGCGCTACGTGAGCAATCTGCCGTACGCGACGAAGGAAGAGGAGGACGTCCGAATCCCGATGCCCGACGGCGTCCAGCTGTCGGCCCGTGTCCGGCGCCCCACCTCCTCAGACAACGAGCCCGTCCCCGCGGTGCTGGAGTACATCCCCTACCGCAAACGCGACCTCACCTCGGTGCGCGACTCCCTGCACCACCCCTACATCGCCGGTCACGGCTACGCCTGCGTACGTGTCGACCTGCGCGGCACCGGCGACTCGGAGGGGGTGCTGCGGGACGAGTACCTGGAACAGGAACAGGCCGACGCCGAAGCGGTCCTCGCCTGGCTCGCCGACCAGCCCTGGTGCGACGGCAGCACCGGCATGATGGGCCTGTCCTGGGGTGCCTTCGCCGCCCTCCAGGTGGCCGCCCGGCAGCCGCCGAGCCTCCGCGCCGTCGTCATCGCGTCCTTCACGGACGACCGGCACGCCGACGACATGCACTACATGGGCGGCGCCATGCTCTCGGACAACCTCGCCGAGGCCGGCACCATGTTCGCCTACGCGACCCTCCCGCCCGACCCCGCCGTGGTCGGCGACCGCTGGCGCGAGATGTGGCACGAACGCCTGGAGAACTCCGGTCCCTGGGTCCTGCCCTGGCTGCGCCACCAGCGCCGGGACGACTACTGGCGGCACGCCTCCGTCGCCGAGGACTACTCGGCCGTCCAGTGCCCCGTCCTCGCCTCCAGCGGCTGGGCGGACGGCTACTCCAACGCCGTGACCCGGCTGCTCGGCAACCTGGACGTGCCCCGCAAGGGACTGATCGGCCCCTGGTCGCACAAGTTCCCCCACCTCGGAGAGCCCGGCCCCGCCATCGGTTACCTCCAGGAAGTGGTGCGCTGGTGGGACCACTGGCTCAAGGGCGTCGACAACGGCGTCATGGACGGCCCCATGCTGCGCACCTGGATGCAGGACAGCGTGCCCCCGTCCACCTCCTACGAGGAGCGCCCCGGCCGCTGGGTGGCCGAACCCACCTGGCCGTCCCCGCAGATCCATCCCGTCAGGTACCCGCTGACCCGCCACCGGATCAACCCGCCGGTCGACGCCGCCCCCGATGCGGATGCCGACGTCGATCTCGGTGGCGGCAGCGACGGCGCCCGGATGACCGTACGGTCGCCGCTGTCCGTCGGGCAGTTCGCCGGCAAGTGGGCCTCCTACAACGCGCCCCCGGACCTGCCGTACGACCAGCGTGAGGAGGACGGCGGTTCCCTCGTCTTCGAGACCGAGCCGCTGACCGAACGGCTGGAGATCCTCGGCTCACCGACCGTGGAGCTGGACCTCGCGGCGGACCGGCCGGTCGCGATGGTCGCCGCGCGTCTGTCCGACGTGAGCCCCGAGGGCGCCGCCACCCGTGTCACCTACGGTCTGCTCAACATCACCCGCCGGGAGAGCACCGAGAACCCCGAGCCCCTGGAGCCGGGGACGCGGTACCGCGCGACCGTCCAGCTCAACGGAGTGGCCCAGGCGTTCCCGCCCGGCCACCGGGTCCGGCTCTCCCTGTCCACGTCGTACTGGCCGCTCGCCTGGCCGCCGCCCGAGCCGGCGCTGCTGAGCGTGTACGAGGGCTCCAGCACCCTCACGCTCCCCGTGCGCCCGACGGAGGAACCGGACGGGCTGCCGGCGAACCCGTTCGAGGAGCCCGAGGGCACCTCACCGCTGTCCGTCACGCGGCTGACCGCCCCGGACGCCCGGTGGGAGGTGAAGCGCGACATGGTCGACTACCGCGCCGAACTGGAGATCGTGAAGGACCAGGGACTCGTCCACTTCGACGAGATCGGTCTCGACGTCGGCCGCCGCGCCTACGAGCGCTACACCTCCGTCGCCGACGACTTCACCTCGGCCACCGGCGAGTCGACCTGGACCATGCGCTTCAGGCGCGACGACTGGGACGTCCGCGTGGAGACGCACACGAGGCTGACCTGCGACGAGACGGACTTCTTCGTGGACGCCACGCTGGACGGCTACGAGGGCGGGCGCCGGGTCTTCTCGCGCACCTGGAACGAGACGGTGCCGCGGGACCTGCTGTAGGGGCCGGACGCGTCTTTCCGCGTCGGCCGGGCACCCGCAGAGGAAGAGCCGCACACCACGACATCATTCGAGGAGACGTTGCAGCGTGAGCACACTCACTGGTCTTGAACGAGCCATGGAACGCTTCGGAGGGTCGCTGCTCGCGCACTTCCGCCACAAGGAACCGGTCGAACTGATCGAGGCCTTGCACAAGGAGTGCGACGACCACATCGTGGTGTGCAGCGAGAGCCGCGTCGTCGTCCCCAACGCCTACGACGTGGAGCTGGCCGAGTTCGCCCATGAGGAGCTGGAGCGCAACGGCGGCCGGATAGACCAGGTGCTCACCGACAGCCTGCTGCGCCACGGCGAGAAGCAGGGTTACGAGTGGGCCGGCCCGCTGACGGTGCACGTCACCCGGTCACCGGACCTGCCCAACGGCCGGTACCGGGTGGCGAGCGCTGTCATGAAGCACGTGCGGGCCGAAGCCTTTCAGCACTGACCGCTCAGTGGGTCAGTCCCGCCGCAGAGGGGCCGGCGGCAGCTCCTCCTCCTCGGGGATGAGATGGACGGCGGCCTCCTCGGCGCCCGCGGCCCCGCCGTCGATGCCGATGTCCGAGGCGACCGCCTCCTTCGTCATGTCCTCGTGCGCGCCCTCGTCGGGCGCCAACAGACGGCCCGCGCGCTCGTCGCCGACCTCGGGGTCGGTCGCCTCGCCCTCCCCGTAGGGAAGGTCACCGATGCCGTCGCCGACCGGGGGCTCCTCGTCGGGGACCTCCTGGCGCAGCCGTTCGTCGAGGCTCTCGCCCTCGTGCTGCTCGGCCGCCGTGACACCCGTCTTGGTGACCCCCAGCGGCTTCTCGGGCGGTGAATAGCCCTCGTCGAGCACATCGTCGTACGTATGTTCGTCCACGGCGTCCTGGAGATCGAGCGGCGCCGCGTCCGCCTGCTCCTCGTTGGTGCCCGTGGGCTGGTAGACGTCGTCGGCCATGTTGTCGTCACTCATGTTCGGCCTCCCGGCGCGGTGATCGTTTCTTTCCCCGTAGGAGTTACGCGGTGCCCGGCATGGGCCTCGTGAAACGCCGCGCTATTGACCGGTACATACCAACCCGATTGAGTGTCCCGCGCAGACCCCCCACTTTCCCGGCCGCCGACCAGGCGCCGCCGCGCTGCCGAAGGGACCTCACCGCCATGCGGAGATTCCGCCCCCTGTTCGCCCTCACCGCCGCCGCGGCGGCCCTGACCACCGCCCTGGCCGCCCCCTCCCACGCCGCGGAGGTGCCGACGGCGGGCGTGTTCTACGTACAGAGCGCGGTCACCGGCCTGAACGCCGCCGACAGCGGGGGAGCGGTCGTCCAGCGCAACCCCAAGGGCAACGAGGACCGCCAGCAGTGGACGCTGCGGGCCACCGGCACCTCGTACGTCCTGGAGAGCACCGACAGCGCGGGCAGCTGCCTGGGCCGCTCCGGGGCCCAGGCGCGCACCGTGGCCTGCGCGGGCGCCGACGCCGCGTGGGAGATCACCTCCACGGGGACCGACCGCTACCGGCTCAAGGTGCCCGGCGCCGACCAGTACCTGACCCTCGGCGCGAAGGCCTCCGGCGCCAACTACCCCGCGCAGCTCGCCGTCGGCGCGGCGGGCGACCCGGCCGCCTGGTACCTGACCCCGGTGACGTCCCCGACCTCCCCGATGCCTTCGGCGGGCCGACGCACGCTCGACCAGGTCACGTTCCTCACCTCCCACAACGCCTACGCCAACGGCGTGGACGGTGGCTTCGCCCCGCCCTTCGTCAACCTCGTCCCCAATCAGAGCCGGGGCATCAACCAGCAACTCACCGACGGCGTACGCGGGTTCATGCTGGACATCCACCAGACGTCGGACGGCGCGATCCTGTGCCACAACAGCTGCACCCTCGTCAGCAGGCCGGTGGCCCTGAACGTGGACCTCCAGCGCATGGTCGACTTCCTGCGGCAGAACCCGAACGAGATCGTCACCGTGTTCCTGGAGGACTACGTCGACCCCGGCGTCCTGCGCGGCGAACTGGCCCGGGTGAACGGCCTGGCCGACGTCCTCTACCGCCCGGACCAGGCCGGCGTACGCGTGAACGGCTGGCCGAAGGTGGCGGACCTGATCGCCGCCAACGACCGGCTGCTGATCTTCACCGACCACAGCCGTTCCGCCGACGAGTCCGCCGGGCTCACCCGGGACAGCTTCGGCGTCATGTACCAGCGCGAGTGGACCGTGGAGAACTACTGGTCCATGGGCTCGGGCCTCGGCAGCTCCGACTGGTCCTGCTACAGCCGCTGGTACGACGCCAACACCAACGTCCCCCTCACGGCCACGGCGCCGCCCTTCCGCCCGCTCTTCGTGATGAACCACTTCCGGGACGCGGCGATCACCTCGACCGCCACCACCGACAACACCAAACTCACCGACCGGGCACAGCGGTTCTGTCAGCCCGCCGCCCGCAAGAAGCCCAACTTCCTCGCGGTGGACCGCTACGACCTCGGCTCCCCGGCCTCGGCGGTGGCCACGCTGAACACGTACACGTACTGACGCCGGACACGCACCGGACACGCAAACGCCGCTTCCCCCGGGTCCTGTCGGGGGAAGCGGCGAACCGGCCGCACGGCGGGGCGCGCGGTCAGCCGAGCTGGGCGTGCAGGAACTCGACCGTGCTCTGCCAGGCCTGCGCGGACGACTCGGGGTCGTGGGTCTCCGGGCGGCCGTCGTTGAAGAAGGCGTGGTCGGCCGGGTAGACGCGGAAGTCCGGGGTGATGCCCGACTGCTCGCGGATGGTCTCACCGAGGGAGGTGAGGGAGTCCACGGGGATCGCGGAGTCGCGCTCGCCGTAATGGCCGAGGATCTGGGCCTTGAGACCGGAGAAGTCCGGGATGTCGCCCTGGATGACCCCGTAGAACGGGACGGCGGCGCGGACGCGCAGGTCGGTGGCCGCCTGGTAGAGCACGAAACCGCCGCCCATGCAGAAGCCGACCGAGCCGACGCTCTCGGACGTGACCTCCGGCATGGCCAGCAGATGGTCGACGGCGCCGGACAGCAGCTCGACACCGCGCGGCACGGGCAGCTCCTGCATCATGCGGTACGCCTCGGAGCTGTCGTGGGCGACGTTGCCGCCGTAGAGGTCCGGGGCCAGCGCCACGAAGCCCTCCTTCGCCAGCCGGTCGGTGACGTCCGCGATGTGGTCGGTCAGCCCCCACCACTCCTGGATGACGATGACACCAGGCCCTCGTCCGGCCGGTGGCAGTGCCAGGTAACCGTGCGCGGTGGTGCCGCCGCTCGGGAAGGTGACGTTCTGGTGGGCGGGTGCCCCGGTCGACCTGGGCGTCTCGGACATGGTGGGTCACTCCTGTCACTCGATCCTCCCTCCAGCATGCAGGAGACGAATTCGGGGTGGGCGGGCGACCCCCCGGCGATGGCGTATCCTCGCGTGTTACGTATAACCCTTGCCGTACGCCCTTGCTGCACCACTTCACCGACAGCTCCTGCTGCCGCGAAACCCCGGAGAGGCCCCGATGCGCCGCGTTGCCCTGGTCACCCTCGTCGTCGACGACTACGACGAGGCCATCCGCTTCTACACCGAGGCTCTCGGATTCCGGCTCGCCGAGGACACTCCCCGGCCCGACGGGTCCCGCTGGGTCGTCGTGGAGCCGGACACCGGCGGACCCGGCAGCGGACTCCTGCTGGCCCGCGCCAAGGACGAGGCGCAGCGTGAGCGCGTCGGCGACCAGACCGGCGGCCGGGTCGGCTTCTTCCTGCACACCGACGACTTCGCCCGCGACCACGCCCGGATGACCGCCGCGGGCGTGACCTTCCTGGAGGAGCCGCGGCACGAGGCGTACGGCTCGGTCGTCGTCTTCCAGGACCTGTACGGGAACCGGTGGGACCTGCTGCAGCCGGCCGCCCCCGGCGGAACCGACCAGTGATCCGGCCCGGCCGTCCCGCTCCCCGGACACCCTTCCCGCCACAGAACCTTCCCGCCCCCAGAGAACCAGCCGAGGAACACCGCATGACCACGCCCCGCGCCGACGCCGGCACCGACGTCCGTCTCGACATCGACACCATCCGCCGGCTCCCCAAGGCCGTCCTGCACGACCACCTCGACGGCGGTCTGCGCCCGTCGACGCTCGTCGAACTCGCCGACGCGATCGGCCACACCCTGCCCACCACCGACCCGGACGCGCTCGCCGCCTGGTACTACGAGGCGGCCAACTCGGGCGACCTCGTCCGCTACATCGCCACCTTCGAGCACACCCTGGCCGTCATGCAGACCCGCGAGGGCCTGCTGCGCACCGCCGAGGAGTACGTGCTCGACCTCGCCGAGGACGGAGTCGTCTACGGCGAGGTCCGCTACGCCCCCGAGCTGATGCTGACCGGCGGGCTCACCCTGCCCGAGGTCGTCGAGGCCGTCCAGGAGGGCCTGGCCGCCGGCATGGCGAAGGCGGCGGCGGCCGGTACGCCCGTCCGGGTCGGCACGCTGCTGTGCGGGATGCGGATGTTCGACCGCAGCCGCGAGATCGCGGACCTGGCCGTGGCGTTCCGGGACGCGGGTGTCGTCGGCTTCGACATCGCGGGCGCCGAGGACGGCTTCCCGCCCGCCGACCACCTCGACGCGTTCGAACACCTGCGGGTCGAGAACGTCCCGTTCACCATCCACGCCGGTGAGGCCCACGGCCTGCCCAGCATCCACCAGGCGCTCCAGGTCTGCGGCGCCCAGCGCATCGGCCACGGCGTCCGGATCACCGACGACATCGTGGACGGCAAGCTCGGCCGGGTCGCCGACTGGATACGCGACCGCCGGATCGCCCTGGAGATGTGTCCCACCTCCAACCTGCAGACCGGCGCGGCCACCTCCATCGCGGACCACCCGATCACGCGGCTGCGCGACCTGGGTTTCCGCGTCACCCTCAACACCGACAACCGGCTGGTCAGCGGCACGACGATGACCCGTGAGATGTCCCTGCTCGTCGAGGAGGCGGGCTGGACCCTCGACGACCTCCGGACGGTCACGGTCAACGCCCTCAAGAGCGCGTTCATCCCCTTCGACGTGCGAGGCGCGCTCATCCGGGACGTGGTCCTGCCGGGGTACGACCTCGGGCCGCGCTGACAGCGGCCGGGCTGACACGTGTCGCATGGGGCGTGGCCGAAATCGGTCGCCGACCACCCGGGCGGTGTTTCGCGGCGAGTCGGACTATGGGGGTGAATCCGCTGGATAGTGCGACCGGGAGGTGTCGGCGACAGGGAAAGGGCGGGCGTTCAACTTCGGCCAGGACTGGACTGTTTGAGCCATCGAAAGATCATTAACCTGGTCTTGGACGGCACGCATCCAACACGAGGAGTTCCGTGTCCACTGCCCAGCAGGCGCCCGACATCCTCTCTCCCGAGTTCGCCGCGGATCCCTACCCCGCGTACACGGCGATGCGGGAGAAAAATCCCCTGATCTGGCACGAGGCCACCCAGAGCTACATCATCTCCCGCTACGACGACGTCGAACGCGTCTTCAAGGACAAGAAGTCGGAGTTCACGACCGCCAACTACGACTGGCAGCTGGAGCCGGTCCACGGCAAGACGATCCTCCAGCTCAGCGGCCGTGAGCACGCCGTGCGGCGCGCCCTCGTCGCCCCCGCGTTCCGCGGCAGCGACCTCCAGGAGAAGTTCCTGCCGGTCATCGAGCGCAACTCGCTCGCGCTCATAGACGCCTTCCGAGAGACCGGTTCGGCCGACATCGTCAGCGACTACGCGACCCGGTTCCCGGTCAACGTCATCGCGGACATGCTGGGCCTGGACAAGGCCGACCACGGCCGCTTCCACGGCTGGTACACCGCCGTCATAGCCTTCCTCGGCAACCTCTCCGGGGACGCCGAGGTGACCGCCGCCGGTGAGCGCACCCGCCGGGAGTTCGCCGAGTACATGATCCCGATCATCCGCGACCGGCGCGACAACCTGGGCGACGACCTGCTGTCGACGCTCTGTGCCGCCGAGGTCGACGGCGTCCGGATGAGCGACGAGGACATCAAGGCGTTCTGCAGCCTGCTGCTCGCCGCCGGCGGGGAGACCACCGACAAGGCGATCGCCAGCATCCTCGCCAACCTGCTGATGAACCCGGAGCAGTTGGCGGCCGTCCACGAGGACCGCAGCCTGATCCCCGCGGCCTTCGCGGAGACGCTGCGCTACACCCCTCCGGTCCACATGATCATGCGGCAGTCGGCCACCGAGGTCGAGGTGTCCGGCGGCACCATCCCGCAGGGGGCCACGGTGACGTGCCTCATCGGAGCCGCCAACCGGGACGAGCGCCGCTACGGCAACCCCGACCGGTTCGACATCTTCCGGGACGACCTCACCACGACCTCGGCGTTCTCGGCCGCGGCCGACCACCTCGCGTTCGCGCTGGGCCGGCACTTCTGCGTCGGCGCGCTGCTCGCCAAGGCGGAGGTCGAGATCGGTATGAACCAACTGCTCGACGCGATGCCGGACCTGCGCCTCGCCGACGGCTTCGACCCGGTCGAGCAGGGCGTCTTCACCCGGGGCCCGCAGTCACTGCCGGTCCGCTTCACCCCGGCCGGCGCCTGACGCCCCGCGTCCTCCGCGTGCCGCACACGGCACGCGGAGGACAAGGCGCGCCCCCGAAGGGGCGCGGGGCTGTGACATTCTGCGGCTCCGCCGCGTGGGCGCGCCCAGCCACGAGCAACCGCAGGCACGCCACACCCCCGCAGTGCTTCACCGCGCCCGGCGGAGCGCTAACGCAGCGCCGGAGTGAACTCCACCGGCAGGGAGTTCAGCCCGCGCATCCAGATGGACGGACGCCAGGTCAGCTCCGAGGGATCGACGCCCAGCACCAGGTCGGGCAGGCGCTCCAGCAGGGTCTCGACCGCCGTACGGGCCATCACGTCCGCGAGCAGCGGCGCCGGATACGGGCAGCGGTGCTCGCCGTTGCTGAACGACAGGTGCGAGGAGTTCTCCGCACCGACGTGCGACTCGGGCCAGATCTGCGGGTCCGTGTTGGCCGCCGCGAGGCCGAGGACGAGGCAGTCGCCCTCACGGATGAGCCGTCCGCCGAGCTGGGTGTCGCGCACGGCCCAGCGGCCGATGAAGTTCTGGGTCGGCGTGTCCAGCCACAGCACCTCGTTCAGCGCGTCGCCGACACTGACCCGGCCGCCGGAGACGTTGACCGCGAACCGCTCGTCGGTCAGCAGCAGCCGCAGGGTGTTGCAGATCCAGTTGGCGGTCGGCTGCTGGGCCGCGGCGATGACGGTGATCAGGTCCTGCACGATCTCCTCGTCGCTGAGATCGGCCTGGTCCTGCAGCATCCGCGAGGTGACGTCGGGACCGGGGCGCTCCCGCTTCTCCTTCACCAGCTGCGTGATGCGCTCCGCGACGCGCATGTACGCCGCCACCGGGTCGTCGCCCTCACCGGCGTCGAGCGAGATCCGCAGATCGTCGACGAGCTGTTCGATGTCGCCGCTGCCCCGCGGCACACCGCACATCCACAGCACCGCGTGCGCCGGCAGGGCGTGCGCGTACGCGCTCATCAGCTCGGCCTGACCGCTGCCGCCGAACGAGGAGATCAACTTCTCCGCGATCGACTCGCACTCACGGGCCAGTTCGAACTGGTCGACCCCCTCCAGCGCCCTGGTGATCACGCCGGAACGCCGCTGATGCTCCGCGCCCTCGGTGAACAGCACGGACGGCTGGTAACCGACGAACGGCAGCAGGGGCCAGTCCGCCGGAATGTTCGGCCACTGGTTCCAGCGCCGGGAGTCCCGGGCGAACAGCTCGTCATGGCTGGTCACATAGCTCACCTCGGGATAACCGAGGACGAGCCAGGCCGGGATGTCGCCGTCGAGGAGCACCGGAGCCACCGCTCCGTGGTCCCGGCGCATCGTGCGATACAGGTGCGAGGGCGTCTGCTGGTACTCCAGACCGCCGAGCTGCACGGCGGAACCGTGCGCGGGGCAGCCCGGTGGCGGAGTGGTGCTGTCGCTCACGACGTCCCCTCCTGGGACAGGGCCAGTGCGTAGAGGTGGTCCACGAGAGTGATCAGGACTTCCTTGCCCGACGATCTGACCCGTGCGTCGCAGTCGACCATCGGCACATGGTCGCCCAGCGCGAGTGCCTGCCGGATCTCGTCGAGCGAGAACCGCTGCTCGTCGTCGTCGAAACGGTTGACGGCCACCACGAACGGTGTCTTGTGGTGTTCGAGCCGGTCGATCGCGTACCAGGAGTCCTCCATGCGCCGGGTGTCGACGAGGACGATCGCGCCCAGGGTGCCGGAGAACAACCGGTCCCACAGGAACCAGAAGCGCTCCTGGCCCGGCGCGCCGAACAGGTAGAGCACCATCCGCTGGTTGAGGCTGATCCGCCCGAAGTCGAAGGCGACGGTGGTGGTGGTCTTGCGCTCCACACCCGCCGTCTCGTCGACGCCCTGCCCCGCCTGCGTCATCACCTCTTCGGTGTTCAGCGGCCGTATCTCGCTGACCGAGCGGACCAGGGTGGTCTTGCCCGCGCCGAAACCGCCCACGACGACGATCTTCAGTCCGGTCTCGGCGGCATCGGCCAGCGGCGTGCGCTGGGCGGGCAGCTCAGAGGTTGCGGAGCCCATGGAGCACCTCCTGCAGCAGTGCGGTTTCGGGGAGGGTCGCGACGGAATCGGCCGCGCGGGGGTGACGGGCGCTCACCTTGCCCATGGCATGGAGGTCGCCGAGGAGGATCCGTACGACGGTGATGGGCAGCTTGAGCTCCGCCGAGACCTCGACCAGCGCCGTGGGGTGCCGGCACAGTTCAAGGATGCGGACGTGCTCGGACTGCATCCCGGCGGTCGGCTCGCACTCGCTGACGATCAGCGTGACCAGGTCGAAGGCGTCATCGGCTTCGCTGCGTCCGCCCGTGACCGTGTAGAGCCGGTCGGGGTCGCCGATGTCCACGGGTTTGCGGCTCACGCCGAGGCACCCCTGGTGGTGACGGGAGTACGTGGTTCGGCCCGCAGATGGTCACCGATCTGCTCCACCAGCTCGGTCATCTGATGACCGACGACGCCCGGGTCGGCGCTCTCCTCGGCGACGAGCGCGAGGTGCGCGCCCTGGCCGGCCTCGACGATGAACAGCAGGCCTCCGTGGAACTCGGTCATGGAGTGCCGGACGCCGCCGGTTCCGTCACCGAACTCCACGGACGCGCCCTGGGCGAGAGCCTGGATGCCGGAGCAGATCGCCGACAGCTGGTCGGCCTGGTCGAGGGTCAGGTGTTCCGTCCAGCACAGTTTCAGACCGTCCCGGGACAGGACGAGTGCGTGGCGGGTGCCCGGCGTGCGCTCCAAGAGGTTCATCAAGAGCCAGGTGAGGCTGTTGTCAGTGGTCTCCATGATGGGCGGATCGGGTGATGACCAGTTCGGTGGTCACCCGATCCGTTCCTCCAATCCAACGGGGTGCGGCGAATCAGTGCGGGGTGGACTTGCGAAGCTGTGTGAGGGACGGAGAGGGGCTAGCCGTCCGTCTTCGGCCCGGTCTCGGGTCCGGCGTTCTCGCCGGGAGCGGCGGGGGAGGCCTCAGAGGCGGCCCCTCCCGCGTGCCGGCCGCGGTGGAAGGCACCGAACCGGCTGCCGGCGTCGCGCGCCGGAGCGTTCACGTCGGGCTCCGCCCTGGAAGGCTCGGGAGTGTTCTTCGAGCGGCCTCTTTCCGCCTCGGCCATGGTGCGGCCGGGAGCGCGGACGGGCAGTCCGCCCGGGGTGGCCGGGCCGCGCGTGCGGGGGATGTCGACCGGCGGCGCCTCGTCCACGGGCATGGTCGCCTGCGGAGTGCGGACCGGAAACGATTCCTCGGCGGCGGGCACGGGCGCGGGGGCCGGTGCCGGGGGCGCGGCCGGTGCGGCGGCCGGCAGGTCGGCGCCGGGGCGCGGACGCTCGGGGCCGACCGGCTCGCGCTGCTGGGCCACCAACTGGGGCGGCAGCAGGACGACCACACCGGTGCCGCCGCGCGAGGAGGGGCGGTAGTTGACGCTGATGCCGTGCTTGGCGGCGAGCCGTCCCACCACGCTCAGGCCCAGCCGGGTGCCCTGGAGCGAGGCGAGGTCGGTGACCTGGCCCGACACGGACTCCTCGGCCCGGCGCATGGAGGCGTCGGACATCTTCAGTCCGCTGTCCTCGATGGTGACGACGAGACCGGCGCTGCGCTCCTCCACGTACACGTGGACCTCGTCGATCGGCGGTGAGAAGTTGGCGGCGTTGTCCATGAGCTCGGCCAGCAGGTGCATCACGCCCTCGGCGGCGAAGCCCGCGATGGAGGCCTTGCTGGAGTTGTGCAGCCGCACCCGCCGGTACGCGGCGATCCGGCCGACGGAGCCGCGCAGGATGCTCTCCATGACGATCGGCTTGTTCCACACGCGGCTGGAGCGACCGCCCATCAGCAGGGCGAGGCGGTCGGTCATGAGGCCCAGCTGGGAGGTGCTGTGGTCCAGTCGCAGCAGATCGCCGAAGATCTCGCCGCCGTGGCGGTCCTGCATGTCGCGGAGGTCGGCGAGCATGCCGACGGTCTTGGCCTGGACCCGGCTGAGCGCCTTCGCGGAGGCGGCCTGGGCGGCGGCGGACCGGCGCTCGCTGTACGCCAGCTCACGGATGAACGATTCCGCGGGGGAGCGCAGCATCGGGTTGGTCGGCCAGTCGAGCTTGGCGAGCACGGTGTCGGCCGAACTGCCCTCGCGCAGCAGGGACACCGCGGCGGGCAGGGTGTCGTTGGTCAGCCGCTCGAGCTCCTGCGCCCCGAGGGCCACTTCGCGCCGCAGCGTGTCGAGGTCCGACTGCGCGTCGGCGGTCCGCCGTACGGACTGGGCGACCTCGGTGGTGAAGACGTGCAGCATCCGGCGCAGATACGGATCCGAGGGGGTGGGCAGACCGGCCAGGACCTTGTCGGCGCCGACGCCGTTCTTCAGCTGCTCGGCCACCGCCGGCAGGGTCACGTTGACCAGCTGGTCCGTCTCGGCGCCGTGCTGGCTCCAGTTGTTCTTGGTCATCTCCAGCTCGCCGGTGCGCGACACCGTCTGGCGGTGGGCCTTGCGCAACCGGGCGGCGGTGAAGGCGATGACGACCGCTATGCAGGCCCAGGCGGCGATCGCCGTGCCCGCCACCCACGGGCGGGCTCCCTCGGGGGCGAGGCCGACGGCCGCTCCGGCACCCGCGGCCGTGACGACCAGGACCGCGGGGAACACGACCGGAGTGGAACCCGTCTTCTGCGCAGATCGGCGCTGACGGGGGCGAGCAGGCACTGGCATTCCGCGGTCCCTCGGTCCGTGCGAGCAGGAGTACGTCCACAGTTGAGACATCGCCCAGAACACGGAAGGTGGGAGGCCGCCTTCCGGATCAAGCGCGTCGCTCATGCTAGTCACCGGACCTGGCCGCCGGGCCCGGCAGGGGTCCGATCCCCCCGATCACTTCACATCGTCGGGAAATGGCTACCTCGACAGCACTGTGTGGTAGATGAAATGAGTTGCCGTCAACCAGCGGCGGACGTGCGGCGGTCGGCATTTTCAGGAGCTTTGCCGCACCCCGGCGGTGTTCGAGACTTCGTCACCTTCGATCCGCGGGGTGCACTTTCGGCCAACTAACCGCGGATCCTGGCCGATGAGCCGTCCGTCTCGACGGCCAGCACCTCGGTGTCGAGCAGGGACATGAACGCCCTCGCGGCCGGGCTGGTCGCCTCCGGCGGAGGCAGCATCGCGACCGTCTCGTACGGCGTCTCGGTGTCGGCCTTGAGCGGGAGGGCCGGCAGGGCCGGCCGCTTGTGGGCGAAGTGGCGCGGCACGACGGCGATGCCGAGACCCTCCTCGACGAGGTCGAGGAGGCTGTGCACATCGTTCACCTCCAGGGTGACCGTGCGCTGCACCCGGGCCGCCGCGAAGGCCGCGTCGGTGGTGCGGCGCGGTCCCCAGTCGGGGTGGAAGTCGACGAAGGCCTCGCCGCCCAGCTCGTGCGGGGTCACCGGGCCGCCGCCCGCCAGCCGGTGCGAGGGGTGGCAGACGACGGTCATCGGCTCGCGGGTCAGCGGCAGGCTGCGCAGCTGCTCCGTGTCGGCGCGGGTCGTCACCGCGAACGCCAGATCCAGCCGGCCCGCCGCCACGTCCTCCGCGAGCGCGCCGGAGCCCGCCTGCCGCAGCCGGATCTCCACGTCCGGATGCCGCCCGCGGAACTCGGCCAGCAACGGGGCCACGTGCACGCCCGCGATGCACTGCTCGGTGCCCAGCGAGAGCGTGCCGCGCAGCACGCCCTGGACGGCGGCCACCGCGTCGTGGGCCGCGCGGACCTGGGCCAGGATCCGCTCCGCCTCGGTCAGCAGGGCCCGCCCGGCCTCGGTGAGCGTGACCCGGCGGGTGGTGCGGACGAACAGCGGCGCGCGCAGTTCGCGCTCCAGTGCGCGGATGGAGGCGGACAGGCCGGACTGCGACACCATGAGGCGTTCGGCCGCCCGGGTGAAGTGCTGGTCCTCGGCGACCGCGACGAAGTGCTGAAGGTGGCGCAGTTCCATGATTGAGAAGCGTATCCGCTGAATCCCATCCGATTCTCCTGTTGGACCACTGCCCGGGGGGCAGGCGAGAGTGGACCGTGGTCCACTCCGTACCGACCCCTCTGGAGAACGTGTTGTACACCGCACACACCGACCGTTACGCGGACATGCCCTACCGGCGCACCGGACGCAGCGGCCTGAAGCTGCCCGCCCTCTCACTGGGCCTGTGGCACAACTTCGGCCCCGACCGGCCGGTGGACACCCAGCGCGCGATCCTGCGGCGAGCGTTCGACCTCGGCGTCACCCACTTCGACCTGGCCAACAACTACGGGCCGCCGCCCGGCGCCGCCGAGTCCGCCCTCGGCGAGGCGCTGAAGGCGGACTTCGGGCCGTACCGTGACGAGCTGGTGATCTCCTCCAAGGCCGGTTACCTGATGTGGCCCGGTCCGTACGGCGAGTGGGGCTCGCGCAAGTACCTGCTGTCCTCGCTCGACCAGAGCCTGAACCGCATGGGCCTCGACTACGTCGACATCTTCTACTCGCACCGCCCCGACCCGGAGACTCCCCTCGAGGAGACGATGGGCGCCCTGCACACGGCCGTCCAGCAGGGCAAGGCGCTGTACGTCGGTGTCTCGAACTACTCGCCCGAGCAGACCCGGGAGGCCGCCCGCATCCTGGGCGAGCTGGGCACCCCGCTCCTCATCCACCAGCCGCGCTACTCGATGCTCGACCGGCGCCCCGAGGAGGAGGGGCTGCTGGACGTGCTCGACGAGCTGCGGGTCGGGTCCATCGCCTACTCGCCGCTGGAGCAGGGCCTCCTCACGGGCCGCTACCTGGACGGCATCCCGGAGGATTCGCGGGCCGCGAGCGACAGCCCCTTCCTGAGCGCGGACAAGCTGACCCAGGAACTGGTCGCCGACCTGCGCGCCCTGAACGACATCGCCAAGTCCCGCGGGCAGTCGCTGGCGCAGATGGCGCTGGCGTGGGTGCTGCGCGGTGGGCGGGTCACCTCCGCGCTGATCGGCGCGAGCAGCCCGCAGCAGCTGGAGGACAGTGTGGCCGCCACGGGGAACCTGGAGTTCTCGCAGGACGAGCTCGACCGGATCGACGCGCTCGTCCGGTAGGGGGAGCTGGACCGGATCGACGCTCTCGTCCGGTAGGCGGTAGTGACCCGGCGCCGCGCCCCTGGACGGGGTGCGGGCAGCCGGTCCCGTCCGCGGGTGCGGATTGCGTACGGTGCGAGCCGTTTCGGCCAGACAGGCCCCCGAATATGCCAGGAGACTGGCCAAAAAGGCATGGTGACACTGTGTCAGGAGTGGCGATACTCAAAGGCTAGGGCAATTCACCCTTCACCACTCCTCGGAACAGCGCCACGCTGCACGCAGGAACGAGCCGCGCGAAAGACCGGAAAGAGAGGCCGTCAGGCGGCGAGCCATGCGATGGGGAGTGATCGTGCACGATGAATTCCTGTGCCACGTCACCGCGTACGGAGTCTGTGGCGGAATGTGGGTCGGTGTACCGCTCGGCACCTACCGGGCGCCCACGCTGGCCCTGGCCATGTGGTGGTTGCGGGACCGGGCGTCCTGGATCGCCGAGCGCCTCGATCCCGATCCCGGGGCCCCCTACTTCCCGCCGAACTCGATGATGCCCGTCGCGGGCACGACCCCCGATGTGCCCGGCCAGCTGCGCAGATGGTGCGGCGACGACGCGCAGCAGGAGCTCACCGCCGAGGAACTGGCCGCCGGACATCTGGTGCGTATCGCCACGAGCGACGAGACCACCGAGTACGAACTGCTCGCGGAGTCGGTCGACGCCCTGCGGATGCAGCGCACCGTGCCCCTCCTGTCCGTCCCGGCCGCGTGAGCCGGCCCCTAAGCGGGGGTCCTGGTGAGCAGCAGGTGGGCGTGCGGGAACTGGCGTTCGTCTTCCAGCGGAGCCCTGACCAGGCGGGCCTTTTCCGTGAAGCCCGCCTCGGTCAGCAGGGCGGCCACGCGGTCGGGGGACCAGCGGTAGGCGAGCGCCACCTTGTGGTCGAAGGACTCCGCGAGCTCCGACGGGTCGTCGTGGGCCTGGAACGCGAGCAGCAGGTGACCACCGGGCGCCAGTACGCGGTGGAACTCCGCGCAGATCCGGGGCAGCTGCTCCGGCGGGGTGTGGATGATCGAGTAGCGGGCCAGCGCGGCGGCCAGCGTGCCGTCCGCGAGGTCCAGCGCGGTCATCGAACCCACCTCGAACCGCAGGTCGGGACGGGCCGCGCGGGCGAGGGCGATCATCTCCGGAGACAGGTCGATGCCGGACACGTCCAGGCCGAGCGAGTCCAGGAGGGAGGTCACATGCCCCGGGCCGCAGCCGAGGTCGGCCACCGGCCCGCCGCCGTCCGCGCGCACGAAGGCGGCGAAGGCGGCGAGCATCGCCCGGTCCAGCGGGAAGTCCTCCAGCCCGTTGGCGAAGAGCTCGGCATAGGGGGCGGCCCAGGTGTCATAGGCCGTTCGGGTGGTGCTCAGGAAGTCCGGCTCGATCATGGACGCGTACGGTAGTACGGCCCGCGGCCCTAAGCCCCCGGTTTCCGCCACTCGCCCGGGAGACCGGTGACCAGGCCCCCGGAGCGGCGCGGAACCGAGCGCGCCCCGCAGCCGCGCCCCACACCGCGCCGCACAGCCGCGCCGCACAGCCGCGCCCCGCAGCCGCACCTCCGGCCGCGGGTGCGGGAAGATCTCGCCGGACAGGCCCCGGGCGGTCCGGGGCAGACCGGTCCGGGTCACTCGTCGATCGCGGCGCCGAACGCGGAGCCCAGGTAGGGCGCGCCCAGGGTGTCGGCTCCGTACGTCCACGAACCCGCGGCCGTGATGCCACCCGTCCCCGCCGACAGCACCCAGACGAAGCCGTCGCCCGCGTTCTCGCCCGGCGCCGCGGCCAGCAGGCCGAAGCGGCCGTCCGCGTTCGGGTCGGTGAGGCGGACCTGACCGCCCCACTTGTCGCCCTTCTCGGGGACGCCGGACACATCCGCGGAGTCCTGGTCCCACGACTTCGCGCCCGTCGCGGTCAGGCCGGCCGAGGTGCCGCGCAGCACCCACACCGCACCCGCGTCGGCGACCGTGCCGATGTCCTCGCCCGCGGCGCCGATCGCCACATCCGCGTACCCGTCCCCGTCCGTGTCCGCCACGGACAGGTCCGTGCCCCAGCCGTCGCCCCGCTCGGCCGTGCCGGGGACGCCGGGAGAGTCCTGCGTCCACCACTGGACCTCGTCCGCGGGCCCGTTCTCGCCGCCGTGGCGCACGCCGACCAGGCCGCCGGTCATGGTCTCGCCGCCGTCGTCGGGTGAGTTCGGCTCGCCGGTCACCAGGTCGTCGTAGCCGTCGTTGTCGATGTCACCGGACGCGGTGACCGGACCGCCGGGCACGTCCCGCTCGTAGGTCAGTCCGTCGGCCTGTCCGGACAGGTACGTGGACCAGCCGTGCCCCGGTTCGTCGCCGGCCGTCACGCCCGACACGACGAGGTCCGCGAACCCGTTCCTGTCGTAGTCGCCCGTCGTCAGCGACCTGGGCAGGATGTGGCGCTCCCGCGCCCGGGCGGAGAGCGGCGCGGACGAGCGCCGCTCCAGGGAGCCGGGCGCGGCGGCGTCGTAGGCGAACAGCTCCAGGCCGTTGTGATCCATGACGGCCAGCAGATCGGCGGGCGTCTCGTCGGTGAAGTGCCCCGCGGCGAGGCCCGCACCGAACTGCTCGCCCGTGGTGGGCTCCTGGGTCTCCAGCCAGTCGCTGACCCCACCGCTCAGCCCCGCCTTCGAGCCCCACAGGACCGTGGCACCGCCCGCGTCCGCGACCGTACCGAGATCCTCGCCGGGGATGCCGACGATCGCGTCGTCGTACCCGTCCCCGTCCAGGTCACCGGTGGCGACCGCCTTGCCGAAGCCGTCGCCCGTCTCCGCCGCACCCGCGACGCCCGCGGTGGACTGGCTGAAGCGGGCGGCGCCGGTCGTCCCGATGCCTCGCGACGAGCCGTACTGCACGGTCACGAGTCCCGCGCCCTTCTTGCCGCTGACGGTCGCGCCGGGGGCGCCCACGAGCACGTCCTCGTACCCGTCGCCGTTGAAGTCGCTGTTGCGGTCGGCGGCCCGCGTACCGCCCGGAGTGCCCGCGTACGCGGAGGGTGCGGCTGCGATGCCCAGACCCGCCAACAGAAGAAATGATGCCGCGGCGAGTGCTGTGGAACGGTTCTTGCGCATGAGTCGGCTCCTGTGGAGAAGAACGGCTGGGCAGCGCGGGGGTGTCCGGAAAGGGCCCGTTCCTTGTCCGGCGCCCTGTTTGACATCGCAAGGGGCCCAAGGGTTGTACGGGAATTCCGACGCCGTTCACCCCCGGGCCGGCCGGCCTCGGCTCGCGCTGCCGCCGGCGGCCCGCAACTGGCGGAAGAACGCCCTCACGTCCCCGACGAGCAGGTCCGGCTGCTCCATCGCCGCGAAGTGTCCGCCCCGGTCGAACTCCGTCCAGCGCACGACGCGGTTCGTGCGCTCCGCGTGATGCCGCAGCGGAATGAAGTTGTCCCGGGGGAAGACGGCGAGCGCGGTCGGAGCGGTCGACGGCTCGGCGAGCGCGTTCCCGCCGCCGGCGTGCGCGCGCTCGTAATAGACCCGCGCGGCCGAACCCGCCGTGCCGGTGAGCCAGTACAGCATCACGTTCGTGAGCAGCTGGTCCCGGTCGACCGCGTCCTCGGGATACTCGTCCGAGTCCGTCCACTCCTTGAACTTCTCGACGATCCAGGCGAGTTGGCCGACAGGTGAGTCCGTGAGCCCGTACGCGAGGGTCTGCGGCCGGGTCGACTGGATGTCGGCGTACCCCTGCCGTTCGCGGGTCCACTCCTGGTGGCGCCGCCAGGAGGCGAGGGTGCGTTCGCGTTCCCGGGGGTCCAGCGCCGCCAGTTCCCCGGCGGTCGGCTCGGAGCCGGCGTGGGCGCCGGGCAGCAGGTTCAGATGGACACCGATCACCCGGTCCGGGTGGGTCCGGCCCAGCTCGCGGGAGATCGCCGCGCCCCAGTCACCGCCCTGCGCGGCGAACCGGCGGTAGCCGAGCCGGTCCATGAGCACGGCGAACGCGGCGGCGATACGGCGGTACTCCCAGCCGGTGTCGTGCGTGGGCCCCGACAGGCCGAACCCGGGGATGCTCGGCACCACCACGTGGAAGGCGTCGGCGGGATCACCGCCGTGGGCGCGCGGATCGGTCAACGGGCCCACGATGTCGAGGAACTCGGCGATCGAGCCGGGCCAGCCGTGGGTGACGATCAGCGGGGTCGCGCCGGGCTCCGGCGAGCGGATGTGGGCGAAGTGGAGGTCCGCCCCGTCGACGACCGTCGTGAACTGCGGCCACGCGTTGAGCCGGGCCTCGGCCGCGCGCCAGTCGTAGGAGTGCCGCCAGTACTCCACGAGCCCCTTGAGGTAGGTCCGCGGAACCCCGTAGGCCCAGCCCACGCCCGGCAGTTCGTCCGGCCAGCGTGTGCGGTCCATACGTGCGTGCAGATCGTCCAGGTCGGCCTGGGGAATCTCGATACGGAAGGGGCGGAGGTGGTCGAGGGGCTGGACGCCGTCGCCGTGCGGGGAGGTCATGGCGGGCCATGCTAGTTCTGGCGTGGGCCGTGGGCCGTGGGCTGTGGGCCTGTGCCAGCGACCCGCGCGGGGGAACGGCGCGTAGCGGGGTGAAGCGTGGTGGAAAGTCGGCGTGGCACCGATGAGTTTTGCGTCGAGGACCGGTCGATACAGATGACAGCGTTCCCGCTTCCCTCCAGGAGGTCCTCATGAGCACCGACGGATTCACCACGTGTCTCTGGTTCGACGGCCAGGCGGAGGAGGCCGCGAACTTCTACGTGTCGCTCTTCAAGAACTCCGAGCTGGGGAAGACGGTCCGTGCCACGGAGGCCGGGCCGGGGCCCGCCGGTTCCGTCGTCACCGTCGACTTCGTGGCCAACGGCCAGAAGTTCGTCGGGCTGAACGGCGGACCGCAGTTCAAGTTCACCGAGGCCGTCTCCTTCCAGATCGACTGCGCGGACCAGAGCGAGGTCGACTTCTACTCGAACGCGCTCACCGAGGGCGGCGGCGAGCAGGGCCCCTGCGGCTGGGTGAAGGACAGGTTCGGCCTCTCCTGGCAGGTCGTCCCGACCAGGCTGATCGAGATGATCAGCGCCCCGGACCCGGTGAAGGCGGGGCGCGCCGTGACGGCGATGCTCAAAATGCACAAGATCGACCTCGCCGCCCTGGAGGCGGCATACGCCGGCGATTAGACCACCGCCCACCACCGCATGCCGAGGGCCCCCGGGCAGGTACGGCAAGGCGAGCGCCTACCGGGCAGTCGCCGCCTCCCGACCCGTATCGCACGGGGGACGGTCTCCCGACCCGACCCGACCCGATCCGATCCGATCCGACCCGTACCGTCCGGCGGCGGTCCCCCGGCACATACCGCATGGTGGCCGCCTCCCACCTCCCCCTCTCGCCCCGGGCGCCTCCGTCGGACCAGGCCGAGCGGGGTGGGGCCCGTCCGCCCCCACCCCGCCCCGTTCACGCGGGCAAGCCGCCGGCGTGCAGGGCCGTGTACGCCCCCGGCCGCGACATCAGCTCCTCGTGCGAGCCGATCTCCCGGACCGCGCCGTCGCCCATCACCACGATGCGGTCCGCGCCCCGGATCGTCGACAGCCGGTGTGCCACCACGAAGGTCGTGCGCCCGTGCACCAGACGCGCCAGGGCCTGCTGGACCAGTGCCTCGGACCGCGTGTCCAGCGCGGACGTCGCCTCGTCGAGGATCAGGACGCGCGGATCGCGGATGAGCGCCCGCGCGATGGCGAGGCGCTGCCGCTGACCGCCAGACAGCCGCGCCCCGTGCTCGCCCACCACGGTGTCGAGCCCCCGCGGCAGCCGGTCCACGAACTCCAGCGCGTTGGCGTCCCGCAGCGCCGCGCGCACGGTCGCCTCGTCGGCGTCCGCGTCGTCCATGCCGTACGCGACGTTCTCCCGCACGGTTCCGTCGAAGAGGATCGACTCCTGCGGCACCACCGACACGAAGCGCCGGTAGGTCCGGAGGTCCAAGGTGTTCATGTCGGCCCCGTCGAGCAGCACCCGGCCCGTGGTCGGCCGGATGAACCCGATGACGAGACTGAGCACCGTGGACTTGCCCGCGCCCGACGCCCCGACGAGCGCGATCGTCTCGCCCGGCTCGACGGAGAGGCCGAAGTCCCTGACGGCCGGCCGGTCGGCGTCCTCGTACGCGTACCCGACGTTCTCGAACTCGATCGCCCCGCGCACCGACGTGAGCCGCGTCCTGCCCTCGTTGTCCTCCAGTTCCGGGGCCTGCAGCACCTCGCCGACGGACCGTACGGACTCCAGGCCCTTGGTGATGACCGGGGTCAGCCCGGCCAGGGTGGTCGTGGAGTTGGTGAGGGTGGTCAGGAAGGCGCTGAGCATGACGACGTCGCCGGGCGAGACGGCCCATACGCCGTAGTACGCGACCAGCGCCGCCGCGGTGAGGAACACGACCCCGATCATGTTCAGGAACACCCAGGCCAGCGAGGCGAAGCGGCCGTTGAGGAGGTCGAGCCGCAGCCCCGAGGCCAGGACCTTGTGCAGCGTGCCGTCCATCTGCCGCAGGGCCTTGCCCTCCAGACCGTGCGCCCGGGTGACCGAGATGAGCCGGGTCATCTCGGTCACCCGCGAGGACAGGTGCTCGACCTCGTGCCGGAAGTCCTCGTTGTGGACGCGCAACCGGCCCCGCAGCCGCGCCACGAGCAGCGCCGCGACCGGCACCACGCACAGGAACACCGGCACGAACTCGGGTGTGCGCACGGCGATGATGACCAGCCCGCCGGTGAGCACGGTGACCGCGCCGAGCCCGGTCTCGGCGGTCTGCTGGACCATCTGCTCGACCGTCTCCACGTCACGGACGACCTTCGCCTGGAGGACGCCCGCGCTGACGCGTGAGTGGTAGCCGATGGAGAGGTGCTGCATACGCGTGCACAGCGCGGAGCGCAGGGCCGTGCCCATGCGGCGCACGCTGCCGTAGAGCAGCCGCACGTACAGCAGGTGCAGCGGCATGTTGACGATGAGGATCGCCAGGATGACCCCGGCGCTGAGCCACAGGTCACCGATCGGCCCGTGCCGCACGACCGTGTCGATGATGGTCGCGGTGATCAGGGGCAGCAGCCAGACCGGACTGTGCTTGACGGTGAAGACGACGAACGCGGCGGCGAGCTTCCACCGGTCGGCGCGGAACAGATAGACGAGCGTGCGGATCGGGTGCTCACCGCGGTAGCGGTGGTCGAGCGGCTTCTCCCACGAGGCCATGCGGGCCGTCCCTCCTCAGGGAGTGGTGAACACGGGGCAAGCGCTTTCTCCCCCTCCCGCGATCACCTACACCCGCCGCCGCCCGCACACCCGCCACCATCGGAACCCGCCGTCCCTGAGCCCTCCCGCCGCCCTCACTCCGTGCCACTCCGGCCACGTAACGGCTCGGTTTCCGACGTAAATTTCCGCGGTCCGAGGGTTGGCGGGCCGCCGCCGGCTGGTTATCGTTCACGCACTTCACTCAATCGTTCCGCTGAACGAATAGCGAACGCCTAGCGAGAGGGACGGTCGGCCCATGCCCGACATCCATCACCCGGGACGGCGCTCCGTCCTTGCCGCGGCAGCCGCGGGCAGCGCGTCGCTGGGTGCGTCCTGGCTGCTCACCGGCTGTACGGGCGCCTCGGCCGCCCCCGCGCTGCCCAGGGGCGCGCAGCAGGGCACCCCCGATCGCGGCGGCACGCTCCGCATCGCCAGGCCGCCCGCCTCCGAGGCCGAGACCCTCGACCCGGCGAGCGCCCTGTCCGCGTACGAATACCTCGGCGCCCTCTACAACCGGCTGGTCCGCATCGGCGCGAACGGCGAACTCGCCCCCGACCTCGCCGAGTCCTGGGAACCGGATTCCAAGGCCCGCACCTGGACCTTCCGCCTCCGCAAGGGCGTCGCCTTCCACGACGGCCACGCACTCACCTCCGCCGACGCCGCGTACACCCTGCGCCACATCCTCGACAAGGCGACGGCGTCCCCGCAGGCCGCCGTCCTCGCCCCGCTCGTCGACCCGGCGAAGCTGCGCACCCCCGACGCCCACACGCTCGTCGTCCCGCTGAAGACCCCGAACGCGGAATTCCCGAGTCTGCTCACGCACTACAACTGCTACGTCATCCCCGACGGCAGCGCCCGCGGCATCGGCCGCACCGGCATCGGCACGGGCCCCTTCAAGCTGGAGTCCTTCGCCCCCGCGGGCCCCGGCCGGATCACCGCTTTCACCGACCACTGGGCGGGCCGCCCGGTCCTGGACGCCATCGACTTCTACTCCGTCGCCGACATGTCGGCCCGATCGAACGCCCTGCTCGCGGGCCAGGTCGACCTCCTCTCGCAGACCAACCTGGACTTCGCGACCGCCCGGGTCGTCGCCGCCTCCGACCGCGCGACGATCGCCCGCGTCGAGAACGCCCAGTGGTACGTGCTGCCGATGCTCACCACGGAGAAGCCCTTCACCGACGTACGCGTCCGGCAGGCCATGAAGCTGGCCTACGACCCCGAGCACGTGGTGAAGGTCGCCCTGCAGGGCGCGGGCACCCCAGGCTGGGACAACCCCGTACCGCCGAGCGACCCGGCCCACCTCGCCGCACACCCGAAGCACGACCCGGAACAGGCCAGGCACCTGCTGAAGAAGGCCGGCCACGAGGGCCTGACGGTCGACCTGTACACCTCCTCGTACGACCCGGTCTTCACGCCCATGGCCCTCGCCTACCAGGACTCGGCCCGGCGGGCCGGGATCCGTGTCCGGGTGAAGACGGCCGCGGCGGACTCGTACTACACGCAGATCTGGATGAAGAAGCCGCTCATGGCCACCTACTGGTACACCGGCAGACCCGTCGACCAGCTGTTCACGCAGGTCTTCCGCGGCGGCTCCTCCTACAACGAGACCGCCTGGTCGGACAAGGCGTTCGACGCGCTGCTCGACCGGGCCCGGCAGGAGACCGACGACGAGCGGCGGCGCGAACTGTACGGCGAGGCCCAGACCTTCGTCGTCGAGAAGGGCGGGGCGATGACCCCGATGTTCGCCGACCGGCTCGTCGGCATCTCGCGCAAGGTACGCGGCTACGCCGAGCACGGCTTCGAGTTCGACTACCTCGGCATCGGCCTGAAGGGAGCCTGACCATGCTCTCCTTCATCGCCCGCCGCGTCCTCGCCGCCCTCGGCACGCTCGTCCTCTCCTCCGTCCTGGTCTTCCTCGCCGTCCAGGCCCTGCCCGGCGACGTCGCCACCCAGGTCCTCGGCAAGGACGCCACCCCCGACGCGGTCGCCGCCCTGCGCGAGAAACTGAGACTCGACCAGCCGGCCTGGGAGCGGTACGCCGACTGGATCGGCGGCGCCCTGCACGGCGACTTCGGGCTCTCCCTCGTCTCCGGCAAGGCGGTCGGCTCCGAAGTCGCCATGTACCTCGGCAACTCGGCGCTCATCGCCCTGGTGACGGTCCTGTTCGCCGTCACCGGATCGATCGTCCTCGGCATCCTCGCCGGCCTGTACCGCGACCGCTGGCCGGACCACCTCATCTCCACGGTCGGCCTGGTCGGCATGAGCGTCCCCGAGTTCGTCGTCGCCACTGTGCTCGTCCTCTGCTTCTCGGTCGCCCTCCCGTGGTTCCCCGCGGTCGTCCTGTACGGCCCCGAGGCGAGCGTCGGCCAACTCATGCCCGCCGTCTGGCTGCCCGCCCTCGCCCTCGCGATCGTCATGGCCGCGTACATCGTCCGGATGGCCCGTACCTCGGTCATCGACGTCATGGCGAGCGAGTACGTCACCACGGCCCGCCTCAAGGGCCTGTCCACGTGGCGGGTCGTCACCCGGCACGCACTGCCGAGCGCACTGCTGCCGACCCTGCACGTCATCGCCCTGAACGTCGCCTGGCTCGCGGGCGGCGTCGCCGTCGTCGAGAACGTCTTCAACTACCCCGGCATCGGAAAGCTGATGCTCGCCTCCGTCCAGAACCGGGACCTGCCCGTCATCCAGGCCATCGCCCTGATCAGCGCGGTCGTGTACGTCGTCTGCAACCTGGCCGCCGACCTCGGCGCCATGGCCCTCAACCCCAAGCTCCGTACGCGCGGGAGGACCCGATGACCACCCTCGACACCCCGGCGGACGCACCCGCGGCCCCCGCCCCACCACCGTCCGCGGCGGCCCGCGCCTGGCGCACGGTGCGCTCCTCACGGGCGGCGGCCATCGGCCTCACCATCGTCGCCGTCCACGTCCTGATCGCCCTGCTCGCACCGGTCCTCACCTCGTACGATCCCATCGCCAACAACGCGGACCAGGCGCTGCTCGGCCCCAGCGGGAGCCACTGGGCGGGCACGGACCAGTACGGCCGCGACGTGCTGGCCCGCGTCCTGTACGGCGGCCGGTACGCGATCGGTGTCTCCGTCGCCGCGACCCTCGTCACCCTGCTGATCGGCACGGTCGTCGGCTGTGCGGCGGCGCTGCGGGGCGGCTGGTTCGACGACGTGCTGGGCCGGGTCCTCGACGCCGTCCTCTCCATCCCGTCGGTGCTCGCCCTGCTGGTCGTCGTCACCGCGCTGGGCACCGGCCCCTCGGTCATCGTCCTCGCCATCGCGGTCGTGTACGTGCCCCAGGTCGTACGCGTCGTCCGGGGCGCCGCCCTCGCGGTGGCGCCCGCCGACTACGTGACCGCGGCACGGGCCAGAGGCGAGAGCACCTGGGCGATCCTGCGCCGCGAGATCCTGCCGAACATCACCGACGTGGTGTGCGTCGAGTTCGCCATGCGGGCCTCCTGGGTCGTCCTGCTGATCTCGTCGCTGTCCTTCCTCGGCTTCGGCGCCGACCCGCCGACGCCCGACTGGGGCCTGATGGTGGCCGAGAACCGCACCGCCATCACCGTCGTCCCGATGGCGAGCCTCGCACCGATCATCGCCCTGGCCACACTCGTGGTGGGGCTCAACCTCGCGGCCGACGGCTTCTCCAAGGCATGGGGCGTCGACCGGATCAGGGAGGGGTCCTGATGACCGCCGCAGCCGTCGCCGTTCCGGTGACATCGTCACTGGTGTCCGTGAACTCGCTGTCCGTGGCCTACCGTTCGGGCGGCCGTGACGTGCCCGTGGTGCGCGAGATGTCCCTGGAGGTGCGGCCGGGGCAGACCCTCGCCCTGGTCGGCGAGTCGGGAAGCGGCAAGTCCACCGTCGCGGCCACCCTGCTCGGGCATCTGCGGCACGGCTCGCGGGTGACGGGCGGCTCGGTGCACGTCGCCGGCGCCGACGTGTTCGCCCTGTCCGCCCGGGAGCTGAGACGGCTGCGGGGCGGCACCGTCGCCATGGTCGCGCAGAACGCGGGCCACGCCCTGACCCCCTCCATGCGCATCGGACGCCAGATCGCCGAGGCGGGCGGTGACGTACCCGTGGTGGACCTCCTCGAACAGGTCCGGCTGCCCCGCCCCGCCGAACTCGCCCGGCGCTACCCGCACGAACTCTCCGGCGGCCAGCAGCAGCGCGTCGCCATCGCCATGGCCATCGCGGCCCGCCCCCAGGTCCTCGTCCTCGACGAGCCGACGACCGGACTCGACGTCGTCACCCAGCGCGGTGTTCTCGACCTGATCGGCGCTCTGCGGGACGAACTCGGCCTGTCCGCCGTCCTGGTGAGCCACGACCTCGGAGTGGTCGCGCACATGGCCGACGAGGTGGTGGTGCTCAGATCCGGCCGGATCGTGGAGACCGCTCCGACGGGACGGCTCTTCGCGAAGCCCCAGGACCCGTACACCAGACGCCTGTTGGCGAGCGTGCCGCGGCTGGACGACGAGGGTCTCGCGCGGGTGGGGGAGAAGGGTGAGCGAGAGGTGCGGCCGAGGGCGGTGATCCCCGCGGAGGCTCCCGTGGCCGTGGCCGCGCGGGACGTGGTGATCGACTACGGGTCCAGTCGCGCTGTGGACGGTGTCTCCTTCGACGTCCGGCGCGGTGAAGTCCTCGCGCTGGTCGGGGAGTCGGGGAGCGGGAAGTCCACGCTCGCCTGGGCGCTGGCGGGGCTGCGTATGCCGTCCGGCGGCACCATGACGCACGGCTCGGGCGACGAATCCGGTGACCTCGCCCGGCCGGCCGGGAAACGGCCGTCGGCGCTGCGGCGGCGGGTTCAGCTCGTCTTCCAGAACGCCGACACCTCCCTCAACCCGCGCCGGTCCGTGGGGGACGCGGTGCGGCGGCCGTTGCGGTTCTTCGGCACGACGGACTCGCGTGCAGAGACCGCCGCGCGCGCCCGGCAGCTCATCTCCGACGTACGACTGGACCCCGCCCTCGCGGAGCGGCTGCCCGCGCAGCTCTCCGGCGGGCAGCGGCAGCGGATCGGGATCGCGCGGGCGCTCGCGGGCGAACCGGACGTACTGATCGCGGACGAGATCACGACGGCCCTCGACGTGTCCGTGCAGGCCGACGTGTTGCGCCTGCTCGACGATCTGCGGCGGGAGTGGGAGCTGGCGTGTCTGTTCATCAGCCACGACCTGGCCGTGGTGCGGGGGATCGCGGACCGGGTGGTCGTGCTGTGGCGGGGGGTGGTGGTCGAGGAGGGGCCGACGGAGTCGGTCTTCGCCTCGCCCGGGCATCCGTACACGCGGCAGTTGATGGCGGCCGTTCTGGAACCTGATCCGGGGGTGCGGTCCTCGGTGGACCCTGGCCCGGAGTGGGTGGACGCGGTGGAGGGGGGCGACCCGTGGGTGGCTCCCGGCGGAGAGCACCGGGTGCGGAAATGGCGGGCGGCGGGG